>NZ_JACVWD010000007.1:0-147912 GCF_020658415.1 Clostridioides sp. ES-S-0123-01
ATAAAAGTTTATCAGGCTCAGATACTATTGTTATCTAAATATCTGGCTTTATGGTTTGTTTCTTGTTTTTATAAATTAACCTACTGTTTAATTTTCAAAGTTCATTTTTCATGTTTGCCCTTTTCTTGGGGACAAGTAATACTATATCACCTTAAAAATAATTCGTCAATACTTTTTTTGTTTTTTATTTTAAAAAAGGTTATAACTCTTTGTTTTTTTTAATACTTTTAACTAAAACTAACAGATATAACCCTTGATATTACAAGTAACACATGCATATACAGTTTTTCCTATTTTGCAATTTTATTTTCGTAAGAATATGAGTTGGCTCTGACTCTATCTGCCCAAACATTTATACTCTTAACTTTATTAACCTTAGTTGTACTTTCAAATATATCCATTGCATCCTTACAAAAATATACCATAACATCAAGAACTAAAAATCCAATACAAACTAAACATAAAAAATCAATTACTTGAAACATCACACATTCCCCCAATAATTTTTTATATATAGTATTCTCAAAAATTATTCCTTTTTCCTTCCCAAAAATTACTTTAAATATTTTCATAATAAATTACTTTCAATCATATTTTCTAAATATAAAGTTCCAATCAACAAAAACTAATATCAATTTGTAACGTTTGTTGGTAATTTATAAATTAAATACATGAAAACTTCTTTAGAACATATAAAAAGCATTCTACATTGACATTTTAAATAAAATAAAGCTATTTATTGATAATTTAATAGCTCTATTTTATTTAAAACTTAGTAGAATGCTTGTATTTTTTATTTTTCTTCTTCTTCTTTATTTTGATTATTATCAATAGGTTTCATAGTAGGGAATAATAATACATCTCTTATAGATGGAGAATTAGTTAATAGCATAATAACTCTATCTATACCTATTCCTAGTCCACCTGTAGGAGGTAAACCTACTTCTAATGCTTTTAAGAAATCATCATCCATCTCAAAAGCTTCATCATCACCTAATTCTCTTTTTCTCAATTGGTCCATAAATCTTCCTTTTTGGTCAATTGGGTCATTAAGCTCAGAAAATGCATTAGCTAACTCCCATTTATTAGCAAAAGCTTCAAATCTATCAGTTCTTCTTGGGTCTTCAGTATTTCTCTTAGATAATGGAGATACTTCAACTGGATGATGTGTTATAAATGTTGGTTGGATTAATTTATCTTCTCCAAACTCTTCAAAGAAAGCATTTATTACTTCCCCTCTTCTCATTCCAGGCTTTATTTCTATTCCTTTTTCTCTAGCAACTTCTAATGCTTCTTCATCTGTATTTATTGCAGAAAAATCTACGCCAGAATATTCCTTCACACAATCTTCCATAGTCATTCTCTTCCAAGGAGGTGTAAAGTTTATTTCTGTTCCTTGATAGTTGATTATCATGCTTCCTGTAGCAACTTCAGCCATATGTGCAACAACATTTTCTGTTATCTCCATCATATCAGTGTAGTCTGCATATGCTTGATATAATTCTATAGCAGTATATTCAGGATTATGTTTTAAATCCATACCTTCATTTCTAAACATTCTTCCCATTTCATAAACTTTATCAAATCCACCAACAATAAGTCTCTTTAAGTATAATTCGTTTGCTATTCTTAAATACATTGGTATATGTAAAGTGTTATGGTTAGTTATAAAAGGTCTAGCATTCGCTCCACCAGCTATAGTATTTAATATTGGAGTCTCAACTTCTAAAAATCCTCTGTCATCTAAATACGCTCTCAATGCCTTTAATGCTTTCGTTCTAATTAAAAAAGCATTTTTTACTTCTGGGTTCACTATTAAATCAACATATCTTTGTCTATATCTTAATTCTTGATCTTTTAATCCATGATATTTTTCTGGTAAAACTTGTAAAGATTTGCATAATAATACTACACATTTAGCCTTTACAGATATTTCGCCCCTTTTAGTTCTAAATATTTCCCCTTCAATACCAACTATGTCTCCAATATCATATGTTGAAAATACACTATATTCTTCTTCCCCTATAGCATCTAATCTTACATAAGATTGAATTCTTCCTTCTTGGTCTTGAATATCTATAAAACCAGCTTTACCTTGTATTCTCTTGCTCATGATACGTCCTGCTATTTTTGTAGTTTGACCTTCAAGAGTTTCAAAGTTATCTTTTATTTCCATAGAATAATGAGTTCTATCATATCTACTTTCTTTGAAAGGGTCTCTACCTGATTCTTGTAATTTTTTTAGTTTATCTCTTCTTACTTGAAGTACTTCACTAAGGTCTTCTTGAATTTGTGCTTCTTCATTGCTTTGTTGATTATTTTTCATTTTTTTCCTCCAGATTATCTTCTTATTTCTAATATTTCAAACTTAGCAACTCCATCAGGAACTTGCACCTCTACAACCTCTTTAACAGCTCTTCCTAAAAGCGCTTTTCCTACAGGAGATTCGTTTGATATTT
Organism: Clostridioides sp. ES-S-0123-01; assembly: GCF_020658415.1. Taxonomy (NCBI): domain Bacteria; kingdom Bacillati; phylum Bacillota; class Clostridia; order Peptostreptococcales; family Peptostreptococcaceae; genus Clostridioides; species Clostridioides sp. ES-S-0123-01. The sequence continues at coordinate 2,460 of NZ_JACVWD010000007.1, forward strand.
TGCCATCATATGGGTCTGCTTCTGTTGAACCAACTATAGTATATTCAACATCTTCATCAAATTCTAAATCTTTAACTTTAACTATTGAACCTATTGTAACAACATTAAGGTCTATTTTGCTTTCATCTATGATAACAGCTTTTCTAACCATATTTTCTAATTTTAAGATTCTTTCTTCAACCTGTGCCTGTTCCTTTTTAGCTTCATCATACTCAGCATTTTCAGATAAATCACCAAAAGATATAGCAACCTTTATTCTCTCTGCAACTTCTTTTCTCTTTACAACCTTTAAATTCTCTAATTCTTCTTCTAATTTATCGTATCCCTCTTGTGTCAATAAAAACTCTTTATTCTCTTCCATTATAAATACAACTCCTTCACAAATTTCTTAGGAATTTTCCTAATTATATTTTAAAATTTTTATAATCTTTTTTTAATTTATGCGCTATATTATAAGTCACTATTATTTTTATGTCAAGGAGTCTTCCATATAGCACTCCAATTTCGACACAACTTCTTGATAGTCTTCTATTTTATTAATTTCATCTCTTAATCTTGCAGAGTTTCTAAGACCTTTTAAATACCAAGCGATGTGTTTTCTCATTTCCCTTACAGCTACATACTCTCCATGTTCTTCTACTGCAAGCTTTAAATGTTTAATGGCAGTACTTATCTTTTCGTTAAGAGTTGGCTCTGGTAAAATCTCGCCTGTATTCATATAATGGTTTATTCTTTTAAATATCCATGGGTTACCCTGAGCACCCCTACCTATCATTATAGCATCACAACCCGTTTTGTCTAACATATTTATTGAATCTTCTATTGTAAATACATCACCATTTCCTATAACAGGTATATTTAAATTTTTCTTAATATCTGCAATTATATTCCAGTCTGCTTTACCTGTATAATATTGCTCTCTCGTTCTTCCATGTATTGCTAAAGCACTTATTCCACAAGCTTCTGCTATCTTTGCTATCTCAACAGCATTTATACTATTATCATCCCATCCTTTTCTTATTTTTAAAGTAACTGGTTTCTTTGAATTCTTCACTACTGCCTTTAATACCTGCTCTGCAAGTTTAGGATTTTTCATAAGTGCTGAACCATCCCCATTTTTAACTACTTTTGGAGCTGGACATCCCATATTTATATCAAGGATTTCATTTGGATATTCGTTCATTATTTCTGCTGCTCTTCCCATAAAATCTGGCTCAGAACCAAATATCTGAACAGCTACAGGATGTTCTTCTTTTTCTATCTTAAGCATTTTTTTAGTATTTTCATCATCATAGCAAAGTGCCTTACCATTTATCATTTCTGTATATAAAAGTCCACATTCTTGTTCTTTACAAATTAATCTAAATGGAAGGTCTGTTACCCCTGCCATAGGTGACAGAAAAACTTTATTTTTTAATTCTAAATTTCCTATTTTCATCGTTTTTCTCCTATTTTTTCCTTTGTTTTTGTGATTTTATTTCTAAATCTGCATTTCCTCATTATAATATACCACATAACACTAAAAAACTATCATAAAAAGGGAACTGGATATATAATCCAATTCCCTGTATTAATTATTCTTGGTTTTTTTCATATATTATTCTTAATCCTTCTAGCGTTAAAAAACCATCTACATAATCTATACTTTTTGTTTCTGAAGCAATTAGTTTAGCTAGCCCACCTGTAGCTATAACTTTAACATCATCACAATTTAATTCTTTTTTCATCATATTTATTATTTTATCAACTAAACCTACATATCCATAAATTATGCCAGATTGCATAGCCGATACAGTACTTTTACAAATAGTCATACCTGGTTTTGCTAATTCTACTCTAGGCAATTTAGATGCACTTTGGAATAATGCCTCACTAGATATCTTTATTCCTGGTGCTATTGTACCCCCTAGATATTCACCTTTTTCAGAAATAGCACAAAATGTAGTTGCTGTTCCAAAATCTACAAGTATACTTGGTGCCCCATATTTTTCTATGCCTGCTACAGCATTAACTATCCTGTCTGCTCCAACTTGTTTTGGATTATCATATTTTATATTTAGACCTGTTTTTATGCCTGGACCTACTATCAATGGATGCTTTTTACAGTATTTTATACAAAAATTTTCAAGAGAATGCATAACGTTTGGAACTACAGATGATATTATTACATCATCAATAGCATTTATATCCACATCATCATACTTAAATAAGCTACTTATTAGAATTCCATATTCATCAGATGTTTTTTCCTTATCTGTTTTAATTCTCCAATAATTAACTAACTTGTCACCTTTATATATACCTAAAACCATATTAGTATTTCCAACATCAAATACTAGAAGCATATGTCATTAACCTTCTTTCTATTTTTTGCTTTTCTTAAGTACAGCAGCAACGGCAGCTACTACTAAAGCTCCTACTATTGCTTCTGGTACTCCATTTGCTGCGGCAAGAGCCATTATAACCTTTCCTGCTGAACCATTTTGACCCATTGCTTGAAGATACTTGTCAGCATATAAAACATATATCATTCCTAAAACACCAGCTGTATTTAACAAAGAACCTACAGCTCCTGTAATTAATCCAGATATGTATACCTTACTTGTAGCATTGATTATTAGTTGATATACATAATAAGCCAATATACCTATCATAACTCTTGGCAATATTGAAACTAATGGATTTATAAAAACAAAAGATGTTACTGTTGGGTTTACTATAGCGTTTAAAAGACTTGATACTCCAAATATAAAGCCTATTGCTGCCCCAACTATTGGTCCTTCCATAATAGCTCCAATAATAACTGGTATATGCATTATAGTTGCTTTTGTAGGTCCAACTGGAATAAATCCCAATGGAGTCATAGATAGCATAATAGAAATAGCTGATAGTACCCCTATTATAGTCATCTTTCTTACATTTACTTTTCTTACTGATGCACTTGTGTTCATCATAAAAAATACACCTCCGTTCCAGCTCACTAACGATGCCGGACTACTTAATTTTTTGATTTTTCTTACTCTTGTTTCTTATCATTATGAGTCAGGCTACTACTTTCAGGATGCCTGCTCTAACAAGAATAATTTTATCAAGATGAGTTGTCATTGTCAACAATTTGACAAGAAAAATATGCTAATTTCATCATATTTCTCATTTTTTTACTATGTCTTTATATGCTATTATATTTTCTACACTATCAGCTTTTTTTACTGCATTTATTATACTTTTTTCCACAGCCTCTACAGCCAATGAACCTAATAACGTTATATCTGCTTCTATTTCACCTTTTGACATTGTGAATATTGTATCTCCATCATGAGGTGTATGGATAGGAAAAATAGCTTTTGCATACCCATCATGACCCATTTGAGATATTTTTTTACATTCAGCTTTAGTCAGTTTAGCATTCGTAGCTATAACTCCAATTGTAGTATTATCTATACTAAATCCACCTTTACTTGCACCTTGTTTCATCAATTTATATGTATCAATTGTTTCTGTTTTTTTATCATTTAAGGCGCCTGCTATAACCTTACCATCCTCATAAACATCTCCAAGAGCATTTACAGCAATTAATGCAGATACAATCAATCCATTATCTAGTTTTATAGAATAACTTCCTATTCCACCTTTCATAGCATATTCTTGCCCTCTTATCTTTCCAACAGTAGCTCCACATCCTGCTCCATAATTACCTTGATTTAAAACAGTTGTATTTGCCACCTCACAAGCTTTATAACCCATTTGTATATCTGGTCTACACTTAAAATCTCCTACTCCTAAATCAAATAAAACTGCTCCAACAACTATAGGAACTTTTCCAACTCCAACATCAAAACCAATTCCTCTTTCTTCTAAGTATCTACTTACTCCACAAGTAGATTCAAGACCATATGCAGAACCTCCTGCTAAAACTATAGCATGAACTTTTTGAACCATATTTACAGGGTCTAATAAATCGGTTTCTCTGGTTCCTGGAGCCGACCCTCTTACATCAACACCACAAACTGCACCTTCTTCACAAATCACTACTGTACATCCAGTCAGCCCTATTCTATCCTCAACTTGCCCAACCTTTAAACCTTCTATATCTAAAATATTATCATACATATCCATTTTCTCCTCTTATAGAAACTTCACCTGAAACAATTTCTTTTACACTTCCATCACTACCCTGAACTACTAAGTTACCATCTTCATTTATATCTAAGCATTTAACTAATTCTTTATCATTTCCTTTTAGTACATATATATTCTTATCTATAATAGCAGAATAATCTCTACATATTTTTAAAGTTTCTTCTTTTGAGTTATTTGCAATATAATCTAAATATAACTTTTCAAATTCAGCCAATACATTTCTGACAATATCTACTCTAGACAATTTGTATCCTTCTTTATACAATGAGGTAGCTTTCTCAGCTATTTCTGAATCAAAGTCCATTATTTTAACATTTATTCCAATACCAAGAACAACATAATTTGTTCTTTCAATCTCAGCAGACAATTCTGTTAGTATACCACATATTTTTTTCCCATTTAAAATAACATCATTTGGCCATTTTATCAAAGTCTTTGCCCCTAGATTATTTAAAGCTTGTGTTACACTTGCTCCTGCTATTAAAGTTATAAATGGTGCTTTAAACGGTTCCATATCTGGTTTTAGAATAATACTCATCCAAATCCCTTCATTGGGTTTGGAATCCCAAGTTCTTCCTAATCGACCTTTTCCCATATCTTGATGTTCACTTAAAATCACAGTTCCATCTATACTATTCACAGCCACTCTTTTTGCGTATTCATTGGTTGAATCTATAGTATCAAGATGCTCAATATTCTTACCAATAAACTCTGTATTTAATTTATAGTAGATATTCTGTGGACTTAATAAATCAGTTGGATTTTCTGTTAATCTATAACCTTTTTTATTTACAGATTCTATATTATATCCCTCTTCTTTTAGAGCTTTCATATGTTTCCATATAGCTGCACGTGACACACCTAATTGCTTTGACAACTCTTCACCCGAAATAAACTCAGATTTATTATTTAATATAATTTCTATTATCTTCTCTCGCATACTTCACCTCTAATATGATATGATTTCATGACTTCTTTTCTTCTAATAAGTAATTATACATTATTAATATATTTTTAATACTACTAATTTTAAAATTCCTTTTTAATATATTATCATAAGTAAACTTATATACCCATACCATTAATTCCCATAGCTTAATATTTTGCCTAATCTTTGCTAAAATCACAAAAAAAACTGAAAGTATTAATTAGATTGATATATGCAAATATACTTTGTTTATCAATTTAACATTATACTTTCAGTCTTAATATTTAATCCTTAATAGATAATACTCTTAAAATAATCAATATTTTAAAATTATTTATCTTCATCAGATTTATTTTCTTGATTTTTATTTATATCAACAACATTGTTTCTTTCTTCTCTATCTTTTTCTAGATTTATAGTTAATTGCTCTTCATTTTCTTTAGGAGAATTTTCCTCTGTAATTGCATTTTCAATATCATTTAATGGTAATTCTTTATTAAATGCTTTTATAAATTGATCTGCATCTAAAGTTTCATAGATAAGTAAGGCTTGTGCTACATACTCCAGTCTATCCATGTTTTCTTGTAATATACTTCTTGTCTTATCATATGCACCATCAACTATACGTTTTGTTTCTTGGTCTATCTCAAAAGCAACCTCTTCAGAATAGTTTCTCTTACTTGAAAAACTATTACCTAAAAATACTTCATCATCACTGTCAAATGACATTGGACCAAGTTTAGAACTCATTCCATATTTTGTTACCATACTTCTTGCAGTAGCTGTAACTCTTTCTAAGTCATTTGATGCTCCTGTAGACACATCTTTTAGCACTAACTCTTCTGCTACTCTACCTCCAAGTAAAACTACTATGTTCTCTTTCATCTCATTTTTAGTAGCATAGAACTTATCTTCAACAGGAAGCTGCATTGTAAATCCTCCTGCTCTTCCTCTTGGTACTATTGTAACTTGATGAACAGGACTTACTTCCTCAAGTATATGAGCACAAACTGCATGCCCGCCTTCATGATATGCTGTAAGTCTTCTTTCTTTTTCACTTATTACTCTCGATTTCTTAGCTACACCTGCTATAACCTTTGTTATAGCTTCTTCTATAGTTTCCATCTTAATTTTCTTTTCTCTTTTTCTAGCTGTTAGTATTGCAGCTTCATTCATTAAGTTTTCTATATCAGCAGGAGTAAATCCTGGTGTTCTTCTAGCTAATACATCCATTTTAACATCATCATTTAGCGGTTTATTTCTTGAGTGAACTTTAAATATAGCTTCTCTACCTTTTACATCTGGTGTACCAACAACTACTTGTCTGTCAAATCTTCCTGGTCTAAGTAAAGCTGGGTCAAGTATATCTGGTCTATTTGTTGCTGCCATGATTATTATACCTTGGTTTACTCCAAATCCATCCATCTCAACTAGAAGTTGATTAAGAGTTTGTTCTCTTTCATCATGACCTCCACCAAGACCTGCTCCTCTCTTTCTACCAACTGCATCGATTTCATCTATAAATATTATAGCTGGAGCGCTTTTTTTAGCTTGCTCAAATAAATCTCTTACTCTTGAAGCCCCAACCCCAACAAACATCTCAACGAAATCAGAACCACTTATACTGAAAAATGGCACTCCTGCTTCTCCAGCAACTGCTCTTGATAGATATGTTTTACCAGTTCCAGGAGGTCCTACCATAAGCATTCCTTTTGGTATCCTTGCCCCTAATTCAATATATTTCTTAGGATTCTTCAAGAAGTCTACTACTTCTTGTAAATCTTCTTTTTCTTCATCCAATCCAGCTACATCTTTAAACGTAACTCTAGTTTTTTCATCATCCTTATGAACCTTAGCCTTTGACTTACCAAAGCTCATAACCTTTCCGCCTCCACCTTGAGACTGATTCATAAATACAAACCAAAGAATTACCATAAAGAATATTAACAGTAATGTAGGTAGCATCTCAACAAACCAAGGTGTAGATGGTTTAGCTTCACCACCAAATGTTAATTTTCCAGCCTTAGCTTGATCTAACACTTCATCTGCAAGTTTATCTCCCATTATTTCTGTTGGAACATATGATTTAAACTTTGTATTTGTATCTTTTATAGTACCTTCTACAGAAGTTTGATTTACAAAGTACAATCTTGATATATTCTCATCTGTTAATTCCCTATATACTTGGGAAAATTTTAAATCTTTTATTTTTTCTGTAGGCTTACCTGAGAATTGAACTATACCTACTATAATTATAAAAACAAGTAGATAAAAACCTGCCCCTTTTAGCAACTTATTCAATATAGAAGCCCTCCTTTCATACATTGCTTTGCCCTATAATTTGTTAAAATTAATTTTTAATACTTCTTTTGTGCTTTCATCAATTTTATAATTCTCACTGATTTTATAATCTCCAACACATATTATTCCTTCACTATCTGTGATTATAGGAATTTTACATCTTTCTTCTCTTGGGATTTTTAAATCTATGAATAAATCCTTCACTTTTTTACTTCCCATAGCAAGTTTTATCTTATCACCTTGCCTTCTGCTCCTTATTACTATACCCCCTTTTACCTTATTAAAATCAAACCCTTTAGATGAATTGTCTAATTTCATACTCTTATACCTATCTATACTCATTACTTGGGTCTCAATAATTTGTTTTAATTCTTTTATTTTTATAAACCCATTACTAGGTATATTGTAATAAAATTCAATTTCCTCACTAACAATTTCCTCATTGGTTAATATTATACTGTCTTTTTTTCTATAAACAAATATATTTCTCGGAAGAGTTATCATTTTATTTACTTTTGAATCACTTTCTAAAGACATTATGTCCTCTATATGTTTTTGATCAACAAAATTAGTATCTCCTAGTATATGTTTTATAGAATTTCTAAGAACCCTAACTTTGATAGCATCATGTAAGCAAATAAAATCTTCTAAATTTATCTCTACAAAGCTCTTTTCTTTTATATTTGAAACTTCTCTAAATTTAGCTTCTGCCTCTTTCTCAATATAATCGTTGTCACTTTTTAAGCTATTGCTCATCCTCACTATAGATTCTATTACATTTGAATTAAAATTATCCTTCATATATGGTAAAAGGTCTAACCTTATTTTATTTCTAGTGTATATGTTTTCTAAATTTGTTTTATCTATTCTAGGATTTAAATTATAAGCCTTACAATATTCCTCTATATCTATTCTCTCTACATCCAAGATTGGTCTAATTATACAGTTATCTCTAATATAATCAATTCCTTTTAACCCTTTAAGACCTGTTCCTCTCATAATACGCATCATGACAGTCTCAGCTTGGTCATTGAGATTATGGCCTATAGCTATTTTGTTAGCTTTAATCTTATCCTTAATTTCATAAAACATTTCATATCTTAGCTTCCTTGCTCCTTCTTCTAATGATAACCCCTCATTTTCACAATATTTTGGTACATTAATAGACTTTACAAAGAATACAATTCCCATATCCTCACAAAGCTTAGATACATATAATGCATCTTTTTGAGCTTCTATTCCTCTTATTTGATGATTTAAATGTGCTGCATATATTTCTATATTAAAATCTTTTTTTAATCTATTTAGTACATGCAATAAACAAACTGAATCAGGTCCTCCAGAAAGACCCAAAACTATTTTATCGCCTTTTTGTATTAAATTATGTTTATTTATAGTACTTAGTACCTTATCAAATATCATATTTATCCCTCTTACACTTAGTTTTATTCACTTTTAAGTATACTTTCTATAAAAAAACGCTAAACCCTTGTATCAATTTTAAGAAATTAAAGTTTAATATAAATATAATAATACCAAATAAATTAAATAAAAGGTAGTTTTTTCACTACCTTTATAAAATTTCTGGAAAATAGCTATAGTTATTATTTAATATCTATGTATATATCTATTTTGTTTCTACCTAAAAATAAATCTTGTATCTTTATATTATAGTCTATTTTCAATTTTATGTGTTCCCCTTCTTGTATATTTATATCCAATTCTCTTGTGTCAATATCAATTAATAAGGTACCTTGTGGGGTTACATATTTTGTAGTACTGCTTTCTCCACATTTAAACATCATAGTTGAATTAATAGAACCAAACTTTTTAATACTAACTTCATTTTTAAGTATTTTTATAGTATTAGTTATTTCTATATTGTCTTCTTTTTCCTTGTAAATAACATATATTCCATCATTTTTATAAAAAATTTTACCAAAAGTAGTCATCTCTATGGTGTCCATATTACCTTTTTCATCATATTGTCTAGTATTTATGCTTATTTTTACACTCAACGATTTTTCCTCCATAGACTTCTTCATATAAACTAATATTTTTGTATCTCCACTTTTTGAATTTTATCAATTTTTTTCTTTAAAAATTCTTTCGCTATATCTGAAAATTTTTCATGTATGTCTGATACATAATATTGATAAATTCCATGAGCTTCTTTGCTATTTATAATGTTTCTTTCTTCTAAAATCTTTTTTAAATCTTTAGCTGTCTCTTTAGCTGGATTAACCAATTTTATGTGTTCTCCAACCTCTTCACCTATTGTTCTCTTTAAAATAGGATAATGAGTACATCCTAATACCAAAGAGTCTATATTCTTATCTTTTAATTCTTGTAGATATATCTTTGCTGTTAACTTAGCTACTTCTGTGTTAGCCCATCCTTCTTCAACAATTGGTACAAATAAAGGACATGCTTTATTAACAATTTCTATATTTTTATCTATTTTAGATATTTCTAAATTATATGCCTTTGAACTTATAGTTCCTTCTGTTCCAATTATACCTACAGTCTTGTTTTTAGTGGAACTTACAGCTGTCCTAGCACCGGCTTCTATAACTCCTATTATTGGTATATCATATTTTTCTTGAGCCTCTTTTAAACTTCTCGCAGTAGCAGTATTACAAGCTATAACTATAGCTTTTACATCCTTAGTTTTTAGAAAATTTATAGCTTGAAAAGTATATTTAATTATAGTCTCCTTAGATCTCGAACCATATGGTATTCTAGCAGTATCTCCAAAATATATTATATCCTCATTTGGTAATATCTTCATTATTTCTTTCAAAACCGTCAATCCGCCTAATCCCGAATCAAAAACTCCTATTGGTCTATTGCTCATTTTTATACAACACCTACTTTACATTTTTGTGTTTAACAACATCTTATTTATCGCTAAAATTTATTTTTATATTCACAGTTAATATATTATTACCTAAATGATTATTATAGTTTATTTTAAACAAAAAATAAAGGAGCTATCTCAAATTAGAAAATAATTTCTAGAAAAAGACAACTCCTCTCAGTACTCAAAAATTTAAATTTATTTTGCAAACACATGATTCCCTATTCTCAGATATGGATTTAGTCTATTTATCCATTTGCAAGTGGCTATTTCTGGATTCCAGAAATATACTGCTTTATTTGTTGGGTCAGTTCCATAAAGAGCTTCTTTAGCTGCTTTACATGCTGAATCTGTTGGTGTCTTGTTTATTGAACCATCAAGCACAACTGAGAAAGCATTCTTCTGATATATAACTTCCTCTATTGAATCTGGAAATCTAGGGTCCAATACTCTGTTTATTACTACAGCTGCTACAGCAACCTGTCCCTCATAGCTTTCTCCTCTAGCTTCACCTGCAACCAATTTAGACAGTAACATTAAATCATTATCAGATAAATTTATTACTTCCTTTTTTGCTACATTTTTTTCTTGTTTATTTACTTTCTTAGCTGTCTCTGTTGGCTTATCTGCATATACCTCTTTAATAGGCATAAATATATAGGTTAAAGCTAGTAATATAGCTATCAGTTTACTCCACCTGTCCATGATTAAAACCACTCCTTATAATTTTATTTTCTTAAAATTTTTCTTCTAAATCCTTTACTACTTCAATTACTTTAAACTTGATTTTTACTCTGCTTGTTTTCTTTGGTGTGTCTTGTTTTATTAGCTTATATTCCTTGTCAGTTAAAACTTCTTTTAACTTATCATCTGTAGATTTGTCTATAACTCCATTAGACTCATCAACAAAACATAATGGAGGAAACATAACACACCACCAGTTTTTTCCTTCACCTTTTCCAATTATAATTTTTAATGCTTTATATTCACCTGCTGGAAGAACTATATTAGAATATTGTTTTGTAGGAAAGTTACTATATTGTATACCTACCTTTACACTGTAATTATATCCATTTTCAAGAATAATATTTTTACTTATTTCTTCCAGAGTACTATATTCTTTTTTTATAATAGCTTCACTTTCCTCTATACTTTTTGAGTTTTGTAGTTTTGGTTGTAAATATTTTACTACTTCATCCCTAACTTTTAATTTAAGTTCTTGATCTTCATCTGTATTACTATTTGCTATGACATGAAATCTTATTAATTTATCTTTATAGTCTTTTGATATATTATCAATTTTTTTTACTTCACCATTTATTACTATCGTCATTATTGATATGACTGATATAAGACTTAATATTAATATTCCCAACCTAACTTTAATTTTTCTCATTGAAAAATCCCCCTCAAGATAAATTTATATCATCAATTATGTCCATTTAAATTTAATTTATTCATAATATTTTCAATATCAATAAAAAAACTACTTTGAAATGTTTATAAACATTTCAAAGTAGTTTTTTTAATTTTATAAGTCTTTATTCATCATAGCCTTATCTATCATAAATTGCTCTGCTTTTTCTATATGCTCTGTAGCATATTTCTTAGACAACTCACTATCACCTTTTATTATGGCATCAAGTAAAAATCTATGTTCTTCAACAATATTAAGCGATGAGTCGTAATCAGACATATAAGTAACTCTAAACCTATACACTTGTTCCCATAAGGAGTTTATCAATTGGATTAACTTTTTATTGTTTGTTGCTTTAAATATACATTCATGAAATTCTACATCTTGTTTCAATAGTGCATCTAAATCTGATTCCAAAATGCTTTTTTTTAACGCTTCTGATATATCCTTAAGTTTTTTTATATCATCATCACCAATTCTTTCAGCAGCAAGAGACGCTGCTAGACCTTCTAAGCTTGCTCTTACCTCTAATACATCTAGAAGATCCTTTAATGACATATTTGCTACATATGCACCTTTTCTAGGCAACATAACAACTAAACCTTCTAATTCAAGCTTTCTTATTGCCTCTCTTACTGGAGTTCTACTTACTCCTAATTGTTCTGCTAGTTGTACTTCCATCAGCCTTTGACCAGGCTTTAATTTCCCTTCTAAGATTGCCTCTCTTAAATTTTCGAAGACTACATCTCTTAATGGCTTGTAATTATCCAAGTTCAGTTTAGTTAAATTCTCCACAAATTTCAACCCCTTTTTGACTGCTGTTAACAACATATACCTGTTTATATTTTTTTAATAATTCTTTTTTTCCAATTAGAGCATCTTCTCTACTTTCAAATAATCCAAAAACTGTAGGACCACTTCCACTCATCATAGAACCTAAAGCATTATTTTTCATCATAACTTGCTTTATATTATTTATCTCTTCATATTTACTTATAGTAACATTTTCAAGAACATTTACCATATTTTCTGATACAGCTTTTATGTCTTCTGAATTTAAACACTCCATCAAATATTTATTATTAGGTCTTTTTTTAATATTATTCAAATCTAACCCTTGATAAACTTCTTTTGTAGAAACAAATAATTCTGGTTTACATATTAAAATACTTATATCACATGGTAAACCTTTAATATCTGTTAGTTTTTCTCCAACACCTTGAGCTAAAGCAGGCCTTCCTGATATACAAAATGGAACATCTGCTCCCAAGTTAAATCCGATGTCTTTTAATTCATCTTCAGATAACTCAAGTTTCCATAATTCATTTAATCCTACTAATACTGCGGCGGCATTGGAACTTCCTCCAGCCATACCTGCTGCTACAGGAATATTTTTTTCTATGAATACTTCTACGCCTTTTTTTATATTAAATCTATTCTTAAGTATTTTGGCAGCTTTATAAACAATATTATCTTCATCTAAAGGGATATCTAAACTAGTGCTTTTTATCTCTATTTCATCTTTATCTAATCCCTTTATTTTTACTATATCGTATAAATCTATCGTTTGCATTATCATTTCAACAAAATGATAACCGTCTTGCCTTTTTCCTAAGACATCAATGGATAAATTTATTTTTGCCCTGCTCTTTAGTTTTATAAAATCCATTCTATCCTCCTTGTTTAAAGAATAATGCATCACTAACAATAATATTATACTACAAAAAATAAAATAATAGGGTATTATAATACCCTATTATACTTAATTACTTTAAATTTTTTAATATTAATCTACTAATACGACTTTTTTTTCTAAAATAAGACACTTGCCAGGCTTAATTGCTTCGTCAAGTTTTATATCATTGAGTTCTGCAATTTCATTTTCTGTTGTATTGTATTTTTTTGCAATATTCCAGAAAGTATCTCCTTCTTTACATATATATACAATTATGCTTGGGGCTTTAGATAAATCATACACACCTTGATCTTCACCTTTAACAATAAAGCTTTCTGCCTTTTTATCTAATGCTTCAGTAAATCTTTTGATTTTTATAACCAAATCTATTTGGTCTCTATTCAAATCAACCTCAATTTTATCAATACATGCTGTATTAAACACTGATGCTGTATCAGTTAAGTTATCCATCTCTATATCATGCTCAAATGGAATTTCTTCACTAATTTTATAAACTAATTTTAGCCCTTCAACTGGAATAAATAAAATTTCAACTTTTATAATCCCTTGTATAATACTTTTATTTCCTTCAATGTAGCTATTTTCTATAGACATAGTTGGACAAACGCTTACAATATCTTTTATTTGTATATCATCATTATCATTTCTTATTCCTTCTCTAACCATAAATGTTTCTTCACTATTTCTTAAAGTCTTATTTAATTGAATAGGTTTATGGTCAAATTTTATTATCTTTTGAGGAGAGTATGCATCTTGTAATACCTCTCTTGTTACTTCATCTGTAACTTTTACCTTGCAACAAGCCATACAATCTATTTCTAATAGACCTGTATTACTTTCACTATTTTGTTTAAAAATATGATTAAAGTCTGACATGGACAATAATACTTCCTCTGTCATACCATCACTCACTCCAGGAACTTCTACAAACTGAGTGAACTCTATACCCACTCTATCTAACTCTACAAGTTCACCCTCATATGTACAAGCCAATGGATTTATTTCTAATACTCCACCAATAATAACCTTATTATCAGTTACTCTACTTTCTTTTACTTTAACACAAGGATTTAAGCTTATTATAGATTGAATTTCTTCTGTATTTATAGTTATAGTGTCTCTTATAGAACTTTCTGCTTTTTCTATTCCCACTATATCTTGAAAACAAATTTCCTTTCTATGCTTTTGTATGCCTTCTACTTGCGCTACATCCTTTACAATATCTAATCTCTGTTTTTCAAATAAACTTCCTCTTATATTCATAAGAGCTCCTACTTTAATCTTTCTCTCATTCATTATAGTGCAGTCCATATGCTCTACCTCTGAAAATAACATGTATTCCATATCTTGCATAACATTATCTTTTTCTATTACTTCGTTTATATCTACTTTTCCATCTACATTAGAAACAGTATTTTTATCGTCTGCGATGTAAATTACGTTGTAATTAAAACTTCCTCTACAAAGTATCTTTCCATCTGCTATCTCAATTTTTTTAAGTGATATGTAACCCTCAGTCTTTACAATCTCATATACATCTAGCTTCTTGTCTGGCACTACTGCTTCCGCCTCAATAAATGTTTGAAATTTCCCAAAGTCTATTCTATTGTCAATTTTAATTACATCTTTAATTAATTCCATAGTTTACCTCCTTAAGTATTATAAAAATATCACACTATATTTATATTTAAGGAACAAAAAAAAAATTACACCTATTTTTAATAGGTATAATTTTAACTTATTTGTAATTTATCTTGATCTCTAAAAACTTGCAACTTTACATTAGATGTTAATAAATCTGAGTAACTATAAGATACCCTAGGATATCCATTACTTTCATCATCTAATTTTATAACAAACACGCTTGGATAAACTTTTTCTAGTATACCCTCTTTTGTAATAATCTGCTTTCTTCCTTTATTAGCTTTCAACAATATTTTCTTTCCTATATGTCTTTCTAAGCTTACTCTTATCTTATCTAGAGTTTGAACAGTAGCCACAATATCACCTTCTTTAACGTTTATATGTTTACATAATATCACATATAAACATTTTTGTCAAACGTTTAAACTAATTATTTTATATATTTTTTGCAAAAATGTCAATACTATTTTTGAATATATACAGTATAATTATGTTAATTTTTGTTAGTGCAATATTGTTTTTGGCATTGCCCATCTAAATTTCCCTCTTGTTTCAGAGCCACCAATACCCTTAACACCTGTGATAGTCTGCTCTATAACCTCATCAATAGGTACTACTACATCAATTCTTGAGCATGCAATTTTTTCTACTACAAAAACAGGGTCTAAAGCATGTATCATTATTCTACCAGGGGAACTTGCATAATTCGCTCCTGCATTTATTATTTTTTCATAATTCGACTGACATGCTCCTGCAAATATTACAAGATTATCCAAATTTGGTTGCCATTTACGTGCTTCTCTAACTGTTTTCATAAAATTTAAAGAGTTTCTATAGTTATTCATATCTTCTATATCCCCTCTTTTTACTGTCATTGCATCATGTCCTGTAATTACTAGTATATCCGGATTATATTTTTCTAGTAATGCTCTTACTTCTTTATGCTGGTTTTGCTCTGAAACTGCTACTCCTACTGCAGGTATTCCAAGTTGAGCATATACATCCAAACAAATTTTTAAATACTCTTTATCTCCATCTATTTGTAATACTTTTCCAGGCATTCCATATGTGTTAGAATTTAATTGAAGTTTTGGAACTGCCCTTGTCATCTTTTTCTGTCTCTCTTTAGCCTTTCTTACTGACTTATATAATAAATTTTCTACATTTTTATCTATTAATATATCTTTTATATCAGGTGCTTTTACTAATTCAAGGTCATCAATATAAGCATCTGCTATTACTCTAAATGCAATTCCTTTTAGTATAGCTATTTTTTCATTATTTTCATCTACACCAAAAGAGACTATTTTAAATACAATATCTTTGTTATGTGACTTTCTAGCTACAATGTCTCCTACCTTCATAGTTAAACCTCCAATAAATTTTTATCTTAGTTTATACTATGTTCGATATAAAACTTTGTTTCCTAATGTCAAAAAAACATTTCTTATAACACTTCTTTTATTACTCTTAAAGCGTTTTTATAGTATATTTTTTCTATTTCATCTTCACTAAATCCTTCTTTTTTTAGAGGCTCGTATAATTTACCCATTTGAGATATATCCTCAATCTCAACTTTTGAATCTATTCCATCGAAATCTGAGCCTAGAGCTACAACATCAATTCCTCCAACATTTACAATATGTTTTATATGTTTAACCATATCTTCAAGCTTACTTTCGCTTTTATCGCCTAAAAATAAGTGGAAGAAGTTAATTCCTGTAACCCCACCTTTATTAGCCAACACTTTAATCATATCATCAGTTAGGTTTCTAGTATGATTCATCATTGCTCTTGAATTTGAATGTGTAGCTATTATTGGTTTAGAGGATATTTTTGCAATTTCATAAAATCCACCATCTGAAATATGAGAAACATCAACTAGCATACCTAGCTCATTCATCTTATGTACAACTTCTCTACCAAAATCTGTAAGACCTTTTTCTCTATACTCTATATTATTATGAGGAAAGCTTAACTCATTCACATGATTCCAACTTATTGTCATCATTCTAACGCCTAAATCATAAAACTTCTTTAAGTTTTCTATTCTACCTTCAAGCACTGCTCCTTCCTCTATAGATAAAAGTGCTGTAAGCTTATTCTCTGATTGATTTTTCATAATTTCTTCATAGTTAGTAGCTAGAGCTATTACATCACTATTTTTTTTCATTTCTTTATGAAATTTATCTGCCATACTCATACAGTAATCAAAAGGATGTTTTACTTCTTCAGTATCAACAAAAAGAGCAAATGTTTGAGCCAATGAATCCCCTTTTTTCAGCCTGTCTATATCAACAGAATATTTGTTAGTTTTAAGTTCACTTGTTTCTACATTCTCCATTAATTTTGCTATAGTATCACAATGCAAATCAATAAATTTCATATTTATACCCCCTGTATATTTTATATTTATATCTAAAAATAGAAATAGTTGTCCTTATAGACAACTATTGACAACTATTTTTTAATATTCTTTTTAATGTTACTTAATTTTATTCCTCTTTTAGGTTAGGTATTACTTTCTTAACTTCTTCAATTTGATGCCATGTTTTATCTATACTATTTTCACTAATATATTTTTTTAAATCAGTTAAAGATGTAAAATCTTTAACTGATAAATTGTCATCATCATCTGCAAATCTTAAAATAAACATAAGATTACCTTACTTTCCACAACATTTCTTATATTTTTTACCACTTCCACATGGGCATGAATCATTTCTTCCTATTTTTGCTTCTTTAACTACTGTTTTAGATTTTTTGTATGCTTTTATTATTTCTTTTCTTTGGTCTGCTGGTAATATTTCTTCCCAACCTTGTAAATTATATAGCCAATGAGCCTCGACAGTTACCATATTGTTATATAATTTTTCCCAATCTATTTTTATAGAAACTTCTTTATCAGCTTCTACATCTTCTAAAACTATATCTTCTTTTAAACTTTCACTTATTCCATCTATGAATCCCATGAAAAATTCATTAGTAGTTCCAAATTTCTCAGCTAATTCACTTACTTTACCTTCAACAACATCCATTTTATTATTTAATATTTCATTGTATATTCCAGCTTCAACTTTTAAATATTCTTCCCAGAATTTTACCTCTGTTTCTTGACTTTCGTGGTTATCACTTAAATTTCTCCATTCAGTATATAAACTCATACTTTTTTCCTCCTAAGTATATCTATATTTTTTTAGTTTTTTTATAGTATAAAATCTTTTAGTTAGATTGGAAGTTTCTTCTTTTTGATTATACCATATTCTATTTAAAGTTAACTCTTACATTATATCATAATTAAACAATTCTTTTAATACTTTTATAGCATACTCTTGGTTTATAAAGTAAGGACTTGTAGCAATTGTTACAACTTTAGCCTTTTTAATTAGATTTTTTATCTTTTCTAGTTTAAAATCAAATGGTATATAGTCCATATCCTCTGAAAATATATCTAAGTCTATGTCAAGAACAAACTCTGGCTCTATATCTAAATCAAAGCCATATGAGCTATCTATTATTATTAATTCTGAAAATATATTATGTTTTAATGCTGGTTTTATAAAACTTCCTACATTTAAAACCTCATTTGTATACCTAAATACGTCCTCCAGATTATTTATATTTACATTGTAGTTTTTAGGCTCTCTAGTATCCTTATGTTGATCTACATGTACTAGTTTACATCCTCTTGTGAATTCATTTGCCATCATAGATTTTATCCAAAAATAAAATGCATGGTTATGATTATCAAAAACATATATTCTTTTATTTCCCAGGACATATTCGACCATATTTTCCAATCCTTTTGCTTTTATCTCTTTATTTTCATCAATTTCATTAAATACGACTTTGTTTCCTAATTTCACATCATCCAATGTTCCACTTATTAGTTTTGGAACATATATACTCTTATTTTTTCTCTCTTCATATGAAAATACATTATTTCCTACTGGCTTTTCTATATAAAATCCTGTATATTTATAGTTTATCATAAGAATTAATTTCCTCCATAATTATAACCTATACACCTTAAACTCACTTATCATAAATTAGGTTATCTAGTATAAAAGATACTTGTATATAACTAGCTATTATATCTTCTCTCAATATGTATTATACAATAAGTGTAAAATATATTTATATAAAATATCCTACATTCCTATAACAAAACCATCTGCTTCAATTGGCAAGTAACTTACTCTTGTATTTAATTCCACTTTTCCAAAGAATACTACCCAGTATGGTCTAAAGATACTTTTAATTTTAACTATCTCTATCTCTGGTATACCCCCCATAAACCTGTGACTTAATCTTATAGCCATTTTATTTGCCTTTGATTTTACTCTCCTTTCATCCTTATCACTATATTGTATGATGTCATTATCTACATTTTTTACAATTTCAGACACTGGTAGTTCTTGTACTATACTGCCAGCACCCGTAGAACCATTTACTAAAATATTTAATTCATTTGTATTACCAGTTTGTTTTTTTTTCATGAAAATAGATTTATTTTGATGAATTTTAAGTGTAACGACTTTAAACTCTATATAATGAAGTCTAACTTCATGAACTTCTTTATTTTTTAATATCAGTCTACTTAGTAATGAATTATTTCCACTTTTTGCTATATCTATAGCTTCATCTTTTGTAATTTTTATAGGCAATGCTCTTATATCCATAAAATCATTCCCTTTCCTCTTTTTTTCCTGTCATTTTAAATACTCTATATAGATAATCAAAAAATATTATAACTACTGCTATCATGACTCCATATGGGATTATCTTTCCAACTATAATATCATTTCTAGTTACTATACCATAAAATATAAATCCTGTTATTAAAAAGTATAATAGTACTAAAAAACCATCTATACCAAGCCATTTTATTTCCAAATCTTTTTTTACTTTAGATACCAATTTAGACATAATAACTACTCCCTTTTTATAGATTATTTTGTGTATTTAAATTTTTACCTATTCTATTTCCTATTGTCCATGCAATAAATGAAAGAGGGATGGCTATAACAAGAGGTTCTAATTCAAAACTTTGAACTGGAAACATTTTAAAATAACCAAAAGTTACTCCGCCTACAATCATTCCCAAAATACCACCCATAGATGTTCTTCTTCCATTACCAAGAAGACCTCCTACTATAGGTACAAATGCTGAACCCATCCAAATACTTCCTACAAATATACATGCATCATATACATTTTCAAATCTAAACGCCACACTAAGTCCCATAACTGCCGCTAAACATACACCTATTCTAGTAAATTTAACTAATTGCTTTTGAGATAATTCTTTTTTAGTAATTCTTCCATATATATCATTTGCTAAGGTAGCTCCTGCTGCTAGATAATAACTATCTAGTGTTGATATTATTGAACCTAAAATTCCGATTATAAATATAACTCTTATACCTTCTGGCAATGTATTTAAAACTAAAGTTATATACCCAGCTGCTGGAGCCATTTCTGGATAAGTGGCTCTAACTATAAGACCTGTCATAGTTAATACCATGTCAAAACATATCCATAGAGAAAAACAAGTCAATAAAGCTCTTCTCCCAACTTTTGGAGAATCTGCTGCTGAAAATCTTTGGTAAAACGTTGGGTCTGAATAAGCTCCAAATGAATATACTATTAACATCAATGCTTTCATTGCTGACATACCTTTTGTAGGATGCATTAACTGAGGTGCATCTTTAAGTGCTTCTGTAAGACCTTGAAAACCACCTATTTGGTCAAATTGACCTGGCATAACCATAGTTAGACCAAATACCATGCAGAAAAACAATACCATATCTGTAATGGCAACTCCCATAAGACCACCAAGAACTGTCAATATAACTACTACCACTACCATTATAAACCCTATTAGCTGTTTATCAATTCCCCAAGCTACATTACCTATAGTTCCCATAGCTGTTATTTCTCCAAGTTGTGCACAATATATAAACATTAAAACTGCTCCAATTATAGCAACTTGCTTTCCATAAAAACTTTCTAATAAATCAGGAACTGTTATATTAGTTCTTATATGAATTCTTGGTCCAACCCACAATGCTAAAGGCATTCTTCCAATATGTGCAGCTATTGACCATACTGCCCATGCAGATATCCCATATATAGCTGCATACTCTACACTGCCAACTGTACCAACTCCACCATACCAAGAGGCAACCAAAGTACCTACTATCAAAGACCATGGTAAACTTCGATTTCCTAGGTAATAACTTTCCATATCTTTTACATTTCTAGAAAAATAATAGCCTATCCCTAACAATAGAAATGCAAATATAATTATAATTCCATTTTCCCATAATGCTAACATATCTACTCTCCATATTCTTATTATTGTCTTAATTTTCTATTTTAACATTTAAATAGTTACTGTTATTTTTTAATTAAACTTACTTTATACCACATGTTATAAATTTATTTTACAATCATGAAATCTCTAAACTAAAACTATTATTATTTTAAACATGAACAACTCTACCCATTTTAAAAAAATAGGTAGAGTTATATAAATAATTATAAGTATTTAAGCGATTTTATTATTCAAGTTTTTATTTTCTTTTTTATTTATTTTATTTAAAGCATAAGTGGCAAATATACCTATAACTGCACACACTACAGATAGAATAAATATATACGTATATCCTGTTTGTCCATATTTATCTAACCAGTTACCTGCAACTGTATAGTAAAATGCATCTGGAGAAAATCCTATAAATGAAGCGAATCCAACTACTGCTCCTGTAGTTTCTAAAGATATATTAGACTCTGAAACAGATGCAAAGTATATACCTCTAAATCCAAATAAGATTACACTTAGTATTATCATATTTATTACAGCTATCCATATAAGTGCTGCACTCTTAGGGATTACTAAGTAAGCTGCTGTACTTATTGTCATTAATATAAATCCTACAAACATTACTCTTATAGATGAACCAACTTTATCTGTTATAACACCTGCAATAGGAGATGCTCCCATTTTTATAACATAAGTTCTAATTATTGATAAAGCTGAAACTAAAGTCATTGGCATTACATAAACTTCTGATAAGTATGGGCTTAAATAAGTTAAACTTGAAAATACTAAGTAAGTTGAAAATATTATAAGACCAATCAGCCAAGCTTTTGGCATTGTAACTACTTTTAGTAATGATTTAATGCTTAATCCTTCATCTGATGCTCCAGTATCTTTCTTTTCTTCTACTAAGAAGAATAAAAGTATACCACATATTATAGATGCTGCAGAATATAACCATACTACATATTTAAATCCAATAGTTATTTCAGCAAATTTTCCAAAAAAGTAAAGACCTATAAAAGAAATTAATGTACCTGATACCCCTGATAAACCTTCATAAAATCCAAATATTCTTCCTTGCTCTGATTCACTACCTTGCATTCTAACAACCTTAACAGAAGCTGAGAAGAATGTTAATATTGTTGTAAATCCCCATAATACAAATATTAAAAGAATCATGTTGTATGATGGAAATGTTGAGAAGTAAAACCCTAATGCTCCTGAAGCAATTAAAGAAAAAGTTATCAGTTTTCTAACTGAAAATCTATCAGCAAACCATCCACCTATAAAATAAGATACCATTCCTACTAATCCATATAAACTCAATAAGTTCCCTATTTGCGTATGACTCAATGCTAATGCTTGTTGCATTGGATCATAAAATGATGACTTCATATATGGTAAACTATACATAGCTGTTGTTCCAAATGCCAATATGAATATTACCAAAAATCTCTTAACATTACTTTTGTTTTCCATGATTTTGTCTCCTTAAGATTTTATAATTTTCTAGTTTTATTTATATAACTTTATTTTAATTTTTCTATAGCTTGTTTAAAGTCATTTATTATATCATTTGCAGACTCTAATCCTACTGCTATTCTTATTAGATTTTCTCCATTCATTTGAACTAATGTATGTTCTTCTCCTAAACTTGTTGCTATTGTTGCAAGTTCTAAAGAGTTCATTAATTTTCTACTAGCTTGGTCTCTTGTTAATCCATTTATTCCGTCTTTAAGTTTAAATGAAACTACTCCTCCACCTAAACCATTCATTTGAGTTTTACAAAGTTCATACTGAGGATGAGTTTTTAGTGCTGGATATTTTACCAGTTCTACATTTTCTTCTTGCTCTAAAAACTCTGCTACTGCCAATCCATTTTCACAGTGTTTTTTCATTCTCATGTCTAACGTTTTCATACCTCTTAAAATCATCCATGCACTCATTGGTGGTAAAGATGCTCCTGTAAAACAACATAAACTTGGCCATCTAACTAAATCTATTAATTCCTTTGAACCTGCTACTGCTCCCCCTAAAGTATCTCCATGTCCATTTATAAACTTAGTAAGACTATGTATTACTAAGTCTGCACCTAAGTCTATTGGTCTTTGTATAATTGGAGTACCAAAAGTGCTGTCAACAATAGCTAAACTCTTATTTTCGTGAGCAATTTCTGCTATTGTTTTTATATCTACTAAATCTAACGATGGATTTAATGGACTTTCTATATAAACTATCTTAGTATTTGATTTCATTGCATCTTTTACATTTTGTGGGTTTACTGCATCTACAAATGTAACTTCAACGCCAAATTTGGCTAACAACTCAGACATAAATAATTTAGTATGTGAGAATATTCCATCAGAACTAACTATATGGTCTCCACTTTTTACTAATGCTAATATAGTAGATGTTATTGCTCCCATACCTGATGTACTAGAAATAGCACTTTCTGCATTTTCAAGCATAGCTAATTTAGCCTCTAGCTCTGTAAGTGTCGGATTACACTCTCTTGTATATACATACCCCCATGTCATACATAACTCTTCAAAATGCTCTACTGTCTTTGCAGCAAATGTTGCTGTTTGACATATTGGAGTAGCTAATGCACCTGTTGTTGGATCTGCACTATGTCCCCAATGTATTATTTTTGTCTCCAAATCTTGATTAATATTATTACTCATTTTAATTCCTCCTATTTTGACCTATTTATACAACGTTTTCCCTGCCAAATTTCACCAATTCAGCTTTAATTAATACAAACTTTTTAAGTATACTTTTATATTTGTTATAATTTCTAAAAATCTGACACTTATTTTGCTTTTTTATAGTTTTAATTATAAACTCTATAGTAACTATAGAGTCAATATGTTTTTGATATTTTTTTTACAATGTTTAAAAAATTTAACATAAAAAGAGATATGTCTTAAAATAAGCTTGTTTTAAGACATATCTCTTTTTATATTAAATTTGATTCAATACATAAAGCATCAATTTTTTGTTCTTTGTATAAATTCTTTTATTGTCATTTTCTCATCAAAAGTCTATAGTAATTATACATTACTATAATTTAACATCTGTAAATAAAATTAATTAGAGGCATAAATATATTCAAATAATCCAATTTATTTATACCTCTAATTTTTTATAAGTAAAATCTCATTAAATTGATTTCTTCGCACGAATAAGTGTGCTTTTAGAGATACCAGTCATCTTCACAACCTCTCTATAAGGCTTAGAATTTAATAATCCCAATGCGTATTGTATCTGCTGATTACTATATTTCTTTGGTCTACCATCCTTAAAATCTTTTTTCTTTCTAGCAAATTCTTTTCCCAACTGAGTTCGTTCTATTATCATATTTCTTTCAAGTTCTGCAACTGCAAGTAATGTAGTTAAAAAGAATTTCCCCATTGAAGTATTTTCTAGGAGACCTATATTTAAAATATGGACACTAACTTCTTTAGCAAATAAACCCTCTATCAGTTGTATCCCATCTGATGTACTTCTAGCTAGCCTATCAAGTTTAGTCGCAACAAGTAAATCTCCCTTCTTTAAAGAAGATATAATTTTTTCAAATTTAGGTCTATTTGTGGTAGTCCCTGTATAAGTTTCTTTTATTATTTTAGCATTGTTATACTTGCTTAATATCTCTTGCTGTTGTTGATACAAACTATTGTTATCTGTCTGGTTCTTTGTACTGACACGGCAATATCCATATATAATAATAATCACTTCCTAACGTAAATATTTAATGCAGGAATTTGTAGATATCTGTATCTACTTGTCTTTATACATTTTACTAAAACGAATTTTTGGTGTCAATACTGTTAACTTTTGACACCATTATAATTCCTTTATAATTTGTTTGACTATGTCAAAAATTAACAATATAATGAAGTTAATGAAATTATACAAATTGGAGGAAATAATATGAATAGTCTGTTAAATGATGCAATAGATGAGTTAAAAAACATCCATTGCGGAGAAGTTTTTTTATTAAAAGAATTGTTCAAAGGCTATGAATGGAACAGGTTGGAGATGAACATCAGGTTAAAATTAGGAAAACTTTTTTTGTATGAAGTAGTAAGTAATCCCAATTTAAAGGTAGAAGTAATCAATAAAAATTCTGCTTATCAGCAAATGTATAAAAAAAAATAACAACTTAAATATATATAATAATATAATCTTCTTGTTGAGTCAAAAGTTAAAACTTTTAATACAAATTAATTGTACTATATAAATGTTTATCAGTAGGTCTGAGTCTATATAACTAACATATACAAATAGTACTGTTTAAATTATGTTTTTAAGATAGATAAATCTTAACCCTACTCCAGCATAAATCTTGATATACTAAAATAGGGCTCAGAATTATCTATATTTTTATACCATAAAATGCTTAGTTCTTCCTCTTGATTGAACATATATGTCTGGAGAGATACAATAGAAACGTTGATTTATAAAATTTCCAAAATCAGAAAATCTTATCTTGAATTTAGGGATTCCAAAGCTTTCAGGTGCTATCTCATCTACACCAAAATAGATAACAATCCCATCATCTGTAATATAAAATGCCTGATCTTCAGGTATAACTAACTCTACATTAGAGTAATACATTTCTCTGTTTTCATTAATTTCAGCTTTTATATAATCAGTTATTATGTTTATATAGTCAACTCCATCTCTAAAAATATCACCTAGTAAAAGTTCTTTTCCATTTGTTAAGTCTATATTGTAATTATTTAATGTATTGTACTTAGGTCCAGAACTACTAGCAAATCCCATAAGATTTAATATCATACTTAGTACATAGTTTTTACTGAAAGTAACTGCATAATTAGTAGAAACCCAGTAACTTTGTTTTGGAAGTGAATTTTGAGAAGCTGCATTATTATATTCTTGTTCTTCTTCTTGCAACCCAAGCTTAAAATTATTTACAGTCATCTTTACAGCAGAATTTATGTTGTTTAAAATAGGCGGATTTACATAGGTGGATTGATTTCTAATATTGTACAGAATAGGATATTTTACATCATATGAAAAGTATTTGCTTCTGCCAAAGTCTTCGTTAAACTGCACATATAATATGTTATATGTACAAGTATTTGTAGCTTGATAATTTTCCATTAAAACTCTCCTCCTCTTATTAAAAAAATCAGATACTATATAATATGTTTAAAAGAGTAATAATGTTAACAATAAATGTAAAGAATAGAAAGTATCTAAAACAGCAAAAAATGACTGATTTTGTGGTATAATACATAGGATTGAGAGTTATTTTATAGGAGGAAAGATATGTTATTATTAGCAGATAAATGGAAAGATTATGAACTTATAGATATGGGAAATGGAGAAAAATTAGAGCGTTGGGGTAAGTATGTACTTAGAAGACCAGACCCACAGGTTGTATGGCCAATGGAGTCTGAATGGGCTCTATGGAAAAACCCTCACGGACATTATCATAGAAGTAATAAAGGTGGAGGTCAGTGGGAACACAAAAAAAGATATCCAGAACAATGGACTATAAATTACAAAAACTTAAAATTTCACATTAAACCAACTGGATTTAAACATACTGGATTATTCCCAGAACAAGCAGCCAATTGGGACTGGATGATGGATAAAATCAAAAAAGCTGACAGACCTATAAAAGTATTAAATCTTTTTGCATATACAGGAGGAGCTACAGTAGCATGTGCATCCGCTGGTGCAGAAGTATGTCATGTTGATGCTGCAAAAGGTATGGTCAACTGGGCAAAAGAAAATATAGAGTTATCAGGACTTAAAAATCAAACAGTAAGATTTATAGTAGATGATGTTGTAAAGTTTGTTGAAAGGGAAATAAGAAGAGGTAAGAAATATGATGCAATAATAATGGACCCTCCTTCTTATGGGAGAGGACCTAAAGGAGAAGTATGGCAAATAGAAGAAAAATTATATAGCTTTGTGGATTTATGTATGGGTGTTTTATCTGATAATCCTTTATTCTTTCTAATTAATTCTTATACAACAGGATTTTCTCCAATAGTTCTAGAAAATGTACTGTCTACAACAATAGGTAAAAAGGCAAACAATGGCGAAATCTATGGTGGAGAATTAGGAATACCAGCTTCTAGGGATGGTAAAATACTTCCTTGTGGTATATTTGGAAGATGGGAGAAAAAATAATGATAAAAGTCATATATGAAGATAACCATTTATTAGTTGTAGATAAACCTGTAAATGTATTATCTCAAGGAGATGATACCAATGATAAGGACATGGTAAATCTTTTAAAAGACTATATCAAAACAAAGTACAATAAACCTGGAAATGTATATATTGGTTTGGTACATAGATTGGATAGACCAGTGGGTGGAGTCATGGTTTTTGCCAAAACATCAAAAGCTGCCTCAAGATTGTCTGAACAAGTAAGAAATAAGACATTCAAAAAAACCTATATGGCAGTTGTTCATGGTAAAATGAAATCCGATTCAGACATATTAAAAGATTTTTTATATAAAAATAAAAAAACAAATATGGTGAGTGTTGTGAAAAAAAACCATAAGGATGCTAAAGAAGCTGAACTTAGTTACAAAGTTTTGGGTTTTAAAGAAAATCTAAGCTTAGTTCAAGTAAACTTAAAAACTGGTCGTTCTCATCAGATAAGAGTTCAATTTGCAACTAGAAAACACCCATTATATGGAGACCAAAGATATGGCCAAGAAGTAAATAAAATTGGACAACAGATTTCTCTTTGGTCTAATAAAATAGAAATTTGCCATCCAACAACAAAAGAAAAAATGGAATTTATATGTACTCCACCTGATAAATATCCATGGAATATATTCTAAATCTCAAATGAGGTGATTATATGAGTAAAAAGTTTTCAATAGGCGAAATGTCAAAGCTTCACAAAATAAGCATACAAACGCTAAGATACTATGACCAAATAGATTTATTTAAACCTGTTCATGTTGACCAAGAAAGCAATTACAGATATTACTCAATTGACCAATTTTCACAATTGGATATTATAAAATACTTAAAGTATCTAGGTATGCCATTAAAAGAAATCAAAGAAAAATTAGATGAAAACAATGAAGAAATTCTAAAATTATTAACCAATAAGATTAATATCGTAGATGAAAAAATTAAAGAATTAGAACTTATAAAAAAAGTATTAAGTACAAAAAAAGAAACAATGGAAAAAGGTATGAGAGTAGATGAAGTAGGTAAAATAGTAAGAAAACATATTCCAAGAAGAAGTATTTTATCCATAGAATATGAAGAAGGTTTAAGTAATGAAGAAACTATGGAGCTTTCCAGAAGACAAATAGCAAATATACTAGAAGATAATATCTCTGTGTTTTATGGTGGAGTAAGTGGTCTTGTATCTATAGATAAATTCTTAAAGGAAGATAAAGTCATCTATGAAAATAGCTTTGTAAATGTTGAAAGAGATTTATTTGATGCTAAGTCTCAAAAATATATATCTGAAATTTCAGCTGGTGATTTTATTTGTATGACATATAAAGGCTCTTACAGAGAAAATTATACTGCTTTTAAAAAGTTAGTTGATTATGTTGATTATAAAAGGATACCTATTGAAAATTATATATATGAGATACCTATAATAGACCCTCTATCTACAAACAATGAAGATGAACTTCTAACCGAAATTCAGATACAGGTTAAAAAGAGAGAAATTGATTTAAGATGTCTAGTATAATCAGGTATTATAAAAAGGGCGTTTCCAAATGATTTTTAAATCATAAATGGAATGCCCTTTTTAAATAATAATTAAAATTTTATAGTTTAGACTTGGAAAATAATATGAAATGTTTTATTATATATCTATATACCTTATATTACGAGGTATATGATAAAATAAAGTAGGTGAATTTATGGACTTAAACAAAGAAGTGCTTAAAGGTCATATTGATACTTTAATATTATCAATACTAAGCAAAGGAGATTCATATGGATATGAAATAGCAAAAGTAGTTAGAGATGAAACTACATTTGAATTAAAAGAAAGTACACTCTATGTGTCTCTTAAAAGATTAGAATCTAAGGGCTTGATAAAATCTTATTGGGGAAATGACCAAGGCGTAGGAAGCAGGAGAAAGTATTACAATATAACAGATGATGGAAAGGACAACTTAGAAGTAAAAATTCAAGAGTGGTACTTTATACAAGATATTATGAACAAGTTTCTAAAGAAGGGGGATTAGATTTATGAAAATAATAGAAGAGTATTTAGAAACACTATATAAGAGTGAAAATAACAAAGAAATTCAAGATTTAAAAGAAGAGCTAAGAGAACATCTAACAACATCTGCAAATGAATTTATTGAAAATGGATATAAAATAGATGAAGCACAAAATAAGGCAATTGAAAGATTTGATGGTGATGGTGAGATGTCAGTAGAATTACGCTCAATGTTTAAACAAAAAATAGAACCTAAAAAAGTTTTATTGCGAAGATTATCAAATTCAAGGCTCTTATTTTTAAATTTATTTGGATGGCTTGTTGCAGCTGCTGCATTTACAGCCAATAGAGGTTTTGGTCACATAGTTCCACCTTGGTTGATTATAGCTTTGATAATTGTAGTAGTTATATTGATAATTTTAAGCATTATAATTAATAGATTAAAGAAAGAAATAGAAAATGACTATGTTATGTAGTCACATTAATAAATATAGTTTTGTTTTATTTATACGAGTAAGTACTACGATATTAATAGGTACTATGAAAGGAGTTTTTGTATATGGAGAAAAAAATATTATTAGAAAAAATTCTTGATACGCCAGGCGTTTCATATATTAATGAGAAAGTAAATTTATTTAAAGGTACCAAATGGATTTCATTTGGAACTTATATAATGACTGTTGAAAGCTTCTGCTATAAAGAAGATTCAAAACACTATAATCCAGTAATGGGTACATTTGATTATGAGTCAGAAATTTTTATAGTTAATGCCATATATAAAGATGAGGTCTACTCTATTAAAAATAAAAAACTCTATAGAAATGTATCTAAAGGAGATAAAATAGTTGTTACAATTAAATACTATTATGATAAATATGAAAATCTTATACATGAAGAAATTCATGACTACCACTCTTATCCTCTATCTAATGATTAAAGAAAAGACTGATAGTATCAAGATTGATATTTATTTTAGTTCACATAAGAAAATAATTATCGAGTATTAATTAAAGGCGAAAGCTCCTAGGAACTAACGCCTTTAATTAATCTAAATATTATTTTGTTTTTTATTCTGCTATATTATAAACTTTTAATTTATCTTTATTTATATGCTTTTTCTTAACCTCTACTAAGGCTTTTAATGTATCTAAAGATGTCATTATTTCAGTAGAAAATTCAATAGCTGTTCTTCTCATTTTAAATCCGTCTCTTGTTGAGTCATTACCTTTAGTAGGTGTATTTATTACTATATCAACTTGTTTATTTCTTATAGCATCTAGTATGTTTGGTCTAGGCTCTTCAACTCTATTTACTATATCAGCTTCTATTCCATTCTCTCTTAGACTCTTAGCTGTACCTTCTGTAGCAACAAAAGTGTATCCTAACTCTTTCATATCTTTTGCTATTTCTATAAACTCTTCTTTATCGTTATTATTAACAGTAGCAAGTACTACTCCTCTTTCGTCAGACATATGTCTGCCTGCGGCTAAGAATCCTTTATATAGAGCTTCTTCTAGATTTTCTCCTACACCTAAAACTTCTCCTGTAGATTTCATTTCAGGTCCAAGACTTACTTCAACTTTAGCTAATTTAGACATTGAGAATACTGGCACTTTTACTGATACTAGTTTAGGCTCTTTATAAACTCCTGTACCATATCCTAAATCCTTTAATTTAGCTCCTAACATACATTTAGTAGCTAAGTCAACTATTGGTACCCCACTCACTTTACTTATATATGGTACTGTTCTACTGGCTCTAGGATTAACCTCTATTATATATAATTCATTCTGGAATTCTATAAATTGTATATTAACCATACCAATTACATTAAGGTCTAAAGCTATTTTTTTAGTATATTCTAGAATTTTGTCTTTTATCTTATCAGATATATTTTGGCTTGGATACATTGTCGTACTATCTCCAGAGTGAACTCCAGCTCTTTCTAAATGTTCCATTATTCCAGGTATTAATATATCTTCTTTATCACATATAGCATCTACTTCTATTTCTCTACCAGTTAGATATTTATCTATAAGTACTGGATTCTTATGGTCTCTGGCAAAAGCATCATCTAAATACTGAGTTAATTTTTCCTCGTTATAAGTTATTTCCATACCTTGACCACCAAGTACATAAGATGGTCTAACTAATACTGGATAACCTAATTCATTAGCAACTTCAAT
Organism: Clostridioides sp. ES-S-0123-01; assembly: GCF_020658415.1. Taxonomy (NCBI): domain Bacteria; kingdom Bacillati; phylum Bacillota; class Clostridia; order Peptostreptococcales; family Peptostreptococcaceae; genus Clostridioides; species Clostridioides sp. ES-S-0123-01. The sequence continues at coordinate 34,157 of NZ_JACVWD010000007.1, forward strand.
ACCTTCATTAGTTGTCCACACACCTTTTCCTTTTGGTCTATTTATATCTAATCTCTCTAATAAGTCGTCAAATTTTTCTCTATCTTCTGCTGCATCTATATCATCAAAATCAGTTCCCAATATAGGTATTTTTTTCTCATGTAAGAACTTAGCTAGTTTTATAGCTGTTTGTCCTCCAAATTGTAGTATTACACCTTCTGGTTTTTCTTTTTCAATTATGTTTAAAACTTCTTCTTCTGTTAATGGTTCAAAATATAGTTTATCTGATGTATCAAAATCTGTACTTACTGTTTCAGGGTTATTGTTTACAATTATAGTTTCTATACCCATTTTTCTTAAAGATTTTACACAGTGAACTGAACAATAGTCAAATTCTATACCTTGACCTATTCTTATTGGTCCAGAACCTAATACTACAACTTTTCTCTTATCACTTACAACTACTTCATCATATTGCTCATAAGTTGAGTAGTAATATGGAGATAGAGCTTCAAATTCTCCTCCACATGTATCAACCATTTTATAAACTGGTTGTATATTATATAGACTTCTTAATTCGTATAATTTTTCTGGGCTTATCTTCATTAAGTCAGATATACCTTTATCAGAGAATCCTTTTTTCTTTAATTCATGTAAGTATTCCTTATCTAAATCTTCTATTTTAAGACCTTTTAATTTTTCTTCTTGCTCAACTATCCATTTAAATTTATTTATAAACCACTTATCAACACCAGTAATTTCTTCTATCATTTCTACTTTATAGCCTCTTCTTATCATTTCAGCTAAATCAAACAATCTTTCATCATCAGGTACTACAACTCTTTTCTTTAGCTCTTCTAACGTTCTACCTTCTGATGGAGCATGAACTAATGAATATTTTCCTGTTTCTAGTGATCTTATTCCCTTAAGAATAGCAGCTTCAAAGTTGCTTCCTATACTCATTATTTCACCAGTTGCCATCATCTTAGTTCCTAATTTTCTATTTGCCTTTTTAAATTTATCAAATGGCCATTTTGGTATTTTTACTACTACATAATCTAAAGTTGGCTCAAAACAAGCATAAGTTTTTTTAGTTACTGCATTTTCTATTTCATCCAAAGTATATCCTAAGGCTATCTTAGCTGCCACTTTTGCTATTGGATATCCTGTAGCTTTTGATGCTAGCGCTGATGATCTACTAACTCTTGGATTTATTTCTATTATTGCATATTCTAAACTATGTGGATTTAAAGCTATTTGAACATTACATCCACCTTGAACTTCTATTGCATTTATTATATCTATTGATGCTTTTCTAAGTAGTTGGTATTCTTCATCACTTAAAGTTTGACTTGGAGCAACAACTATACTATCTCCTGTATGAACTCCAACTGGGTCTACATTTTCCATGTTACATACAGTTATACAGTTTCCATTCCCATCTCTCATTACTTCATATTCTATTTCTTTCCAACCTTTTATACTCTTTTCAAGAAGAACTTGACCTACTGGACTTAATTGCAATCCATGTGAAAGTATCTCTCTTAATTCTTCCTCAGTATCAGCTATACCTCCGCCAGTTCCACCTAGTGTATATGCTGGTCTTACAACCACTGGATATCCTATTTTGCTTGCAAATTCAAGACCTGCTTCTAGGTTTGTAACTATATCACTAACTATTACAGGTTGATTTATTTCTTTCATTACTTCTCTAAATAAATCTCTATCCTCACCCTTTTTTATAGACTCTATAGATGTACCTATAACTTTTACATTATATTTATCTAGTATACCAGCATCATGTAATTCTACAGCCAAGTTTAGTCCTGTTTGACCACCCATACCTGCAAGTAAGCTATCTGGTCTTTCTTTTTCTATTATTTTTTCTATAAATTCTATTGTTAATGGTTCTATATATATTTTATCTGCAATTTCTTTATCAGTCATTATCGTCGCTGGATTACTATTTACTAATACAACTTCTATTCCCTCTTCTTTTAATGCTTGGCAGGCCTGTGTTCCTGAGTAGTCAAACTCTGCTGCTTGACCTATTATTATTGGCCCTGACCCTAATACTAAAGTTTTCTTTATACTATCTAATTTAGGCATAACTCTTTCTCCTTATCTAAACAATTTTCACAGTTTCTATCTTCATAATCTATACAATCAATTTTAATTATTTTATTCCATATTAAATTTGAGATTATTTATTATATCTATATTAATTAAACCAATATTTTTTTGATTTAAGTTAGTCTTATTTTTAGTTATATATTATATATATTGATATTATTTATTTTACGAACTCTAAAAACTTATCGAAAATATAGTCATTATCTTTTGGCCCTGGACAAGCTTCAGGGTGGTATTGAACACTGTATACATCTAGCTTCTCATGTCTCATTCCCTCAACAGTATTATCATTTAAATTTATATGTGTCACTTTCATTTGTTCAGGAACTTCTGAAACATAATATCCATGATTTTGAGAAGTTATAAATACTTTTCCCTCTTCTAAATCTTTAACTGGATGATTTCCACCTCTATGTCCAAATTTAAGTTTAGCAGTTTTTCCTCCAAGAGCTAGGGCTAAAAGCTGATGCCCTAAGCATATTCCAACTATAGGCTTTTTACCAATTAGAGCTTTTATATTTTCTATAACATCTTCTAAATCCTCTGGGTCTCCAGGCCCATTTGATAAAAATATTAAATCAGGGTTTATACTTAATACATCTTCTGGAGATGTTGTAGCTGGGAATATTGTTATATCACATCCACGAGCTATAAATGATCTTAAGATATTTCTTTTAACTCCAAAATCCATAACAGCTACTTTTGGTCCATTTCCTTCTATATGCTCTACTTCTTTTCTTGTAACCGTTCTAACTGCTTCTGTATTTGAAAACTTATCTAATTTATGTTTAACATCTTCTAACTTGCTATCTTCTAATGTAATTATACCTTTCATTGTCCCATTATTTCTAAGTATCTTAGTTAAAGCTCTTGTGTCTATTCCTTCTAGTCCTATCACTTTATTTTGCTTTAAATATTGGTCTATATCAATCTCACATCTAAAATTACTTGGAGAATCACTTTTTTCTCTTACTATAAATCCTTTCACTTGCACTTTTTCAGATTCTGCTGATGATAAATTTATACCATAATTTCCTATAAGAGGATAAGTCATAGTAACTATTTGACCATAGTAAGAAGGGTCTGTTAAAACTTCACCATATCCTATCATCGAAGTGTTAAATACTACTTCTCCTACACTTTCTTCTAAATATCCAAATGCTTTTCCTATAAAAACTGTCCCATCTTCTAATATTAACCTTGCTTTCATATTACAGTACCTCCTATAATTCTCTTTAGGCAAACTAAAGAACATTAACTAAATATAATCTTTTAAATATCTATATCTATTTTTCACTTTTACATTCTAGTTTTATACTTATTTACATTTATTTTTTATCTTTTTCTATTATACTACAAATTTCTTAAAAAAAAGAAGTTATCTCAAAAGTAAAAACTCATAGAAAAAATAACTTCTTCTTTTTAATTTAATGATTAAATTCTTAAACTATACAATCAACTTAATTTCTATTCAGCTATATTGTAAACTTTTAACTTATCTTTGTTTAGGTGTTTTTTCTTAACCTCTACTAGAGCTTTTAGTGTATCTAAAGATGTCATTATTTCAGTAGAAAATTCAATAGCTGTTCTTCTCATTTTAAATCCGTCTCTTGTTGAGTCATTACCTTTAGTAGGTGTATTTATTACTATATCAACTTGTTTATTTCTTATAGCATCTAGTATGTTTGGTCTAGATTCTTCCACTCTATTTACTATATCAGCTTCTATTCCATTTTCTCTTAGACTCTTAGCTGTACCTTCTGTAGCAACAAAAGTGTATCCTAACTCTTTCATATCTTTTGCTATTGCTATAAACTCATCTTTATCGTTATTATTAACAGTAGCAAGTACTACTCCTCTTTCGTCAGACATATGTCTACCTGCAGCCAAGAATCCTTTATATAGAGCTTCTTCTAGGTTTTCTCCTACACCTAAAACTTCTCCTGTAGATTTCATTTCAGGTCCAAGACTTACTTCAACTTTAGCTAATTTAGACATTGAGAATACTGGCACTTTTACTGATACTAGTTTAGGCTCTTTATAAACTCCTGTACCATATCCTAAATCCTTTAATTTAGCTCCTAACATACATTTAGTAGCTAAATCAACTATTGGTACCCCACTCACTTTACTTATATATGGTACTGTTCTACTGGCTCTAGGATTAACCTCTATTATATATAATTCATTCTGGAATTCTATAAATTGTATATTAACCATACCAATTACATTAAGGTCTAAAGCTATTTTTTTAGTGTATTCTACTATCTTTTCTTTTATCTTATCAGATATATTTTGGCTTGGATACATTGTCGTACTATCTCCAGAGTGAACTCCAGCTCTTTCTAAGTGTTCCATTATTCCAGGTATTAATATATCTTCTTTATCACATATGGCATCTACTTCTATTTCTCTACCAGTTAAATACTTGTCTATAAGTACTGGATTCTTATGGTCTCTATCAAATGCATCCTGTAGGTATTGAGATAATTTTTCTTCATTGTAAGTTATTTCCATACCTTGACCACCAAGTACATAAGATGGTCTAACTAATACTGGATAACCTAATTCATTAGCAACTTCAATACCTTCATTAAGTGACCATACACCTTTTCCTTTTGGTCTATTTATATCTAATCTCTCTAATAAATCATCAAATTTTTCTCTATCTTCCGCTGCATCTATATCATCAAAATCAGTTCCCAATATAGGTATATTTTTCTCATGTAAGAACTTAGCTAGTTTTATAGCTGTTTGTCCTCCAAATTGTAGTATTACACCTTCTGGTTTTTCTTTTTCAATTATACTTAAAACTTCTTCTTCTGTTAATGGTTCAAAATATAGTTTATCTGATGTATCAAAATCTGTACTTACTGTTTCAGGGTTATTGTTTATGATTATAGTTTCTATATCCATCTTTCTCAAAGATTTTACACAGTGAACTGAACAATAGTCAAATTCTATACCTTGACCTATTCTTATTGGTCCAGAGCCTAACACTATTACTTTTTTCTTATCACTTACAACTACTTCATCATATTGCTCATAAGTTGAGTAATAATATGGAGATATCGCATCTATTTCTCCTGCACATGTATCAACCATTTTGTATGCTGGTTTTATGTTATATAGACTTCTTAATTCGTATAATTTTTCTGGGCTTATCTTCATTAAGTCAGATATACCTTTATCAGAGAATCCTTTTTTCTTTAACTCAAGAAGATAATCTTTAGTTAAGTCTTCAATCTTCATAACTTTTAATTTTTCTTCTTGCTCAACTATCCATTTAAATTTATTTATAAACCATTTGTCTATTCCTGTGATTTGTTCTATCATTTCTACTTTATAGCCTCTTCTTATCATTTCAGCTAAATCAAACAATCTTTCATCATCAGGTACTACAACTCTTTTCTTCAACGCTTCAATACTTCTCTCTTCTGATGGAGCATGAACTAATGAATATTTTCCTGTTTCTAGTGATCTTATTCCCTTAAGAATAGCAGCTTCAAAGTTACTTCCTATACTCATTATTTCACCAGTTGCCATCATCTTAGTTCCTAATTTTCTATTTGCCTTTTTAAATTTATCAAATGGCCATTTTGGTATCTTAGCAACTACATAGTCTATAGTTGGCTCAAAACAAGCATAAGTTTTTTTAGTTACTGCATTTTCTATTTCATCCAAAGTATATCCTAAAGCTATTTTTGATGAAACTTTTGCTATTGGATATCCTGTAGCTTTTGATGCTAATGCTGATGATCTACTAACTCTTGGATTTATCTCTATAACTGCATATTCAAAACTATGTGGGTTTAATGCAAACTGAACATTGCATCCACCTTGAACTTCTACTGCATTTAATATATCTAAAGATGCTTTTTTAAGCATCGCACATTCTTTATTGCTTAGAGTTTGTGTTGGAGCAACAACTATACTATCTCCTGTATGAACTCCAACTGGGTCTATATTTTCCATGTTACATACAACTATACAGTTTCCTTTTGAATCTCTTATTACTTCATATTCTATTTCTTTCCAACCTTTTATACTTTTTTCAATTAATACTTGTCCAACTGGGCTTAATTGCAATCCATGTGAAAGTATCTCTCTTAATTCTTCCTCAGTATCAGCGATACCTCCACCAGTTCCACCTAATGTATATGCTGGTCTTACAACTACTGGATACCCTATTGTAAGTGCATAATCAAGACCTGCTTGTAAATCTGTAACTATATCACTAACTATTACAGGTTGATTTATTTCTTTCATTACATCTCTAAATATATCTCTGTCTTCACCTTTTTTAATAGATTCTACTGAAGTACCTATTATTTTTACTCCATATTTATCTAGTATGCCTTTTTCATAAAGCTCAACTGCTAAGTTTAATCCTGTTTGTCCACCCATACCTGCAAGTAAGCTATCTGGTCTTTCTTTTTCTATTATTTTTTCTATAAATTCTATTGTTAATGGTTCTATATATATTTTATCTGCCACTTCTTTATCAGTCATTATTGTAGCTGGATTACTATTTATTAATACAACTTCAATTCCTTCTTCTTTTAAAGATTGACATGCTTGAGTTCCTGAATAGTCAAATTCTGCCGCTTGACCTATTATTATTGGTCCTGACCCTAATACTAAAGTTTTCTTTATACTATCTAATTTAGGCATAAATTTTTCTCCTTATCTAAATGGTTTTTACTATCTGTAAATAATACTAAATCTATATTAATGCTAAGAATTTATTAAATATACAATCTAAATCTTCTTTTGTTGTGTATTCTGGAATGTACTGAACACTATATATTGGTAATTCCTTATGTCTCATTCCTTCTATAGTATTGTCATTTAAATTTACATGAGTTATCTCTGTATCTTCTGGCATTTCTGAAACATTGTATCCGTGATTTTGAGAAGTTATAAATACTTTTCCTGTTTCTAAACATTTAACTGGATGATTTCCTCCTCTATGTCCAAATGCAAGTTTTGAAGTTTTTCCACCTAATGCTAATGCCAAAGTTTGATGTCCTAAACCGATTCCTGCTAGTGGTTTTTTGCCTACTAATTTCTTTATATTTTCAACTATATCATTTATATCTTCTGGATTACCTGGCCCATTAGATAATAATATCAAGTCAGGGTCTATATTTAAAATTTCTTCTGAAGTAGTCATTGCTGGTACTACCATTATGTCACAGTTACAAGCTTTCAGTGAGTCTAATATACTATTTTTAACACCAAAGTCTACAACTACGACTTTAATACCAGTCCCTTTAATATTTTCAATTTCTTTTCTTGTAACACTTTTAACAGAATCTTTATTACAACACTCTGTTAATTTAGACTGAATTTCTTGTAATGATACATTTTCTAAAGTTATAATACCTTTTTTTGTTCCATTATTTCTAATAATCTTAGTCAATGCTCTTGTATCTATTCCTTCAAGTCCAATTACTTTGTTTTGCTTTAGATATGTGTCTATATCCATTTCACATCTAAAATTATTTGGGTTGTCACTTTTTTCTCTTACTATAAGTCCTTTTACTTGTACTTTATTTGATTCAACATCTTCTAAATTTATTCCATAGTTCCCTATAAGTGGATATGTCATTGTCACTATTTGTCCATAATAAGTTGCATCTGTCAGTAGTTCACCATATCCTGCCATTGAAGTATTAAACACAACTTCACCAACAGCTTCCTTTAAATATCCAAATGCTTTTCCTTCAAATACTGTTCCATCTTCTAAAATTAATTTCCCCTTCATATAAGCTACCTCCCAAATGTTTTATCTAAGCATTTTCTATTTCTTTTACAATATTAATAGCTGATTCTCTTGGACTTTCTGCTTTTGTTATAGGTCTTCCAACAACTAAATAATGAGCTCCTCTTTTTATTGCATCTGATGGAGTAACAACTCTTTTTTGGTCTCCAACTTCTGCTGACTTAGGTCTTATCCCTGGGCAAACTGTTATAAAATCAGTTCCACATGCCTCTACTATCTTATCTACTTCTTGAGCTGAGCAAACAACTCCATCTATTCCTGATTCTTTTGCTAATTTAGCTCTCTTTATAGCCAATTCTTCTGTTGTCATATTACATCCTATATCTTGTAAGTCTTGGTTGCTTAATGAAGTTAAAACTGTTACTCCAACCACCAAAGGTTTTTCTATATTTAATCTCTCTGCTTCTTCTTTAGCAACTAGTGCACATTGTCTCATCCCTTCCATATCTGATACATGAATTGTCATTAACCAAACATTATCTCTTACTGCAGCTCTTACTGCACTTTTCATAGTATTTGGAATATCATGGAATTTAAGGTCTAGAAATATTTTTTTACCTTTTTCTTTTAAATAGTCTATTGTCTTTCCTTTTGTAGCCACATATTGTTCTAGTCCTACTTTAAATATATCTACACTATCTTCCAATTTGTCTATTAGTTCTTTAGCTTTATCAAATTCGTCAGTATCAATTGCAACTATTAGCTTCTCTTTACCATTTATCATTTTTATATCTCCTTTTTAATAAAGCCTAAATCCTCATAAAAAAATCCTTACACCAAAAGAGGCACAAGGATTTTATCTATACATAACTTTGATATTAATTAGCTATGAGATATCTTTCCCAGTCTCTCTGGACTAGTTTAAAAGACTTTATTATATTTAAATTTTTTATTTTATACTCATCAAAAACCTCTAGGTGATTTACTAGAGGTTATATATTAACACTATCTATAACCCTTTAGTCTCTCTGGACTAGTTTAAGGAATTTAGTCATAATATTTTTTCTTTATTTATATAACTTTATGTATCTTAAGGATATTTTAAAGTTTCATCTTTTTTATAATTAAACCACTAATTGCTTTTTATGTCAATAAGTCTTTGAATTATTCTTCATCTTTATCAAATAATTTTTTTTCAAAATAAGACTCTGCATTATATATAGCAGCAGCTGGATTATGCCCAGTTACTCTATCTTTGACAATTAGAGTTGTTATAGGAGCTTCCATATATTTCATGGCTAATGTATCATGACCAACACATAATCCAAGAATTATATTAAGGTCAACTTTAGCCTCATTTAAAAATAAAGCTTGCCCTATTGGATTACACATTATTTCATCTTTACATTTTGATATTGTTTGTGATGGCTTCAATCCAACTGTAGTCTTAGGAATCGCTCCATTTTTACATATAACAGAAAACACTTCAAATCCATGATGTTCAAATACCTTTTGTACTGTTTGCATTTCTCTTTTTAAACCAATACAAAATGCTATACCAATTTTTTTATAGTCACATTTTTTAGCAAACTCTATAATCTCTTTTAACCTAGTATATTGACAGTATCCCTCTGTTTCAATTAATCCAGCATTATAAGCTATTTTTCTATTTTCTTCCTCTTCATAAAGTTTTTTTGCTTTTTCTTGTAACTCAACTTCCCTAGTTGGGCATATCTTCATTAGCTTATCCATATCTCCATCTGAACAGCCTCTAAGATTACATTTCCCACACTTATACATGTCTACTATCCCCTCTCAAAATTTTATTCATTTTGTGATTCTTCTTTTTCCAAACTTAAATTTTCATCTTGAGTTTCTTCTTCTTCTGGTTTTACATGTTCAACTACAGTTATAAAATATGATTTTCCTATTTTATTCTTTATAGGAAGTTTTTCATATGAAACATCTATTTTATTTTTTATACATGCTATATCAAAATGTCTTAAACCTACACCTAAGCTAACCTTATTCATATATTCACAATGTTTCTTAGGTTTCTTTTCAAATAGATGAAGACCTCGTTCATCTTTGTGAAAATACCAAGGTTGAGAGTTTTTCACAGATGGAGCTCTTCTTGTAAATTCTAATATTTCTTTCCATTTTCTATTTCTATTTATTTTATTTATAATATCTTTTACTGGTTTTCTATCAGGTCTAGCATATCTTGTCCTAAATAAATCTTCATTTTTTGCCGGATATCCAAAAGCTATTATTATATATGGATTTTCTATTTTGTTTTCATCTTCTTCTTCTGTTTTTATTCCAGCTAAATAATCTAAATCGTCTTCTTCATCTTCTCTTGGGTCTTTGTTTCCAATATCTACAAATTCCAAGATATCTTCTCTTTTTAATGTGGACTCCAGCCAACAAGTAGCTACTCCTAATGTTGTAAGACGTAATACTATACCTTCAGTAGCAAAACCTATATTTTGTAAATAGTCTTTTCCCTTATCTGATGTGACTACTATATAATGAGGTGCTTTTACTTTACACTCTTTCCCCATTAAAAAGTGTATTATATGACCTCTATCAACAACATGTGCTTTAATATTTAAATCTTCATTTAAGTATTCTAAATTTTTACAACTTCTTTTTATTTCTTCCATTAATGGCTTTTTTAGTTTTGTACTGGAAAAATTTCTTACAGATTTTCTATAAAAAATGGCTTCATAAAGCTCCATTTATGCCCTCCTAACTGAAATCTTCTGTTCATAATATATAAACTACTATATTTAAACATATATAAGCTTTGCCAGAAAATTTTTTATTTCATTATAAATATCTATCTCATTATTATATTATAAGTTTTTTTCGGTATTCTTGTATAGCCTTTCACTAAAAAAGTATTTTTATTTCTACTTTAATACTATTATCAACAAAAAATAACGTCTTAGTTACAATTATATATCTAAACAATCTATTTTAATTAGAATACATATTTTTTATTTCTCAGTCTATTAAGTATAAATATTTTAAATATGACCCAAAATCTAAGTAATGATATAATATTTATAAGTTATTTAATGTTAAAAATACAGGAGGATAGATATGGATTTCAATAAAAATTTAGAAAAATATGCTGAGTTAGCAATTAAGGTCGGAGTTAACATACAGCCAGGTCAAACTTTACTTATAAAATCACCAATCGAATGTGCTGATTTTGCAAGAAATGCACTGAGGGAAGCATATAAATGTGGAGCTAAAAATGTATATATAGAATGGTCTGATGAAGAAAGTACTCTCATTAAATATTTATATGCTCCAAACGAAGCATTTCATGAGTTTCCAAAATGGACAGCAGATCAATATGTAGATATAGCTAAAGAAGGTGGAGCATTTTTATCAGTATATGCTCAAAACCCTGATTTATTAAAAGATGTTGACCCTGAGAAAGTTGCTAACTTTCAAAAAGCTTCTGGAAAGGCTTTAAAAGAGTGGCGTTCTTATACGCTAACAGATAAATGTAAATGGAGCATAGTTTCTGTACCAACAAAAGATTGGGCAAAAAAAGTATTTCCAAGTTTATCAGAAGATGAAGCAATAGATAAATTATGGGATGCCATATTTAAGTGTTCAAGAGTTGCTGGACAAGACCCTATAAAAGCATGGAAAGAACATAATGAAAATCTAAAGTCTAAAATGGATTTTTTAAATGAAAGTAATTTTAAAACTTTAAAGTATAAATCTTCAAAAACTGATTTAACTTTAGATTTACCAAAAGGTCATATTTGGTTAAGTGGAGCATCTAAAGACCCTAACGGAGTAAGTTTTAATCCTAACATTCCAACTGAAGAGATTTTTGGAATGCCACACAAGTTTAAAGTCAATGGAACTGTATACAGTACTAAACCCCTTGTTTATGGAGGAAATATAATTGATAATTTCTCTTTAACTTTCAAGGATGGTAAAATAGTAGATTTCTCTGCTGAAAAGGGACTAGAAACATTAAAGAAACTTATTGAAACAGATGAGGGTTCTCATTATCTAGGAGAGGTTGCTCTTGTTCCATATAACTCTCCAATATCTGATACAAATATTATTTTTTATAATACTTTATATGATGAAAATGCTTCTTGCCACTTTGCAATTGGTTCTGCATATAAGACTTGCTTAGATGGTGGAAATGATTTGAAAGATGAAGAATTAGATGAGTATGGAGTAAATGATAGTCTAACACATGTTGACTTTATGGTTGGTTCTTCAGATATGGATATTGTCGGAGAAACTCATGATGGAAAACATATACAGATTTTTAAAGATGGCAATTGGGCTTTTTAAGTGTTTTTATACTAAAAAGGGCTGACGGAAGTTATACCAGACTTCCCAGCCCTTTTTAATGTTGATGATAAATATTTTTTTATATTAATTAATCTCATTATTATAGATTAATTCCTATTATTTTGGACATAAGTTTCTAAAACTTATATTTATATTATATATAAAATATCCTATTTAGTAAAACCTTTATTTCGATTTACATGCTAAAAATTTAGCTTTGCTATCTCAACAGCAGATTTTGCATCCTTTGAATAATAGTCAGCTCCCATTTCCTCAGCATATTCTTCTGTCAAAACAGCACCACCTACAAATACTTTTGCATTTATTTCATTATCTCTTAATGCTTGAATTGTATCTTTCATACTTTGAACAGTTGTAGTCATAAGTGCACTTAACCCTACTAACTTTATATCTCTTTTTTTAGCAACCTCTACTACTTCCTCAATTGGAACATCTTTTCCTAAGTCTATAACTTCATATCCATAATTCTCTAGCATTATTTTTACTATATTTTTTCCAATATCATGAATATCTCCTTTTACTGTAGCAACTATTATTTTTCCTTTAGATACATTATCACTACTTCTACTTATTAAGGTTTCTTTTATTGTATTTAGTGCAGTTTTCACTGTTTCTGCTGATTGAATAAGTTGTGGTAAAAAGATGTCTCCACTATCATATTTCTTTCCTACTCTATCAAGAGCTGGAATTAAAATTTTATCTAATATATAATTTTCATCCTTCTCTTTTAAAAGATTCAACGTTTCATTTTTGGCTTCTTCTTTTAATCCCCTTTCAACTAAAACATCTAGTGATAAGTCTTTATTAGCTTTAATAGTGGAATCAGACTGTTTTGAATTATTCATATTACTATATTGATTTATATAATCTACGCAGCCTTTATCTGTATTATTTAAGATTCTAAAAGAATTAATAGCCTCCATCATACTATATTCGTTTGGATTTATAATTGCTAAGTCAAGCCCTGCTCCTAAAGCTAACGTTAAAAAAGAAGCATTAAGTGCTTTTCTATTTGGAAGTCCAAATGAAATATTTGAAACACCTAGTATAGTTTTTACCCCTAATGTCTTAACCATTGTTATGGCTCTTATAGTTTCTATTGCTTCCTCTTGTTGTGCTGAAACAGTTAGTGATAAACAATCTATAAATATATCTTTTGGTTTTATTCCATAAGAAACTGCTCTATCAACTATTTTTTTTGCTATTTCAAATCTTTCCTCAGCTCTTTTAGGTATACCTTTTTCATCTAATGCAAGACCAACCACACATGCACCATACTTTTTAACTATTGGTAATATGCTTTCTAAGGACTCTTCTTTGCCGTTTACAGAGTTTACAATTGTTCTACCATTATAATATCTAAGACCTTGTTCTAAAGCCTCTACATTGGAAGAATCGACTTGTAATGGTGTATCTACTACTGCTTGAATCTCTTTTATCAACTTTGGCATTAATTTCTTTTCATTTATTTCTGGCAAACCAACATTCACGCCTAATATTTGTGCACCAGCACTTACTTGTTCCAACCCCAAATTTATTGCATAATCTAAATTTTCATTTTTTAAAGCTTCTTGTAAAGATTTTCTACCAGTTGGATTTAATCTTTCTCCGACAACTGTAGGTGATTCTACTTCCACAAATTTTGAGGGCGAACAAACTACACATTTATCAATCTTTTCGGTACTTCCCTTTTTAACAGAACTTATATTTTCAGATATTTCTTTTATAAAGCTTGGATTTGTGCCACAACACCCGCCTATTATAGTTGCTCCAGCTTCAACAAATTTTTTGACTCCCTCAAAAAATTCCTTTGCATCAACATCATAGATAGCTTCTCCATCAACTATATTTGGTAAACCTGCATTTGCTTGAACCATTACAGGTATTGAAGCTCTTGACACAATTTTTTTGACTATTGGCAAAAGCTGTTTAGGACCTAATGAACAGTTTACTCCTATTGCATCAACTCCCAGACCTTCTATTGTGGCAACCATACTTTCTGGCATACATCCAGTAAAACTTCTCCCACTCTCATCAAATGTCATAGTACAGAAAACAGGTAAGTCAGAATTCTCTTTAGCCGCTAAAACGGCTGCTTTAGCTTCATATAAATCCATCATAGTCTCTATTACTATTACATCAGCTCCAGATTTAACTCCCTGTAATACTTGTCTTTTAAATATCTCATATGCTCTGTCAAAGCTTAAAGTTCCCATAGGCTCTAACATTTCTCCTATAGGACCAATATCTAGTGCTACATATCTAGGTTTAGTGTTATCTACATTTTCTATAGCTTTTCTAGCCACTAAAATAGCATTGTCGATAACTTTTTCTACTGTATATTCACTATCTAATTTTAATTCATTACACCCAAAAGTATTTGTAAGAATTACATTTGATCCTGCTTCTAAATATGATGTATGTATCTCTATAAGTTTTTCTGGATTTTGAAGACCAAATACTTCTGGATTTTCACCTATTTTTAACCCCTTTTGTTGAAGCATTGTTCCCATTGCACCATCAAATATTAATATATTATCCTTTAGATATTGTCTTATTTCCACAAGAATTCGCTCCTTTTCTATATGTACAATTTCTGTAGTTTTTACAATTTTCACACGATTTTTCTTTCTTTGATTTATCTATTTTCAAATTAGAAATGCCTATAATAGCTACTACTGATTTTCTTGGTATCATAATCCCATTTGATGTAATTGTGAGTCCTATTTGTTTTTGAGCATTTAAAACATTTAATATATCTATATTTTTCTCTATTGGTAAGTCCCCATATCCTGGGCTATATCGCATAGTTATAAATTTGTTTTGTTTTAAAAAAACCTTTTCTATATCATTTTGAACAATATCGCATACTTCTTCTATTGCTGTTGTTCCACATGAATCAATTATTAGTCCTCTTGTTAAGTCTGAGTAAGAGTATCTTTTTATTTCCTTTTCTACCTCTATTCCCAAAGTAGCTGCCATAATTACACATTCATCACAGTCTTTTAGAAGTTCATATATATCCTTACTTTTTAAGGTTAAATTTGTTCCCTCTAGTTCTACAATCTTATCTTTATTTATTTTGATAGGATAAATCCTAGATATATATCTAGGATTTATCTTGTTTTTGGCTATTTCTATACATTCATCAATAGTTTCTTTAAGTTCTTTATCTATTTCTTGTCCTTTATATTGTAAATACCTTAGAACCTCACTTTGATTTATGCTTATACGTTCTCTTTCAATTACATTATTCTCCATATATATTAAGAGAAAATCCTTTATCTAAAACATCTTTTGCATATTCTTTTGCTCCAAATAAAGATAAGTCTCTATAATTTCCACATTCTAAAGCTGTAGCAGCTGGCATTTTATCAGATTCAATTACTTTCTTTAATGCCTTTTCTAAGCCATCTTTAACTGTTTTAGCATCTATATCTCCCCATAATATTAAATAAAATCCTGTTCTGCACCCCATTGGAGATAAATCTATCACTCCATCTAATGTCTCTCTTAAATAAGTTGCTAATAAATGTTCTAAACCATGCATAGCAGCAGTTCCAAAGCTTTCTACATTTGGTTGTAAAAATCTCAAGTCAAATTTAGTTATTTTATCTCCTTTAACTCCATCAAGTACACTACACTTTCTCACAAAAGGAGCTTTAACTTTTGTATGATCTAATTTAAAACTTTCTACTTTTTCCATTTTTGAATCCTCCATCATCACTTAAAAATTTATTACTTTAAATCTATAAAAAAACTCCCCCTATCCACTATTGATAAGAAGAGTATATTATTTCCAATCATCTCATCGTTGTTAGCAGGACCACCTAATAAAAGGTTGGTATAGGATCGCTGAGCTAACTCTCTCCCCTAATTCTTGATAAGTATCTTATTAAACTGACTTAAATTATATATTACTTTTTTATTTTTGTAAACACTTTATGCTATAAATATTTGTGTATCTAAATCATACTTTTATCTTATTACACAGTTTCTTGTATTATTGGTAGTTGTACCTCAAATACAGTTTGATGTATATTACTTGAAACAGTAATTTCCCCACCATGTAAATTCACAATATTTTTTGTAATTGCAAGACCTAATCCAGAACCTCCATCATTGCTATTTCTTGATTTTTCAACTCTATAGAATCTATCAAATATATTTGGTAAATCTAATACTGGAATGGGTTCTCCATAATTTATAACTTTTGCAATAGCCATATTTCCTTTTTTTGCTGTTACTATATCCACATAAATTCCTTCTTTTCCATATTTCATAGCATTAGTTATAAGATTTTCAAAAGCTCTCACCAATTTATTTGGGTCAGCATTTATAATTAATTTTTCTTCATTGAAATTAACTCTACTAACCATAAATTCTTTTTTAAAATAAAATCCAAGTTGAGATACTATTTGGCTTAATAGCTCTACCAAGTTTATGTCTATTTTTTTTAATCTTATTGTATTATTTTGCATTTTTGTAAGTTCAAATAAATCATTTATAAGTATATTTAAACTTTTTGATTTCTCATATGCAATATTAACATAATACATCAACTGAACTTCATCTTTATACTTACCATCTTCTATCAATCCTAGATAACCCATTATTGAGGTTAAAGGAGTTCTTAGGTCATGTGAAACATTTGTTATTAAATCTGTCTTAGTTTGTTGAGCCTGTCTTTCTTCAACAGTTATATTTCTAAGTTGATAAACTATACTATTGATTTTATTTGCAAGTTCATCAATCTCATCAATTTTTTTATCACTTAATCCATTTGACTCATACTCAATATCTATACTTTTTTCTAAATCGCCTTCCTCCATTGAGTTTACAGCATCCATGATAATTTCTAGTTTTTTATTTTTGTTATCAGTATCTTTTAGAAAATTTACAAGTTTTTTATTTCTCTTGTATGACATTAATGAATAAATTGATAATGATGCTGTCAGAAATAAAACTGAATATAATGTGCTGTCTCCTATAACAGATCTAATATTTCTTAAACTAAGCATAAAGTAATTAATTGTAGATAAAGTAGTTCTTATATATAATATCTTTATTATATATGCACTTGTTAACATAATAATTAGGGTTATAATACAGCTTATTATAAAGTCTACTATAGGACGAAACATATAATTTAATACACTCTTATTTTTCAATTTTATATCCTACCCCCCATACAGTATGAATTATTTTTTCTCCATCTGTATACTTTTCAATTTTATCTCTTATCCTACTCATATGAACCATTACAGTATTGTTAGATTGGTAGTATTGTTCTTTCCATACTTTTTCAAATATCTCTTCTGTACTATATACTCTACCTTTATTATTTGCTAGTAAATACAAGATATCAAATTCTCTCGATGTCAAAAATATATCCTTTCCAGCTACTGTTACACTATGCTTTTCCTTATCTATTAATACCACTCCAACTTCTATGACATCTTTATTTTCTTTGTTAGTACCACTAAAATAATACGCTCTTCTAAGTAATGCTTTTACTCTCACAGTAAGTTCAAGTGGATTAAATGGCTTTGTTAGATAGTCATCTGCACCTGTCATTATTCCTTGTATCTTATCCATATCCTCTGATTTGGCACTCAACATAAGTATTGGTATATTTAAACTTACTCTAACTCTTCTACAAACTTCTATCCCATCCATCTTTGGCATCATTATATCCAATACCATCAGATGAATATTTTCTTTTTCTAAAATATCTAAAGCTTCTTGTCCATCTTTAGCCTTAATTACATTATATCCATCATTTAAAAGGTATATCTCTACAAGGTCTCTTATTTCCTTTTCATCATCCACAACAAGAATTGTATCTTTCACTTTTTCACATCCTAACTTACTTTAATATAGTTTTTACTCATCTAAAATTATACTATACTTAAAGTAGTCTAGTATCAAATTTATTTATATTACATTTAGTAATATCATACAATTTATGTTATGTTGTTTTATTATTTGTTTTGCAAATATTCTTCCAAGGTTAACCCTTTTGAATAAATTTCCTCAGCAACATCCTTACCCACATATCTAATATGCCATGGCTCATATGCTGTACCTGTTATATCTTCTTTACCTTTAGGATATCTTATTATAAATCCAAATTTATGAGCATTTTCTGCCAACCATATAGCTTCTTTTGTACTTCCAACAAACCATCTCTCTGGATTTGTCAAGTCAATACACAGTCCAGATTGATGTTCACTATGTCCAGGTTTTGCTACATATGCATCAGCTTTTTCCTGACCTTGAGAATTTACTCTTCTTGTATAAGTATCTTGTTGAGTCTCATAAGACCTATATGCTGAAGACCCTAAAAACTGTATTCCTTCTTCATTAGCTTGTCTAACTAAGTCTTCTACTGCTTTTGCAGGTTCTCCTGCCATTTGTTTTTCCTCTTCAGTAGCTTCTGGAACAAATTCTATATTTACCTTAGTAATGTCTTTCGGCATATAATCTTTACTAAGTTCATTTGTCTTGTTTACCAATAATATATTATCTGCTATACTATTTGAGTGATTTTTTTTCTGAGAATCTGTTTCAACATCTTGAGATGAAGCAAATTGAGCAGCTCCAGTTGGTTCTTCATCTTTCAGAATTTTATCTTTAACTATAAACATACTTATAAATACTACTACTATAATGCCTAACATCAATTTTAATTTTTTCATGGTTGAATCGTCTCCTTCGTTATGTTTATTAACGTTAATTTTAGAGTATAAGTTTTAAGTATTTTATAAGTAAACCTTAAGTTATTCTTAAGTTTATATTTTCAAATAAAGGATGGTGCTAAAAATGTCTATGCAAAAACTTCTTAGTAAAGCTCGTAAGGCTATACAAGACTTTGATATGATACAAGAAAATGATAAAATTGCAGTTGGCCTTTCTGGTGGAAAAGATAGTTTGACATTACTTCATATACTTAAAAATTATCAAAGATTTTCTCCACAAAAGTTTGAATTAATAGCTGTAACTCTAAATACTGGTGGAATTGATAACTCACCATTAAACAAATTATGTGAGGAAATAAATGTACCTTTTTATGAATTTCAAACTAATATAAAAGAAATTGTATTTGATATAAGAAAAGAAAAAAATCCTT
The DNA here is from genome assembly GCF_020658415.1 of Clostridioides sp. ES-S-0123-01. Lineage (NCBI taxonomy): Bacteria > Bacillati > Bacillota > Clostridia > Peptostreptococcales > Peptostreptococcaceae > Clostridioides > Clostridioides sp. ES-S-0123-01. Next base: position 53,488 of record NZ_JACVWD010000007.1, read on the forward strand.
GTGCACTATGTGCTAATTTAAGAAGAGGTGCTTTAAATGACAACGCAAAGAAACTTGGGTGCAACAAAGTAGCTCTTGGACACCATAAGGATGATGCTATTGAGACATTTTTAATGTCTATGTTTTATGAAGGAAGAGTTAATTGTTTTTCGCCAAAAACATACTTAGATAGACAAGATTTAACTGTTATAAGACCAATGATTTACATAGAAGAATATATGACTAAGAAGATTTCAAAGGAGTGTAACTATCCTATCATAGCAAACCCATGTCCTGCAAATGGCCATACTAGGAGAGAATACATAAAAAACCTTATTGCGAATTTAAATAAAGAAATGCCAGATTTTAAAAGAAATGTATTTGGAGCTTTAAATAATTCAGAAAAACTTTTTATATGGGATAAGGAAAATATAAAAAATATTTATTTAAAGTAATTTAAATATAACATTAAATCATTTTCATACATTGTATAAAAATTAATATCTTTATATAAAGAAACACAAGATTGTATTAATTATAAATACTCTCTATTTATAATTGATACAATCTTGCTATATTATAATCTTTTATATTTTTATTATTTTTTATATCTATATTTTAATAGTTATTAATATTATTATCAATTCTAATAAATGTATTAACTATAACTTAAACTTTTTATATTCTTAACTCAATTTATTCTTAAAATTTCTATCCCTCTATATTTCATAAAAACAATATTTTATACTAGATTAGAATATTAAATTCGACTATCTCTGGTACATTAAAAAATCTAAATGGCAACTTTGTACTTCCAAGACCAGAACTCACATATAGATGATTTCCCTTTATATCATAAAATCCTTTAGTGTATTTCCTTCCATATGGAGGAGTAACTAAAGCACCCTTGAAAGGCAACCTTATTTGACCACCATGACTATGTCCAGATAAAACTAAATTCATTGTATCTTTATTGAGCATATCTACCAAATCTGGTTCATGTGCTAATAATAAATTAAAACTATTATAATCAGTTTTGCTTTCCAAATCTCGTATATTTGGATTACCATTTAATATCTCATCAGCTCCAAGTATATTAATATACTTATTGTCTTCAAGTCTTATTTTCTTATTTTCATTAACTAAAAGATGAAAGTTAGAGTTTTTCATAATTTGTCTATAATACCTAGGAAGTTTATACATATAATCATGATTACCAAATACTGAAAACTTTCCTAACCTTGCATTCATACTAGATAAAATCTTTGTAATTTCATCTATATCTGGATTTTTATTAGAATAATCAATTAAATCTCCAGTAAATACTAATATATCTGGATTTAAGGCATTCACCTTATTAGCTACTTTTTTAAGTTTATTAGTCGAATAAAAACTGCCTATTTGAGTATCTGAAATCTGAACTACTTTTATAATCTCATTCTCATTTTTTACTATATCTTCTTTAATCATGTTTCCATCTTCATTTATATTATATTTTTTCACAATTAATAGACTCGGTTCTATTGCAACTGAGTATATAAAAATTAAAACAAATATCAATATAAAAAATTTTAAAAAACGCTTTATCTTTAATTTCAAAGTATCTACCTACTTATTTATTATCTTAAACTATTTGCATTACAGACTCAACTTTATCCATTTTTCTATCATGTAATTTTGGTTTATTGGCTAAGAACCATTTATATGTTGTTGTAAGGCCTTCTTTTAATAAAACATTTGGTATATAAAGACCATGTTCAATAAGCTTATTTATATCTAGATTAAAGTCTATATTTCTAAACGGGAAGTAAGTTCTCTCTCTAAACTCAACTTTTTCCATGTCTACATATTTTATAATAGGTTCCTTCCCAATAACTTCTCCACATGTATATATAAGTTCATCCCAAGATATTAACTGTGGATTTGTTACATTATACGCTTCTCTCACATGAGAATTTTTCATTACACTTTCCAACACTTTTACTAAATCCCCAATATATATAAATTGATTGCTTACTTGTTTTCCTTTAGGTACTGGTATTTTTTCGTTTTTTTCTATTTTTTCAAAGAAATAGTATTCTCTATACAAATTATTATTTTCACCATATATATAAGTTGGCCTAATAATTATATATGGTATAGAACTATTTATAACAAAATCTTCTGTTTCTTTTTTGTTAAGTCCATATTTACCCCAGTTTTCATTTTCACCTTTTTCATTATCTTCTTTTACATTTCTTCCACTATCTTTGTATACGGCTCCTGCTGACAATACTATGTATTTTTTTAAGCTATCTAAGTTCACAAAATCAATAAGATTACCAACATCCTCTTTTGTATATGCTGTCATATCATATATGTAATCGTACTGTCTTCCATTGATAATGTTTTCCATATCTTTGCGTACTTTTCTATCGCAAATTAAGTGCTCTCTAAATCCTTTATAATCTATTTCCTTTTTACCATTCGTAAGTATATCTATTTGATACCCACATTTAATTAAACGCTTAGCAAGTGCAGAACCTATGAAGTCGCTTCCACCCATGATTAAAATAGATTTCATTTCAAGTGCATCCTCCTCTTTTTTAAATGGCTTCCTTAATTATAATATCATATTTTTAAATATGCTACACCATTTTGTATTGTTTTTGTCTATAAAAGATATTTATAGCAAAATATCTTTTATAGATTTAACACTTTCGACAATATAGGTAGGATTGCTCTTACTAATTTCATCAAAAGAACCATATCCATACAATACCCCTATAGAATCTACACCTATTTTATTAGCTCCAATTATATCGTATTTTCTATCACCAATCATAATGACCTTATCTTTATCTGTTACACCACACAAATCTAACACATATTCTATAACTTCATTTTTATTTACTCTTGTACCATCAAGGTTACTACCTGCGATATATTTAAAATAACTATCTATACCAAAATATTTAAGTATGGTTTCTGCAAAAACTGTTGGTTTAGAAGTAGCTAATAATAATGTTTTCCCATTCTCATAAAGTATTTTTAAAGTCTCCTTTATGTCTTTATAGATTTTATTTTCAAATATTCCTCTGTCAGAAAAGTATTCTCTATATTTTTCAACAGCTTCTGTTGCCTTTTCATCTTCAAATTTATAATAGTCTTTGAAAGTAGAATGTAGGGGTGGCCCTATAAATTGTTCTAAGTTATCCAATTCTTCTTCTATACCAAAACTATTTAAAGAATATTGAATAGACTTTGTTATTCCTTCTTTAGGGTCTGTAAGTGTTCCATCTAGGTCAAACAGCACTATTTCATAATTTTTCTTCATATATAAGTCCTCCACTTTTTATAAAAATAATATATTATCTTTTGAGTTTATATATTTTAAAAAGCTATAGTAATAGAATCTTAATCTAATACTATAGCTTAAATAATAATCAAATCTTATATGTTGTCTTGAAACTAAATCTAAACAGTCTTATTTAACTGTTATAGCTGAAACTGGACATCCTTCTTCTGCTTCTTTACATAAATCTTGTAATTCTGCTGGTATTTCTCCTTCAATTGCAACTGAATGTCCTTCATCACTCATACTAAAAACGTCTGGACATGTTCCTATACACGCTCCACAAGCTACACATACATCTTTATCAACAAATGCTTTCATACTAAAATACCTCCCCTAAAATTATAATTATTGTTCCATTACATATTTATCCAATATATACTAATTTAAACATATTTTTCCTTTTTTTTCAATATAACTTAATTTATTACAGTGCCATCATACGAATGTCTATAAACTTCACTACTTTTCATCCATGATTTTATAGTATATTGTAAGTTCAATTTTTTATTTAGCATTAGTTCATTATTATTATAATCTGTTATAATTTCTTCACTATCATCTATTGTAAATATTGTAAAATCACCTTCTCCACCAATTTTTATCCTACCTTGACTTCCTTGCAAATTAAAAACTTTTGTTGGATATTCAGTTATTTTTTCTATACATTTTTCTAGAGGTATACCAAGTTCCATGATTTTATTTACAACATTTAAAAGAGAATAATGTATATCTTTCATATTTTTTATATGCATATCTGTACTTATTAAATCTGGCTCTAATCCTTGATTTACTGCTTTTTTAAAGACTTCAAAATCAAACTGCTCTAATCCATGGCATACATCAAATAATACACCTTTATCTTTTGCATTTAATACAGATTCTCTCAAACTGCCAGATTCATTAAATATTCCATTTGTGCTATTTCCATATACAGGCGTAACTACATCTCCCTTTCCCAAAATATTCATTACTTCATCTATATATGATGGATACTCCCCTATATATACCACTAATGGTAAATTTAATTTTTCTGCAATTTGCTTTGACTTCTTAATTATATCTATACCATCTGTACTAGATTGAAATTTACTTGCTTTTACTTTTATACCTTTTATCTTTTCCATGTTTTTTTCTACAATAGACTCAATGTTATCAAAATTTATAACATCTAAAGATGTTGATTCATTCAATATATTTAATCCCTCATTAGTTACATTTAAAAATGAATACACTTCAGTCTTACATTCATCCATATATTTTTTCTTAAAATCGTAGTAATTTACAGGACCTGCTGTACCTGCATCAAATATAACTGTTGAACCTTTTTCAATTCCAATTGAATCAGAATCCATACCTGTAGGTAATTTTCTCTTATAACAATGGGTATGAACATCTATAAATCCAGGAGAAATATACATGTTGTTAGCATTTATTATCTCAAACTCTTTGTTTATGAGTATTTTTTCTTTTCTTATCATTTCTTTAAGATTTAATCCAATATCACATATCTTTCCATGTAAAACCAAGATATCTCTTTTCTCAAATTTGATACCATCTTTTGGAGATATTATTGTGCCATTTCTTATAAGTAAGTTTTTCATTTATTCCACATCCTAATTACAGTATAATTTCTCTAATAGTTTTATCTTACATAAAGAAAATAAGTCTAAAAATAAAAAAATTTTAGACTTATTCATTATATTATACTATATTAATTATATTAAATTAAATAAAAACTTGGACTTACTTTAAAAAACAATTTAATATTTGTTGTTCTGCTTCTTCTTCTGTAAGTCCTAATGTCATCATCTTTAAAATTTGGTCTCCTGCAATCTTTCCAATTGCTGCTTCATGTACTAAAAGAGCATCTGGATGGTTTGCAGCAATTTCAGGTATAGCACTAATTTGAGAATTTCCCATAATTATTGAGTCACATTGAACATGTGCAGAGCAAAGAGAATCCCCAATAACACAAGGATTAAATTTTTGTTTAGAGTTGTCTTGACCAACTGTACGAGAAATTACTTGAGCAGAAGAATTTTCACCTTCCAATATAACCTTCATATTAGATTCTGCAACTTGATTTCCATGAGTTAACAACTTTTCAAATACAACTATCTTTGCTCCTTTACCTAAAGTGGCATCCATTTCTCTTTTAGTTGAATCAACGCCTTTAATCTGAATTGTTTCCATTTCACAATATGAATCTTCACCCATATTAACAATCGTAACTGGATTTAAAATTCTTTTTCCTTCTCCATCACCTTCGCCATAATGTTTTTCCACATATTTTAGACGAGCTCCTTTATGTAAGAAGAATCTATGTATTCCATTGTGTTCACTGTCATCATTACCACAATTATGTATACCACAACCAGCAATTATAACAACATCTGCATTTTCTCCAATTTCAAAATCATTATAAACCATGTCTTGTACACCAGCTTCTGTTACTATTACTGGTATATGAACATTTTCTCCTTTAGTGTTTGGTTTTACTATAATATCAATTCCAGGTTTATCAGTCTTTGGAGCTATAGTTACATTTTCAGTTGAATGTCTTTCTATACCTTGTCCATTTTTACGTATATTGTATGCTCCTAATGGAGTTCCACGAAGTTCAGCAACTTTTTCTAAAAGATTTAAGTCTATTTTGTTCATTTAATTTGCCTTCCTTTCTAATTAATTCATATCTTTCATTAATTCACAGTTTGAATTAACTTGGCACATGATTTCAGGTAATATAGCATCTTTTGTTCCATGGCTTTTTACTGAACCATCTTGTAAAACAATTATTTCATCAGCTAACTCTAGTATTCTTTCTTGGTGAGAAATTATGATTATAGTTTGGTCAGATTCCCCATGAATTTTCTTAAAACTTTCATTAAGCTTTCCAAAACTCCAAAGGTCTATACCTGCTTCAGGTTCATCAAATATAGAAACCTTTAAATCTCTAGCAAAAAGAGTTGCTATCTCGATTCTTTTCATTTCCCCTCCAGAAAGAGAGTTATCAACTTCACGATTTAAATAGTCTTTTGAGCACAATCCAACATCTGTAAGATATTGACAACACACATCAGTAGACAATGGTTTTCCATGAGCAAGAGTAAGCAGGTTTTCAACTGTCATACCTTTTATTCTTGGTGGTTGTTGAAATGCATATCCTATTCCTTTTTTTGCTCTTTCTGTGATGCTAAGATTAGTTATATCTTCTCCATCTAAAAGTATTTGACCGCTAGTGGCTTTTTCAATTCCCATAATAAGCTTAGCAATTGTGGATTTTCCTCCACCATTTGGTCCTGTGATAACAATAAGTTTGCCTTTTTCAAATGAAAGGCTAACATCATTTATTATTCCTAGCTCCTCATTGTTAGACTCAACATTAAAGGAAAGATTTTTTATTTCAAGCATAATACCCCTCTTTTCTGTAAAATATTACATTTATATCCATTCTTTTATTATATCAGTACTTTTTATATCTCAGCAACTCTAAGGGATAAAATATATATTAAATATAAAACAAAGTTATGAAAAAATAAAAAAGATGAGTTTTCATAACTCATCTTTAAAAATCAGTATTATTTAATTATATATGTATCTAAAAATTAACCTTCTATATACTCTAATATTATTTTTTGATTATCTTTTAACATGATTTCTTCTTTTTTAGATTCAATCCCATTCTTTTTTATTTTTACTTCAGCTACAAAAGCGTCATTACCTTCAACCATTTCTAATAATTCATACGCTTTTTTACGTCCTATTTTAGTTGCTATATCTTTTAGTACTGCCATTTTCTTAAACATTTTATCACCTCTACTCAAATTTTACAATTGATTTTTAATTATATAATTATCGTTTAATACTAAATTATAATAATTATTGTATCTAATTATATCAGATATTGAGTAAATTTAACACTTTGCAAAATTATTTATCTTCTCTGACTAAGTAAGAATTTCCATCTTGGTCTTTAAAAGAAAACATTCTTCCATAAGGCATCTCCATTAATTCCCCTACTTCAACTTTATTCTTTGCTATCTGTTCATAAGTTCCATTAATATCTCTTGTACTTAAAATTATTGATGGATGAAATAAATTTACATCTTGATTTTGCTTCATCATCAGATTTTTATCATACAATACAAATGTTGTAAATTCATTTTTACTTGGTGCTACTTCCACCCATTTCATATCTGGACCCATTTCTTTTTCATAAGTTACCACAAAATTTAATTTTTCTGTCCAAAACAATTTCGCATCCTCTTGATTATTTACATAGAGAGTTATTTTTCCTATTTTATTTATCATAAAAATACCCACCTTTATTATTAAATAAATATCTAATATTTTTTATATTTAATAATATACCCATATATATTATTAAATATAGATATATATTTCTAATATTTGTCGCCAAATTATGTAATTCTCTACAGTATATAATTTATAGTGTCCATATAATTATATACTTAATTTACATATTTTAATTTTTCTATATATCATACTTATAATTATGATATTCTCTAAATAAAAAATCACTTTTAAATAGAATTTACTATCTAAAAGTGATTTTTTATTTTCTATGCAACTTTGTGTTTTAGCCACTTCGTTCCTCTTAATCTCAAACAATATAATGTTCCTCTAACAAGCCAATCTGTATACATACCTATCCAAATTCCTAGCACTCCAAATTCTAATACAACCCCTAATACGTAACCTGTAAAAATTCTAAAAATCCACATTCCTATTACGGCTGTCATCATTGTATATCTAGTATCTCCAGCACCTTTCAGCCCTGCTGATAATACAAAGGATATAGGCCATATTACCATAGCTAAACAATCACTTCGAATCAATTGTGTTGATACATCAATTACATTCGAGTTTTGAGTATACATGCTTGAAATCCATGGTGCAATTGGTATAAATATAGCACCTACTGCAAATAAGCAAACCGTTGCAAATTTAGTTAGATACAATAAAGTACTCTTAGCCCCTTTGATGTCTCCCCGTCCTATATATTGCCCCACCAAAGTAGTAGCAGACAAGGCCAATGCATTTCCAATTACATTTATAATAGATGCAATTGACATTCCTATTGCATTTGATGCAATCGCTGATGTTCCCATAGTAACTATAAATATTTGAACAATCAATTTACCTGCATTAAAAAGTAATTGTTCAACCCCTGCTGGTATACCTATATTGAATATAGATTTTTGAGTTTCAACATCAATCTTAAATGGAAATATTTTACCTATAGATATAAATTCATTCCCTTTAAACAAAGCCCTTACAATAACTATACATCCGATTATTCTGGCTATGGCAATAGACATAGCTGCTCCTGTTATGCCATAAGAAGGTGTCTGTAAATTTATTCCTAAAGTATTTAAATCAACACCATATATAAGTATATATCCTAATGTTACATTTACTATATTCATAAACATAGTCACATACATAGGTTTCTTTACATCTCCACAACCCCTTAGAATACCATTTGCTATCTGCTGTGTTGCAATAAATGGATAGGTGAATAATGTAAACTCTATGTATAGTTTTGCATTTGATTTTACCAATTCTTCTGCTGAACCATAAAACAAATTGATTACACCTGTTCTAAAAATCCACATTAATACTGTTATTGTAAATGATAATATTACACCAGATATTAATGCTTGCTTGATAGTTTCATTTACTTTTTCATTATCTCTTTTCCCTATTTGTTGAGCTACAACAACAGTAGCACCAACAGATAGCGCAGCAAATACAGATATAAATATATTGTTGATTGAATCAACCATTCCAACTGCAGATACAGCCTCTTCCCCAATATGACCTGCCATCATTGTATTAAATACCCCTAAAAGCATAACAAATGTCTGCTCTATCATTATAGGAATTGCTAATCTTATAACATTCTTCCTTATAAACATTCCTTTTCCTCTTTTCCCTCTTTATATAAATTTAATTTTTAATTAGTTTATCAAACTATGAATTGATATCATAAGGTTTAGAATTGTATTTTCAACGTTATAATATACTGTATTCAAATAATATAAATCTTGTTTAATATCATTTGAACACAGTATATCTTTATAATTATCTTATGTTTATTATTCTTTATGGATACTAGATTTAAAATATTTATGAGTTAAATTAACCAGTTAATATAGCTGGACATCAAACGCAATCACTGTATTTCGATAATATTGTACCACTATTGTACAATAATAACAATTTCATAATATTATCACATATAAGTCCTGTAATAACAATTTGACACTATTACCAACCTGTACCTATTAGTGTAGAATATCTTATTAGGCTTGTTAATTCACTTTGTATCCTAATTCTAATCATTTATAAAATCTTATAAGATATCTGTAACAAAATCACATCAATTTAAATATTGTATCTTATAGACTATTTTTAGGATGTGATACTTTGGTTAATTTGAATGCGAATAATTTAAATGTAAATATGGTTTACCCTATTTCTGCCACAGCACCTATACGTTTCAGAAGATATACTGTTTCATACTTAGAAAACATGGAAAATATTTATTTAACTATAGCAACATACTTTGATACACTTGGTTTAGGTACAGTAAGTATTGACAAAGTTTATGGTCAATGGGCTTGGTTCGTTGATGATATATATGACTTAAATCTATTTGTTTTTGTAGGAAACTATCCTTATCAAATTGCTAAAAGTAGATATGATACATTTGTTGATATTTTACCAGTGGCTATTACTTCTATTGTCAATGGAGACAGAGTGTTTTTAACTTCGAATCCTTGTTTATTAAACTCAAAAATTACAGTTAGATTTATATCTAGCCATCCTACTCTTAATAGAACAGTTGATTATGGTAATATTAGAGATTTTATTTTTTAACAGTACAACATGATGTGCTATTTAAAACAATGTAACCTTTTAGATAATGATATTAATTTAACATAAAAACCTTAGCTAGTACATCATGTTTAACTGTTACAAATTTATAATAATTTTTCTTATCAAATGGTGTTTAAGTTTTTGGGTAGTTCATATATTTTACTTACCTATTTTTTCTGTTCTATATCCTATTTCTTTATTAGCTAATCTATAGCCTTCTTGTATCATATCTTCTCTTGTTAATGCATTTCCTAATAAATTATCAATACTCAGTTGTTTTCTATCACTAAAATACTTATCTAATAATGACTCTTCTATATCTTCTTGAGATGCTAAATGTCCTTCATGCATTATATATTTTACATTGAAACCTTCTTTATTTAATATTTTTCCTAGTAAAATACTTCTATGACACCTTATAGGCTCTTGCATTGCACCTAATAAAACTATTTTATAACCCATTTGACATCCCTTTTTTAATCTTTCGATTCCTTTTAAAAATACTTCTTCCTTTATTACCTCTTCAAAATCTGCATAACCTTCTTTTGTATATACATCTTTATTAGTTCTTTTTGCCCCAAATTCCTTGCCCATGTATATATATACAAATCCAGCCTTTCTCAAGGATTCATTGAATGCCTCCCTATTATACTGAATATTATATTTAGAATATGGTGTTTCTCTAATGTCAACTACACAGTTTATATTATATTTTTTTATCATATTAATAAGCTTATCAAATGGATAATTTGAATGACCTATTGCAAATATTTCCATACAATCACCTACTATTCTTAAAATTACTATTTTATACAATTGATAATCTATCTTACATACAAGCCCTCTACATTGCAAATATACTTAACTATATCTATACTTCCATTTAACCCTATATATACATTGCTAAATAATCCATTTATTTCTAATCCTATTCCCAAATCCAACATATATATAGAGAAATAAACTCTTTCTCTTAGTGCCAACTTCATAAGAGCATCAATTATATAGTAATTATACCCTATTTCTTTAAAATCAAATAAGGTATCGCTTAATTGTTCTAGATATGTACTCTCCTTTTTACTTAGTACTCTTTTTATATGTTTTTTATTTTCACTTACAAAATATTCACTTACAATTATTATTTCTTTACTGTAACTCATTATAATTAATAGTGCTCTTAAAAACTTATTTTCCTGTATAAAATACTTATCCTTTACTTTATCTAAATCCCAAAATACATCAAGGATACTATGTGGAGATTCCTTATCCATCGTTTTAGGAAAACTATCTATTTTAAAATACCTTTCATTTAGTATTATCTTGTCAGTCCTATCTAAATCTATATATGGTAAATCTTCATTTTCATAATCAATATAAAATCCATTAAATACTTGTTTTACTTTATCAGTTAATACTTTATATTTTTCCACTTTATCACCTCAACGAAAATATACAACTTTATAAATAAAATATCAATATATTTTATTTATAAAGTTGTATATTTTCATATCCTATCATTAATTAATTAAAATTAAACAATTAATTGTATTTCTTATGTTAGACCAGTTTTTCCAAGCTTAGTTGTATAAAACTCTATTTAAAATTACATATTTTAATACATAAAAATCTAGTAAAATATATTAAATATAAAAATAAGGTCTATCTTTTTATTTAGACAGACCTTACTTAATTACTTATATATTATTTTAATTTACTATAAAATATGTTTCACAGGTATCTGGATTTCTGTTAACCATTCTTCTTCATTTTCTTTATTCCATATACCATCTATATAAGATTCCCTAAAATGCCCTATTACTTCATATTTATTATCTTGTATCCATTTAAATGCATCTGCATAATTTTTTCCTAATGTTGAATATGGTCCATTATGCAATATACAAACTGCATTTTCAACTTCGTCTATTTCTTTAAATTTTAATAAATCTGTGTCTTCTTTTAGGTCATTTATCGCCTGACACATCTCAACATCCATATCTGTTTCTCTATATTCACCATCATGATATATATTAAAACAATAGTCTGGAACCATACATGTACACCCTGATTTCATCATTTCTCCAGCCATTACATTTGGAAACAAATTGAAAAGCTCATCATAATTCTTTAATACTTTTCTCATAGAAGCAATTTTAACTTTTGGTAGAGACTTAATAATTACATTATTCATATCGACTTCTCCTTTTAAGTTTTTAAGGTAATTACGTAGTTTAATAAGCTTATATTCTTCATTCCTCATTACATCTAATATCTCTTTTTCTTTGTTTATTAAAATCCTTTCCACTTCTTCAGGCTTTTCTATTATTTCTTTTATTTCAACTAGTGATATGCCCATTTGTTTTAAGGTGATTATTTGATGCAATTTTGGCAATTGTTCTGTTGTATAGTATCTGTATTTTGTAAATTCGTCTACGTATTCTGGCTCTAACAGCCCTATATCTTCATAATACCTTAATGTCTTTGTAGTTATTTTATTTATTTTAGAAAACATTCCTATAGAAAACATCTCATCACCTGCGCATTAGATTTGATTAATTTAAGTTTAAACCTTACCCTTAGGTCAAAGTCAATATTAAATAAATTATAATTATATTAATTCTTCAATTTTGTCTCCACTTAATACTAAAATATCCCCTCTTTTTATAACAGTTGACCCTTTAGGTACTAAAACCTGCTCTTTTCGTTTTATCATAACTATTAATATCTCTTCTGGTATATTAGAATCCATTATACTCTTGTTAACCCACTTATTATCATCATCTATATTTACTTCTATAAGTTTAGAACTAATTTCACCATCATAGTCATTAAATGTTTTTAATACAGGTGTATTATCATCAACTAAGTCTAACTTCCTTGCTACAGTTGGTATCAACGTACCTTGTAGTCCTACTGAAAGTAACGCTATGAAAAATATTATATGAAATATATCATTCTCTATGACTACTCCTTGAGTAACTGCATAAATTGCAAAAACTACTGATGCAGCACCTCTAAGACCTACCCATGATATAAACAATTTTTCTCTGTTTGAAAATTTAAATTTTGCTAGAGTTATAAATGTGGCTAATGGTCTTGCAATAATTATCATAAATACAGATATGGCCATTGCTATACCAAATACACTTGGTAGTTTTGAAGGGAAGGATAACAATCCTAACATAAAGAATAACATTATTTGCATAATCCATGAAATTCCATCAAAGAAATGAACTAGACTCCTTTTATGAGGTATCTTACTATTGCCTATAATAATACCTGAAATATATACACTTAAATATCCATTTCCCCCAACATATTCACTAAGTGCATAAGAAAGTAACGCAATAGCTGTAATAAATATAGTATAAAATCCTTCTATCTCAAAATTTGAATTTCTCAAAATATAAACAGATAATTTTGCCAATATAAATCCTATTGCCAACCCAAAAGTTATTTGTTTTATTACCATTGGAATAATAAGTTCTACACCAGAATTATTCATCAATGTCAAAATAATTAATGTTAACATATATGCTATTGGGTCATTACTTCCACTTTCAACTTCTAATAATGAAGCAAGAGAACCTTTTAGGTTTAGTTTTTGAGAACGTAATACAGCAAATACAGATGCAGCATCTGTTGAAGCTGCAATTGCTCCAATTAACAAACCTTCAAATAAAGTAGTTCCTATTACCATGTAACAAAATATACCTGTAACACCTGCTGTAATTATTACACCTAATGAAGACATCAGTATAGAAGGTACTGCAACTGGTTTAGCCATATTCCAGTTTGTTCCAAATCCTCCAAAAAACATTATAAATATCAATCCAATAGAACATAATTGTTTTGTTAACTCATAGTTATCAAAATAGATTCCTACCATTCCATCAGACCCAAATAACATACCCAATAAGATAAAAATCAATAATATTGGTACTCCAAATTTATATAATACCTTACTTGAGGTTATACAAATCAATAGTACTAACCCACTTACAATCATCAATTCTGTCATAGCATCATCTCCATTTCATATAAATTTTACAGATTAAATTATATCTATAATTATACTGATTCTTTAAGTATCAATATGATATAAGTTATATTGTGCAAAGTATAATTAAAATTTAACAATCTATTAAAAGTTGATTATTATGCTCAATTTCATATATTTACTTTAATTATATTCATTTAATCTTTATAGTTTGAATTTTATTTAATTAATATTTCATTTTTCAGTCGATTATTTAGTGTATTTCATATTTTTATAGTAAGTTTACAGGTAACTATGAAATACATAATATTTAGATAAGTAATAAGAAACTAGCATGTAGTATTAGATACACTAGATATGAAATCTTCAAAATTTTATCATTGAAATATTTCTTTATATATATTATTGTATATTTTTTACAAATCATTGTCAATTTATTTTTCTCAAAAATAGAATAATTGCATAATCTTTTTTAGATTATGCAACTTATAGATTTAATCCCAAAATTCCCTTACTTCCTCTATGATTTCACTATATGGTAATAAAGTAGCCTCCACTATTGACTTGTTTGTTTTTTCTAAATAATACTTAATCATATAGTAACCACAGGCATATCCTGCACAATAAGGTAGTCCTACTGGAAAATATCCTTGCATTTTAGCTATATCATCACCATAAAGATATGATATTATATTTTGAAATCCAGTTTCTTTTAAGCCACTTTTGATTATTGGCTTTATATAGCTATTCAGTGTCTCAATGTCAGTCTTACTAACCCAAGGCCCTACCATATCATCCCCAAACATCCATGTTGCAAAGTTTTCTGCAAGACCTTCATTTATCATCATTTCTTCTAAAGTTATGTTATTACTCCAATTTATAAATTGAAATCGAATATTGTGATTACATTCATGTGCTAGTGCTGCTGGTAACCTATTAATAGTATACTCATTTGGGACTATTGATAAAAATATATATCCTGGAATTCCACCATCACCAAAATATCCATCACTTAATATTGTATAAGGGTTTTCTGGATTTGCTAATAATATTGAAAATTTATACTCCTCAGTGTTCAATTTATACCCCTCTTTTATAAAAGGCTTTATGGAACTTTCAATAGTTTCTTTACACTTGTTCCAAAGTTTGTCATTGGATAGAATATCTATGTTATTTATTTGACTTTCATTAATATCTTTTGGAGATAAAACCCCCATCATATCACTTGCCATAATTACATCATATCCACCTTCTTGTTTTGCAGTGATTGGAACATTTATACACATCCATTTAAACTCAAAAGGCTTCATCAACTCATATCTGTATATATCCTCTTTCTTATTTGCAGGTGCATTCATTATTTTTTTATATATTTTATCTGAGCGTACCTCTACAATATTCATTTTTATCATCTCCTTTAAAATAAAGTATATAGAATTACGTAGCGTCAATGTCAATATATAAACTTATACAAATAAACAAGAGAATCATTTAATTTCATATAATATGACTCTCTTATATATTTGTAATGTGATGGATTTGTATAAGATTTTTAAACATTTATTTTATTTCTTAAAATTAATTATGTTAAAACAAGGATAATATTATCATCTAACTTAAATTCTATTTTAATGTTGTTAAAATAATATTGCTAGCTCTTGATATTAATTATTTTTTTGTATTAAATACTATATTCTTTTGGTGGCTCGCCTGAAAAATCTGAGATTACAGCCTTAGCGTCCTCAAGATAAAATATTTCAAAAGTAGGATTATCTTCATTCTTATAGATTGATTTAACAAGTTCACTAGATTCAATTATTTTTTTCTTTATATCCTTATTGTCTGAGAATATGACTTTTCCACATAGTCTTATCCAAGCAAATTCAGGAGTTGATGTAGTTATTTCTACATATGGGCTTTTTTTAACTTGTTTAAATACATCTTTTTCATTACTTGTACAAAAATATAATTTTCCACATTCTTCAATCATAAATTGGAATGGGCGAACTTTTGGCTTTCCATCCGCTCCTATTGTTGCAAAATATTGAACTGGATTTTCCTTTAAAAATTTTACTACTTCATTCATTTCATCTACCCCCTAAAATAATTTGTTGTATTTTTTATTTCTTTAATAATATAATAAACTCATTAGTATCTATTGTATAGTAAGCACTTTAAAGTACTATAGTTACCTAATAGAAACTATTGGCACAGTTTATTTTTTTAATACTTATATATTTAAAAGAAATTTTTATACATATTCCCTAAAATGATATAATACTTTAAAGAAGATTATTAAAGAAAGGATGTTGTGATTTATGAAAAAAGATTTACCTGAATGTCCTGTAGAGATTACTTTACAACTCATCAGTAATCGATGGAAGGTATTAATTATACGAGAGCTATTAGATGGTACTAAAAGATTTGGTGAAATCAAAAAATCTATTGGAGATATAACTCAAAAAGTTTTAACATCAAACTTAAGGTCTATGGAAGAAAGTGACTTAGTAACTAGAAAAGTTTATCCAGAAGTTCCTCCAAAGGTAGAATATACTCTAACAGAAACTGGTTATAGTCTTGAGCCAGTTCTAAATTCAATGCATGAATGGGGAAATGATTACAGACACAAAGTTATTAACAAATAAAAATAACCGTATCTCTTCACTATGATACGGTTATTTAAAAATATTATAAAATAAATATATTATTATTTTGCAATTTGCACATTTTTTAGTCTAATACACTTCAATTATATCTTTATCAGAATCATGCCTAAATAAATAATTAGCTACTCTATTTATGAATCCATTTTTCTGCCAATAAATTGCATCATCTACTAAAAATGGATTATCTGTAATTATACTATCTACATTTAAAATAATCATTTTTTTCATTAATTTACTGCTATTAATAGTCCATACAAAAACTTGTTTTCCTTTTTGATGTATGTTATCTACTACCTTTTTATTTATAAAGGTGGACTCTATTCCATATATGTCAACATAGTCCCAGTCATAAAAATTCCCATATGCAACTGCTGTTAAATAACAAGTTACCATATTGGGATTTAATTTTTTAACCCTTTTTAATACATTTTTATTCATGGATGCTAAAACGCATTGATTATCTATTCTATTTGATTTAATTAGCTCTAATACTCTTTTTTCTACATCAGTTTTTTCATGACCATTAAGCTTTATTTCTATTAGCAATTTTATTTTGCCTTTAGAATACTTCATTGCCTCATCAAGAGTTGGTATTTTCTCCCCAGCAAAATCTGACCTAAAATGACTTCCTACATCATATGTCTTAATTTCATCATAATTCACTTCCCAAACATTTTTATTTACACCAGCGACTCTTTCAAAATTAGAGTCATGAAATAAAATCAACTCTCCATCTTTAGTTTCTTGAACATCAATTTCAGCATATTCAGCTTGAGTTATGAAGGTTTCTTTAAATGCTGCTATAGTGTTTTCTGGAGCAACCAACGCTGAAACCCTGTGAGCCGTTGCTGTTGTGTTGTAAAAAAATGAAGTATTAAATAAAATATCATTATTTAAAGAGTACATCATTGACTCAATATGTAAGATAAATAAAATTACTACTATTTTCAAAGTAACTTTTAATACTGACTTTATTGAGTTTTTTTGTTTTTCTAGATTCTTTTTATAGACACGAATGTCATTATATTCATAATAAAATGCAGAAATAAATCCAGTACTAATTATAAATATAGCTATTGATGAAATAAATGCTGCATAATCATTAAACATAATGCATCTACTAATAAATATATCTTTTAAAAAGTTTGCATTTGTGTAATTTTTAGTCCATATTCCTATCAATATAATAATAACATGATAAATTATATACCCCATAACAGTAATTATTAGAGATAATCCTAAGGAATAAAGTATTAATTTTATTGCTTTTCCTTTTGTAAGGCTAGCACTTTTTTTCCTTGCTTCTTTAAAACTATTTGTATTTAGAGTTACCTCATGTATACTAAAAATCCATCTAATGACTGATATATATAATATTAAAATTAAAACCATATAAATTATATTCAGAACAATATTAGAACTTATATAATCCAATATATATTCAGGAAGTTTTATTTTCCCTATAAAGCCTGAGGTTAGGGCTATATTCGTTAATGGAACTATTAGTAATACAAACACAAATAATAATATATTTTTAGGATTCAATATGTTTATAGATTTTCTTAAGGATAATTTAATAAGTTTAAACAAAGTAATTTTTTCAGAAATTCGTGATTTATCAAAACAAATAATCACTGAAGTAAATTCAAAAAACATATAAAACGCCAATATTATAATTGACAGTATGGCTAATATTATTGATAGAGGATTCGTTAATATTTCTCCTATGTTATCAGTACTTAAATACACTATATTTGCACTTTTCATAGAACTACTTAATACAAGTTTGATTGATGGTAATATAATCAACAAAGCTAATCCTTTATGAAATAGCTCAAATAGAATTAATGTACTCCAGTTATATTTCACCAATTTTATAAAATTATTTAAAACTTTCTTTTTCATGATATCCCCTTAATCTTTTTATTATATTTTAACCTGTAAATCACTTAAATATATATTATCTTTTAATAATTTATAATTTAATATCTCTCAAATTATTATATTTACAACTATTCACAAATAAAAAAGCACTTTCTTCTTCTTAAGAAAGTGCTTTTTACTATTAACTTGTATTTGCTTATATATTTAATATAGTGCTGAATCTATAGAAAATAAAATAAATTATTTTCAAATTTAATTGCTAGAATTAAAATTATAAGGTCTATCATTTTATAATATTATTTTATTGGACATATCAAACAATAACTAAATATAACTTTCTTCCTTCTTTACAGTCATATTTTAGTGTATTATCATTTGTAAGTTCTGTAGCAAATATAGTATCATATTTACCCAAATAGATTAGGACAATTACAATTTTATTTAAGTTGTATAATTCTCTATATGCATATTTATATTTTCATATGCATATTTTTTCATTTAACTATATCTATATTAACTTAGCCTCATATGTAATATTGGAAATGGATTCCCTTGCCCATCTATTTCAGACCTATCAAACTCTTTAAATCCTAAGTGAATATAAAATCCCACTGCTTTTTTATTTTGTTCATTTACATCAACATATTTTATATTGTATTTATCTATAGCATATAATATTAGTTTTTTTCCAATACCATTACCCCTATATTCATCTTTTATAAATAACATTTCAATTTTATCTTTATCTATTCCCATAAAAGCTTTAATCATGTTATCAACTTTTAAACAAACCATAGTTTCTACTTGTGTCAAACCAATTTTAACTACTGGCTTCAAAGATTCAATATCTTTTTTTGTCAAAAAATCATGTGTTGATCTTACTGATGATTCCCAAATTTGTAACATCTCTTGAAGCTCTTTTGCACTCCTTTGTTTAACTTCAAAAACTATTTCAGAGCTCATAATAATCTCCTCTCCATAGTATATTTTAATTACATAGTACAACCTTATGTTAAGTATAATCACAATAAAATTTTATTTTGTAAATAGTTTATTATAATTTATAATCATGTATTTTGGGCAAATAAATTCACTGTTGAATACTAGTTAAAATGCCTCTGATACTTATAAATGAATATTCTTTTTTATCAAAGATAGAAGTTATAAAGGACTATGAAAGCTAATATCATAGTCCTCATTAAGTTTAAACATTGTATATAATACACTTTTATACTTTACTTACATTCAATAAATTTGCTACAATAATTTATCTTAGTTTATACTAAAGGTGCTTCTATTTGAGTAGTAAAAAGGAATTTATGGCAATGACCATCACTAACAGTAGTATTTCCACATACTAAGTGAACATGCTTATTAGTTCCTGGTATATTAATTGCTGGACCTGTTGTAACACATATCTTGTGGAAATGGTCAAGAAAATCTACATTATCATTTATTTTATGAACATGATTTGTTCCACCATTTATTGGTATAACTTCACCTGTAACTCCTGCAGCACGATGATTATGTCTATCTTCACATTCTTCTGCTAATTTAACACTTTCTGAGTATTCATGGACATGTGTCATTTCTTCATAGTCATTATAGCACTTATTACACTTATTATATTTATAATCCTCATACATATAATTTTTTTCACATTTACAATTTTGACAACTCATTTTTATATCTCTCCTATTATATTATATATTAAGAAATTCCTCTAAAGAATCTCTAATATATACTATGAACTGGAGTCAAAAAGGTTCATATTTTGTAAAGTTATGTAATAATTTAATTATTTATCCCAGTATTTAGGATGTACTAGTGTATCTGGTAACTTCGTATTAGAATCTCCCTTTGCAGTATTAATCTGTAATTGTGTAAGGAATACACTATTTTTAAGATTTGCCCCTCTAATATCGCAGTCTCTTAAATCTGCCCCTATCAAATTAGCACCACTTAAATCTGTTTCCCTTAAATTAGCCGCTATAAGAAATTTACCTTTTAAATCTGCTCCTATTAAATTTGTTTTTCTAAGGTCTACTCCTATTAAATCTATACTTTTACTTAATTTTTTCTTATTTTTAAAATTAGAAGTCTTTACAAAGGATTTAGCTTTTTCTAGTACAAAGTCACTAGTTTGTGACAATAATGAATTAACTTTTGTTCGATGTGATATTATATCTAAATCTATTAGTTGTTCTGGACTCATATTAGTTAGCTCATCAGTTTCTTCAATTATTAGATTGAGTTTTTCTTTGATTGAATTAGGTATATCTAATGTAGATGCTTCTTTAAGATACCATAACATTTCATGTAACTGCCTCATAATTAAAAATACTTCAAACATCTGGTTTGCTAACTCTGGCTCTTGTATCCAGTTTTTCCCCTGGTATGTTACCTGTGCTACCTTTTGACCCGAACCAAAGCAATCATACGTAGTACAGCCTCTAAATCCTTGATTTCTAAGATTTTTATGTACAGAACATTTAAAATCTGATTGTAAGTTAGTGCATGGCTTACCTGATTCCTTATCAGCAGGAAAACCTTCTGAAGCAGAAAAATAAAGTGCCACACAACAAAGTCCAAAGCACTTTTCACAATCAATTTTTAAATCTTTAAATAATTGATTATTATATGTATCTCTATGTATAGCTTTCATATTTACTCTCCTTTTATTTTTACATTTTATAATATAAATTAATATTTATTAACAAATCATTTTTAAACTATTTATACAAAATTACTTCTTCTTAATTATAAGTTAAAGTGTCCTTTATTCCAATAGTATACAGTAATCTATCAATATTAATATCTGTGACAATGCCTTTTTCATGCCAATAGTTTTTGCATCCACAATAGTCTAATATTACACATTGCAGAATAAACTAAAAATTTTTCGCTTTTTATTCTCCAATGTGAATTGATGTTTGTATTACATCATTAATTTTCTTTTCAAATATATAATCTAAAGTTGTCACAAAAAAAGAAAGAAATCATATGATTTCTTTCTTAACCAATAATATATTCTAGTAATGTATCTTTTTCTATGTGTTTATCCATTTCTAATCTTTCATTTGGGCCAAATGTTATCCATAACTTTGCTTCCCCATTTTCGTCACACCCAACTACTGCTTCTCCATCTTCACTATCTTCACAGCATCTGTATACTATAGGTACTACTTTTTTCATTTCTTCCATTACTTTATTTACATAATAATCTTGTTCTTCACCTTTTAAAAAATAACACATACGTTACCCTCCTAATGAATTTTCTATTACTACATTAAAGTCTTAAATTTATATTTGTATAATAGCTATATAGATTATTTCATAAATACCACAAATTTTTTATACTATGCTTTTTTGACAACAGAAGACTTTAGTTTCATAGCTCCAAAACCATCTATTTTACATTCTATATCATGCCCATCAGATGGATCATGAATTAAACGTATACTTTTTACTTTTGTTCCTATTTTTATAGATGATGAACTTCCTTTTACTTTAAGGTCTCTGATTACTGTCACAGCATCTCCATCATTTAACACATTTCCATTTACATCTTTAATAATGTTTGTATCTTCTTCTGTATCTAGTTCTAAAGTCCACTCATGAGAGCATTCTGGGCAAACTAGAAGAGTTCCATCTTCATAAGTATATTCTGAATTACATTTCGGGCAATTTGGCAAATTTTCCATATTCATATGTCCTCCATTTATTATTTTTAATTTTATTTTTAAATATATAAAATTTCTTTTGAGCCTATATGATACCACATTATACTTATATTGACAAATATAGCCTTGTACTTATAGTTTTAAATATTTATAAAAGAAAAAACAGTCAATCTGTTATAATCAACTGCCTCTAAAACTAATACTATTTTTTATAAATTGATATTTCAATATCATTACAAAATTTACCTAATTCCTTAAATAAGAACTCTAATATTTCCTATAGTCAACGAAAATATTTTGTCTAAAGTAAAATTTAATTTATGTCCAACATAGTACTTCTTTTACTACTAAATCATACTGACACATAAATATGCTTCCTTTTGATTCCATGTTATAGGAGTCTTATTAATATCTATAGAGTCATAATTACAATACTGCCCAATATGTAATTTAGGATATGTACTCTTAAATCTTTTATTTCCATACAATAACAAATTATCTTCCTTATCAACAACATAAATACATTGATCAATACTATCTATAATAGCCTGGTATTGCTGCATCTGTTGATTTAATTTCTTCTTTTTCTTACGTTGCAAAAATATTGATAGAACTTGAGAAATCAAAGCTAATGTACTGACTTCTTCTTGTGTCCATAGACGTAGACCAGTACATTCATCAAATCCAACAAATCCTCTGAATACCTCATCTTCTCTATATGCACATTGAAGTGTGGAATGTATATCTTGACTAGAAAACAATTCCTCTAATTCAGGACTTAATGTATGTACATCACGACAATAGAAAACAGAATCATCTTCAAAGAGTTTTTCATAATCTCCATAGTCCTCATAATCAGCATTTTGCAAGTATTCTATTTGAGGAATGATTCCCTCATTACACCATTCATAAGTATTAGAAGTGTATCGACCATCTTCTGAATTTTCAAAGATATAAGCACGACTCACATTAAACTGCTTACCAATAATTTCAAGTATCATATTAATCGTCTGGTCTATATTATCGGTCTGATAAAGGACACGGAATATATAACGTGTAAGATTATCAGAAGATTCGACGTATTTTTTTTCTGAATCAATAGCTGTCCCAAGAGAAGAGTAATTCAATTCTTCCAAGCCTTTAAAGGCATCATGATTATAGATGACATAATTATTTTTACCCAAACTTTTTGCCTGATATAAAGCCTTATCAGCTCTTGTATACATTTCCTTGAATGTATTACCATCTTTCGGATATATAGAGATTCCAATACTACAGGTTACTTTTACAGAGCTTTTTTCTTTCTGAAATAGATGACGGAACATATACAGCAATTCTTCTGCTTTCTTTTCTGCATCTTTAGTTGAAGAAATGTTCTTCATAAAAATTGCAAACTCATCTCCACCTATTCTGCCAACAACATCACTATCGCGCATTATTTTTTTCATGCCTGATGCCATCTCTGTGAGCACTATGTCTCCAATCATGTGACCTTCTGTATCATTAATATGTTTGAAATTATCTGTATCAATCATAAATAGCGCACCCATAGCATCTAAATTTTGTTCAACATATTCCTTAATCTGCTTTTCTGTTTCAGCACGATTATAAATTCCTGTCAATGCATCTTTCTCTGCTATGTATTGCAATTTCTCAATCTGTTTTCTTTCTTTTGTAATATCAAGTCCTACACTATAAAAAGATGGTATTCCATCCCAACTGTCTTCTCCACTAATATAACATAGAGTGATAGTCCATATACGTTCTTCTTTTGAGCGCGTATATGCTCTTGCTTCAAATACAACATTATCTCCAGACTCTTTTAAATCTTGCGCCATCATCTTCGCACGCTTATAATCCTCAGGATATAAATATAAACATTGGCTATTAAGTTCCTCTTTAAACTGCTCCTTTGTATATTCAATCATATTCAGAAATATATCATTATACCAAAGTATTGTAAGATAATCCCTTGCATCCATTCGAATCATTCCTGCTGGAATAGTTTTCAGGATTGATTCTCTTTCCTGATCTTTTTTTGCAAGTTTATACTCAGAACTGTACATATCATAAGACAACTCTATGCGTGCTCTGTGTCCTTCCCAATTTATCATACGATTTTTAATCATAAATGTTCGCTTCAACTTGGAATTGTAAAACTCCCATTCATATGTCTCATCTTTTTTTAAACATGAATTGGTACAGAATGGACATGGGGAAGTTCTACCTTGAATTACCTCATAGCATTTTTTCCCAATCACCTCATTTGCTGATGCCTGTAGAGTATTACATGACTGTTTATTTACGTACAACAACTCATATGTATCCATATCACTTATATATACATTTCCAGCATACTCTGACATCATCCACTTAAAACTCTCTGTACTTTCTTTTTCCATCTCATATAGTTTATTCTGTCTAATTTTTAACTCATCAATATTTGAATATATGATATAGACTATTGCTTTTCCATCCTCCTGTGGCTCAACTAATATACCAGTCATTATTACCCAAACATATTCTCCATGATTTACTGGAATGCAAGTTTGATATTCTACACTTTTCTTACCATTCTGATAAGCATCTAAAAAACGACTTTTCATAGCTTCAAAATGATAAAGATTATCTTCATAATAATGTCTAAGACTAGAAAAATGAGACAAAAATTCTTTCTCTGTATATCCCAACAACTGATAAAAAGCTGTATTTCCCCAGATAATTGTAAATGAATCATCTAAAATATGCTTACTAACTCCAATATCCATAGCTTTTAGCATGTCCTCTGAAATAACTTCATTATTTGTTACTTTCTCTTCTTTACACATTCGATGTGTCCCAGTATCTTCTTGCTTCATTTTTAATTATCCTCCTCTCTTTATACCCACTTCTAATCTATTGTGCTAATTAGCATAATGATAAAAGTGAATAATCAGTGTGCCAAATTATTTTATTTACAATATTGTTTTATTTAACTTTTAAATTTTCACACATCGTCCAGCTTGAATGCTAAAGGTATGGCTATTGTTGATTTCCCTAATGCTACAACTTCAAAAATTATACAAATTGATTTCTTCTAATTTAGGCAATAGGTTTGATTTATTGCAAACAAAACTTGATTAATTTTATATATAGGGTGGAACTTATTGTTTCTTAACCATAATTTTCTGATATTTATCTAAAATTTGCCTTCTTTTAATGAAATTATATCATAACTTGAACTTTAAATCAGTCCTTTTCTAAATAGAAAAATAAGATAAAACCATTGAAATTATGGAAAAAATAATAGAAAATCATATCAATTTAAATATACTATCTACAGTGTTTTGTATTAACTCTACAAGTCTGATTGACCATTGCTATTTTTAATACGTATTTTTAAATATTCTTCTAAATTATCTTATAAAACTATATGTTTTTCGAGTTAATTATATATTAATATTCATTTTTTTAAACTTAGAGATACTATCTATTCTTAAATTCTTTTAATATCAATTAAATATAGTATTTGTTTTTTATTCTATGTTATATACTATACACATAAAAACTGTATCTATTACTTATAGTATAGTTATTTGCTATACTTTTAAAAGTAATTTCTTCACTAAAAAATAACCACATAAGTAATTATCTTATATGGTCTATGTTAATTATTCATTATTATAAAGTTTTATTTTTAAGTGTACTACAGTAAATGTACTAAAATTGTTTAATAAATTTATTTTCTTTCTTATCAATAATTAAAAAGTAAGTGGTTATACCTAGATAATTATTATCTAATATAGCATCAGAAAAACTACCTCAATCTTCAACTAAAAGTAAATCTGTAGGTTTAACTTTTTTAAAATTTAATTTATTCTATTTTTTTACATAGTCAAGTATGTAACTAATTCCCATACCTATAAAACTACCAACTATCCCCCACATAAAATTACTTGTGACAAATCCAATTGAGATGCCAATTATAAAACCACCTATAATTAAATTATCTGATGGGTCATTTTCTTCCTCATTTTTATCATAATCTGCGATATTATCAGTAGGTAATTTACCTGGTACAATCGTATCTTCAGCTTCAGTTTTATTTGTATTAACTATCAAATCATCTAAAGTTACATTAAATAGATTTCTTAATAGTATTAAATTTTCTATATCTGGATATGTTTTATTGGATTCCCATTTTGATATAGCTTGCCTAGATACATTTAGCATTTCAGCAAGTTGTTCTTGTGATAGATTTCTTTCTTTTCTTAGTCTTTTTAAACTTTCCCCCAAGTTCAACATAATCACCTCATCTCAATTTAAATTATATTTATTTATTGATTTATTCACAAGACTTATATAGTTGCACCATGTTAACTATTAGTTGCATTGCTGAATTTATCTACATTTCAAATAAAAAAATAATAAAGGAGTTGCCTTAAAATTGATTTTTTTCTAATCAAATTTTAAATTCAACTCCTTTTTTGGAATTTTAAATGAAATTTATTTCTTGAAAATAAGCTACTCTTCGTAAAAAAAAAGCTGTTACACATCAATTTATAATTGTTCAGCAACAGCTCTAACTTTAAGCTTTTCTTATATTTTTAATTGTTTCACGAATCTTTCTGGCATTTTCAGCAATATCTTCAACACTACCCTTGGTTAATAACCCACCAAATCCACACACATCAACACCATTTTCCAACCATATATGCAAGTTATCAAGAGTAATTCCACCACTTGCCAATATTGGTATATCAGGTATTGGTGTTTTAAATACCTTTACTAGTTTAGGTCCATAGAAATCTGATATTGGAAAAGCTTTGATAAAGGTAGCTCCTAAACTCAATGCATCTACTGCTTCTGTTAGTGATGTACACCCTGGTGCGTAAGGAATTTGATATCTATTACAAGTTTTTGCTACACCTTCATTGTAATTCGGTGCAATAATGAACTGAGCTCCATGTAAAATGGCATGACGAGCTGTTTCACTATCCAAAACTGTTCCAGCACCCACACAAAGTCTTTTACCATACTTTTTGCTAAGCCCTTGAATGATTTCTCCAGCATTATTCAAGGTATAACTCATTTCTATAACTGGTACTCCACCTTTAATACAGCCTTCAGCAATCTCACATGCACGCTCAAGTGTTTCCACTCTTACAATTGCTAGAGCTCCACATTCTACCATTCTTTTAGTTATATTCATCTTTTTCATACCATTCACCTCTACATTCATCAAAGCATTTTGATTCTTCATTAATTCCAATCCCATTTTACAATACTATATTAGTTATATGTCAATGTGATGTCACTATCTGTGTTATCTATTCTCACAGTTTTTATTGAATAAAGTTTTATAATTTTCAACTACTTGCTTAATTTCTTCAAGCAATTCTCCCATTGGATCAATTACAGGAAGTCGTGCAGTCCCAACATTAATTCCATTCAATACAACAGTTTTCTTTATAACAGATGGAATAGTCCCAAATTTTAGGATACGACGAAGTTCTTCAATACTATTTTGAGCTTTTTGAGCTGCTCTTAAATCACCCTTAATAAAGTTATCATAAATAGCAATATCAATCTCTGTTAAAAAATTTGCTGTGGCTGCTACAGCACCTTGCCCACCAGATTTCAAAGTATCAAGAATAAGGGAATCTGAACCTGAAAATACACTAAAGTCTTCATTCCTAGTTATTTCAATATAAGCTTTTATATTATCAAGCTTACCACTACTATCCTTTATTCCAACAATATTCTTTACCTTAGATAATTCATGTACTGACTCAGGTTCAATATTAATTCCAGTCTTACTTGGCATGTTATACATCATAATTGGTAAGTTAACTGCATTAGCAATAGTTTTATAATGTAAAATTAATTCCTGTTGTGTTGGTGTTACAAAATATGGCGTAATAATTGATAATGCACTTGCACCTATTTCTTCCATTCTCTTGGATAAACTTATAACTTCACGAGTTGAATTACCTCCTGTTCCAACAAAAACAGGTACACGATTGTTAGTGTGATTGATAACAATCTTTGCAAATTCAACCTTTTCATCATCTGTAAGTACATGACATTCACCATTAGTTCCTAAAATAAATAATCCATAGATTCCTCTATCAATTAGATAATCAATCAATTCACATGTTGCGTGTGGATTGATATTTTGATTTTCATCAAATGGAGTTATCATTGCACATATAATACCTTTATATTTCATAAAATTATATTCCCTCTCTAATAGACTTTCCAAGACTTCCTCCTGGATGCCACTTTAAATACTGCTTTGCATCAAGACCTTTAGCGTACTGAAGTGCAACACTTAATGATTGTAATACTATAGTTTCAGCAAGAATTGATGCACGAGGAGCCTTATTAAGGCAATCTCCTTCCTGTTTAACGCCTGCAAATAGGAATATATCAGAAGAATTTTTTAAGTATGAATCAACATTACCACTCACCCCAATTATTTTTGCTCCATTTGCTTTTAATGTTTCAACAGTTGCTTTTAATTCTTGAGTTTCACCACTATTCGATATTGCAATAACAACATCACCCTCAAGTACTTGACCACTTGACCCATGTACTGCTTCTGTACCATGCAATACATATGCTGGTGTTCCAGTAGATGAAAGTAATGAAGAAATATACCCTGATACATGACCTGGTTTACCAATACCAGTTACATGCACACGTCCATAACTTCTTTCTGCTTCGAAAATTAAATCACATGCTTTGTTTATAGATACTTCATCTATTGAAGCAATGAACGTTGCAACTTCATTAGATAGATTCTCTAGAAATACAGGTAATGTATTTTCTACCATAGATTTATCCTCCTTAAAATTATAATAGGAATACCTATTATCCTTGTATAATATTAATATGTTTTAGATAGGTTTTATAAATTGTAAAATATTATGTAATATTGAACCAACCACGTTATAATCAATATTAGGGAAAGTTGCTCCTTCTATACCAAGTGTTCCATAAACTGGATATAGTATAACTGGTAAGAATGCAAGAAATAATCCTACAACGAATGAGCCAACAATAGCTCCTCTCCATCCTCCTGATGCATTACCAAATACCGCAGCTGTACCACCTGAGAAGAAACATATATGAGCAGCTGGAATAATTACTACAGGGAATATATTAGGAAATGATGCCATAATAACAATTGCTAATAGACCAGCAGCATATGCTGAGATAAATCCAATAATAACTGCATTTGGTGCGTATGGAAATACTGTTGGTACATCTAATGCAGGACGTGAACCTGGAATATATTTTTCTGAAATAATTACGAATGCTGCAGTTATTTCAGCCAAGAACATACGAACACCAGACATTAATATTGACATACCAGCTACGAATGTAAATGCTTCTATAAGAGGGAATACTAACCAATGTGTTGAGCCAGCAAGTTCCTGAGTAAATGCGTGTCCAGCTTTTAAAGTTGCTACATAGAATAAGATTAACATAACTATAGACAGACCCATTAAGAAATCTCTAAATATTGATAACCACTTAGGAAATTTAATCGTTTCTGTTGTTTCTTCTTTATGCTTTGAAAATAAACGACCAATATAACCTGATAAGCCATAACCAATCATGTTGAAGTGACCAATAGCTTGTTCATCCCCACCTGTCAGTTCACGCATAAATGGTTGACAGAATTGAGGTAATGCAGCAGACATAAATCCTAAGATAGTACCACCCACTAAAATAGTAATTGTGTTATCGAATCCATGTGCTTTCATAATCAAAACTAATACACAAGAAAAGAATAAACTATGACCTGTTGTAAAGAAAATATTTTTGAATCTTGTAATACGTGCAAAAACTAAGTTTAATATGAATCCAAGAATCAATGTACATGAAACCGCAAAACCATATGTACCTTGTGCAAGTGCAGTAGCTGCTTCTGGTGAAGCTATAACACCTGTAATTCCAAAACCTTGTTGAAATAATTTATTGAAGTTCTGTAATGCTCCAGTCATAGCTGAAGCACCAATACCAAATATCAAGAAACCTATAAGTGTTTTTGAAGCTCCAGTAAATACTTCAACAGCTGGTTTCTTTTGAAGAATCAATCCTATAAATGCAACTACACCAAGTAAAACAGCTGGCGTACTCAATAAACTAATAATAAACTCCATAAATAGCCCTCCTTATTCTATTAAATTTTATTTTTCTTTTGATGCAAGAAATTTTTCTAATGCTGTTTTAATTTCATTACGGTCAACAATGTTGTGAATTCCAATTATATCAAATTTCAAATTTTTATTTTTTAACTCTTCAGCAACATCAATTAATGTTTCTACAGCATCTCCATTGAATCCATTTAAGGAGTCTAATGAACCATGCTCTACTTCAATTGGAAAATTATTTTCCTTAATAATTTGTTGAGTCTTTATTTTTAACATCAAACTTGAGCCAACTCCTGCTCTACATGCGATTAAAATTTTATACATAATTAAATCCCCCTTTTATAATTCATGTGTTTTTATAAAATCAATAATTTCATTAGCTTCCTTAGCATTATCCAAAACTCTAAAGAATTCTTCTTCTTCCAATAGTTCAACTAACTCTGACATAGCACGTAAATGACTATTATTATCTATTGCACTTAAGCAAAATACATATTTTACAGGGTCATTATTATCATTTCCAAATTCAACAGGATTTTCTAAAGTAGCAATCCCTATTGCAATTTCTTTTGCCCCTGCTTCTGGTCTAGCATGTGGAAGTGCCACATGTTTTGTAATTACTATGTATGGTCCAGACGCTTTTGCTGAATTAACCATAGCATCTACATAGGCTTCAGTTACTTTATTATTTTCAACTAAGACAGAAGCTGACTGTCTAATAGCTTCCTCCCAATCTTTAGCTTTTATCCTTAGTTTTATTAGCGTTTCATTAGTAATGTCACTTAGCATAGGTCCTTCTCCTTCCTTAGACGTAAAATTTTCTATCTGTGTAAAATAGGCTAATAACTCACTTGAAAGCATACTTTCAGAAGTTACTTTCGCATATTTTTTTATTATATCCATAACCTCATCGATTTTAGGTTGCCTTAAAAAAATATCACCCAATTGAATGTACACTTCACGTGTAACCTTATATTTTTCTTTTGGGGTCATAACAGGACTAACTTTAATCACTGGCACATCTGTTTTTAAACCCTCCGCCTTATAATTAGTTGTAAACACAATGTCTACAGATTCACTAATATTTTCCAGTTCAGAGGATTCTAGTATTGGTAGAAAATGCAAATCAGGGAACAAGCTTGTAAGTTCTGCATGTAAAATAGCTGAACTGCCAACACCATTTGAACAAACTATCAATGCTCTCCTTTTTCTAGGTCCATCAAACTCTTTTTTATCTGAGAAAAGGGTTGCAAAATGCATAGTTAAATATGCCAATTCCTCTTCTTGAATGTCTTCTCCAAATAGCCCACAAAACTCTTTCATTGCATTACTCACAATTCTATAAACTAATCTATATTCTTCTTTTACCTTTTCACAAATTGGATTATAAATAGGTAATTTAAATAAAAGTCTGTAATAGGCTGGTCTAAAATGAGAATATAGTCTCTTAAATATTTTTTCTTGACTTATATAATAAACTCCACTTAAATATCCAAACTTTGTCATCATTTTATTTACAATTTTTGAAATAACAGCTCTATCTTCTGTATCTTCTTCATCATTTCCTACTGATATACCTAAAATCCAAGCACTAATATACATTATATTATGAGATTTTATCTTCTCTTTACTCTCATATACTTCTAATAGCTCCCTAGCAAATTTGTATTCCTTCATCGAACTCATGACTGCAATATTAGGAATATCTATATTTTCTTGAATAACTACTCTATTTGAATACATTCTTGCTTTTAGAAAGATAAAGATATATATAAACTCTATTAATCTATCTTCAACAAAAGTAATTTCATATTTTTTTACAAGCTTTAATATAATTTTTTTAGCTTCTTCAAAACTATCTAACTTATACTCTTCAATAAAAATATCAAATACTCTTGAACTTTTCTCATTAGATAGAGTTTCTATAATGTTTTTAATAAGTACTCTTCTAATTTCCATCTCATTCCCGACTAGGTAATATCCGTTTATACGATTGTTCTTAACTTTAATGTTCTTTTTTTCAAGTTCTGGTATCAAATCTTTAAAATCAAGATTTACAGTAGACCTACTTACTTTTATAGAATCTATAAAATGATTAATTGAAATATCCTCCAGATTAATAAAAAGCATTAAATACATATATAAAAGTCTTTCTGTTTTGCTAAAATAGTAAGTATTCTTAGAATAGTTTTTTTCGAGGATTTCTCTAATTGCATCTTTTGTATCTTTTTTAACAATAATATCTTTATCAGCTCTTAAATATATAAGTGGTACTTTTTTTACTTTAAGTATGTCATTGATTTTATTTATTCTATAAGTAATTTGCCTCTTTGATGCATTAGATTCTTCTTGTAGTTCGTCAGCTGTAATCAATGTGCTATTTAATAAAACCTGAAGAATTGATACAATTTCTTTATCCACTTCTATTAATCCCTACTTTCTTGTTAAGATTAGTCTTTGTATTATCACTAGATTTTCATCACCTCCACAATATTTATTTTATTTGATAATTTTAGCCTTTTCAATTTCATTTAAGTCTAACTTTTGTTTTAGATTAAGACAAAAATTAAACTTATCTAAAATACAAACTATAATACATGTATAGATTCTATAGATAAAAAAAGAGTTTCTTAAATAAAGAAACACAAGAAAAATTGATTTAAATAATAAAAATTATATTGATTATGAATAAATTACTACAACTAAAAAGCACATTAATTCAAAATAAAATTGATGTGCCTTATATATAACTCTAATATGTTAAGTCTGATTTTTAATTTGGAATTTAACATCCTTTGTTGGAACTTAAATTTGAAATCAACTTATGTAAATATAAATGTCACAGTCTATGTTCCTTATGATTTTAATATTTTAGACTAAGTAAGTTAAGTTTTTTCTTATGTAATAATCTATATTTATTTCATCCTTCTAAGTGTTTCGTCTACTGAAATACATTCTGCATATCTTTCATTCCAGATAAATTCATTGTAGTATTTATATGATTGTTCTGCTGACATAAATGAATTATCAACAGTTGTATTTGCATAAGCTGGGACTATTATGTTAAATCCATGTTCAAATCCACATTTTATAGTAGCATCAATACAGTAATCTGTTTGAAGTCCAGCAATAATTATATTTTTTTCACTAGTACTTTTTAAGTATTCTAATAAGCCTGTTCCCTTAAAAGCACTATTTACTTCTTTATCAAAGATTTTTTCTTCATCACATGGTTTAAATTTTTCATATATTTCAAATCCGTTTTTACCTTTAGTCAACTCATTTTCAACTCCATCATCATGACGTACATAGATTACTTCTATATTATTTTTTCTTGCTGTATCAATTAAGCTTTCTATATTTACTACAAATTCATGAAATTTATATAATTTTTCATTTGTTATTAGTTTTTGTGTATCAACAATTAATAAAACCATACCTATTCCTCCTTGAATATTCCTCTAATAATTTCTTTATATTTTACTATAAAAATAAATATTAGCCTATAAATTTTTATTGTGAAAAATCTATTAAAACTAGGCTCCAGCTTAAGAGAATATCTACAAGTAATTTTTACTTAAATTCAATTAATAAATAAGAGATAATCATATCACTCACTTAGCATATGATTATCCCTTACATTCTTAAAGAGTTTGTTCTTTCTCTTATAGCAAAAGTTCTAAATTGCTTATACTCTTGCTTTTTCTTATTTCTTGAATTTTTTTAATTTCGATATCAATCTCTCTATAAAAATTTATTGTTGTAATATCATATATATCAAACTGATTATATTTTCTATATCCATTTTCATCATTTTTCTTAGGATTTACTAATCCTTTATCCTCATAAAATTTTAGCGTGTCTCTAGACATTCCTAAAAATTTAGATACTTGTCCAATTGTATACATTGTATCCTCCTACTGTTATATAAGTTCTTTATGTTCATTAAATTTCTTCCTATTAACAATTACAACACCTTCTAAACCTTGAAGTATCAAAGTCATCATAGTGTTTGCAATCTTTGTAATTACTCTTTTTATTTCATAACTCAAGTGAAAACTTGTTAATATGATACGTTATAAATATTATATTGTCTACATGTATCTAACAATGATTCTTTACCTTTAAAATACTCTCTCACATATTTAACTTTTACTTCAAAAGTTTTTCTAGACACAAAAATGTTCCCTTCATGATAACAGTTTTATTATTTTAACTATCTGTCATCATAAAAGGAACATCTTAATTTTATCTCATTGGAATATATCCATGATACTGTGAATATACGTCCATAGTTGCTATATCACCTAAGAATACTGAAGCAATATTGAATTGTGGTTTTAAATATGGAAACTCCTCTTCTTGTGCCCATTCAGGCTTTTTGATAAATGATTTTGTCCCTTCAACTACAGCTTTATACCATTCTTCTTCTCCTTCAAACCATAGTTCTACTACACGATCAAAGGCAGTTGCTCCATAGTTAATCATGATTTTACTACTTACAAAACGATTAACATAACAGCAGTTTGTAAAGTATGGAACTACCTCATCATAGAACCATCCTTCTCCTTCTTCTTTAGAAATTCCATCTGGGTACTTAATCATAAATTGCCAACGATAGTTTGGTCCATCTTGTACAGTACGTCCTTTTCCTCTAAAATCTTCTTCCCAGTTTATTGGAACAAAAGCAAATATAAATGGTGGACATCCGTTATCCCCACCTACTGCACGTCCTACATCTCCACTTTCTGCATTCTCATGAACTTTTTTATTCTCCACATCTGGTATACACCCTTGCCAACGGAGAACATCCATAGGCATGTATTCTGTCATAATTCTATTTGCCATTTCAGGCATATGTTCATCTACAATCCAATAATGCTCTGTTAATTGCATCTTACGTACACCAAAACGTTCGCCTTCATCTGGTGTAGGATACGCTTGATAAAAAGCATATTTAGTACAATATGGTCCAAAATTACTAATACTATCTGGAATATGGTAGCGATATAACCAGTCCATTAATTTAGGTCTATACTCTTCCTTAGCAAGTCCTACATATATTAAACTTCTCATTATTTTAAATTCAAATCCCATAAACATTCTCCTATAATCAAATTATATTCATATGCTTTCAATTTCCCGTTTTTTTATCTTTCTCCAAAATACATACAGTAAATAAATCTACGCCTGCTCCTACATACCATACTCCTACTGCCATAGCCACAGCAACTTGAATACAAAGACTTTGTAAGTTAATAATACTTTCACCTGTCATAATAGTTAGACCTATGGCCCAACCACAAAGCCATGATGGTAAGAAAATTACTTTTTCAAATAAGGATGCAATTATAACTGCAAAAAAACCTAATATCCCAAGTGTTAAAAATAATTCTAGATTTGGGTTGAGATTTATGTATTCCATAATTATAATAGCCAACACTGCCCATAAATCTCCACACCAAAAACCAAACATTATTTTTAATCCATCTTTTCGTTTATTACCATTTGTTACATATAATCCTGCACAAATTAATGCTACTGCTCCAGTTTTTATTCCTATATAAGGTGCTAGCACTGCCCATAAAGGAGGTAGTAAAGCAATCCCTATGGATAGTGTTAATATTTCTTTTTTCTTTCTATCCATTTCCTATATTATAATTAGTAGTTTCTATAGCTTGATTCATTCCCACTAACCTTATTGTTATTGGATTTGCAATCATAGATACTACAAAACAAATTAAGTGTAGTGGTATAAACATAGCAATGAACACTGGAGCTAATCTAACATTGTAATATGCAGGTACTAAAGCAATAATTGCTTCTATAGTCGATATGATAAGTGCTATTTGGATATTATTTACTATATTAATAATTCCAATTTGTTTAAAGTGTGGCTTTTCATTCATATAATAAATCTCCTATAACACTAATTAAAATATGAGTCTTCATATTTTAATTATTCTCCTAATGAAAGTTCAGCATGCTTTTCTTTGGTTAATGGTTCTATAAAATTGTAAGCGGCTTTTCTTTCTTTAAATTCTGGTGTTTTACGAACTTCTGCATAATGACCTTCCATTTTCTTAATATCATCACCATGTATAAACTTACCTGCTAAAGTATCATGAGCATGACCTAATTGCTCTTCTGGGAAACTAAATACAGTTTTTCCACTTGCAGTATCTAATTCTCCAACTATACCACATAGAGCACATATTGATTTTTTAGTACCTGGCTCAAGGTAGAATAATCTATTATTACAATGTAGACAGACTCCTTCTTCTCCTTTGTATAAAGCTTTTTCAAAATCTTCTGCTGCTTCAACTATGTTTAAACCTATTTGATGAACTTGAGCAAGTTTTGAGCCATCCATTACTAATTCCTTTGCCCATGGGAACCAAGCATTATCTATAACTTTCCACATTGGTATTAATGCTAACATAGCATGCTCACATTGAACTCTTGTACCCCAGTCTGACCCTCCTATTCCCATGAATGATATTACTTTATCATTAAGAATTCTTGGGTCTGGAGTTTTTCCTCCTGTAGCTTCTGCAACTTTTATTCCTATAATATTATTTCCTCTATCTGCTCTTGGTCCAAAACGGTCCATTATAGTATGGAATAGACCTGATGCTCCTTCCTCAAATATAGGGTCTGAAACTACTATCCCATCTGCATCTTTCATTTTGTCAAGTAACCATTCAAAATCATCCTTTAATACACACATACTACCTTTTCCAGATAATAAAGTCTTAACACATGCACAACATCCAGTACAATGTTTAATGTTAAGAGATGACATTTGAATAAATTCTACTTCAGCTCCTGCTTCTTGAGCACCTTTAAGTGCCACTTTACACATGGTGTCATTATTTCCATTTTTTGTTCCAAAAGAAATACCTAGTATTTTCATTTTTAACTCTCCCTCTTTAGTGTTTATTAATCTTCTTTCATTTTTAATATATAGAATCCATCATCTAGGGCATCTATAATGATGTAACCTCTATCGTCAACAATAAGATCTTCTGTTACTGCCAAGCGTGGTCCAGGGAATCCTGGGAAATAAGATTCTTCTGGCGTTTTATTTGGATTTGGTGGTATAAAATATGCTAACTCTTTGATGTAATATGGATCTGATACATCATAAACCCTTAATCCTGCATGGAAATAACAGCAATATACTCTATCTCCTCTTTGCTCTAGCCATGGTTTATTATCCATTGGCTCATGAAGGTTATGTGGACCAAATGGCCCTGGTTTTCCTAGCCCTGCAACATTAAAGTTAGGATATGGGAAATCCTTTGGTACTTCAGGATATGGGAATTGAGCAATTAATGTTGGTCTTGTTGGATTACTAACATCAACCATATGTATATTATTCATAGCTTGAACATCTGTAATACTCTCTGGCTTAAAAAACTGGAAACGTTCTCCCTCATTTTGCACAACAACTAAATCTCTTCCTGGTAATGGTAGTGCTGTATGAGTTCTTGCTCCTGCGAGTTTACTAGAAAATGCAGGCATAAATGGTAATTCACCTAAGCATCTTGGTCTTGTTAAATCTTCAACATCTAATACAACTAAACCAGCTCCTCCATAACCACAATATGCTTTTCCATCTCTTACAAATGGAGGCCCATGGAGCCATCCTTTATCCATAAATTCTGGGCAATGAGGTGCTCCTGCATCAAAAGTTCTATCTGGATATCCATCTGCATATTGGTCTGGTCTCCACCACTTACCTATTTCCACTGGATTAGTTGGATCTATTATATCTATAACTCTATAAATCAGACCTTCAAATCCAACACAATCACTTGATAAATGTACATATCTTCCACCATTGTACATAAATCTATGAACACCCATTACATGCTTTAATCCACAATCCCAGTAACCTAAAAACTTAGGATTTAAAGGGTCTTCTTTTAAACTATATATTCTGATTCCTGCTTCACACTTAATACTTGCTAATTTAGCTTGATCTACAAGTGCTCCTGGTCCACTTCCACAACTCATAGCTACTATCATTAAATCATCTGCTATTTGAATTTTTGGAGTAGTTGTTGTAGGATACTCTTTTGGATTTAACATTTGAAAATGTTTTATAAATTGTGGATTATAAGGATCTGTCACATCACTAATCATTACTCCATTTTTTTTACTTCCCCCAAAACAACATCCATATAAATAGTATTTTTCATCTCTTTTGTACAGAGCCATCTGAAACATTCCACAAGTTCCATCTAAGTCATTAAAGGAACAAACTTCAAGATTTTTAACATATCCGTTATTTCCTTTTCCTTTTGCATAAAATTTATCTTCCATTTTTTCTCCCTTCTCATTTAAAATATTATTAATTGCTATACTTTCATTTTATGAGACAAACTTACTTAAATCCAATATCGTTTTCATGGGAATATATAAGTTATTCTTATTATTGAACTACTCCATATTAACTACCTTTCCAGCCTACTTATGTTGAGGAGGGAGTAGTTAATCTATCTTTGATAATTTTATAAAACCTAATATAGAAATATGTCTAAAACATATATTTTTATACAAATATTTTCCAATATTATTTAAAAGTAAATTTTCTTATACTATAATAAGTTTTAATTATATATGAATAAGTTCTACAAACAATAAAGTTTAAATAGGGGTGATTATTTGAATACTAAGCAATTGGAATATTTTATATCTGTAGCAGAAAATCTAAGTTTTACCAAAACAGCAGAAAAGTTTTATATTTCCCAAACTGCTGTTACACAACAAATAAAAGCTTTAGAAGAAAAAATAAATGTGACTCTATTTACAAGAAGTAAACGACATGTTGAGCTAACGCCAGCTGGAAAAGTTTTTTTATCTGAGGCTCGTACTATAATAAAAAATATCAATGACGCTATTGAAAAGACACAACAATTTGCACATGGTTCTTTTGGAACTTTGAGTATTGGAATCTTAATAGGATATGAAAAAAACAAATTCCAACAATATTTAAAAGAATTTTCTAATACATACCCTAATATATCTATGGAAATTTGTACTAACGAGATAACTGAACTTTTAAACTTAGTAAAAAATAATTTTATGGATCTTGCCTTTGTTATTAATCCAGAGAATCAACCATTAAAAGATTTTGAATATAAAACTGTAGAAAGATATTCTTTGGTAGCTCTTTTACCCCATGGTCATCCACTTTGCAATGAGGATTCTATTGATTTAATTGAGCTACAACATGAGAAGTTTGTTTTTGTAAAGGAAACAGGAGATGAGTATGGGCAAAAATCCATGATACAGAATAGATATCGTGAAGCGGGATTTGTACCTAATGTTGTACAACGTTCAAATGATTTTAATACTATTGAGTCACTAGTAGCCTCTAACATGGGTATATCCATTTTACCTTCATTTTGTGTTGTAGATACTATGATAAAACAGGATATTGCAATTGTACCTATAAATGAAGTACAAAATAGAATCGAGGTTGTAGTTGTATGGAATAAAAACAATACAAATCCAGCATTAGAAAAATTTATTTCTATAATATAAAATTAATTAATATTAACTTGGTCTTTAAAATAAAGTGTGTATTCTTCTAAAAAGTAATGATAATTAAAATATTAAATATCACTATATAAATGAAGGTGCACACTTTTTATGTTTAACAAAAACAAAATATTAAAAAAACTTATTGAAGAATATGATGTTAAAACAACTACAGATGTTCAAGACATGTTAAAGGATTTATTTGCAAGTACAATTCATCAAATGTTAGAAGCGGAGCTTGATGAGCATCTAGGTTATGATAGGTATGATAATAAGAATAAAAATACTAAAACTCTAGAAATGGATATAGAAATAAAAATGTTAAATCAGATTTTGGAGAAATAACTTTAAATATTCCAAGAGACCGAAATGGATATTTTGAACCAAAGGTAATTAGAAATTGGACTCAAATTTTAGCTCATTTAAGTATTTACTTTGAAGAAAGAATTTTAACTTTAAGTTAATAAAGAAATATTTCAAAAAATTCAAGAAATTTTCTTAAAAGGATAATAATTTTTGCAAAAATGGAAAAAATATCAAAATAAGCCTATGATTTTTAAAGCCATAGCCTTATCAATAAATATTTAATTATCACTTAAAAGATAAACTTTTATTTAAAGAATACACATAAATATTTCCAGACTCAAAAACCTTATTGTTTTAATAACACCACCAAGTCCAGCTGCTATTTTTATTCCTATTTTCCCAGTTCCAGGTATACCTACCTTTAATGTATTCTTAATTATATTTGCACATAAGTTCTATTTTCCTTTTACAATTCTAATAGTTTTATTAAAGCCAAGGTATATATCTCCATATTCTTTCGTATATGCTCTATTGGTACTCTTTCATCTGCTCCATGACCACCAGTTTTATACTCTAAGAACTTAGGTCCAAACGCCACCATATCTTTAAACCAACTTGCATATGTGCCACCACCCATAGCAATTGTATATCCATTTTCATCTGTTACTTTTTCATAGGCTTCTAATAACTTTTTAAGTACTAAACTACTCTCATCCACATAATGTAAGTCTTTATGAGCAATAATCTTTATTTTCCAACCATTACAAAAAAACTTTTTGAATCTATCTATTATATTGTTTAAAACTATATTTTTACCATACCTTATATCTAGCTCACATATGATTTTTTCTTCATTCACTTTTAATATTCCTAAATTTAAAGTAGTGCTTTTGAACACCTCATCATATTGATTAATTCCCAATGCATCTCCATAATAGTCACTACAAAGGTATTTTGAAACTAATTCTATATCTTCTCTATACTGAAAATCCATATTATCTTTAACTATCTTTATTATCATTTTAGATATAGCATTTTCTCCCTTTTCAGGATTACTTGCATGCACAGCTACTCCTTTAGTAGTTAATTCTGAAATAATTCCATTAATAATCTCTGCAGTACAATAAGACGGAACAACATTTTCTTTAGTTCCTCCATTTACTATTATGTAAGGTTTACTTTTATCAATTTTAATCTCTTTTTCTATCCTTATATGAACTCTTCCTTTTTCTCCATTAACCACTGGATACATAGCATCTGGAGTAAAGCCCATACTTGGAATTTCTTCACCTTTATCTAAGTAATATTTGATACACTTCATACCTGTTTCCTCATTTGTACCAAAAATTAATCTTATTCTTTTATTAATTGTAGGGTACATATCCTTTATGTTTTTCAATACATGTATAAGCATAGATACAGCCCCCTTATTATCTATGGCACCTCTTCCATAAATAACATTGTCAATTACTGCTCCCGAAAATGGATCTACACTCCAGCCATCTCCAGGAGGAACTACATCTAAATGCATTGGAATTCCTATTAATTCTTCTCCCTCTCCAATTTCTGCATATCCAATATAATTATCAATATTTTTAACGCTAAAA
This sequence comes from Clostridioides sp. ES-S-0123-01, assembly GCF_020658415.1. Lineage (NCBI taxonomy): Bacteria > Bacillati > Bacillota > Clostridia > Peptostreptococcales > Peptostreptococcaceae > Clostridioides > Clostridioides sp. ES-S-0123-01. Next base: position 95,552 of record NZ_JACVWD010000007.1, read on the forward strand.
CCCAAACTAGTGCAGTAATCTAAAGTTTTATCTAAAGATTTTTTAGGTCCGATACCAAAAGGACATTGTGAAATAGGTTCACCTTGTTGTGTATCAATTTTTATTAATTCTTTTAGGAATTCTACTGTTCTATTTAAACTATTATCTACACTTCTGCTTATATCCATAAATCAACCTACTTTCTGTTTTTTAAAGCCTGTTCTTAAAGAACAGGCTTTTAGCATTAAAAACTATTTTCTTGTGAATACTAATTCGCAAACTTCATCATCATGAGCACATTTTTGAGCAAACTCTAATCTAACACCTTGTGCACAATCAACTCTTCCATAATCACCGTAGCAAGCTAATCTACAAATTTCTTTTCTTTCTTCTTTAGTTAATCCATACTCTTTCCAAGCAGCATCTAATGGACAGTGATGGAATTTTAAAACTCCATTCTCATCTGTATTTTCTACTAATTCCATTTCAAACACTTTTTGTCCTTTACTGTTATATAACATTTCTGCCATTTTTCCTGGAGTATCTGCTACACTATATTTTTGACCTCTCATTTTGCCAAATCCATATATTGCTTCTTTACATATACCATCTGGATTAACTCCTAATTTTTCAGCTTCTTTCATAAGAAGATAGAACCATACTGCTCTTTCTCCTGTTGCTCCTCTAATTCCTTCTAAATATTCCTTCTCTGTATACATTTTTTCTGACATGTCTTTCTCCTCCTAAAATTAAATTCTATATTTTAATCATTGTAAATTAGAATATTCCAATTAATGATCCTACTAATGCTACTACAACTAAAATTACTAATAACTTAGTTATTGTCCACTTCTTGTATTTCATTCCCCAATATACGAAGAATACAACACCAAGTGGTAATAAACCTGGAGCAATCATATTTAATGTGTCTTGAACAACAATTGCTTTACCACCAATATCAAATGATAATGGAGTTGAAAGCTTAACTGTAGTTGCAGATAATGCTCCCATCATAAACATTCCTAGAATTGAAGCACCATCAATTATCTTATTGACAATACCACCTGATAGAATTTTCTTAATTGAATCTCTACCTAAAGAATATCCTAAATGGAATAAGTAATAACCTTCGCAAAATAGTAATATACTAAACATTATTGGGAAAAATGCACCTATAACACTTCCTTCTGCTCCAAATGAAGCACCTAAAGCCAAGAATATTGTTTGAAATGTACCAAAATCTAAAGTATCTCCAATTCCAGCCAAAGGTCCCATAAGCCCATTCTTAACACCTGAAATAACTTCTCCTGGGATTTTTCCTTCAGTAGCTTTCTCTTCTTCCATAGCTAAAACTGTACCATGAATTAACCCTCCCCATATAGCTTGAGTATTAAAAAATTGTAAATGCCTCTTTAACGCATCTATTAAATCTTCTTTTCTCTTATATAACTTTTCTAAAGCCGGAGTGAAACTTGCACAAACTGCTAATGCTTGCATTCTTTCAAAAGAGTTAGATAATTCTGCTGTCCACCACCATCTTAGATATGTTTTTGTTACATCTTTCTTCGTAAGTACTCTTGTCTTATTAACTTCAGTCGTACCTTGTTCATTTTTAACTTCTTTGTTTTTTATTTCTTGCATTATACTTCACCCACCCTTTTATCTTCTTTCATAAATGTAATTAAAAGAGCTATACAAACACCAAATATTGCAGCTGCAGTAATTGATATTTCAAAATATTGAACCATAAAAAATCCTATAATAAACATTGGTAAGAATTTATTTTTACCTATAGTAAATATTGTTGTTGCAAAACCTAATGCAGGTAATATACCACCCATTACTGTTAATCCATTCATTAACCATTGTGGTATAACATCTAATAATGATTGAACTAAATCTGCTCCAAAAAAGTTACATACAAAAACTATTGGAAATCTTAAAACAAACCCAAATATTAAAGAGTAAAGTGTTTCACATCTCCAGATACCTTTTGTATTACCTTCTTCGGCATACTTATCTGCCTTATGAACTAATACAGCATTACCAGTTCTTCTTAAGTTATTAACTAATACTCCTATAACACCTAAAGGTACCGCAATAGATACTGCAACTTCTGCATTAACACCAGTTTGAAGTGCTACTGGTATTGCAATAAGAGCAGCTAAACATTTATCTGATGGAATATTTCCTCCTGCTGCTACCATTCCTAGATAAACCATTTCTATACTTGCACCAACAATCATACCAGTTGTTACATCACCCCAAAGTAATCCAAGGCTAAAACCTATAAATAAAGGAGACTTTAGTGTTGAGAAAAGGGTATACCCTGCAAGACCTGCTGCAAACCAATACCATAATCCTGTTACAATTGCCAACATCAAAACAGATTCCATTTATAATTCCTCCTAATTTATAAATTTTTATTTAAATTTCTTTAACGCATTTTCATACGTCATAGATGATTCCTCTGGTATAACCTGTAGAACTATTTCAACCCCATTTTCATTAAGTTCATTTAGTTGTTCTACATCTTCATTTCCTAATGAAACAGCTGTAAATACCATCTTCTTTCCTGCTTCATTTGGAATACCTCCTAATTGAATCTTTTCATACTTAAGACCTGCCTTATACGCCTTATTTGCCATATCAACGTTCTTAAATAGAATAAATATATTTTTATCTCCTAAAGTATTGTTTTGGAATGCTTGCCCTGCATCTTCTACTGTTAAAATAGCCACTTCTACTCCTGATGGTGCTGCCATCCTATATACGTCAGCCATAAATTCATCTTGACCTAAGAAGTCATCAACTATTACTATTTTTTGAGCTTGAGCGATTTTCACCCATTTTGTTATAACTTGTCCATGAATTAATCTATGATCTACTCTTACTAATGTTATTTTTGACATTATATCCACCTCATAATTTATATTTTTTTAAATTCTTTAATTAGATCCACACAAAGGCTATTATTTTTTCTGACGATTCTTTCTGGTAATGTATGTACTTTATCTTCTTTGCTTAATTCTTCATCTACGATTAAAATTGTCTGTAAGCTAAGTCCATTTATTGCATCTATCCCTCTTCTTATAGCAACAGCTATTGCAACATTTGATGTAGATCCCCCATACAGATCTGATATTATAATTTTCACATCCTCTTTATCTACTATTTCTTCAACCTCTTTCATGAATACAGAAACATCTTTTTCAGGGCTTAGTGATAAAACTTCGTATTGATTTGACAATCCAAAGTTTTTATTTGCTTCTTCTACTAATACTTTTCCCCAAGTTCCATGGCAGAGTATGATTGCCTTATATTTATTCATTGCTAAACAAACTCTCCTTTATAGCGATTAATAATGTGATTTAACTCTACTTCGTCCTCGTCAGGTACCATTTGAATTGATACATTAATATTTTTTTTAATAAATTCATCTATTAAAAGAAATTCTTTTTTATTAATGTATACACTTTGAGATATTTTCTTTTTTCCTATCCCTGTAGGTATTCTTCCAATAATAAGTTTTTTAATATCAATTCCTTCTTCTCTCATTCTATTTGCAGTATCTAAGTTTTTAATTAATACAAAAACGTTATCATCAGCTTGGTTATTATAAAAATACCTCCTTGATTCACTTACAGTTAATATTGATAAATCAATATTCTTTGGTGCTGCCATTTTTATCAAACCTTTAGCAATAACATCATTGGTTGTTTCATCATCTACTACTACTATTTTTTTAACACCTAGATGCTTAACCCATTTATATATCACTTGACCATGTATTAATCTATCATCACATCTGCAATATTTTACTAAAGACATTTTTAATCGAACTCCTTTTTCTATTACATTGAACCAAGAACTTTATTAATATGGTTTATACCAGTTTTCCCCGCTTCAATACATGTCTCTGCTAACTCTTCTAAACTTTTTCCATCTCTATTAATTAAAGCTTCAAGTAGCATTGGAAGATTTACTCCAGTAAGTGCATGAAACTTTCCACCTTTTTTAAGGTTTAAACTTGCAACATTACTTGGTGAACCTCCTAATAGGTCAGCTAATACTAAAACTCCGTCACCTTCATCTAATTCATTTAACTTTTCTACAAAATTTCTATTTAAGTCTTCAATATTATCATTCCTATTTAGTTTAATTGCTGCTGTTCTTTCTGCTGGTCCTGCAATAAGTTCACAGCTTTTTATAACTTCTTCACTAAAATTCCCATGAGTCATAACTATTATCCCAATCACCAATCTCACCTCACTTTTCTTGTCACTTTTTATATAAGCAATTGTTGTGCCAACTTATGTGTATCAATAACAAATGGCTATTTTACAGGATTTAATCAAATCTTTTTACTTAATTTATAAAAAAAACTCACTTTTTCAATATGTATCAAAATCTTTTTCAAACCTGTATCAAATCTGTATCAAAAATAGGTAAAAAAAAGATAGCCTTTTGGCTATATTTAAATTTTGTATCAACTTTTGAATTTATCTGTATCATACTGTGATTCAAATATATCTAATATATTTGCATATTCCATATCTGAAATAATTATATCGAATGTCTCTTCTACAAGCTTAAAGCTTTCTTTTATAACTAAATATAATTCTTTACTTCTACTAATTCTTTCTTCATATAATTTATAAACTAAAGACTCTTTTATTATTACTCTTTCAATCATACATGAACAATGAAATATAAACTTTACTAAAAGCTCATCTTGAATTACTAAAGAATAATGTTCGCTAATTCTATTAATTATTTCTTTTAATATAAAATAAGCCTTTTCCCCATTTAAAAAAGTCAAAGTTTTACTAATATTATCAATTAGTAATCTATCAAAATATCTACCACCATTATCTTTTTCAGCATACATAATTTCCATATCTCCATAATGTTTCTTTATAGATTCTATAATATTAAAATATAATTTCTCTAATGTCATTTCCGGAGTTAAGGCCTTTCTAGTTGCTTCTATTACAATAGGTGTACTTACCATATCTATTGCTTTTACTTCTTTTCCAGTAGCATCATGAATAACTTTAGCAAATGTTAAAATAGATCCCATATCAGTTAGAATTAAAATTCCCTTTCCTTTGTCAATTTCATTGGCTATTTCTACAGCTTGGACTAAAATATCCTGAACTCTATCTTCTAATCCCATATTGATTGCCACCGCATGGTTACAATCCAGTAAAGTATTAGCTACATTCACCATGCTAGATGCCGTAGATTCACCATGCATTATAACTAATATTGCTATACTCTCCTCATTTAATCCCACATAAGATAAATAAAGAAACGTTGCTAAAAAAATTGCTTCATCTTCTGGAAACTCAACTCCATACATTAACGACATGCTAGATAATATTTCTTTTGCTATGTTATATTCATATGCTCTTTCCTTCATAATCTCATCTTTATTAGGATGCTTTACTATGTTCCCAATCTTTATTCTTTCAATTAAATTCTGAATATGTAGGGCTATAGCTTTTATTAATTTATCTAATCCTTCTCTTTTGCTCCATTTATCATGCTTTTGTAAAATATACTTCACAGTAGTTGCAATTGAATCATTAACAATATTGTTATAAGCTGTTTGATTACTACTATTATATATAAAAGTATTCATTAAATTATAGGAATACTTCTGTATATCTTCATCTATAACGCTTCTAATTTGTGACTCTTTAATCCCTTCCTGTTGAAGTTTATTCCAAGTTTCTTTTATCATTCCATAGAAATCTAAATCATATTTTTTATTTTCTATTAATAAATTTTCACTTTCAAAATTCTTTTCTTCTGGTAAAAAAATAATATCCTCTTTCCCAATAAAACTGAAGTTTTGTACAAACTCCTCTTTTCTATTATTTCCATATAATGATTCTCTAATATTGTTTGGTAGAAGAGAAAGTCTTACATATACACATTCTCTTTTATAGGTCATATAATCTAAAAAAGCTCTTGCACAAATTAATTGTATGTCGCTTTTTAATTGTCCTATATTTCCCTTACACTTATATAAAATAAATGCCTTAATAACTTCTTTTGAAACCTTTAACTTAACACCAATCCTAATACTTTCTTCTTTAAAAAAATAACATATAAGCTTCATTCTCTCTTGAAAGCCTCTTTCCTCTAAAGACGGAATCTTTATAGTTACAGGTATTCTTCTTAAAAACGTTTCCAACATTGCTATCTCTGGGTCTTCTGTAGTAGCTGCAATTATCATAACCCTACACCCATGTACCTTATTAGCCTCTCCTAATCTTCTATATATACCTTTATCCATAAGCAGAAATAACATTTCTTGTCCCTCTGCAGATAGTCGATGAACTTCATCTAAAAACAATATTCCATTATTAGCTTCATGTACAATACCATATTTATCTTTATCAGCTCCAGTAAATGCTCCTTTTACATATCCAAAAAGCTGTGCTAATAATAATTGCTGATTATCAGAATAATCAGCACAGTTAAATATGATAAATGGTGCATTATCACTATCTTCTTTTATAGTTAAACTATACTTATACATATATTCTGCAAATATAGATTTACCAACTCCTGTAGGTCCTATTATTAATGTACTCAACCCCTTAGGTGGATATATTACTGCTGCTTTAGCTTGCTCTATCTGGGACTTTAAACTTCCGTCACATCCTACTAAATTAAAAATATTGTTCTCTTTTTTTATACCCTCTACAATATACTCATCTTTGATAGAATCATTTTCACTATATTCGTTTATAGAGTTAATATTATCAAATATCCCTGTATTTAGTTTCTTTCCTAAAATACTCTCAATACGTTCTTTATATAAGTACTGAACAGGTTTTCCCTTTATCTTTATAATGATATTTTCCTTTATTAATTGATTTAATTCCTTACTAGCATTACTTCTATTTATACCTACTTCAGTAGCAATATGTTCTGCATCAAATCCAAATCTAATGCCATTATTAAGGTTCAAGTGTTCTTCTGTTAATCTTTTCAAGCAAATTAAAACTTTTTCTTTCCTTGATAGCTTCTTTTGTATCATAGTTAACCTCCCCTATAAGCAGTAATACTGTTAAATATTTATTATTAAGCTTAATTCTACAATATTTCAATATTTTTGTCTAATTGTGTAACTATTGATTTTCTTTCCTATTCATTTTATAATATAAATTACGTTACCCTCATCTTTTATAGAGGAGGAATTTATATGAATTTTTTATCAGATTTACACACCCACTCTATAGTCAGTGGTCATGGCTATAGCACTTTGTTAGAAAATATTAATTATTGTAAAGAAAATGGAATTAAGATACTAGGTACATCTGAACATGGTCCTAAGATGCCTGGTTCTCCCCACAAATGGTACTTTCACAACATTCAAAATATCCCAAGAATCATAAATAACATTATAATCTTAAGAGGATGTGAAGCAAATACACTAGACACTGAAGGAAACATAGATTTAGAACCCTTTGTCATTTCTCGATTAGATTATCTTATTTTGTCATTTCATGAAGCCGTTTTTTCACCAAATACATTAGAGAATAATACTAAAGCCTTAATAAATGCAATAAATAAGCATGATAATATTGAAATATTAGGCCACCTTGGAAACCCAAACTACCCAATCGACTATGAATTAATCATTAAATTAGCCATGGAAAAGAGTATCTTAATAGAAATAAATAATTGTTCTATCAAAGGAGTGTCAAGAAATGGTAGCTCAGATAATTGTAAGTATATTGCTACACTTTGCAAAAAATATGGTGCTAAAATCATACTAACTTCAGATGCTCACATTTGTTTTGATATAGGTAATTATGAGTATTCTGAGAATATCTTAAAAGAAATTAATTTTCCAGATGAGTTAATAATGAATTATCCTAAAAAACTTATTAATCATTTTCACCAAAAAGGTAAATTACTAGATGTTGATTATACAAATATTTAAGTAATAATACATGCTTGCTTTAACTCTTATAAAAATTAGAGTATTATCCTATTTAAAATGCCAATCTCATATTAACTACAAATAGACTATAATTTACGTATTTGTCTACTTTTTATATATTTACTTTTCAAATTTACACAATTTATTCCAAGTAAATACAAAAAGGATGGGTTACCTTGTTATTTAGGCAGCCCATCCTTCATTAAGTATATTATCACATCATCATTTATTTATATCTCTATGCTATCTATTTCTCTTTTCTTATTCATTATTACCTTTGAAACACTGCTCCATTATAAATCCAACAGAGCATATATTTTGCTACAATTTTATAAAATAATATTAAATTAGAGTTAATTGTTCATTGTTACTTGTTTCGTCAATATCTTGTTCTCTAAATAAATCATGTCCAGGTAAAATAGCTAAGTCATCTTCACACAATTCCTTAGCTTTTTTACTATTAATTTATTCTAGCTGTTATAAATCCAGCATAATCATCTTTTAATGCGTACTCATAGCTTTCTTAATCTATGAAGTTACTACTTAACACATCTTTTAAGTTATCACCTAAATTATTTTTAATTATTTTGAAATAATCACTAGGTACTTTATTTGATATAGTTCTACTGTTATTTAGATTAATTATACATATATTTCCATTACAGTTAATTTAATTTTTATTAAACCCTTTATTTTTCAAATAATCTTCTGGGAAAATGTGATGATATTCATTTTTATTGACTATAGACAGTACTGACTGTGTATTTATTGGAGCTCCGTCCAGTAAGCTTCTAAGGTTGTTCCTAGAAAGAATAAGAGCATATGTTTTACTTAATACATTTCTTAATGCAAATGAAATATGTTAACTGTAATGAATAAGGCAAATATCCATGACTAGTTAAAGGTAGTTCTGTTGTTATAAAGTCTACAGCATGTAAATATGCTTTCTTGCATTTCTCCGCAATATTTTTTAATTCCTCTGATGATAAATTTCTTAATTTATTCATTTCTTCTTTAGTTACACCTAAACCGACACAAGATGCTAAGTTTCTCAAAATTTCAACTTCAGCCACGTTTTCAAAGTTTTTTTCTTCTAAATCAGACCTCACCTAATTTATTCTATACTTCATTATTTAATCCCTCTTTATCTACTTATTTATCTATATTTTAATCAATTTCGATACTTTACTAAATCTAATCTGATAATTTATATCAAAATACTATATATTATTTGTACTTTAACTTATTATATGCCTGTAAAATAAAAGTAGCCTTAACCAACTTATTTCAGTGGTTAAGACTAACGTGCTCCCTTACTTATGATATGGTTCTCCATTATTTATCCTATAAGCCCTATAAATCTGCTCTAATAATATCAACCTCATCATCTGATGAGGAAAAGTCATCCTAGAAAAAGATAATCTATAATCAGCCCTAGCCAAAACATCATCAGAAAGCCCTAGAGAACCTCCAATTATAAAACAAAGACTACTGTTACCTCTAACTGCTAAATCACTCATAGTCTTAGCCAGTTCTTCGGAAGACAAATTCTTTCCATCAATAGCAAGAGCTATAACATAGCTGTTATGCTTTATCTTACCTAAAATCTTCTTTCCCTCTTTATCTTTTATAATTTCCATTTCCTTAGCACTTAAATTTTCGGGAGCTTTTTCATCATCTAACTCTATAATTTCCAACTTGCAATACTTAGAAAGCCTCTTTCTAAATTCATCAATACCTAACTTTAAATATTTTTCTTTAATTTTACCTACTACAACTATACTTATATTCATATACTTCTCCTAAACTTAATCTTATTACAAATTTATATACTAATATGACTTACAAACTATTAGTAAGACTATTTAGCAAGTTCTCGATTTGCATAATCTATAAACTCCTCAAAAGGTATAGCTTTACTATAATAATATCCTTGATATATTTCACATCCTAAGTCATACAACTTATCTCTCTGATTTAAATTTTCAACATACTCCACGATTATATCAAAATCTAGGTTTTTTGAAAGATTTACAATAGACATTATGATTTCACTACTTCTTTTGTTTGTAAGTATCTCTTTAACAAGTGAACCATCTAACTTAACTATATCAAAATTATTATTTTGGAGGTATACAAGGGAACTGTGTCCCATTCCAAAATCATCCATAATAAGCTTTATACCCAAATTATGTATTGCATTTATTCGATCTATAATTATCTGAGAACCTGACAATGCAACCTGCTCTGTGATTTCTATACCAAGCATATTAGGGTTGATATTATTATTCTCAATTATATTTTTTATTTGCTCTGGCAAATTAGGAGCATTAAGTTGGTCTGGAGATATATTTACAGAAAATTTAATAGGATTTATTAATAAGCTTTCACTTTTCTTTAAATCAACACATGTTTTATTAATAATATACTCTCCAAGTTCATCTAAAAAACCTTCTTCTTTAGCTAAAAGTATAACAAGTGGCGGATAAATAAATCCACCTATTGAATGTCTCCACCTAAGTAACCCCTCTGCTCCTACAATATTCCCATCATAATTAACTTGTGGTTGATAAAAAATCTCTATATCTTCTTTTTTCATAGCAAACTTTAAATCTGACGCTAGCATTTTTGATATTGAACCTATTTTTCCACTATGATTTAAAATATTTGGTTGTTCTCCTGTTAATTCACATCTTTTTACTAAATTTGTTAAATTTTCTATATTATTTTTAAACATGTAAATATATCTATTTTGTGACATCTTTATAAATGGAATATAAATCATAACTCCTACACACAAATTAAACAATTGCAACAAACTTCCTCTTATTGAATCTGTAGCCATATATCCACTTAAAAATATAGGTGATGTCCATTCTACTGCAGAAACTGTACAAGGTACAATACCTGTAGACATAGCTACATAACTTGTAATTGTTAGAATCATAGGTGTAATTATAAATGGTATAAACATGATGTAGTTAAAAACAATTGGAATCCCAAAAACTAGCATCTCATTTATATTAAAAAGAGCTGGTATTGAAGCAATTTTAGCCAGCTTTCTTACATTTATACGTTTCTCACTAAGAAAAATGGCAATTACTAAACACAACAAAGCTCCACATCCACCAAATAAAACCATTGTATCAAAAAAAGTCTTAGTAAAAATTTCTGTTGGTAATTGATTATTATTAACTAAATTTATGTTAATTGCCATCCCATTTTCAAATAAATTTTTTGCAACTGTGTCAAGTACATTACTTCCATGAATACCAAAGAACCACATAAAATGCATTAGAAATATAAATAGCAAAGCACTCATAAGGTTTCTTCCCATACTATTAAATATATTTGAAAATAAATTATAAAATATATCTTGAAAATTTGAACTTCCAATTAGATTTATTACTATTACACGCAAAATAGAAAATAAAAATACTACAGTTATAAATGGAATTATAGCTGAAACCACCATATTAAAATCAGCATCAGCCCCCTCTGTATGAAACTTTACACTTGTTATAAAAGACTCTGTGAGCTTTACAAATAACATAGAAGACGTTATGGAAACAATAATAGCTGTAAACAACCACTTTGTTTTAAATATCTCCACATAAGAATCTATTTCACTACCATGTGAAAATACTAAAAAAGAGCACATTGCAACTATAGGAACAAGTACTGTATACTTGCTCCCATAGATTTTTCCATAGCTATAACTTATTGTCAACAATATTATTAATGAGATAATTCCTAAGGTAGAATCATTTATAAATGTAAGCATATTTAAAATCTCACCATTAAATAAACTTGCTATATATTCTTGATAAATTTTTATTGGAAGATTCAAAATAACAAGTGCAATTGAACCAGTCATAATAGCAGGTATTGCTAAAATCATCCCTTGCTTTATAGAATATAAGATTTTATTATCCTCAACATTTTCGAAATTTCTTTTTAGCAAAGTTATTCACCTCTACTTCATCTTATAAACATTAGAAACATCATTGCGTGATAATACATCTAGTTTTACATCTTGCCCAACTACTATATCGTTTGATGCTAATACTCCCTTTGAAGTTTCATATGCCAATTCTGGAAAATTATTTTCTTTACTTAAATGTGCTAACAATATAGATTCTGTACCTTTATCAATAAGTTCAACACAGAAATTTGCTGCATCTTCATTAGATAAATGTCCTGTATCTGACATTACTCTTTTCTTTAAAGCATATGTATATGAACCCATCATAAGCATATTAGGGTCATAATTTGATTCTAATACCACTAATTTAGATTTATATAGATGTTTTTTTATATTTTCAGTTATACACCCTATATCAGTAGCTATAGACATTTTTTCATCGTTTTCTGTATAGAAATTATATCCAACTGGGTCAGCTGCATCATGTTCTATTGAAAAAGGTCTTACTATAACATCTCCTAATGAATAAGTTTTATCATTTTCAAAGACCTTCATATTTTTGTCCTTAATATCACCAAGCTTGTCTTTCATAGAACACCATGTCTTTATATTAGCAAACACTGGTATGTCAAACTTTCTTGACAATATACCTGCCCCTTTTATATGGTCAATATGCTCATGAGTTATAAATATCCCTTTTAATTTATCTGAATCTACTCCAATGTCTTTAAGACCTGTAGTTATTCTCTTTCCACTTAATCCTGCATCTACCAGTATATTAGTATTTTTATATCCTATATAGTGGCAATTTCCACTACTACCACTTCCCACTGAACAATACTTTAGCATTATTTCACCTCTTTTTCTGCCTTATAAATTATATTATACCAAAAAAACAGAGTATTAAATAAAATTTAATACTCTGTACGAAATTTACTTGTATTCACTTATAATCTTATTTATATCTACCCCTTTACTGTTCCATAACTCTACAAAAGCTCTTCCATTGGCATTTTTATGTTTGTATTTATTGTAATATTCATTTAGTGTTTCAAAGAATACCTTATCTCCAACTTCTTTTCTTACTTCATTAAAAGCTGTTGCTCCTTTTGTATAAACATTTAAACTGTATTCAGTAGAATTTTTATACTCATTTGATGGTTTAAATATGTTTTCACTCAAATAACTCTTTGTTTGTATTTGCATAGTTTTTATAAGTTTATTTGCCATTTCTTTTCCATATTTTTGTTCAAAATAAACTATTGTAGAATATTCAGTAAGTGCTTCATCTAACCAAGGTTCACTTATTTCATCATTTCCAACAGCAGAATACCACCATTGATGCGCTGTTTCATGTGCTATAACATACTCAAGTAAAAACTCATTTTTTTCATTATATAAGCTTTGGTCTATCATAACAAGCATTGGATATTCCATTCCACCTATAAAGAAATCACTTGCTACAACAGAATATTCTTTATATGGGTATTTGCCAAACAACTCACTAAATATATTTATTGAATCTTTTGCAATCTCTGTTGCTCTGCTAGAAAGTTTCTTATTTAAATTGTATGTACTAATAGCTACACCCTTTGAGTCAACTTTATTTACATCAAATTTACTACTTAATATAAATGCAAAATCCCTAACGTTTTCAGCTTCTATCTCATACAACATTTTCTTGTTATCATGTTTGTCATTAACAAGTTTACCTGTATGAGCAATCTTATACTTATTTGGAATCAATAGTTTCACATGAAAATCACTAGTTTCACTATAAAATGGGTCCCCAATAGTTTCATAACTCTTTAGATTCCATCCTCTTTCATCATTAACACAAGCTATAGGAAACCAATTAGTAATATTTATAGTGTTTTCTCCATATCCAAACCTTCCCACTGAGTTTGGTATTTTTACGTTATATTTTATATCCAGAGATATCTTTTCATTTGGCTTTAACTCTTTCCCCAATTCTATTTCTAGTATATCATTTTTATCTCCTTTGATTTTATATTCCATTTTACTGCTATTATTTAGTATGTTTTTTATATCTATATATCCTTCATTGAATCCATTAGGATAGGCTCTTGTCATCTCACCTTTTTCAAAAGGAGCAAATTCTTTTTTAGAAAAAGCATTCGGATATATATGGAAATATATTTTATCCATGTTTGATTTTGTCTTATTTATGTACTCAACACTCTGATTGCACATTAACCTCTTAGTTTCATCATCAAATATAACATCCATATTATATTGATTTATCTTTGAATTAGATTTTTCTTTGTACGTTTCTAAACTGTCATCCTTTTCTATGAAGCAACCTATTATTAGTACCATAAATAAAATTGCTACTGATAATGTTCTTCTTACTTTTTGGTTGAATTTTATAACCAAAATATCTCCTCCTTTTTAAAATGAATACTTTTAGAAAATATTTACATGCTAATCTTATGACCTTTTATTTGTTTACAACCAAATGTAATACAAAAAATGATATAATTTAATCTGAGGTGATAAAATGTTTTTCAAAGAAAGCAATGAAATAGATTTAGGTGAAATCACTATTCCCAATATCTTTATAGATATATTTATGCCAATGGCGGATGGGTTATACGTAAAAGTTTATCTTTTAGGCTATAGACAGGCATGTGATATTACTTCTAATCCTAAGTTTGACAATAGCTCAATAGCCAAGAACCTAAATATACCTTTGTCTGATGTACTATCTGCTTGGAAATTCTGGGAAGAAAAAAAGATTATAAAAATACATGATAATGGAGAATATGATAATTTTAATTATTCAATAGAATTTTTAGATTTAAAAAATTTCTATATCGAAAATATATTAGGTAATAATTCATCTGTAAAATCTAATACAGATAAAGTTGTATCTACTTCTGAAAATCCAAGTATTAGAAAGATGTTCAATTCTATAAATAAAATAGTTGGTCGATATCTTGACCCAAGTGAAAAAATAAGTATTATGGATATAATGAATAAATACAACATGGGCCCTGATATGATACTTTGTGCTTATGAATATGTTAAAGATAAAACTGGTACATCTAAACCAGTTAAATACATCGAAGGCATTATTAGAAACTGGTATGATTCAAATTTATATACCCCAAAAGATGTTGAAGACAGCTTCTTGATTAGAAGTGAACGATATATTTTATATAAAACTATTTTCAATGAATTGGGATTTTCAAGACAAGCAACGAAATCAGAAAAAGAACTCATGGATGCTTGGTTTGATAAATTTGACATGGATATGGACTTAATAGTAAATGCATGTTCTAAATCTAAGAATATACCAAACCCAAGTATATCTTATATAAATGGAATAATTAAAAATTGGCACGAAAAAAATATAAAAAATTTAAATGATTTAAAGCAAAAAGAGGAAGAACGTATAGTTAAGGAGAATATTAATAAGAAGCAGATTAATACTACTCAAAACAACAATACTTACAAGAAAACTAAGTTTCATAATTTCAACGAAACATTTACTCAATATACATCTGATGAACTCGATGAAATTATTAAAAAAAGTCAAAAAGAAAAGTTTAAGTAGGTGATTAAATGAATGAAGATAAAATAAGAAAAATACTGGCTAAATATGCCAATAAAAGAGATAAAAATGAGCTACTATTGGAACATAGAAAAAATGAGGTCTATAATAGAATTCCTGAGATAAAATCTATAGATGATGATATTTCTAAAATAGGTCTTAACTTAGCTAAAACAGTTCTTTTAAATCCTAAATCTAAAGATGAAATTGTAAATGAGTCTAAGAAAACTATAGAATCTTTAAAATTGAGAAAAGAAGAACTTTTAGTTAAAAACAACATATCTCTTGATTACTTAGAAATAAAGTTTCAATGTGACTCTTGTAAAGACAAAGGATTTTTACCTAATGGTGAAAAATGTTCTTGTCTAAAACAAGAAATTGTAAATGAGGCTTATAAGATGTCTAATTTAGATAGAATTTTAAGTCAGGAAAATTTTTCGAATTTTAACTTGAATATATTTTCTCCTAAGAAGAGTCCTGATGGAGAAATATCTCCAAGAGAAAATATGTTAAATAATCTAAGTATCTGCGAAAATTTTGTTCATGACTTTAAGGTAGATAATAGTGAAAACTTATTGTTTTATGGTTCTACTGGACTAGGTAAAACATATATGTGTAACTGTATTGCAAAAGAATTGTTAGACAAAGGTAATGTTGTAATTTATCAAACATCTTTTAGAATTTTAGATATTCTTGAAGACTATAAATTTAGAAGAGACCCAAACAATCAAATAAGTGAAGAAAATTATAAAAACTTGTTTGATTGTGATTTATTAATAATAGATGACCTTGGTACTGAACTTAATAATTCTTTTACTAGTGGAGAAATTTTCAATATTGTAAACACAAGACTTGTTGCTGGTAAAAAGATTATTATATCAACCAACTTAACACCATCTCAAATAGGAAATACTTATACTCAAAGAATTCTATCTAGGATTTTAGATAAGTTTAGAATTTTAGAATTTACTGGAGATGATTTGAGATGGGAGAGATTTAAATAAAGTAGCCCTTAAAAAACATTTTTTTATTTTTAAATAGAGAGGTAAGAACATACTTGCTTCTCTGTTTAAAACTTATACTATATAATCACATTATCCATTCAGTTTTTCTAATTATATTCCTAATATACCTTTTAATATACTAATCATTTATCTAGTTTGTAATTTTATATATATTAATATCATTCTTAATATATTGCATTATTTAAATTTATTATAGTACATTTATAGACTCTGTTTCTAAATATATGATATTGTATAATATTTAAAAATTTAATTATAATTAATTTTTGACGCAATTAAAAAAAAGATACCTAAAAGTATCCTGTAACATAGAAAATTATATTAATTTACATGTATGTATTTTGTGGAGCTGGTGATAGGAATCGAACCTACAACCTGCTGATTACAAGTCAGCTGCTCTACCGTTGAGCCACACCAGCATATATAGTATTTTTCATCTAAAAACTGGTGGGACTAACAGGGCTCGAACCTGTGACCCCCTGCTTGTAAGGCAGGTGCTCTCCCAGCTGAGCTATAGTCCCATATTGGTGACTCGTAGGGGAATTGAACCCCTGTTACCGCCGTGAAAGGGCGGTGTCTTAACCTCTTGACCAACGAGCCATGATTTGGTGATCTATCCGCGACTCGAACGCGGGACACCCTGATTAAAAGTCAGGTGCTCTACCGACTGAGCTAATAGACCACATTTTTTCGACTTTTTTCGTCGTTTCTTTCACTCACAAGTTATATTATAACTGCTGTATAACTTTTAGTCAACAGTTTTTTTTATTTTTTTTAGTATATAATTAAAATAATCCTGAATCATTGATTTTCAACAAAATCATCTAAATAAGACATCTAATTCAAGGGTATAAATTCGACCTTAATTTTATTAAAATATACATAAATAATTTTAACTCAATATAAAAGAGCATCTCTAATAATTGTAAATATTATCTTGAGATACTCTTTTTTTTAATCATTTATAATTTAAATCACTTACTTAAGATACTAAGCAAATATGTTTTTTCTTATTATAGTTTGAGCTCTATTAGGCCCAACAGAAACCATATCTACACTTACTCCAATCAACTCTTCTATTTTAGCAATATATTTCTTTGCATTTTCTGGAAGGTCATCAAAATTGTCTACTTGAGTTATATCTTCATTCCATCCATCTAATTCTTCATATATAGGTTCACATTTTGCTAAATCATCTAAAGAAGCTGGGAAATCTGTTATTATTTTATCGTCCATTTTATAAGATGTACAAACTTTAATTTTGTCAAATCCAGTTAACACATCTAATAACATAAATGAAATACTAGTTAATCCATTAACTCTAGCTGCATATTTTACTATAACAGCATCAAACCACCCACATCTTCTTGGTCTACCAGTAGTTACTCCAAATTCATGCCCTTGTTCTCTTATCTTATCACCAGTTTCATTTATTTGTTCTGTAACGAATGGACCTTCTCCAACTCTTGTAGTATAAGCTTTTACTATACCAACAACATCCTTTATCATATTTGGTCCTATACCTGCACCAATAGCAAATCCCCCAGATATTGGATGAGAAGATGTAACAAATGGATAAGTTCCTAAGTCTAAGTCTAATAAAGTACCTTGTGCTCCTTCAAATAACACTTTTTTACCTGCTTTTACCGCGTCATATACAATAACTGATGTATCTGCTACATATTTTTTTATTTGTTCTGCATACCCAATATATTCATTATATATAGCTTCAAAATCAAATAATTCTTCTTTTCCATATATGTTTCTAACTAATTTGTTTTTAGCTTCTATCTGAGCCTTTAATTTTATGGCAAATTTATCTTTATCCATTAAATCACATATTCTGATTCCAGATCTCTCTGTCTTATCCATATAGCAAGGTCCAATACCTTTTTTTGTCGTACCTATCTTTAAATCGCCTCTAGCTTCTTCTGATAATGCATCTAGCTCTTTATGGTATGGGAATATAACATGAGCTCTATCGCTAATTTTTATGTTTTCTGTATTTATATTATCTGCTTTAAACATTTCTAATTCTTCTAAGAATCCTTTAGGGTCAAATACTATTCCATTTCCGATTATGTTCACTGTCTTTGGATTTAAAACTCCAGATGGAATTAAGTGTAATGCATATTTTTTACCTTCAACAACTAATGTATGACCTGCATTATTTCCACCTTGTCCTCTTACTACTACATCTGCTTGAGTAGCAAGATAATCGATAACTTTACCTTTACCTTCATCTCCCCATTGAGAACCAACAATTGCAACTGTTTTCATGTAATTCACCTCTATATTTTATATACTCTCGAACGCTTTACTTATTTATTCTATCAAATATTCGTATTTTTTTCAACTTTTTTAACGTTCTCCAATATTTAACAGATACTCTTCTATTTTTGAAAAGTCATCTATTTTTTTAATTTCTGTGCTATTTTTTATAACTTTTTCTATAAACTTGTCCACGTCTAAAAGTTTTTCTAATTTACATACATTAATTATATTTCCAAAGTTTGTATTAGTCATGTTTATATGATATTGATTGTCCACAATACTAGCATAAACAACAATTGATTCTTTTAAATTATTATCAACTATCCTAAATAAGTTTATTTCATCAAGTACTTTAATTATATTGGGATATATACATTTTAAGCTTATTTTTTCCATATTATTCCTCCTGATAATTAATACTTATACACAGATAAAGCAAGCTAAAAGCTTGCTTTATCTACTTATTCACACTTATCAACAGGCTATCTGTGGATAGTGTGGATAATTTTTTAGCTAAATTTCAAGGTTTAGACATATTTAGTGACATGTATCCACATTTTTCCTGTAGAAAGAAAGGATGTTCTGTGGATATTAGTTAAATTATAGGTCTCTCAACTTATCCCCAAATCTTTGAACCTCACCAAGCCAAACTAGTTCCACAGAACCAGTTTCACCATGTCTATTTTTTGCTATTATTATTTCTCCTATATTTTTACTCTCAGAATCAGCATGATAGTATTCATCTCTATACAAAAACATAACTATATCTGCATCCTGCTCAATTGCTCCAGATTCTCTTAAATCAGATAACATAGGTCTATGGTCTGCTCTTTGCTCTGGGGCACGTGATAACTGAGATAATGCTACTACAGGACAATTTAATTCTTTTGCTAATACTTTTAATGACCTTGATATTTTAGATATTTCTTGTTGTCTACTTTCATTATTACCTTCACCTTCCATAAGTTGAAGATAATCTATAAGCACTAAATCTAGACCTTTTTCTATCTTTAACTTTCTGCACTTTGACCTTAATTCTGATATTTTTATTCCAGGAGTATCATCTATGTGTATTTTTGCATCTGACAGTACTGCCATTGCATCTATAATCCTAGGCCAATCATTATCATTAAGTGTTCCAGTCTTTATCTTTTTCAATTCTACACTAGATTGCGAAGATAGCATACGTTGTACTAACTGTTCTTTTGACATCTCTAAACTAAACACAGCTACAGAAGCATCTCCTTTTAAAGCTGCATTTTGTACTAAATTTAAAGAAAAGGCCGTTTTACCCATTGCAGGTCTTGCCGCAACTAATATTAAATCTGTTCTTTGAAGACCATTTATTTTTTTATTTAAATCTTTAAAACCAGTAGTTATACCAGTTACATCGCTTTTATTTGTATATAATTTTTCTATCATATCATAGGCATCCATCAAAACTAAGTTTATAGATTTAAAATCGTCACTAGTTTTTTCCTGTGATATATCAAATATTCTCTTTTCAGCTTGTTCCAAAACATCTTCAATTTTCGTTGCTCCACTATATCCTAGATTTATTATTTCATTAGATGCTTTTATAAGCTTTCTAAGTACAGACTTTTCTTTTACTATATCAGCATAGTATTTTACATTTGAAGTTGTTGGCACTATTGTAGAAAGACTTGTAATATAACTGATTCCTCCAATATCATTAAGATGCCCTTGTTTTCTTAGCTCTTCTGTCAATGTTATTAAGTCTATAGGCTCACCTTTATTGCTTAAAGTTATCATACATTCATATATTATTTTGTGAGCCTCTTTATAGAAGTCATCAGGCCTTATAGTTTCTGTAACTGTTATTATAGCATCTTTGTCTAGCAGTATAGAACCTAATATTGACTGCTCTGATTCTACACTGTGAGGAGGAATTCTCGTCATGTCTTCCATCTTTATCACCTCTAGTTATTACTGTTTTTCTTTTACATCTACTCTTATTTTAGTAGTTACTTTTTGATGTATTTTTATTTCTACAAATGTTGAACCTAAAGTTCTTATTGGTTCATCTAATAAAATCTTTCTTTTGTCTACATCTATATCTTTTTGTTTCTTCAATTGCTCAGCTATCTCTTTGGCTGTTATTGAACCAAATAATCTTCCACCTTCACCTGATTTTGAATATATTTCTATATTAATTTCTTCCATTTGTTTTCCTAGTAAAACAGCTTCTTCATATTCTTTTTGAGCTTTTATTTCTTTAGATTTATTCTTTTCATTTAATTCCTTGATTGCTACACTATCTGCTTGCACAGCCATTTTCTTAGGAAATAAGAAATTTCTTGCATATCCATCACTTACTTCTTTCATTTCCCCTTTTTTACCAGTTCCTTTTACATCTTTTAATAATATAACTTTCATCTATTCTTCCTCCTCTAAATACTCCTCTATTATTTTATTTACTATCTTGTAAGCTTCTTTTAGAGAAACATTTTTTAACTGTGCACCAGCTATATCTATATGTCCCCCGCCTCCTAATTTTTCCATAAGTACATGTACATTTATTTGCCCCAAAGACCTTGCACTTATAAATATAGTATCATCTTTTTCTCCTAATACAAAGGAGGCTTCTACTTCTTTTATATTTAATAGCTCATCAGCAGTTTGAGCTATTATGACGTTTATACTATCTATTTCTGTACTTGAATATGCTAGACATATTCTATTATTAATTATCTTTGTACTTTGAATTATTTCAGCCTTTATTATAAAATCTTTTACATCAGAATTGAAAAACTTCTTGACTTCTATTGTATCTGCTCCAACTTTTCTAAGGTAAGAAGCAGCTTCAAATGTCCTCACACCTGTTTTAAATGCAAAGTTTTTAGTATCTAAGCTTATTCCTGCTAAAAGACCTTCAGCTGTAAGTTTATTGATTGTTACCTCTTCATCCATATACTGAACTAATTCTGTAACCATTTCACATGTTGAAGATACATATATTTCATGGAATAAAAGCACTGCATCATTTATAAACTCTACACCTCTTCTATGATGGTCTATTACTACTACCTTCTCTGATAACTTTAAGAGTTCTTCACATTCAGTATAATTAGGTCTATGAGTATCAACTACAACAACTAGTGTATTTTTAGTACAGTTATCAATAGCCTCCTCTTTTCCAATAAACAACTTCTTATAATAATTACTTTCATTTATTTTGTTTATAAATATCTCTATAGATTCATTTACAGATTGTAAAACTATATTTGCTGTCTTATTGCAAGATTTACATATATCATAAACCCCAACTGCGGCTCCCATAGCGTCCATGTCAGGATATTTATGACCCATTATATAAACATGATCGCTTTCTTGTATAACCTCTCTCAGAGCATGACCTATAAGTCTAGATTTTACTTTTGTTTTCTTTTCTACAGCCTTAGACTTTCCACCATAAAATACAAACTTATCTTTTGTCTTTACAACAGCTTGGTCTCCTCCTCTACCAAGTGCTAAATCAAGAGCACCTGTAGCAAGTTTTAGGTTCTCATTTAATGTATCTCCATCTATACCAATTCCTATACTTATTGTAACAGGAAGATTATTTCCATAATCAATATGTCTTATTGTATCTAAAATAGAAAACTTCTCAGCTTCCAATTTTTTTAACTCTTTTTTATGCATTACCAAGAAGAATTTATCTTTTGAAGTCCTTCTCAAAGCACCATTTGAATTTAATTCTAAAGCAGAAAGTATTTTTTCTACTTCAACATTAATTAAAGCTCTCTTATCTTCTGCTGCACTTTTTAATACTTCATCATATCCATCTACTTGTATTAACATCATTGCATCTTTTTCATCATCATAATCTTGTTTTACTTGTAAATATTCTGTCTTATCTATCCAGTATAATATCATTAAATATTTAGGATTTTTTTCTTGATCATTTTTTATAACATTATAAACTATTGTATATTCTCTATCCTTATAGTTTATTTCAGTGTACATCTCTTTATTTTCATTTAATACTTTTCTTAAATTAAGATTTTTAACTATATCTTCTATATTTTTATCAAGTAAATCTTTTTGACCAATCATATCATAAAACTTTCCATTATACCATGATATATTTCCATCAAATTCTAGAATACATAGTGGTATTGGAAGATTTATTATAGCTTTCTTAGTTGTTTCATCTATATCTAAAGATAAATTTTGAATATACTCTGTCCATTCATGACGTCTAATATTAGTTGTTCTCCAATTGTGAAAAACCATATATGCAAAAATACAGAAAAATAAACACCCTACATACAAGTTGTAATAAAGCAAAATTATACTAGAAATACCAATAATAATTATATATAAATTTATTTCTGGCATATTTAATTTAAAGGTTTGTTTATTACTCATTTCTATCCTCCTAAGTGGATTTATAACTTCTCACCTTTCTAAAGTCAATTATACTATCTACCATACCAACAAAAGATATTCCCATAAATCCAAATAAACATAAAATTATCCCTGAAAGAAACATAATTTTATTTGGCCCTTGTCTTATCCATTTCTTTAAATAATAAATACAAACTGCTATTCCTTGAATTACAAACATTAAGTTAAAAACTAGCTGTAAATTAGTCATTATTAATTCTGTATATAATTTTGAGCCAATAATTTCAATAAATAAGACTAATAAATAAAGTAAAAAAGTTGTGACTATAGCATTTCCTGGTAAATAAAAGTCAGCAAATTTAGGAAATCTTATATTCAAATTTGTAATCCTTTTGATAAAGAATACGCTTAAATAATATGTTACAAATGCTGATAATAAACCTTGTAAGAATAACATCATTGGTAGCATATTTGTAAAATAACTTACAATTTCATCTGGCTTCATTTTATCAAATACTTTAAGCTCAGTTGCAGAAAAACTATTTTTTTGAATATTTACAATTTCTGTTATCATTTTAGAAACTTCATCTAATAAATTTACATTTAAAAATGTCTTCAATACAAAGAAATACACAACCATTGCAAGCACAAATATTATTGTTCCTCCATATATTGGTTCAAATTTATTACTATCTTCTTGCTCAAAACTTCTCTTTAGCATCTTTCCTATTGCTATGCCTGGCAAAGAATACATTATACATATATTTAATGCATACGAAATGTCTGCAAATAAAACTAGCACACAAAATGTAATCAAAATAGATAAAAAAGAATACTTTTTATCAGTGATGGCACCTATAATTACATATGGGACAGCTGCTAATATGCTAAACATTCCTAGCATTGGAATATAGGCTATTACTAAAGCAATTATTATAGCTAAAACTATTATAGACATGGCTTTAGATAGTCTAATTTTATTATTCAATTTAATATCACTCCCTATTATCCATATGTTTTTTTAAGTTAGATAAATCTCCATACCATCTTTCAACACTATGGTCTTCCTCTATACCAATTTTTATTTTTTCCTTGACTTTATAATCTACGTCTCTAAAACTAATTCCTAATCTCTTTGCTAAGAGATATGTTATCATTATTATATTTGCTAGAGTATCTTGAATTGCCTCATCTAAAGGTTTTACCCCTTTAAATAATAAGTTAAACAAATCACTTACACTCATTAATATTTCTGTTTTCATCCACTCTATTATCTTTATGTTTCTTGTTATCTCAGAACCTTTATCTATTTTCACGTTTGCAACCCTCCTTAATATATAATATTATATCATAAATAATAATATATTTAAGTATATAAACAAAAAAACGAGCGTTATAGCTCGTCTCATTTACTTATATAAATATCTATAATAAAAAATGAGCACAAGGCTCATTTTTTAATCTAATGTATATGGTAAAAGTGCTATATTTCTTGATCTTTTTATAGCAACTGTTAATTCTCTTTGATGCTTAGCACAAGTTCCAGATATTCTTCTTGGTAATATCTTTCCTCTTTCAGTTATATACTTTTGTAATCTCTGAGTACTTTTGTAATCTATTTTAGCGTTTTTGTCAGCACAAAATTGACAAACTCTTTTTTTCTTACGTCTTTTTTTATTCATCATGACTTTTTTCCCTCCTTTTTAAAATGGTATATCGTCATCATCTATAGCTTGGAAACCTTGTGGGTCTAACCCTTGAGGTTCAAAGCTTGGCTCAAAAGCTGGAGCACTCTCTTTATATGAATTTTCCGATTTATTCTTGCTATCTAAAGCTTGTACCGATCTAGTACTTACTTTTGTAAAAGTTCTTTTTTCGCCTGATTGTGTCTGATAATTGTCTACTCTTATCGATCCTTGAAGTGCAACTAATCTACCTTTAGTTATGTAGTTGGCACAAAATTCAGCGGATTTACCCATTACTTCAACAGGTATAAAATCAGTTTCTTTAGATCCATCTTTTTTTACATAGTCTCTATCAATGGCTATTGTAAATGATGCCACTGGTGTTCCTGTACCTGGGATGTATCTTAATTCAGGGTCTTTAGTTAACCTTCCCACTAATACAACTTGATTCATAAAAACACCACCTATTTTTTATAATAAAACTAGTTGTTAAGCAACAACTATCATGTGTCTTATTACGTTTTCATTTATCTTTAAGTTTCTGTCTATTTCTTTAGGAACGTCTACTGCTGATTTGAAGTTAACTAACACATAGAAACCTTCTGTAAACTTAGCTATTGGATAAGCTAATTTTTTAGTTCCCCAAGTATCAACTTTAACTATTTCTCCTTCAGTTGCAACAACTTCCTTAACTTTGTTTAGTACAGCTTCTCTTGTTTCTTCATCAGAGTTTGGCTTTACTACATAAACTAATTCATAATTTCTCACTATAATTCACCTCCCTTTGGACTTAACGGCTCTACACTCTTAGAGCAGAGAAATGAGACTAAAATCTCATACCTACACATTTTATCATTTTTTCTTATTTATGTCAATTTAAATTTTGGACAAATTTTAATATTTAATATAAGGTGAAATATATTTTTTAAATTAACAAGGGATGGCTATTGCCATCCCTTATAATATATCTTAAGTTATTATTTTTAATTAAGCTTCAACACCCATAGCTTCTTTTAAAACTGATGCTATGTTTTTGATACCTTCTATTATTTTTTCTTCTGGCATATTTGAATAGTTAAGTCTGAAAGTATTTTCTCTACCACCATTAGGGAAGAATCCTCCTCCAGCAACATAAGCAACATTCTTTTCTAAGCATTTTGGCATTAATTCTTTAGCATTTAAATTACTTGGAAGCTCTACCCATGTAAATAATCCACCTTCTGGATGAGTAAATACTAATCCTTCTGGGAATTCTTCTTCCATAGTCTTAAGCATAACATCTCTACGTTTGATATAAACAGCTTTTATTTTATCAACGTGTTCATCTAAGTCATACATATCCATAAATTTACTTACTTCCATTTGAGATATAGTTGATGCTTGTAAGTCTGCACCTTGTTTTGCAAAGTTAAATTTAGATAGTATTTCTGGAGAAGCACAAGTCCATCCTAATCTGTATCCTGGGCAGAATATTTTAGAGAAAGTTCCTAAGAATATTACTAATCCTTTTGTATCCATTGATTTTAAAGATGGTAAAGATTCTCCCTCAAATCTTAAATCTCCATATGGATTATCTTCTATTACTGGTATTTCATATTTATTTACTATTTCCATGAATTTTTTACGTCTTTCAAGTGGCCAAGTTCTTCCTGTTGGATTTTGGAAATCAGGTATTACATAAATCATTTTTATTCTATCAGTTGTTTCTAGTATTTTTTCTAGTTCTTCCATTATCATTCCATTAGAATCTGTTGGAACATCTATGAATTTAGGTTGGTAAGATTTAAATGCATTTATAGCTCCTATGTAAGATGGGCTTTCACATAAAATTACATCACCTTCATCAATAAATACTTTTCCTGCAAAATCTAGACCTTGTTGAGAACCACTTGTAACTAATATATCATCTTTATTTACATTAGTTTTGTTTTTGTCATTCATTCTAGCTGCTATTTTTTCTCTTAATGGTTCATATCCTTCTGTTGTAGTATATTGCATAGCTGATCTTCCATTTTCTTCAAGCACTGCAACTGATACTTTTTTCATTTCTTCAACTGGAAATAATTCTGGAGCAGGCATTCCACCCGCAAAAGATATTATTTGTGGTTGTTGAGTAAGTTTTAAAAGCTCACGTATTTCAGATCCTTGTAAACCTTCCATTCTTTTTGCATATTTAACTGCCATAATTAAAGCACCCCCATGAAAATGTTTTCTTCAATTTCTATTATACCAAAAATTTGGATATTAATATACGGTATTTGACATTTTTTAAATGTTAAATTTATATCATTTTTTTATTAGCTTTTTTACTCTCTTTTCTAATGTCTCTCTATCAAGCATTATTAGCCTTGAACATTTCGTACATTTTATCTTTATATCCATTCCAGTTCTTACGATTTCAAACTCTTTACATCCACATGCATGTTGTTTTTTCAATTCAACAATATCCCCTATTTTTAAATCCATTGGCATAAATAATTAGCCTCCTAATCTAACTTCTTTGCTTCCCTTGAGCCATCCTCTAATTTACTTATACAGTAAATTCCCTTTATATCTACATTATTTTCAACTAAAATTGTCTTTATTTTTTTCATATCTTCAAAAGAAAATTTAATTGATATTCCACAGCTTGCTGTTATTTCTCTTGGTGTTGGAAGAGCCATTACTTTTAAACCATTTTCACCAAATAGCTTTTCTGACCTTATTGCATGATGTGTAGAATTAAATGATACTATATACATTTGATTCATTGCTTAATCCTTTCTGACTATCTACTTTTCTTTAGTTTAATATTTCCTATTAACTTTATATTGTTAAACAAACATACATTATATAGAAATAGTATTTGATGCATTTTTTAATGTTTCAACTATAGTGTACATATTTGTAACTGAACCAACTTGTAATTTTTCTTTTAAATTATAGTAATCTAAACAAGTTCCACAAGATAAAATTTCTACCCCTGCATCTTCAAGTATTTTAAGATTTTCTATAGTTGCTTCATTTTCAGCACTTAATTTTACTCCTCCATTAACTAAAAGTATATGTTTAGGATATGGCTTTGATTCTGTTAAAGTATATATAAAACCTTTTATTAATACTTGTCCTAATTCATCATTTCCCAATCCCATCTTATCTGAAGATATAAATACACATGTATCTTCTAGTTCGCTTTCTTCTTTTTGAACTACAACATTATTACCTTTTTTAATTTCTATAGAAATTAAGTTTTCTTTTTCATCAACAATCCTTGCTTCACAATTTAAAGATTTAGCAAGCTTTAATATATTTTCTTTTGCTGTTTCATTGTCAACTGTTGTAACTACAATGCCTTCTTCTATATTATCTAATTCTTTTTTTGTATTTATAACTGGTTTAGGACAAGCAAGCCCTCTAGCATCTATTTTTATACTCATTGTTTGATTCATCTCCTTAAAATTATTCATACAATTTATATTTTATCATAGATATTATCTTGCTTGTTATAGATTGTTTCTATACTATTATAGGTTTATTATACTTACATTATCTCTAAATTTTTATACATAAATACTCCCTTTTGGTAGTACTCTAATTCTTTCTCTTTTGATATGCTTGAATATAATTGACCTAAGTCTATGTACAAGTTTGCTAATATCTTATTATTACCTAAGTCTGATACTATTTTTATACATTTAATTAAATACTCAATAGCAAGAGTAATTTCATTTTGATTCTTATACATATTAGAATAGAATTTTAATGCCTTATACTCATTAAACTTATTTTTATTTTTTATTGATGATGCTAAAGCTATTTTACAATATTTTCTAGCTAAATCATAATCTTCTTTATCTATGTACGCTTCTATTATCTTGAATAAACCTGACATCATATATTCGTCTTCATCATTTTTCTTTATGTTGTACACTTTTTGAGAATATTCAAGAACTCTATCTGTCTCACCTATTTTTCTATAAACATCACAAATTGTTAAGTATACATTTGCTATTCCAGTTTTATTATCTTCATTTTCAAGTATTTTTAGTGCTTTTTTAAAATACTCTTTTGATTCCTCATATTTTCCAATCTCAAGCATGTTGTTTGCTTTTAACACCAAAATATCGACATCTTCTTTTCTATCATTTTTATTATCTATTTCATTTATTTTATCTATGTACTTTAATGACATATTTGGATTATCTAATTTTATATAACAATATGCCATCTTACTATATAATTCCTTATATACGTTAATATCCTCAAACTTATTCTCTGACAAAATTTCCTCTGCAAAATTAAAGTGACTTATCGCACCTTTATAAAAGTCTTCTTGCATATATATCTTTCCTATGTTTAAATAGCACTTTAGTATGTTTTCACTATCATTGTTTTTTATAAAGAAAAATAAAGCCTTTTCAAAGTTTTCTATAGCATTATTGTAATTAGATTTTTTTAAGTTAATGTTAGCCATAAGAAAATTGCATCTGCCATAGTTCTCCATTAAATCGTATCTCTTACATATATCTAAAACTTCTTTTATTTGGTCCTCAGCCTTGTTTAACTCATTCTCTTTTATATAAATTTCACTTTGCAGTATTAAATTATCTGTTATCTTTTTTGACTGCATTTCTTTTGTTTCTAATAAATATTCCACGCTTACATCTAACTTATCACCTAGATATTCCAACAGTTCATAACTAGTATGAGATTTATCTCTCTCTATATGGCTTATTTGTGCTGCTGTTATTCTATCTCCAGCTAACTCTTTTAATGTCATATTTTTTTCTTTTCTTAATTTCTTAATCTTTTCTCCTAAGCTCAAAATTTCCATACTATTCCCACCTTTTGAAGACATTTTTTTATAATATAATTATAACTTATATTTATTTTAAAAACACTACTTTTATTTTACAATATTTTCTCTATACATTAAATGATTTCCCATAAAAATGACTAATATTTAGTTTATTTTGTATTTAATTAACTTAAATAAATCATTTTTTAAATTTGTTACTATTTTGTATTCATATATTCAGTCATAACGATTATAATTATATATAAGAATAGTATCTTGAGAGGAGTAATTTTTATGAAAAACAAGAAAATAATGTTAGTGTTAAGTATATTATCTATATCTATATTGGCAGTTGGATGTAGCAATGCTCAAAATGAAGCAACTAAAAAAGAAACTAAAAATAATACAAATGTTGAGCAACCAAAGGAAGAAAACAATAAAGAAAATAATGATGAAAAAGAAGTTCCTAATAAAAAGTCTACATCAGCTCCAAAGGAAGAAAAAAAGACGGAGTCTGCTGTTATTTATTCTTTTGATGTAGACAAAACAGATTTAATTGAGAATAAGGTTGATTTAGAAAAAATTGATGAAAACACTTTATTTGCTGAACTACAAAAGCTTAAAGTAATTCCAGAATCTGCAAAACTAAATTCATTTACTACAAAAGATATTGATGGTGTAAAAACTGGTATATTAGATGTTAACTCTGATTTTACAAAATCAAACTTAGGTAGTGATGCAGAAACTTTAATGCTTGATTCAGTTGCACGTACTTACATAAAAAACATGAATGTTGAACAAATAAAGCTTACTGTTGATGGCGCTAACTATGAAAGTGGTCATATAGTTCTTGAAGATGGAGATTATTTAAAGTAAGTTTTTAAATTATATTAAGCTACAAAAATAGTGTCAACTATCTATAAAGTTGACACTATTTTTATGTTGTAATTTATACTATTTATTTTTTGAAATTTTCTTCAAGGCATCTATTGCTTTATCTATCTCATCTTTCGTATTAAAATATCCTATACTGAATCTTACCGCACCTTGTTTTAACGTACCTAAAGTAGTATGAGCTAATGGAGAACAATGTATTCCTGATCTAGTTGCTATATTATATTCACTATCTAATAAGAAAGTAACCTCTCCAGAATCCATGTTTCCTATATTTATAGCTATTACTGAGGCTCTTTTTTTACTGTCTTTTGGTCCATATATCTTTATATCTGATACTTCTTCTAACTTATTTAGCATATATTGACATAATTCTTCTTCATGTTGTCTTATATTGTTGATTCCTCTTTCAAATATAAATAATACACCTTGGTTAAGCCCTGCTATACCTGGAGTATTATGAGTTCCTGACTCGTATTTATCTGGGAACAGTTCTGGTTGAACCATTTCTTCTGATTTACTACCTGTTCCACCCTCTTTTAATATATTCAAATTTAGGCCTTCTCTTACATATAAGATACCTGTTCCTTGAGGTCCAAATAAGCATTTATGACCTGGCATAGCCAACATATCTATATTACATTTCTTCACATCTATATCATAAACACCTGCTGTTTGTGATGCATCTACCAAGAATATTATATTATGTTTCTTAGCTATTTCTCCAACTTTTTTTATATCTATTAATGTTCCACATACATTAGATGCATGTGTAGTTACAATCAGCTTAGTGTTATCCTTTATTGATTTTTCTAACTCTTCATAATCTAAAAAACCTTCATCATCACATTTTACTACAGTATTTTCAACCCCTTTTTTCTCAAGAGCTTTTATAGGTCTTATTACTGAATTATGTTCCATAGATGTTGTTATTACATGATCTCCTTTTTGTAATACACCTTTTATTGCTAAATTCAAAGAGTCTGTTGCATTAGACGTAAATACTATATTCATAGGATTACTTACATTAAATAACTTAGCTATATTTTCTCTTGTATCATAAATTTCTCTAGCAGCTCGCATAGCAAGCTTATGCCCTGCTCTTCCTGGATTTGCACAATAGTTTTTCATACAATCTAAAACAGCATCATAAACTCTTTCTGGTTTTGGATATGTAGTTGCAGCATTGTCTAGATAAATCATATTCATCGTCCTCTCTATTTTATATTTGTGTGTTATTCAAGAAGCATTGATACAATACTGTTTAAATCATCATCATTATAGTATTCTATCTCTATTTTACCTTTTTTCTTACCTTTGGAAATATTTACTTTAGTTCCAAAAATATTTCTAAGTTTATCTTCTACATCTAAAATAAATACATCTTTAGGCTTAGACTTCTTTGGCATATCTTCTTCTTTATTTTCAGATATTTTTTTTGCAATGTTTTCAACTTCTCTTACAGAAAGTTCTTCCTCTTCTATCTTTTTTGCAATTTGTAGTTGTAATTTTTTATCTACAATTCTTAATAGAGCCTTTCCATGACCTGCTGTGATTTTACCACTATCTATCATGTCTATAACATCTTGTCCTAGATTTAAAAGTCTCAAAGTGTTAGTTATATGAGGTCTACTTTTACCGACAGCTTCTGATATTTCTTCTTGAGTTACATTATAATGCTCAATTAAACTTTTATATGCTAGTGCTTCTTCTATTGAATTTAAATCTTCTCTCTGTAAGTTTTCAATTAAAGCTATCTCCATTATGTCTTTCATCTCTATATCTTTAATTATAGCAGGTATTTGACTTTTATTTGCAAGTTTTGATGCTCTAAATCTTCTTTCACCAGCTATTATCATGTACTTATTGTTTTCATCTCTTTTAACTACTATTGGTTGTAGTACACCATAATTTTTTATAGACTCAGATAATACTTTTATTTTTTCTTCATCAAATTGCTTTCTTGGCTGAACTTCGTTTGGATATATTTTGTCTATATCTATATTAACTATTTCTTTATCTGAAGTTTCTCCTTTAATTTCTGGTATCAATGCACTAAGACCTCGACCCAATCTATTACTTCTTTTAGACTTATTCTCCATACTACCACTCCTCCTCTTCTAAATCTATAAATTCTTCTGCTAGTTCCAAATAAGCTACAGACCCCCTACATCTTTTATCATAATAAATTGCTGGTTTACCATGACTAGGAGCTTCTGCAAGTCTTACATTTCTTGGAATTAGAGTAGTGTATACACTACCTTTAAAGTACTTTTTAACTTCTTCAACAACTTGTATTGATAGATTGGCTCTTCCATCAAACATACTCAAAACAACACCTTGAATTTCTATATCTGTATTTAATCTTGATTTTACTAATTTTATAGTCTCCATTAATTGACTTACACCTTCTAAGGCATAATATTCACATTGTATAGGAATTAAAACACTATCTACAGCCGTTAGACAATTTATTGTAAGCATTCCAAGTGAAGGTGGGCAATCCAAAAATATATAGTCGTATTCATCCTTTACTACTTTTATGGAATTTTTTAAAATATACTCTCTATTATTTATAGATGCAAGCTCTATCTCTGCACCTGCTAGTTCCGTAGCTGATGGAACTACATCTACATTTTCAAACTCTGTTTTTATTATTGCTTCTTTAATATGCAAACCATCTAACATAATCTCATAGATTGTATTTTCTACTTCATTTTTATCAATACCATATCCACTAGTTGTATTTCCTTGAGGGTCCAAATCTAATACTAATATCTTTTTTCCTAAGGTTCCTAAACTGGCACTTAAATTTACATTTGTTGTAGTTTTTCCGACTCCGCCCTTTTGATTAAATATAGCTATAACTTTGCCCATGATGTTCCCCCCTTTAAGAATCAAATTAATTTTAAATATTGACTAGTTGCTTTTATAATTATAAATAATGTCTATAAATCAATTTATATTACAAGGCTTGTTTTAAAAAAAAAGATTACTGGTAAGCAGTAATCTTTATTTTTTAGGGATTTTTACAACAACTTCCATATAATCTCCCTTATCTATTTCATTATACTTAGCATCAATTCCTGTATTTGATATAGCATCAAAGGCTTGCTTTATAGTATTTATGTAAATTCTTATACTCATAGCACCCTTTATATTCTGTTTTTTATCAGGCTCTTCTTGAATTTCAATTTCTTCTAGTATATCTTGTATCAGTTTTTCTGTTTTTTTAACAGTCAATTCATTCTTTATGACCTTTTCTAGTACACTTTTCATTAAATCTTCACTTGGTAATTTAAGGAATGCCCTAGCATGTCTTTCTGTTAAATTATTCTCTATTAGCTTCATTTTTATATCGTTTGGAAGCTTTAATATTCTAAGCTTGTTTGCTACAGTAGATTGATTTTTACCTAATTTTTCTGCTAATTGCTGTTGAGTAAAAGCATGCTCTTTTATTAAGTTTTCATAGCCAATTGCTTCTTCAATAAAATTTAAGTCTTCTCGTTGCAAATTTTCTAATAACGCTAGAACAGCAGAAGATTCATCGTTCATATTATTTATAATTGCTGGTACAGTTTTAAGCTCTGCTAACTTAGCTGCTCTTAATCTTCTTTCTCCAGCAATTAGTTCATATTTACCATCTTTTGCTCTAACTGTTATAGGTTGAATTATACCATATACCTTTATAGAATTGCTCAATTCCTCCAATGAAACTTGTGAAAATATTTTTCTTGGTTGGTATGGATTTGGAACTATATCTTCTATAGGTATCTCCATAACTCTTTTATCTTCCATAACATACCTCTCTTATTTTAGATATAAATATTTTTGTTCTCTATATGTACATACAATTTTATTTCTGCATCTACTTTAATAATTCCTTTATTTTTGTTTGTTTTGAGGCAACCTTAATTATTTCCTGAGAAATGATTAAGGTTGCCTACTAATTAATATCTTGATTATTTAATAGGATTTTTAGCTGGCTTACCAGCTTTTCTAGGGTATTTAACTGGTGTTTCATGTATCTTTTTAAAAACTAATATATTATGATTTAAATCTATTTCTGGTAATTCTACATCTATTTTTTCAACAAACTCTAATCCTAAAATATCTATAGCCTTTTTTGATTCCTCTAATTCTAGATTAGCATTTGGACCTTTTAAACAAATAAAATATCCTCCTACTTTTACAAATGGTACACAAAATTCCATAAGAATTGGTAATCCAGCTACAGCTCTTGCTGTAGCAATATCATACTTTTCCCTGTACTTTTCATCTTTTCCAAAATCTTCAGCTCTTCCATGTATAAATTTAATACCCTCTAGTTCTAATGCTCTAGCAACTTCTTCTAGAAAGCTTATTCTTTTATTTAAAGAGTCCAATAAGGTTAACTCTAACTCCTCTAAACATATTTTTAGTGGTATACCTGGAAAACCAGCACCTGTACCAACATCTATTATGGACATACCATTTTTTATATATCCATTTTTTACAGCTGAAATAGAGTCTAAAAAGTGTTTTATATATACTTCTTTTTCATCCTCTATTCCTGTAAGGTTCATTTTTTGATTCCAATCAACTAGTATATCTCTATAAGTTTTAAATTTTTGTAACATATCATCATTTGTATCTATATTAAAATTTTTAATTCCATTTTCTAGAAGTTCTATATTATTCACTTTTTCCACCTCTAGTTCTTCTAACTTGTTCTAGGTGTATAAGTAACACTGATATATCAGCTGGAGAAACACCTGATATACGAGATGCTTGACCTATTGAAATAGGTTTTATGTCATCTAGTTTTTGTCTTGCTTCTAATCTAAGTCCTTCTATTGATGAATAATTTATTTTTTCATCTAATTTTTTATTCTCAAGCTTTTTAAATTGGTCTATCTGTTTTAATTGCTTGTCTATATAACCTTCATACTTAGTCATTATTACGCATTGTTCTTTAACTTCTCTTGAAACATCTTCACCAGCATCTTTTCCTATTTCTTCAAGCAATTCATAGGATACTTCTGGTCTTTTTAAAAACTCATACAGTGATATTCCAACTTTTATTGGCGTTGCACCTTTTTCTTCTAGTAAATTATTTACTTCCTTTGGTGTAACCCTTTCGCTCTTTAATCTTTCAAATTCTTTTTCAACAGCATCCTTTTTATTTATGAATCTTTCATATCTATCTTTTTTAACTAAGCCTAATTCATAACCCTTTTGAGTTAATCTCATATCCGCATTATCTTGTCTTAAATACAATCTATATTCTGCTCTTGATGTCATCATTCTATAAGGTTCATTAGTTCCTTTAGTAACAAGGTCATCTAATAATACACCTATATATGCTTCTGAACGATCTAATACAAAAGGTTCTTTTCCTTCTATCTTTCTAACAGCATTTATACCCGCCATAAGCCCTTGAGCTGCTGCTTCTTCATATCCAGAAGTTCCATTAAATTGCCCTGCACTAAATAAGTTTTCAACACCTTTTATTTCTAAACTTATTTTTAATTGTGTTGGGTCAACACAATCATATTCTATAGCATATGCAGGTCTCATTATCTTACAGTTTTCAAGCCCCTTTATAGTTTTATACATATCTAGTTGAACTTCAAAAGGTAAACTAGTTGATATCCCTTGAATATACATTTCTTTAGTATTCAAACCCTCTGGCTCTATAAACAATTGATGTGAAGTTTTATCACTAAATCTTACTACTTTATCTTCTATAGAAGGACAATATCTTGGCCCAGTACTTTCTATAACTCCACTATACATGGCAGACCTTTTTAAATTATCTAGTATAACTCTTTGAGTATCTTCAGTGGTTCTTGTTAAATAACAAGGTTCTTGCTCTTTCTCTATGTTTTCATTCATAAATGAGAAAGGAGTTACTTTTTCGTCACCTTCTTGTAGAGACATTACAGAGAAATCTATACTATCTCTATGGACTCTTGCTGGTGTTCCTGTTTTAAATCTTCTCATTCTAAGACCTAATTCAACTAAACTATCTGTAAGGTATTTTGCATATCCTAGTGCATTAGGACCTTCGTAAAATGCCACCTCACCCATATATATTTTTGAATTTAAATAAACTCCAGTAGCTAATATTACAGCTTTAGATTTAAATGAACATCCTAGCTTAGTTCCAACACCTATTACAACATTTCCTTCATGTAATATTTCTACAACTTCATCCATAGCTATATCGAGGTTTGGCTCATTTTCTAATGTTTTTTTCATTTCTTCATGGTATTTAAATTTATCTGCTTGGGCTCTCAAGGAATGAACTGCTGGTCCTTTAGCAGTATTTAACATTCTACTTTGTATATATGTCTTGTCTATATTTAGTCCCATTTGACCACCTAAAGCATCTATCTCTTTTACTAATTGACCTTTACCCGTTCCACCAATTGATGGATTGCAAGGCATTAATGCAATAGAATCTAAAGACATTGTTATTATCAAAGTTTTATATCCCATTCTTGCAGTAGCTAAAGCAGCTTCACATCCTGCGTGACCTGCCCCAACTACTATAACATCATATTTTCCTGCTTCAAACTTTATCATTTATAATTCCTTTCTTTTTAATATTAATGTTTCATGAGAAACACTATAAAATATCTATAATTTCTACAATAAAAAATGAAATTTATTACTTCTATATTTTCTTTCCTTTTGTATTTTACATCCTATTTTCCTATACAGAAGTTATGGAATATATTATCTAGTAAATCTTCTGTTACTGTATCTCCATTAATATATCCAAGGTAGTCCCATATATTTTTTAAATCTACTTCTACAAAGTCAAATGGCATACTTTGTTCTAGAGCAATTAAAGCATCTGTTGCAGACTTATATGCCTTACCAAGTGCATCCTTATGTCTAGAATTAGTTACTATTAAACTAGAATTGTTTTTGATACTTCCTTTATATACCATAGACTCTATCTTATCTTGTAATGCTTCTATGCCTTCTTGCTGTAAAGCTGATATTCTTATTATACTATTATTTTCTACATATTTAAGTATTTTTTCTTCTTCAATCTCTTGTTTTAAGTCATTTTTATTTAATAGTACTATTGTTTGTTTATCTTTAAGATTCTTTAATATTTCTATATCTTCTTCTGACAACTTTCTTGATGCATCTAAAACCATTATAATTAAATCAGCACTTGTAAATGATTCTTTAGATTTCTCAACTCCTATTTTTTCAACTATATCATCAGTATCTCTTATACCGGCTGTATCAACTATCTTAAGAGGTATACCTTTTATATTAACAAATTCCTCTATAACATCTCTAGTAGTTCCTGGTATGTCTGTAACTATAGCTCTATTTTCTCCCAAAATAGAGTTAAGCAGTGAAGATTTTCCTACATTTGGTTTCCCAACAATTACTGTTTTCAAGCCTTCTCTAAGTATTTTCCCACTTTCAGCTGTATCATATAATTTTTTAATTTCTTTTTTAAGTTCACCAGTTTTATCCTTAAGCGTTTGATATGTTATATGTTCAATATCTTCTTCAGGATAATCTATAGCAACTTCTACATGTGCCAGTATCTCAGTAACTTTATCTCTTAAGTCTCTTATCTTCTTTGATAGAGAACCCTCTAACTGGTTTTGAGCAACTTCATGAGCTATATCAGTTTTTGCCTTTATAACATCTATTACTGCTTCTGCTTGAGATAAATCTATTCTTCCGTTTAAAAATGCTCTTTTAGTAAACTCCCCAGCTTCTGCCAATCTAACATCTTTAGATAATATTAGTTCTAAAATTTTCTTTACTGAAATAAATCCACCATGGCAATTTATTTCTATAACATCTTCTCCTGTGTATGAATTGGGACCCTTCATATATGCCAATAATACTTCATCTATTGCATTTTCATTATCTACAATATTTCCATATATTAATGTTCTTTTATTATAATCTTTTATACTCTTTCCTGACATGGATTTAAAGATTTCTTCTGCAACTTTTAAAGCTTTTTCTCCACTTATTCTCAGTATACCTATACCACCTTCTCCAGGTGCTGTAGCTATAGCCGCTATTGTATCATCTATAAACAAATTTATCACCTCTTAATTTATAATTTTTACATATAGATTTATTTTTGACCAATTACAATGATTTAATAAGATTAAAAAATAAAACCCCCTAATGTTTAGGAGGTTGATTTTATCTTTTACACTCAATTACTAATCTTCTATATGGATCGGTTCCTTC
Source organism: Clostridioides sp. ES-S-0123-01 (assembly GCF_020658415.1). Classification (NCBI taxonomy): domain Bacteria; kingdom Bacillati; phylum Bacillota; class Clostridia; order Peptostreptococcales; family Peptostreptococcaceae; genus Clostridioides; species Clostridioides sp. ES-S-0123-01. The sequence continues at coordinate 134,254 of NZ_JACVWD010000007.1, forward strand.
ACTATATGTAATTACATATTTGTCATTTTGAAGGGCTGAATGTATTATTCTTCTCTCATATGGATTCATATAATCTAATTTTTTAGTTTTTCTTGTTTTCGCTACTTCTCTAGCAACCTTATTAGCATATCTTATTAAAGATTCTTCTCTTTTTGACCTATAGTTTTCTATATCTACAAGTACTCTTGTATGAGAGTCTTTATTTATTTTATTAAGAGCTAATCCAGTTAAAAATTGAATAGAATCTAAAGTTTCCCCTCTTCTACCAATTAAACTTGCAGCTTCTTTGCCTTCAATATCAACCATGATTAAATTATCTTTTTGAGATACATTGACTTTGGCATCAACATTTGCATTTTTCAACATTACCTCTATAAAATTTTTAGCTACATCTAGTTCCCTTTCAATAACAAAAATTTCATAGGTACCATCTTTAGCACCTATAAAACCTAAAAACCCCTTGCTTGGGTTTTCTAGTATTTCTACCTCTATATCCTCTACTTTTAAATTTAAATCTGCTATCGCCTTATTTATAGCTTCTTCTTTACTTTTACTTTTTATTAATTTTAGGCTTTTTCTCATTAACTTTTTCCTCCTTAGAGTTAGCAGCCAGCTTAGCTTTTAAAGGATTCATTATTAAGTAATACTGAGCTATTGAGAATAAGTTACTTACTGTCCAGTACAATGTAAGTCCTGCTGGGAATATAAATCCCCAATAGAAAGACATCCCTGCCATTACATATGTCATTACTTTCATAGAGCCTTGTAGTTGGTCCTTTGGAGTCATTACCTTTTGCATTACATATGCACTTGCTCCTGAAAATACTGCTAATACATAATCTGGTGCTGTTAAACTTTTTATCCATAAAAACCCATTGTCAGCTGCCATAAATGCAGCTTGATTTGCAAAAACGCCATGAGCAACTGGCTCTCTTAAAACGCTAAATAATCCTATTAATATAGGAAACTGTATTAATAAAGGTAAACAACCAGATAGTGGATTAATTTTAGCTTCTCCATATAACTTAACAATTTCTTCATTTTGTTTTTCTGGCTTATTTTTATATTTTTCTTGTATCTCTTTTATACGAGGTTGTATATCTTGCATTGCCTTTGTTGACTTAGTCTGTTTAACTGTTAATGGTAGTAAAATAATCTTTACAAGTATAGTAAAAATTATTATAGAAATACCATAGTGGTTAACAAATTCAAATATTACCTTAAGAATTAATCCTAAGAAATTTCCTATTATATTCAATTTTTTTATACCTCCTAATAGTTACTCTCTTTTATTTTAGAGGGTCGTAACCTCCTGGATGAAAAGGATGACATTTTAGAAGTCTTCTTATTGTTAAGTACATACCTTTTACAAATCCATATTTTTTAAATGCCTCTATTGAATATTGTGAGCAAGTTGGATAGAATCTACAAGTAGGTCCCTTTAAGGGAGATATATACTTTTGATAAAATTTTACTAAATAAATACATAAATTCGATAAATACCTACTTATTTCCTTTAATATATAAATTATTTTATTCAAAATTATTAACCTCCATATTTATAGCATACAATTTAAAGAGAAATATCCGTTCTTTTAACTAAATTTTTTATAGACTTGTCTATCTCTTTAAAACTAGCATCTTTACTAGATACTCTTGCTATAAATACTATATCATATCCAGGCTTAATTTTTTCATCAATATTTAATCTGTAGACTTCTTTTATTAATCTTCTTACTCTATTTCTAGTGATAGCTTTTCCTACTTTCTTTGAAACAGAAATACCTATTCTACTATAATCTGATTTATTTTTAAGTATATATATTACTAAATATCTGTTTGCAAAAGATTTGCCGTGTTTATATACTTTTCTAAAATCAGAGTCTTTTTTTAACCCCTTTGTCCTATTAAAGTCCATAGTTAACCTCCATAAACACAGCTATGCATTGTAATTATTTACACAAAAAGGCCACCTTTGCAGCGGCCCTTTTGTAATTAATGAGTTAATCTATTTCTTCCTTTAGCTCTTCTTCTTTTTAACACGTTTCTTCCGTTAGACGTCTTCATTCTTTTTCTGAAACCATGTTCTTTACTTCTTTGTCTCTTTTTTGGTTGATAAGTTCTTTTACTCATTATTTTGCACCGCCTTTCAGATTTCATTTTCCGTTTATAAAAATAATAACTTTACCCTCAAAGTAAACATAACACATATAATTATAAATACTTTTACTATCGTTGTCAACGAGTTTTTGGTATGCTTGCATCACAAAATCTACCATATATATATTATGTATTTTTTTTATTGAAAATACTAGTAAAAATCTATTTAATTTTATTCTAAATTATTTTTTTCAATTATATACACAAATAAAGCAAATTTAACATGTTTATATTTTTATCAACAATTAGTTAATATTGTGGATAAATTAGTTACAAATCATTGAAGTTTGACATATATTTTGATATTATAAATATACTTGTTGATAATGTGTATAAATGTTATCAACTTATTAAAAATTATTCACAGCTTGTGGATACTTTTGTGTATAACTTTTAAGATTACTGACAATACTCTAGTTATAATCACCATTTATTGTATGTTTATGTTATTTATAACTTTATCTACATATTGTTTATATCTTTTCATATTTTTTTAATAATTTATACTATTATTAATTTATCAACACCATTATCCATAAATTTAGTTATTCTGTAAAATTTATATATATTTTTGCTTTTCTGTTAATAACTTTGTGGAAAATATTAATTATTCTGTTCGGAGGTTTATATTATGGATATAGTTTCTTTATGGGACAAAACCCTACAATTAATAAAAGGTGACTTAACTTCAGTAAGTTTTAATACCTTTTTTAAAAACATCGTACCATTAAAAATACATCTTAATGACTTGATACTACTAGCTCCTAGTGATTTTAATAAAGATATTCTAGAAAATAGATATTTGCATTTAATTGAAGATGCTATAAATCAACTGTCATTAAAAAAGTATAATATTAAATTTGTATTGAGCGAAAAAGAAGTTGCTGACCTAAATTCTGATAGTGCAGATTTAAATTATAGAGTACTTTACCCTAACCTGAATCCAAAATACACATTTGATACGTTCGTTATTGGTAATAGCAATAGATTTGCTCATGCTGCATGTGTTGCAGTTGCTGAATCTCCTGCTAAAGCTTACAATCCACTTTTTTTGTATGGAGGGGTTGGCTTAGGTAAAACTCATTTAATGCACGCTATTGGACATCATATTGTCAGCCAAAAAAAAGATTCAAAAGTTGTTTATGTTTCTTCAGAAAAATTTACTAATGAACTTATAAACTCTATAAAAGATGATAAAAATGAAGAATTTAGAAATAAATATAGAAATGTAGATGTCTTATTAATTGATGATATTCAATTTATAGCTGGGAAGGAAAGAACTCAAGAAGAGTTTTTCCATACATTTAATACTCTTCATGAGGCAAATAAACAAATAATTATCTCTAGTGATAGACCACCAAAAGATATACCTACACTAGAAGATAGATTAAGATCGAGATTTGAAATGGGACTTATAACTGATATTCAGGCACCAGACTTTGAAACAAGGATTGCTATCCTTAGAAAAAAGGCTCAACTAGAACGTATAGAAGTGCCAAACGAAGTTATGTCATATATAGCAAAAAATATTAAGTCAAATATAAGAGAACTAGAAGGTGCCTTAACTAGAGTAGTTGCTTACTCTTCTCTTAGTAATAGAGTGATATCTTTTGATCTTGCTACAGAAGCTTTAAAAGATATTATAACAACTTCTAAAAATGAAGAAATCAATGTGCTTAGAATAAAAGAAAAAGTTTCTTCTGTATTCAATTTAAAAATGGAAGATTTTAATTCTAAAAAAAGAACTCGTTCAATAGCTTTTCCAAGACAAATAGCTATGTATTTAACGCGCGAACTTACTGATTTGTCTCTCCCTAAAATAGGTGAAGAATTTGGAGGAAGAGATCATACAACAGTAATTCATGCTCATGATAAAGTATCTAGAGACATAGAAGAAAGCGAAGAAATTAAGACTAAAATAGACAAAATTATATCAGATTTAAAGGGATAATTTATACACAATTGTCTGTTTATATCTATTGAATAACTTTTTTATATTAAAATTTATTAACAAATAATTAAGTATAAAATAACAAAGATATCAACATCTTATACACATGTTGATATCTTTGCATTTATAATGTTACATGTACTTATTAACATTATCAACAACACCTACTACTATTACTACTATGATTTTAACTTATTTTTTTATATAAAAAGCCAGAGGAGGTTATCCACATTGAAAATAATTTGTAATCAAAAAATCCTAGCAAATAGAATCGGGATTGCTCAAAAAGCTATTAATGGAAAAACAACTATAGAACTATTAAAGGGTATACTTATATCTACAGAAGAAGGCCAGTTAAAACTTACTGGATATGATGCGGAGATAGGAATAGAAACTTATGTACAAGCAGAGATTATAGAAAAAGGTGATGTTGTTGTAGATGCAAGATTATTTGGAGATATAATTAGAAAATTACCAGATTCTTTTGTTGAGATAGAAACAGATTCAGAAAATAATATTTACATAAATTGTGTAAATTCAAGATTTAAAATTAAAGGATATGCAGCTAAAGAATTTCCTAAACTACCAGAATTAAATGAAGAAGATTTATACAGCATACCTCAAGAACTCCTAAAAAATATGATTAAACAAACTGTATTTGCTATTTCACAAGACCAAACAAAACCTGTTTTAATGGGAGAACTTCTAGAAATTGTAGATAAAAATTTAAATCTAGTAGCAATTGATGGCTATAGATTAGCTGTAAAAAGCTGTTCAGTTGATAGTTTAACTGAAAATATAAAAGTAATAATTCCAGGAAAGACACTTATAGATGTAAATAGCTTGCTTTCTGGAGAAGATAATGTTAAAGTTGGATTTAACGAAAAAAATGCTATTTTTATAATTAATGATACAAAAATTATTACAAGATTACTTGAAGGAGATTTTATTGATTATAAAAAATTATTGCCAAGAGAGCATAATAGTAGAGTAAAGTTAAATACTAAAGAACTTTTAAATAGTATAGAAAGAGCATCTTTATTGTCTCAATCAGAAAAAAATAACCTTATAAAATTATCTATAAGGGATAAAGTAATGGCAATTACTTCTAATACAGAAAAAGGAAATGTCTATGAAGAAGTTGAAATAGATTTAGATGGAGATTATTTAGATATAGCTTTTAACTCTCGATACTTTATTGAAGGATTGAAAAATATAGATAATGAGGAAATATTTATAGAATTTACTACAAATGTAAATCCTTGTATAATTAAACCAACAGATGATATTAATTATATTTACTTATTACTTCCAGTAAGAATATCATCTAATATATAGTAGATATTAAGGAGTTGTCTTTTGTAGAAAAATTTTTCTAATCTTAGGCAACTCCTTTTGCAAGTATTTTTATGGTATAATATACTTTTAGTGTATTAATACCTATTTACCTAAAATAATGGCAAGGAGGAACTCTTATGACTGAAATAACTATAGAATCAGACTATATAAAGTTAGATCAATTCCTAAAACTAGCAGAGATTGCATCAACCGGAGGTCATGCAAAATTTTTAATTCAAGAAGGTTTAGTGACTGTAAATGATGAAATAGAATTAAGAAGAGGGAAAAAGATAAAATCAGGAGATATAGTTGAGATAGAAGGAACTAAAATAAAAGTATTGTAAAAAAGGAGAACTTTTTGTGAAACTTAAAAGTTTGCAGCTTGTTAATTTTAGAAATTATGAAAAGTTGCATCTGGAATTTAATGGTAAAGTGAATCTTCTTGTTGGAAAAAATGGTCAAGGAAAGACAAATATAGTAGAATCTATTTATATGCTTTCTTTTGGCAAGTCATTTAGAACCAACAAAGATAGAGAAATGGTTAGATTTAATAGTGAAAATTTATATGTTGGAGGAAGTTTTTCAAAATATAATAAATATAGTCTAATAGAGCTAATTATTGGAAAAGATAAAAAGGGGATACGAATAAATAAAGTTCCTTTGCAAAAAATGCAGGAATTACTTGGCAACTTAAATGTTGTCATATTTTCACCTGAAGATTTAAGACTGGTTAAAGAAGGTCCTAAAGAGAGAAGGACTTTCATAGATAAAGAGATTAGCCAAATTATTCCTAAATATTATAATTATCTTACTAATTACAATAAAATACTTTCTCAAAGAAGTAGAGTTCTAAAAAGCATGCATGTTGATGAAGCTTTATTAGATGTATATGATGATACACTAGCAAAATACGGAAGTTATATTTATATTTTACGCAGAGACTTTATAAAAAAGATAGCTAATATATCTGAACATATGCATATGAATTTGACTAATGGAGTTGAAAAATTATCAATCAAATATAAAACTCAAATAAATATAACTGACGAAGATACTATAGAAACAGTATATAATAAATTTTTAGCCAAGTTGTCATCAAATAGACCTAATGATATAGAATCTAGAACTACTAGATATGGTATACACAAGGATGACTTAAATATATTCATAAATGATTTAGATGCAAGACTTTTTGGTTCACAAGGTCAACAAAGAACTGCTTCAATATCATTAAAGCTATCAGAGATAGAATTAATAAAAAATGAGGTTGAAGAATATCCAGTATTAATTTTAGATGATGTTTTTAGTGAGTTAGATGAAGCAAGACAAAAACTTTTAGTAAATAATTTAAGCAATGTTCAAATGTTTATAACAAGTGCTGAAATTTCACATAAAAAAATATTTGATGAAAAGGATGTTACAATATTTAATATTGAAAACGGCAATGTTATTAGCATAGAGAATGGAGGAAATTAAATGAAACAAGAATACGGTGCAAGTCAGATACAGGTATTAGAGGGATTAGAGGCCGTTAGAAAAAGACCAGGTATGTATATTGGTAGTACAAGCCCAAGAGGTTTACACCACTTAGTTTATGAAGTTGTAGATAATAGTATCGATGAGGCTTTACAAGGCTATTGTTCAAATATATATGTATCTATTAATGAAGATGGCAGTATTTTAGTAAAAGATGACGGAAGAGGTATCCCAGTCGAAACACATCCTAAGACTGGAAAATCGACTTTAGAAACAGTATTAACTAATCTTCATGCAGGAGGAAAATTTGGAGGCGGAGGATATAAAGTATCTGGAGGTCTTCATGGAGTTGGTGTTTCTGTAGTTAATGCATTATCAAAATGGATGATAGCAGAAGTTTATTTAAATGGAAAAATATATAAGCAGACATATGAAAAAGGTCTACCAACATCTAAGATTGAGATAGTTGGAGAATCTCAAAGTACAGGAACAATAATTCAATTTATGCCTGATGCTACTATATTTGATGAAATAGAGTTTAAATATGAAACATTAGAATATAGACTTAGAGAACTTTCTTTTTTAAATAAAGGAATAAAAATAGTATTTGAAGATAAAAGAGAAAATCAAGAAAAAAGAAAAGAATTTCACTATACAGGTGGTCTAGTAGAATATATTAAGTATTTAAATAAATCTAGAACTGGAATACATGATGACATAGTTTATATAGATAAAAAAGTTGATGATTGTATTGTCGAATTAGCTATGCAATATACGGATGGTTATACAGAGAACATATATTCTTTTGCAAATAATATAAATACGCATGAAGGAGGAGCTCATTTAAGTGGATTCAAAGCAGCTCTTACTAAAACTGTAAATGATTATGCTAAGAGAAATAAATTCTTAAAAGAAAATGATGTTAATTTATTAGGTGAAGATATAAGAGAAGGACTTACAGCTGTAGTATCAGTTAAATTACCAGAGCCTCAATTTGAAGGACAAACTAAAACAAAACTAGGTAATAGTTTTATGAGAGGTGTAGTTGATAGTGTAACAGTTGATGAACTTGGCTCTTTCTTAGAGGAAAATCCAGCAACAGCTAGAATAATAGTTGATAAAGCTTTGAGAGCACAAAGAGCTAGAGAAGCTGCAAAGAAAGCAAGAGAATTAACAAGAAGAAAGAGTGTTTTAGAAAGCACATCTTTACCTGGAAAATTAGCAGATTGTGCAGAAAAAGATCCTGCTAAAAGTGAAATATTCTTAGTCGAAGGAGATTCAGCGGGAGGTTCCGCAAAACAAGGTAGAGATAGAAATAGTCAAGCGATACTTCCATTAAGAGGTAAGATACTTAATGTCGAAAAATCAAGACTAGATAGAATATTATCTTCAGACGAAATAAAAAATATGATAACAGCTTATGGTTGTGGTATAGGAGAAGATTTTGATATAGATAAGGCTAGATATCATAAAATTATAATTATGACCGATGCCGATGTAGATGGAGCTCATATAAGAACTTTACTATTAACATTCTTCTTTAGATACATGAGACCTCTTATAGATGAGGGGTATGTTTATGCAGCACAACCTCCTTTATATAAAGTAACAAAGCAAAAAAAGGAACATTATGTTTATTCAGATAAAGAATTAAATGTTTTATTAGATGAAATTGGAAGAAATGGTGCAGAACTTCAAAGATATAAAGGTCTTGGAGAGATGAATGCAGAACAATTATGGGATACCACTATGAATCCTGATACAAGAACTTTATTGCAAGTAACTGTAGAAGATGCTGCAATTGCAGATGAAGTATTTTCAATGCTTATGGGTGATAAGGTTGCTCCAAGAAAAGAATTTATAGAAGAAAATGCAAGATTCGTTAGAAACTTAGATATATAGAGAGAGGGGATTAGTATACATGGAAGAAAATAACAAAATACTCCCTATTGAAATAGCGGAAGAAATGAAAAAATCTTATATCGATTATTCGATGAGTGTTATAGCTGGACGTGCTCTTCCTGATGTTAGAGATGGTCTAAAGCCAGTTCACAGAAGAATACTATACTCAATGAGTGAATTAAACTTAACACCAGATAAACCATATAGAAAGTCAGCCCGTATTGTTGGGGACGTTTTAGGTAAGTACCATCCACATGGAGATACTGCTGTTTATTTTGCAATGGTTAGAATGGCTCAAGACTTTTCAACTAGAGCACTTTTAGTAGATGGTCATGGTAACTTTGGTTCTGTTGATGGAGACTCACCAGCGGCAATGCGTTATACAGAAGCTAAGATGAGTAAATTATCATTAGAATTATTAAGAGATATAGAAAAAGAAACTGTAGATTTTAAACCAAACTTTGATGAATCATTAAAAGAACCTTCAGTACTACCAGCAAGGTATCCCAATCTATTAGTGAATGGGTCTAATGGTATAGCTGTTGGGATGGCAACTTCAATACCTCCACATAACTTAGCTGAAGTAATTGATGCAACTGTACATTTGATTGACAATCCAGATTGTAGTGTTGAGGACTTAATAAAATTTATACAAGGTCCAGATTTTCCTACAGCTGCAATTATAATGGGAAAAGAGAATATAGCAGAGGCATATAGAACTGGAAGAGGTAAAGTTAAGGTTAGATCTAGAGCTTTTATAGAAGAACTTCCAAAAGGAAAACAACAGATAATAGTTACAGAAATACCTTATCAAGTAAATAAAGCTAAATTAGTTGAGAGAATAGCTGAGTTAGTTAAAGAAAAAAGAATAGAAGGTATATCAGATTTAAGAGACGAAAGTAATAGAAATGGTATGAGAATTGTTATAGAATTAAAGAGAGATGCTAATGCTAATATAGTATTAAATAATCTGTATAAACATTCTCAAATGGAAGATACATTTAGTATAATAATGCTTGCTCTTGTAGATGGTCAACCAAGAGTTTTAAATCTTAAGCAAATACTATATCATTATATTAAACATCAAGAAGATGTTGTTACAAGAAGAACTAAATTTGAATTAAACAAAGCTGAAGCAAGAGCACATATTTTAGAAGGATTAAAAATTGCTTTAGATAATATAGATGCTGTTATAAGCTTGATAAGAGCTTCAAAAACAGGCCAAGAAGCTAAGATAGGTTTAGTAGAAAAATTCAATCTAACTGAGATTCAAGCTCAAGCTATACTAGATATGAGACTTCAAAGACTTACAGGTCTAGAAAGAGATAAGATAGAAGCTGAGTATGAAGACTTAATAAAGAAAATAAATAGATTAAAAGAAATTTTGGCTGATGAAAGATTACTTTTAAATGTAATAAAAGATGAAATGACAATAATAAAAGAAAATTATTCTGATGAAAGAAGAACAGAAATAAGACATGCTGAAGGCGAGATAGATATGAGAGATCTTATAAGTGATGAGGAAATAGCCATAACTCTTACTCACTTTGGATATATAAAAAGACTTCCATCTGATACTTATAAGAGCCAAAAAAGAGGTGGAAGAGGTATCTCAGCACTTACAACCAGAGAAGAGGACTTTGTAAGACACTTGATAACTACAACTACTCATAGTAGATTACTGTTCTTTACAAATAAGGGTAGAGTATTTAAATTAAATGCATATGAAATACCTGAAGGTAAGAGACAAGCAAAAGGTACTGCTATAGTAAACTTACTTCAATTGTCAGCAGACGAAAAGATTGCAACTTTAATACCTATAGATGGTAATGATGAAAATGAATATTTATTACTTACAACTAAAAAAGGTATCGTTAAAAAGACTAAACGAGAAGAGTTTAAAAATATAAACAAATCTGGTCTTATTGCTATAGGTTTAAGAGATGATGATGAACTTATTGGAGTAGAGCTAACAGATGGAAAACAGGAAGTACTTTTAGTAACTAATGAAGGTATGTCTATAAGGTTTGATGAAAATGATATAAGATATATGGGTAGAACAGCAATGGGTGTAAAAGGTATAACTTTAAGTAAAAAAGACTTTGTTGTATCTATGAATCTTTGTAGTAAAGGTACAGATGTATTAGTTGTCAGTAGAAATGGTTTTGGTAAAAGAACAAATATAGAAGAATATAGAAGCCAAATAAGAGCTGGAAAAGGAATTAAAACTTATAACATATCTGAAAAAACTGGTACAATTGTTGGTGCAGAGATGGTCAATGAAGATGATGAGATAATGATTATAAATTCTGATGGAGTTCTTATTAGAATAAGAGTTAATGAAATTTCACTATTTGGAAGGGTTACAAGTGGTGTTAAATTAATGAAGACTAATGAAGAAGTGAATGTAGTTTCGATTGCTAAAATAAATATTGAAGAAGAATAGGATAAATATCCTATTCTTTTTGTATAATGTACTTAGATAAAAATTTAAAATTGAAAGGAGTAGTTGTTATGTGTAATAAAAGAGGTTGTAAAAAAGGTGGATTTTTATTAATAGGAGCCATTTTAGGTTTTATATTTGGTATGTTTCTTGCACCAAAAAAAGGTTCTGAGTTAAGAAAAGAGACAAAAGATAAGTTTGATAAAGTGAAAGAAAACCCAAAAGAAGTTCTACATGAAACATTTAATGATGTTAAAGAGAGAATAATAACTTTAGTAGATGATGATAATAATGAAGAAGATATAAAAATTTCAGAAGAAGATATAGTAATAAGTAAAAGTTTTGACGACGAGGGAGATGTTAACTAATGAATGCATGGGGGTGGCAAATAGGAGCAGTGTTAGTAGGTAGTTCGGCTCTTATAGTAGCAATTTATTTAGCTAAAACTCTAAATAGTTTAAATAAAGTTGTTGAAAAAGCTTATAAGATTGTAGATTACAATGAAAGACATATACAAGATATTGTTGAAAATGCATCATCAATATCAAAGGGAATAGATGATATAGTTTATGTAATTAATAAGATATTGAGTATAGGTAATATATTTAAAATTATTAAGAGAAAATAGGAGGTTTTTACATGTCTATGAATATAGATTCAAATTTAGATTCTCAAAATAAGTTTTGGAATGTTTGTATTGATGGAGAACTTGATGTCTCTACAGCAGATAAATTAAAAGAACATTTACATGGTTTAATAGAAAGAAACATGTTGGATGTAAAGATTAATCTTAAAGATTTAGATTATATAGATTCTACAGGTTTAGGAGCTATGATAGGTGTTTTAAAAAAACTAAAAATAAATGAAAAAGAGATATACATAGTAAATCCTAAGAGTAATGTTAGGAAAATTTTTACTATAACAGGTCTAGATAAAATATTTAAAGTGGAGGGATAAATTTTGGCTTGTGAAACTATAAAGATGGAAATTACTACAAATCCAGATTATGTAGGCATAATAAGATTAACAGCGTCTGGGATTGCAAATAAAATGGGGTTTCCAATAGATGATATAGAAGATATAAAGGTAGCAGTATCAGAGGCATGTACCAATGCAATAAAACATAGTAATGATGATGTATTCAATATAGTATTTAATATTTTAGACGATGCAATTAATATAGAGATTCAAGATAATGGAAAAGGATATGATGTTAGCTCAATAAGTACACCAGATTTAGAGAATCCAAAAGAAAGTGGTCTTGGATTATTTATAATTAAAACTTTAATGGATGATGTAGATATTGAATCAGAATGTAATCAAGGAACAAAAATAAAAATGACTAAGTATTTAGGAGTTGATATTTAATGAAAAATGTAGCTAATGCTACACATTACCTAAATATGGATACAAAAGAGCTATTTAATTTATATAATACAAATAAAAACGTAGATATCAGGAATATTCTTATTGAAAGACATCTATATTTAGCAAGGTTGTTAGCTAAAAAGTATATAAACAAGGGTGTTGATTTTGAAGACATATATCAAGTTGCTTCATTAGCATTAATTTATGCTATTGATAGATATGATGTTGAAAAGGGATTTGAATTCTCCAGTTTTGCAACACCAACTATAGTAGGAGAAATTAAAAAATATTTTAGAGATAAAGTATGGACACTTAGAGTACCAAGAAGAATACAAGAATTAAGCAAAAAGATAAGTGATGCGAAAATTAAACTAGAGCAAGAAAATAAAAAACATCCAAAGGTAAAAGATATCGCTGACTATATAGGAGTTAGTGAAGAAGATGTACTAGAGGCTATGGAAGCATCTTATGGTTATCAACCTATGTCTTTAGATTCATCAAGTAATGATGATTCAGAAGACAAAGACATAACTCTTATTGATAAAATAGGAAAAGAAGAAGGTAATTTCGGAAGTATAGAATACGAAGATTTTATTAATAAGTTTATTGAAACTTTAAATGAGTTAGAAGTAAAAATATTTAAAGATAGATTTTTCTTCGATAAAACCCAGTCTAGTATAGCTAAAGAATTAGATATATCTCAAATGACTGTTTCTCGCTTAGAAAAAAAGGTCGTAGAAAAGCTAAAAAAAGAATATGAAAAAAATTTCTAAAAAATAATAAAAAAAGTATTGACCTACTGTTTGAATGATGGTATAGTATTACTTGTCCTTGAAAAAAAGGAACAAGAAAAAATACGAACATTGAAAATTAAACAGTAGGTTAATTTATATTAAGAAACAAACCATAAAGCCAGATATTTAGATAACAATAGTATCTGAGCCTGATAAACTTTTATTTGAGAGTTTGATCCTGGCTCAGGATGAACGCTGGCGGCGTGCCTAACACATGCAAGTTGAGC
>NZ_JACVWD010000008.1:0-117686 GCF_020658415.1 Clostridioides sp. ES-S-0123-01
TGTGGTTACAATAGCAGAGAGGATACACCTGTTCCCATTCCGAACACAGAAGTTAAGCTCTCTAGCGCTGATGGTACTTGGTGGGAAACTGCCTGGGAGAGTAGGACGTAGCCACGTAATTTTTTTTATTTTTGTCAAAAAAAACAAAAAAATTACGTATTTCTTTTTTCATTTTGGGAAAACTAAACACAGGAATTATGGATTATCATAAAAATTTAATTCTTAAGGAGTGATATGAATGAAGAAAGTTGCTTTAGTTTTAGCTATAATTGGTGCACTTAACTGGGGAGCAATTGGTATTCTAGGAACAGATTTAATAGGTAGCATTTTCGGTGGAACATATGAAATGATAAGTAGAATAATATACTTTGTTGTGGGTCTAGCTGGATTGTATTTAATACCAAGTTTAATGTCTGATGACAGAGAATAATTCAATTTTTACTTTTTTATATTAAATACCTCATTCTAAATATTTAGAATGAGGTATTTTATTTTATAAAAATATTAATTTGTATCTTTTTTAATGGTAAAATAGATAGGAATCGAAGTTTTCAAACAAGTGGTAACAATAGGGAAAAAGGAGTAATATATGTTTATAATTAATGAACTGAGTGAAATTGTAAATAAAGAAATGATATCTTTTCATATGCCTGGACATAAAAAGGGAAAAATATATGAAAAATTAGGATATATAAATGTATTAGAAAATTTGTATAAAATGGATACAACTGAGATAATAGGGACAGATAATTTACATTCCCCAGAAGGAATTATAAAAGTCTCTCAAGAAAATACTGCAATGGTATTTAAAAGTGATTATACATATTATTTAATCAATGGAAGCAGTTGTGGCATCCAATCTGCAATAATGTCAGTGTGTAATCCTAAAAGTAAAATAATTGTGAATAGAGACTGTCACCAATCTGTTATAAATGGATGTATTTTGGGTGATGTAGATATAGAATATATTCCTTGCGAAATATGCAAAAATACTAATATTTTAAAAGGTGTGAATGTAATAAATGTAATTGATATAATAGATAAAAACTTAGATGCAAAAGCAATATTGCTTACATATCCTACATACTATGGAATGACATATGATTTGGAATATATCTGTAATTACGCACATAGCAAAAATATGGTAGTAATAGTAGATGAAGCACATGGTGCACATTTAGGACTTAGTGAGAAACTTCCTAAAACAGCTCTTGAGCAAGGTGCAGACGTGGTTATACAAAGTACTCATAAAACACTTCCATCTTTTACTCAATCATCAATGATACATGTACAGGAAGATAGAGTTGACTTAGATAAAATTTCAAACATGTTAAGAATTACTGAATCTTCAAGTCCTTCTTACTTATTATTATCTTCACTAGAATTAGCTGTAGATATATATGAAAATAAAGGCAAGGAATTAATGGAAGAGCTTTTAGATAATATCCAAAATTTCAAAAATAATGTTAATAAAAATCTTGAAATATATAGTACAAATGATAAAACAAAAGTGTTCATATCTGCTAAAAATATAGGATTAACAGGATATGAATTAGAAAATATCTTAAGAAAAAAATATAATATACAGGTAGAGTTGTCTAATTATTATGGCGTTCTATTAATCTGTACAATAGGAAATAGTACTCAAGATTTCATTAGTTTAGAAACGGCATTAGATGATATTGTAATAAAAGAATTTAAATCTACAAAGCTAGATAACATAAAATATCCTGTTGATATTCCACAGAAAATATTAACACCTAGAGAAGCATTTTATAAAACTAAAAAAAGTGTTAAAATATATGACAGCATAGGTAAAGTATGTGGAGAATCTATAGTACCATATCCACCAGGGATAAATATAATATCTCCTGGCGAAATAATAAGTAAAGAAATAATAGATTATTTAAAGTTTTGTAGTTCTAAAGGTATGGTTATAAGTGGACTTAAAGATATGACTTTAAATTTTATAGAAATAATAGATTTAGAACATATATAAAGTAGGATTACTATGAAAAATCTATAGAATATTTATATATAAATTTATTTGAATAATATACTAAAATAGGCAAAATGTTTAGATGGAGGATATTAAAATGAGAGGTAAGTTAATAATTATAGAGAGTGGTTCAGATGCGAGTGGAAAGGCAACTCAAACAAAAAAATTATATGAAAGACTAAAAAAAGAAGGCTATATGATTAAGAAGGTAGAATATCCAAATTATGAGTCTCAATCATCTGCTTTGGTAAAAATGTATTTGAGAGGGGATTTTGGTAAAAATGCCTCAGATGTAGACCCATATATAGCATCAACTTTTTTTACAGCGGATAGATATGCATCATTTAAAACCGATTGGGAGGAATTTTATAATAAAGGTGGAATAATTATCGCTGATAGATATACAACCTCTAATATGGTGCACCAAGCTTCTAAAATGGACATTGCTGATAGAGAGGAATATCTTAACTGGCTGGCTGATTATGAATTTAATTTATTTAAAATACCTCAACCTGATTGTGTTGTATTTTTAGATGTTCCTATTGAGTTTAGTGAAAAACTTATGGAGAATAGAAAAAACAAAATTACAGGAGAAAAAGAGAAAGATATTCATGAAAGTGATATAGAGTATTTAAAGAAATCTTATAATAATGCTCTATATATAGCAGATAAATATGATTGGAAAAAAATAAATTGTGTTTCAAATAATAAATTAAGAAGTATTGAAAGTATACATAATGAAGTTTATGAAATAGTTCTTGATTCAATAAAATCTATGGAGAGATAAATATGTATTTTGAAAATATTATAGGACAAGATTTTGCAAAAAAATATTTAATAAATTCTATAAATAAAAATAAACTTAATAATGCGTATATGTTTGAAGGAATAGATGGAATAGGAAAAAAGAAATTTGCTGATGAGCTATCAAAATTGTTACTTGACTATGTAAATCTAGAAAATAGTCCAGACTATGTACTTATAAATCCAGATGGAAATAGTATAAAAATAGCTCAGATTAGAAACTTACAATCAGATATAGTAGTACGACCTCATAAAGACTATAAAATATATATAATAAATAATGCTGAAAAGATGACGGTAGAAGCTCAAAATGCCCTTTTAAAGACATTAGAGGAGCCTCCAAGTTACGCTATAATAATTTTAGTCACAAATAATAAAGAATCATTATTAGAAACGATAAAATCTAGATGTGACATAATAAAGTTTTCGCCTATACCAATAGCAGATTTAAAAACTTATTTAATAAATAAGGGCATAGAAGAAGAAAGAGCCCAAATATTGGCCACTTTTTCAAGAGGTAGTATTGAAAATGCTTTAGGCTTATCTCAGTCGGCTGAGTTTTCAGTAATGAGGGACGATATACAACAATATATCCAAATAATGCTAGATAAAAATATAGTAGAGATTCTAAATATACCAAATAACATGGAGAAATATAGAAATCAGATTATAAGTTTATTGGATATTATGATAAACTATTTTAGAGACATTATTTTATTAAAAGAAAATGTAAATAGAGATATGTTAATAAATATAGATAAGCTAGTTTTTATCCAAAACATGAGTGGAAAAATTAGTTATTCTCAATTATCTAAAATTATTGATATAATAGAAGGTACAAAGACTAAAATTAAAAGTAATTGTAATTTCAATATAAGCATACAAGTTATGTCTTTAAATATATACGAGGTGATTAAATGATAAAAATAGTAGGAATTAGGTTTAAAAGTGCGGGGAAAATATATTATTTTGACCCTGTTGATTTTAATATAGAGCAAGATATGGATGTAGTTGTAGAAACTGCAAGAGGTTTAGAGTATGGTAAAGTAGTGGTTGGGCCAAAAGAAATGGACGAGAGCGAATTAGTTTCTCCTTTAAAGCCAATTATAAGAATAGCTACAGAAGAAGATAAGAAAATATATTTAGAAAATAAGGAAAAAGCAAAAGAGACTTTTGAATTATGTCAACAAAAGATAAAAGAACATGAGTTAACAATGTTTTTAATAGATTGCGAATATACATTTGATAGAAATAAATTGATTTTTTACTTTACAGCAGAAGGTAGAATAGATTTTAGAGAATTAGTAAAAGATTTAGCTGCCATATTTAAGACTAGAATAGAACTTAGACAAATCGGTGTTAGAGATGAGGCAAAGTCTATAGGAGGTCTAGGACCTTGTGGTAGAAAGCTTTGCTGTTCTTCTTGGTTAGGTGATTTTCAACCAGTTTCAATAAAAATGGCAAAAGACCAAAGCTTATCTTTAAATCCAACAAAGATATCTGGTATATGTGGAAGATTATTCTGTTGCTTAAAATATGAACATGATGTATATAGTGAAGCAATAGAAAAAATGCCTGTTGTGGGTGCATTGGTGCAATCAGATGATGGAAAAGGAAAAGTTGTAGAGGTAAATCCTTTGCTAGAACAAATCAAAGTGGAATTCCAAGACAAAACAGTAAAAATATATACAAGAGAAGATATAAAAATACTTAAAGAGCCTAAAAAGTGTGAGGGCTGTGGTGGTAAATGCAAGGGCAATGATGGATTAGATGAAGCTACACTAAAGGAGTTAAAGAAATTAGAAGATTAAATTTAAGGTAGGGCTTCTCCTACCTTTTTTAAAGCAATTAATGCTTAGAGCTACTAATATTTGAGGAGAGTTATATATGGGCATACAATTAAAAGATTCAGAGAGAATCGACGATTTACAATTAAAAGGTCTTAAAATTATACAAGATACTAATGGGTTTTGTTTTGGTATAGACGCTGTTTTATTAGCTAATTTTGCAAAAGTAAAAAAAGATGCTAAAGTTGTTGATTTAGGCACTGGTACAGGAATTATACCAGTTCTAATTGCAGGTAAAAGTGAAGCTAAGAAAATTATTGGTGTAGAAATACAAGATGATGTATATGAAATGGCAACTCGTTCTATAAAACTAAACAATTTGGAAGAAAGAGTTGAGATTATAAATGGAGATATAAAATCAATAGACAAAGTTTTGGAAGTTAATGGATATCATGTAGTTACATCAAATCCTCCATATATGCATATTGATGGTATAAAAAATCCAAATGATAAAAAAGCAATATCAAGGCATGAAGTAAAATGTAATCTAGAGGATGTAATAAAGACCGCATCTAGATTAGTTAT
Organism: Clostridioides sp. ES-S-0123-01; assembly: GCF_020658415.1. Taxonomy (NCBI): domain Bacteria; kingdom Bacillati; phylum Bacillota; class Clostridia; order Peptostreptococcales; family Peptostreptococcaceae; genus Clostridioides; species Clostridioides sp. ES-S-0123-01. Next base: position 5,176 of record NZ_JACVWD010000008.1, read on the forward strand.
GCCTAGAGGTAAATTTTTCATGATACATAGACCAACAAGATTGGTTGATATAATAACTTTAGGGAGAAAATACAGATTAGAGCCAAAAGTTATTCAGTTTGTTCATCCAAGACCTAAAAAAGCACCTAATTTGGTTTTGGTTCAATTTGTAAAAGATGGCAGACCAGAGCTTAAGATATTAGACCCACTATATGTCTATGGAGAAGATGGTAATTATACAGAAGAATTAAAATCAATATATAATAATGAAGATATAGGAGAGTTATAGATGAGTGGAAAATTGTACATATGTCCAACACCAATTGGAAATTTAGAGGATATAACGTATAGGACTTTAAGAATCTTAAAAGAAGTAGATTTAATTGCGGCAGAAGATACAAGACACAGTATAAAGCTTTTAAATCATTTTGAAATCTCAAAACCTTTGACTAGCTATCATGAGCACAATAAAGATTCAAAAGGCGATTATTTAATCAATAAATTAATTGATGGAGAAAACATAGCTTTAATAAGTGACGCAGGTATGCCTGGTATATCTGACCCAGGAGAAGAGATAATAAGACAGTCCATACAAAATAATATAGAGATAGAAGTATTACCAGGAGCAACAGCATTTGTAACAGCGTTGGTTGGCTCTGGTATGGATACACATAAATTTGTTTTTGAAGGTTTTTTGGATAGAGATAAAAAAGTTAGAAGACAACAGCTAGAAGAAATAAAAGAGGAAAGCAGAACTATAATTTTTTATGAATCACCACATAGATTGAAGGATACACTAAAAGATATGCTTAAAATTCTTGGAAATAGAAAAATTTCTGTAAATAGAGAGCTCACAAAAAAATATCAAGAGATAATAAGAGAAGATATAGAAACTGTTATAAAAATATTTGAAGAAAACGAAGTAAGAGGAGAGTTTGTATTAATAGTAGAAGGTTTCTATGGTGAAAAATCAGAAAAAAGAGATTATGATGCTCTTACAGATAGAGAATATGTTTTAAAGTTAATTGAAAGTGGTATGAACAAAAAAGATGCAATAAAAGTAGTTTGTAAAGATAGAAAATTAAAAAAGGATATTGTTTATAAACAAGTTCTGGATTTATAAAACCTGAATCTGAGGTGATTTTATGGAAATAGGAAAAATTATAATAGAGAGTTTAAAAAGGAAAGATACACATAAAACGTTTATAGAGTTGGATAAAAAGAATGAACTAGAAAAAGCAATCCCTAAAGTAAAAGCAATGAAATCTGTAGGAGAATGTAAATATCATGTTGTTAACTGTTTTGAACATTCTATAAATGCATTAAAAGAATTAGAAGTAGTGCTAAATGACAAAGAATTTTTTCCAAATCATTTGAGAGAACATGTGTCAAATTATTTGAATTTATATATTGATGATGAAATAAATAAGTCACAAGCATTAAAGTTAGGAATCTTTTTACATGATATAGGAAAGCCAGATAGTGTAACTTTAGATGAAACAGGTAGAGTTCATTTTACAAATCATGAAAAAATAGGTGCACAAATAGTAAATAATATGGGTACAAATTTAGAGTTATCAATACAGACATATAAACTTATAAGTAAATATGTAAGATATCATATGACACTTTTATCTTTATATAAGAAAAATGATTTGAGTAAAAAAGAGTTAGCTAATGTATTTAATTTAGTAGATGAAGATACTATAGGTATAATATTACTTGGATATGCAGATATAGTATCTACTATAAAATTATTAGGCAAGGATGAAGAAGTAGGTGTATTAAAGACCTATATGGAATATATTCTAACAAATTACTTATATAAGAGTAATTATACAAATGTATAAAGTTAGTTAATATAATTTAAGACTTATACAATTGATTTAAATTTAAAATATACAAACTTTAAAAACCTAAAAGAAGTTGTCTTTAATAGAATTAAAAAAGACAACTTTTTTTACATCAAAACTTAAAATTTTATTAAAAATATTTAATGGTGTATTAGCGAATAAGCCATTAATGTTCAATTTATCTTACAATATTGATTTTGCTTGTATCGGTGTTGATAATATAACAGATGTCTTGGTAGAACCTATTTTCTTTATAGTATCAATCACGTTTTCTAATTCATACATATCTTTTACAATAACTTTTAAAAGTAAGCAATCATCACCTGTTATGTGGTGACATTCTACAATTCTAGGGTCCTTTCCAGCAGACTCAATGAATTCTGTATATCCATTACTTGGAAGAGATATGTGAATAAACGCTTTTATAACTCTACCTAATGAATCTGGATTAACAATTGCTTTATATCCTTCTATAACACCAGATTCTTCTAATCTCTTGACTCTTTCTGAAACTGCAGGAGAAGTTAAACCAACTATTTTTCCTAAGTCCTTCATAGAAATTCTCCCATCATCCTGTAAAATTTCTATGATTCTGTAATCTGTAACATCCATAAATAAACAGTCCCCCTTAAATAAAAATAATTAATGCCTATAAAACTTTTTTAGAATCTATCATTTTTGTTTTTAAATACCAAAGATCTCTAGATAAATCAACCTTGTAAATGTGTGGATTCGAAAGTCTTTTGTATTGTTCCCAGATAGTACTTAATTCATATTGTACATGATTTCTTATTTCAAGAACAGGTTTTTTATTATATTTGCATATTCCTTTTATATACAATGGCTTAAGAAGCTCTTTAACTTTATAATTTGTAAACGTCTTCGTTTTCCATGTATATGTAGGATGGAAGATTTCTAAAGGTTTAGATTCATCTATAACTTCATCATGTAACATAATTAAATCTGCCTCTGCTTTATTGTCCTCGTTATATATTCTTATAACTTTCTTGTAACCAGGATTATTTATTTTTTCTGGATTTTCAGAAATCTTTATCTTAGGTTCAAGAGTTCCTTTTTCACAAGATGCAGCTAATTTGTAAACTCCTCCAAGAGAAGGTGAATCGAAAGATGTAATGAGTTTCGTACCTACTCCCCATGAATTTATAGTAGCTCCTTCTGCCTTAAGTGATGTTATAGTGTATTCATCAAGGTCATTAGATGCAGTTATACTAATATCTGAAAAACCAGCACTATCGAGTTGTTTCTTTGCTTCTTTAGATAGATAAGCTAAATCTCCAGAGTCTAGTCTTATACCCATAGGTTTGTATCCTTTTTCAGAAATATTTTTGAAGACTTTTATTGCGTTAGGTACACCACTATTTAATACATCATAAGTATCCACAAGTAGTAGGCATTTATCTGGATAAACATCAGCATATGCTTGGAATGCTTCAAGCTCAGTATCAAATTTTTGTACCCAACTATGAGCATGTGTACCAATTATAGGAACATCAAACATCTTTCCAGCTAATACGTTTGCAGTTCCAGAACAGCCACCAATTACAGCAGCTCTAGCTCCATATATACCTGCATCTGGACCTTGTGCACGACGTAATCCAAATTCAAGTACAGTATCTCCTTGAGCTGCAAAGCAAACTCTAGATGCTTTCGTAGCAATAAGAGATTGAAAATTGACTATTGTCAACAATGCTGTTTCAATAAGTTGAGCTTGATACAAGGGTGCTTTAACAGTAATCAATGGCTCATTAGGGAACATTATAGTCCCTTCTTCAACAGCATAAATATCTCCTGTAAACTTAAACTCTTTCAAAAATTTTAAAAACTTGTCAGAAAATAAATTTAAGCTTTTTAAGTACTCCAAATCTTCATCTGAAAAATGAAGGTTATCTATGTATTCAACAACCTGATCAATACCACAAACTATAGTATACCCTCCATCACAAGCGTTTTTTCTAAAAAACATATCGAATACAACAATGTCTTCGTGAATATTTTTTTCAAAATAGCCATTTAACATAGTAAGCTGATATAAATCAGTAAGAAGTGTTAGATTTCTCATTATTTCTCTCCTTAATTATTATTAAATATTAAAAATTATAAAAACTCCCACACTTATACTAAAACATAATATAGTACAACTTTCAAGTATAAAGTATTACCTAACTATCATAAAATTATTTAAAGAGGAGGTTGATTATAATAGGAAAAATATGGTTTTACATGGTATCAATAGGAATAATAGGAAGTTTGATTTCTAAAAATATGGGAGAATTAAATAAAGTTATATTGAGTGAAACATCAAAAGGTATAGAATTTGCAATAAGTCTAGCTGGTATTATGGCACTCTGGATGGGTATAATGAATATTGCAAAAGAGTCAGGCTTGATTGAAAAAATAGGTCAGAAATTAAATCCTATAATGAGAAGATTGTTTCCTTCTATTCCAAAAGGTCACAAAGCAATGTCTTATATAGTTATGAATATTGCCTTGAACATGTTGGGTGCTGGTAATGGTGCAACAGCATTTGGCTTAAAAGCAATGAGTGAGCTTCAGACTTTAAATAACAAAAAAGATACAGCTACCAATGATATGATTATGTTTATGGTAATAAACATATCATCTATACAGATAATTCCATTTACTATAATTAAATTAAGAATGGATATGGGAGCTCAAAACCCAAGTGAAATAATTTTTACAACTTTATTTGCAACCATAATATCTACAGCAATAGCAATAATAACATGTAAATTTTTTCAAAGAAGATATAGATAAAGGGGATGTAGATATATGGAAGTATTTTCAAACTTACTTATACCAGTAATAATTTTGTACATAGTAGTTTATGGTAAATATAAAAAAATAGATGTATATGATAGTTTTGTAAAAGGGGCAATTGATGGTTTAAAGGCTGCATGGGATATTTTACCTTATATAATAGGTATATTTTTAGCAATAGGAATATTTAAAACTGGTAAAGGCCTTGATATGTTAGAATGGTTATTTACACCAATAGCAAATATGATGAGTATACCAAAAGAATTAATAGGTTTAATAAGTGTAAAACCTTTATCTGGAAGTGGTGCCTTGGGAATGTATAGCGAACTTGCACATAGAGTTGGAATAGGCAGTTTAGTAGAAAAAATGGGTGCTACAATTGTAGGCTCTTCTGAGACTATTTTTTATACAATGGCAATCTATTATGGGAGTTTAAAGATAAAAAATACTAGACATACATTGTCATGCGCTATGATTAGTCATGTTGCAGGAGTTATAGCAGCAGTTTTTATTTGCTATGTAATATTTGTATAATTTGTTGACAATGTGGGAAAAATTTTATAATATAGTGATTATATAGAAATAAATTGTAATATGAATTATAAGCTATGAAAAGAAGAGTAGATAAGGATTTTTTCTATCAGAGAGCTAGGTTAGGTGAAAGCTAGTGTAAAAAGATTTATTGAAGATGGTCTTGGAGCTTTTTATCTGAGCATATATGCTAGGGTAAAACGGTTGGGCACGTTATAGTCTACTAAGGTATCTATAAAGTTAATTTCTACATTTCATGTGAAACATAATCGTTATAGATGAATTAGGGTGGTACCGTGAATAATCTCGCCCCTATGTTAAATCATAGGAGGCGATTTTTTATTATTTTAAATGAAATATATATAATTATGAACGATAAAAAATTAGGAGGTAAGTAATATGAGCAAACCGAGTTTTTATGTAACAACACCAATATACTATCCAAGTGGAGGATTACACATAGGTCATACTTACTCAACAGTAGCTGCAGATACAATAGCTAGATTTAAACGTTTCTGTGGATATGATGTAAAGTTTTTGACAGGAACAGATGAACATGGTGAAAAAATACAAAAGAAAGCAATAGAACAAGGAATGTCAGAAATAGAATACCTTGATGGAATGATAAAAGATATAAAAGCATTATGGAATACTATGGATATATCTTATGACGATTTTATAAGAACAACAGAAAAAAGACATACAGATATAATACAAAAAATATTTACTAAGTTATATGAACAAGGTGATATATACAAAGGAGAGTATGAAGGTAGATATTGTACTCCTTGTGAGAGTTTCTGGACAGAATCACAGTTATTAGAAGGAAACAAATGTCCTGATTGTGGAAGAGAAACATACTTAGTAAAAGAAGAATCTTATTTCTTTAGATTATCTAAATATGAAGATAGATTAAAAGAGTTATTTAAAGACGATAGTTTCTGTTTCCCAGCTGCTAGAAAAAATGAAATGGTGGCAAATTTCTTAGATAAAGGGCTGGAAGATTTAAGTGTAACAAGAACAACTTTTGACTGGGGAATAAAAGTTCCTTTTGATGAAAAGCATGTAATTTATGTATGGGTAGATGCTTTATGTAACTATATAACAGCATTAGGATATATGACAGATAATGATGAAGAATTTAAAAAATATTGGCCTGCAAATGTTCAAATAGTAGGTAAAGAGATAGTGAGATTCCATACAATAATATGGCCAGCACTTTTAATGGCTTTAGGTTTAGAAGTTCCAAAACAAGTATTTGGTCATGGATGGATATTGTTTGCTGATGATAAAATGAGTAAATCAAAGGGTAATGTTGTTTATCCAGAGCCAATAATAGAAAGATATGGAATAGATACTCTTAAATATTTCTTATTAAGAGAGTTTGCATTTGGTCAAGATGGAAGTTATACTCATAGAAATTTTGTAACAAGAATAAATTATGACCTAGCAAATGATTTAGGAAACTTAGTAAGTAGAACTGTAGCAATGGTTGAAAAATACAACGGTGGTATAATACCAACAGTAAAAACTTCAACTGATTTTGATGCTGATTTAAAAGAGCAAGCTGTATCAACTAGAGAAAATTTTGAGGCTGAAATGGATAAAATGCAATTCCATGAAGCATTAGAGAGTGTATGGAAACTAGTTAGAAGAACTAATAAATATATAGATGAGACTATGCCTTGGGTGCTTGCTAAAGATGAAAGTAAAAAAGATGAATTAGATACAGTTTTATATAATTTATGTGAATCTATAAGAATAATTGCAACACTAATAAATCCTATAATGAATGAAACTGCTAATAAGATATATGCACATATAGGAATACAAGGTCAAGATGATATAACTACATGGGAAAGCACAAAGACATTTGGTCTTATTGGAGAAAACGTAAAAGTGTTTAAAGGCGAACCTTTATTCCCAAGACTAGATGTAGAAAAAGAAATAGAAGAATTAACTAAAATGTTTTCTGGGAAACCTCCAGTAGAAGAAAAACCTTTAGAGCATAAAGAAGAAATTACTATTGATGATTTGGATAAAATAGAGCTTAGAGTAGGAAAAATAATAAGTTGTGAAAAGCATCCAAAAGCAAATAAATTATTAGTATCACAAGTTAAGATTGGACCAGAAACAAGACAAATAGTGTCTGGAATAGCTGAATACTATAAACCAGAAGATTTAGTTGGTAAAGAGGTTACAGTGGTATGTAACTTAAAACCAGTTAAGTTAAGAGGTGTAGAATCTCAAGGGATGATATTAGCAGCAGGAGATGATGGTGACCCTTATGTTCTACCATTTACACAAGGTGCCAAGGATGGATGCGAGGTTCGCTAATAGGCAATTAAACAGTAAGGAGATAAAAAATGTTATTTGACTCACATGCACATTTAAATGATGAAAGTTTTGATGAAGATAGAGATGAACTTATTGGTTCATTAAAAGAAAAAGGTGTAGATTTGGTTGTAAATCCAGGAGCAGATATAGAAACTTCTATAACAGCAATTGAACTATCAAAAAAATATGACTTTATATATTCGGCAGTTGGGGTACATCCACATGATGTATCAAAACTAGATGATACATCAATAGACACTCTAAGAAGACTTGCAACTGAAAATGAAAAGGTTGTGGCTATAGGAGAGATTGGGTTAGATTATTATTATGATTATTCTCCAAGAGAAGAGCAAAAAGAGTGGTTTAAGAAACAAATTGAACTAGCTAATGAGTTAAAGCTTCCAATAATAATACATGATAGAGATGCACATGCGGATACTTTTGAGATAATAAAAAACACTAAGAGTCCTGAAATAGGTTGTGTGCTTCATTGTTATAGTGGTAATGTGGAATTAGCTAGAGAATATGTTAAAATGGGATGCTATATATCAATTCCAGGAACAGTTACTTTTAAAAATAATAAAAAAACTAGAGAAGTTGTAAGAGAGATACCTCTAGAAAGACTGTTTATAGAAACTGATTCACCATATATGTCACCAGAACCACATAGAGGAAAGAGAAATAATCCTTCTCAAGTAGCTTTTGTTGCAGATAAAATAGCTCAAGAAAAAGGAATATCTTATGAGGAAGTGTGTAAAATTACTAAAGAAAATGCGAAGAAGTTCTTTAATATAAAATAAGTAAATTAAAAATAAAATTTACAATTATACAAAAATAATAGTTATAAATATAGAAAAAGCATACCATTCAGTTTGAATGGTACGCTTTTTTTATTTGTAATATTATAATTTTTTATTAGTTTTACAACATACTTCTTAACATTGTTAAAAAAGAATTTACAAGATATTCACTAGAATTAACTCAAACATAATATCCATTTAACTTAGATTGTATATTATATTCTTAGAAATAAGTAAATAAAGGAAAGATTAAGGAGGCAAAATTTTGCATACAGTTGATAGTACTAAGATATTGATAAATATGAACTATGAGAAATTAGAGCAAATATATTTAATGATAAAAAATACATCAAGCATTTCTATAATTAAAGCCCCTAGCTTAGCTACAGTGATGGTGAGAGCCAACGAAAGTGTAAAAAATACTACATTTAATTTAGGAGAAATACTAGTTACAGAGTGTAGTGTTAAGGTAGATGAAAGCTTAGGTTATGGTATAGTTGCAGAAAATAATGAAAAAAAAGTTATTTGCTTGGCAACTATAGATGCAGTTTTACATAGCAATAATAATAAATTTGATGAATTAAAGAACTACATAAATAAAAGTATCTGTGAAGAAAGTTTAAGATATGAGCAAGAACTTATTAATGAATTTAGTTTAATTAATAAAACAAAAGTCCAATTCAATACTATGGATTAAGTAGGAGGAGAATCATGGTAAGTTACACGCAAGAAATATATAGAAAGTTGCTAGATAGTGCTTCATTTCCTGGGAAATTAAATAACATCAATAATATAAATATAGAAAATAATACAAAATTATCAAATGGAGCAATTGGTATAGCAATTACTTTATTAGACCAAGAAGTTACCTTCTATATAGAAAACTGTACTAAAGAAGATATAAAAAATATAAGAGCGCTGACAATGTCAAACCAAGTAAATTACAATAAATCAGATTATCTGTTTTTAGATATTAATTCAGAATTAGATATACTACAAATTAAAATAGGTTCTTTTGAATATCCTGATGAAAGTACAACTATAATACACCAAGTAAATGAACTATCAACAGATTATAAATATAAATTCATAAGACTTTATTTAAGTGGTCCTGGTATAAAATCTAAAAAGAATTTATATATAGATGGAGTTAAACAAGAATTCTTAGAAAGATTACTTATGATAAATAAAGACTATCCGACAGGGGCAGATTTGATTTTAATAGATAACAAAGGAGAACTTGCATTTATACCAAGGTCATCAAAATTAAGTTGGGAGGTATTATAATAATGGCTTATGTGGCAGTTAAAGGTGGAGAAGAAGCTATATTACAGGCTAAAAATATACTTGAATTTTATAGAATAAAAGGAGAAAGCCTACCAATAGATGTAAAACAAATTAAAGAGCAAATGTCTTATGCTGTGGACAAAGTGATTTCTGAAGGAAGTCTATACAATAAGGAATTATCTGCATTAGCTATAAAACAGGCTCAAGGTGATATATTAGAAGCATCTTTCTATATAAGAGCATTAAGGTCAACAATGCCTAGAGTAACCTATTCAGAACCTATAAATACAGAAGAAATGAGAATAGGTAGAAGAATATCAGCTACATTTAAAGATATACCAGGAGGGCAGTATCTTGGAGCAACTAGAGATTATGAAAATAGAATACTAAATGTAGAGTTGCTTAAAGAAGATGAAGAAAAAAATAGAGATTTTAAAGCTAACTATATAAATGACTTAGAAAAAGTGAATGAAATACCTAAATTCACAAAAGTATCTAATATATTTAGAAAAGAGAATTTGTTGGAAGAGGATACTTATGAAGATAAATTAGAAGAAGTAATAGATGATATTACAAGAAACAGCCTAAGATTTCCAGTTTCTAGGTCAGCTAAATTGCAGGCACTTACTAGAGGTGAAAGTGGAGCCGTATCAGGGTTTGCTTATTCTATTGTAAGAGGTTTTGGTGATGAACATCCATATATAAGTGAACTTAGGACAGGAGATGTATATATAAAAATAAAACATCCTATTTATGAAGATGAGCAAATAACAATCGGAGAAATGTTAGTTACTGAGTGTGAAATAGTATCAAAAGCATCACAAAGTAAGTCTGAAAATTCTAAAAATAAATCGGGAGATATAAATAAAATGTCTTTAGGATATGGTCTTTGTATGGGAAATAATGAAAATAAGGCTATATCTATGGCTATACTAGATAAATCTTTGGAACCAAATAGTGAAAAATTAGCCCAAGATGAAGAATTTGTATTACTTCATATAGATGGTATAGATTCATTAGGGTTTATATCTCACTTTAAGCTTCCTCACTATGTAGATTTTAAAGCAGATGTAGAAAGAATAAAATAGGATATGGAGGGAAATTAAGTGATATATAACTATGGTTTTTTAGATGAAAATACAAAAAAAGAAATCCGAAGAAAAATACTAAAAGCAGTTTCAATACCTGGTTATCAAGTACCTTTTGGTTCAAGAGAATTACCTATTGCTAAGGGATGGGGGACTGGAGGACTACAACTAACCCTATCATTGCTTGGTGAAAGTGATGTAGTAAAAGTGATTGACCAAGGAAGTGATGATTCTACAAATGCTTGTAATATAAGAAATTTTATTTCAAGTGTAAGTAATGTAGAAACTACAAAAGATACATTAAAATCTACATTGATTCAAACAAGACATAGAATACCAGAAGAAAAATTAATGTCTAATCAAATACTGATATTTCAAGTGCCAATACCAGAGACACTTAGAATAGTAGAGCCTAGTGAAGTAGAGACAAGAAGAATGCATTCAGAAGAAGATTATAGTAGGATGTGGGTATATCTGTATGAAGATATAGTTAAATTTGATGATATATCAATAGCAGCAGAGTATCCATGTAAAGTAAATGATAGATATTTAATGAATCCATCGCCAATACCAAGATTTGATATAAAGAAATTAAACATGTCAGATAACTTATTTTTATTTGGTGCAGGTAGAGAAAAGAGAATATACGCTATACCTCCATACACAAAGGTAGAACCTTTAGAATTTGATGACTATAAATTTGAAGAGGAAAAATTTGAAGGAAAACATTGTAGTTTATGTAAAAGTTCAAATACATTTCTAGATGAAGTATATGATGGTGATACTAATGAAAAGTACTATAGCTGTTCTGATACAAGTTATTGTGAAAAAGTTAGGTTAAGAAATGATGGCGTAGATGTGGCAATTGGAGGTGCTTGGAATGAGTAGTGCAAAACTAGGCGAAGACAAAAAAATAGAAAATATAGATAAACAAGTGTTAATAGGAAAAAATATTAATCTTATTTATGGAGATGGATGTGAAAATTGTTTTGAGAGTACAGGATATGAAAGTAATAATATATGTAAATATTGTGGTTCTATAGTTGCATGTAATAATGTAAATCTTGAACTTTATGAAGGAGAAGTTCTTGGTATTGTTGGAGAATCTGGTTCAGGAAAAAGTACATTGTTAAAGATTTTGTTTTTTCAAGAGAATGCAAATAGTGGAGAAGTGTACATGTCAAATTATGACAAGTGTACAAATATATTAGAACTCTCAGACCAAAAAAAGAGGTACATAAAGAATCATTTTATGGGTATTGTATATCAAAATCCCCACCTTGGTTTAAATTTGAATTTTAGTAGTGGTGGGAATATAGCAGAGAAATTATTAATGGCTAATATATATAATGTTGAGAAAATAAGAGATAGGGCTAAAGAGCTTCTAGTAAAGACTAATATACCTGTAGAAAGAATAGACCACAAACCGAAATATTTTAGTGGGGGAATGCAACAAAGAGTTCAAATAGCAAAAGCACTTTCTAATAATCCTCCAATACTTTTATTAGACGAAGTTACAACAGGACTGGATGTTTCTGTACAAGCTGAGGTATTAGATTTAATAAGGGAAATACAAAGAGAGCTTAAAATCTCTATGATAGTAGTATCTCATGACTTTGATGTTATAAAAATGCTTGCTGATAGGACAATTGTTATGAAAAATGGAAGTGTAATCGAATCTGGTTTAACAGACCAAATAATGGAAGACCCACAGCATCCATATACTCAGCAACTTATAAATTCACTACTATAAATAATATTTGTAAATAAGTAAAATGGGGGTTTTAAATAAAATGGAAGAAATTATACTTGAAGTAAATAATTTTAGCAAAGATTTTGAATTACATGCATTAAATAAAACTATAAAAGCGTGTAGTGAAATAAATTTTACAATTTCCAAAGGTGAATTTTTAGGAATAATAGGAAAATCTGGAGCGGGAAAGTCTACTATATTAAAAAGTATTTATAAAACATATATCCCAACGACTGGAGAAATAATATTTAACTCAGAAATATATGGAAAGATAGATTTATCTACAATTGGTGACAGAGAAATGATAAATCTTAGAAAAAAGGAAATAGGATATGTATCACAGTTTTTAAAAACACTTCCACGAATAACGGCTATTGAGCTAGTAGTACATTCTTTAATTGAGAGTGGATTTGAAAAAGATTGTGCATATGATATGGCAAAAGATATACTAACTCAGTTTGAAATAAAGGAAAACTTGTGGGATGCTTATCCGAATAATTTTTCTGGCGGAGAAAAATTAAGATTAAATCTAGCACAAGCTATGGTCAAAAAACCTAGGCTTTTGTTACTTGATGAACCAACTGCATCACTTGATAATCAATCTAAAATATACGTAAAAGAAAAAATGTTGGAACTTAAAAATCAAGGAACTACAATGATAGGGATATTTCATGATATAGAATTTATGGAGACCGTTATAGATAAAACATTTACTATGACAAAAGGCACTATAAGTGAAAGTGGGGTAGCTTAGATGGTAAAATTAATTCATAATGCAAATATTGTATTGGAAGATAAAATATTAGAAAATGGCCATTTAATTATAGCAGGAGATACAATAAAGAAAGTCTCAAATGATAAGATTGATTATTTACTAGATTTCAATGAGATAGATGAAATAATAGATGCAAAAAACTTATATGTTATACCTGGTATCATAGATATTCATAGTGATGCTATTGAAAAGGAAATAGAGCCAAGACCAAGTACATTATTACCATTTAATATGGCATTTTATGAACTAGATAAAAAACTACCTGCAAATGGAATAACAACAGTTTATCATTCTATATCTTTGGGTGATGGAGTAGGAGTTAGAAGTATTGATAATTCTTTGGAAATGATTGAAAATATCGATTCGTACAAAAATATAAATAGTAAGAATATAAATCATAAAGTTCACTTAAGGTATGAAGTGTTATACCATGAAGGTTTAGAGAAGGTGTCAGAGTTGTTAGAAGAAGATAAAATAGACTATTTATCTATAATGGACCATTCTCCAGGACAAGGTCAGTATACAAATCCAAAGTTCTATAGAGAGTATGCTACTAAGGTATGGGGAGTAACAGAAAATTATGTAGATACATGGTTAGATGACTTAGTAGATTTACATGATAATTTAGATTGGAATAAAATAGCCAGTGTTATAGGAGTGGCAAAAACTAAAAATATAAATGTTGCATCACATGATGATGATACGTTAGAAAAAATGAATTTTATAAAAAATATAGGAGTTAATGTATCTGAATTTCCTATAACTCTTGAAGTTGCAAAATATTCAAAGAAATTGGGTGTTTTAACTTGTCTAGGTGCCCCAAATATTGTAAGAGGGAAATCTCATAATAACAACTTAAAGGCAATGGATGCTATATTGGAAGACTGTTGTGATATTGTTTGTTCAGACTATCTTCCATCAGCAATGATAAAGTCCATGTGCATAGTTGCACAAGAAACTAACAATCTAAATAAAGCAGTTAACCTATTTACTTCAAATCCAGCTAAAGCAGTTGGTATATATGGTGAAAGAGGTAGCATAAAAGAAAATAAAAAAGCGGATTTAGTTTTATTGGATATTGATAGTGAGTATCCAAGAGTTGTAAATACTATTGTAAATGGAAAAACAGTTTATAAAAGGGAGGTATAAAGATTGTTAACAGATTTACATTGTCATACAAGCATATCAGATAATAACTTCACTACAGAAGAAATAATTAAGAGAGCATCAGAAAATAATATAAGTGTTTTAGCAATAACAAATCATGATACATTGTCTGGATTAGATGAAGCTATCATATTGGGAGAAAATTATGGAATAACTATAATACCAGGTATAGAAATATCAGCATACGATTATAAAAACAGAAAAAGAGTTCATATCTTGGGCTATAACATAGATTTAAATAGTCAAGAAATAAAAAATTTATGTAATCCAATGGTTTGTGATAGACATAAAGCATCTGTTAAGATGGTAAATAAAATTATAGATTTAGGATATAAAATATCTCTAGAAGATGTAAAGAAATATACATCAAAGACTGGAATATTTAAACAACATATAATGAAAGCGCTTATAGATAAAGGATACACAGATAAAATATATTCAAGTTTATATAAAGAGTTGTTTCATAGAGGAAATGGTAAGGCGTATGTATCTTTAAAATATGTAGATTATAAAGATGCAATAAGAGCTATAAAAAGTTCTGGTGGAATTTGCGTACTAGCTCATCCTGGGCAAATGGACAATTTTAATGCTATTGAAGATATGGTGAATGTTGGATTAGATGGGATAGAAGTGTATCATCCATCTCACAATAAAGACTTAGAAAAAGAGTCACTTTCTTATGCTAAGAAATACAACTTAGTTGTTACAGGAGGCTCAGATTATCATGGGCTTTACTCTCAGCATGAGTGTGACCTAGGAAGTAAAAGCTTAAATAGAGAAGATTTATTTAAGTTTAGGTTAGCCTTAGGAGGGGTTTTATAAATGTCTTTTTTACAAGTTAAAGATGTAAGTAAAAGTTATGGACAAGCTAAAGTGCTAAAAGACATATCTATTGATATTGAAAAAGGAGAGTTTATTTGTTTATTGGGACCAAGTGGATGTGGGAAAAGTACTTTGCTTAGGATAATTGCAGGGCTTGAAGACAAACATGATGGAAAAATAATAATAAATGATAAAGATATGACAAACTCACCACCTGAAAGTAGAAATTTTGGTATAGTTTTTCAGTCATATGCACTATTTCCAAATATGACTGTTTACAAAAACATAGCTTTTGGCTTAGAAAATAAAAATATAAATAAATCTAATATTGATAAGAAAGTTAATGAAGTTTTAGAGGTAGTAGAATTAAGTGGATATGAGAAAAAGTATCCCTCTCAATTATCAGGAGGGCAACAACAGAGAGTCGCACTAGCTCGTGCAATTGCTCTAGAGCCAGATTTTTTACTTCTTGATGAACCATTATCTGCATTGGATGCAAAAGTAAGATTGAAACTTAGGGAACAGATTAGAAGCTTACATAGAAAACTGGGTATTACTACTATAATGGTAACTCACGACCAAGAAGAGGCACTTTGCTTGGCGGATAAAATGGTTGTTATGAATAGTGGAGAAATAATACAGGTTGGGACTCCAAAAGAAGTATATAAAAATCCAGAGACCCCTTTTGTAGCTGATTTTATAGGAACAATAAACTTTATAGATGATGGTATTAATAAGATAGCTATCAGACCAGAAGATATAAAAGTAGAATTTAATAGAGATTCTAAAGACAATGATATCAAAGTTGGAGAGATTTTAGATATTGAATTTAGAGGATTTAACTATAGAATTACAGTTGAGTATTGTTCTAAGAAAATAAAATTAGATATAGTTTCAAAAGTTGCAGAACAAATGAAACTGTGTATAGGGTCTAAAATAAATTTTAAAATTCCCAAAGAAGGAATTGTAGAATATAAATCAGAGGGATGTGCTTAATAGCTAGGGGTGAATAAATGATAACAACAAAAAACAAAAGAAGGATAAGTGGTAGTACAATACAAAAATGTTTTTTAATTTTTTCGCTAATTATACTAATAGTATTTATATTGTTTCCTTTAGTATCATTATTAAAAAATGCATTTTTAGATACAAGTGGAAACTTCATAGGTATTTCAAATTTTAGTAAATATGCTGAAAATCCAAGTCTTATAGCATCATTTAAAAATTCAATTTTTGTATCTACAGTTTCATCTTTAATATCACTATGTTTAGCATTTATCTATTCATATGCAATAACAAGAACAAATATAAAATTTAAGAATTTTTTTAAAACTATGGGAATGTTTCCCCTTTTTGCACCAACTATGTTATATGGTATTTCACTTATATACCTATTTGGAAATAAAGGAATATTTACAACAATGGGATTTGAGATACCATTATATGGACCATTAGGAATAATTGTCTCTCAAATACTGTTTACATTTCCACAAGCTTTTTTAATACTATCCGTTGCTCTTTCAATGGCAGATTATAGACTTTATGAGGCAGCAGATAGCTTAGGGGCTAGTGATTTTAAAAAGTTTTTTAAAATTACAATTCCAGGCATAAAGTACTCACTGGTAAGTTCTTTCTTTGTATCCTTTATACTTGCATTTACAGACTTTGGAGCAGCAAAAGTAGTCGGAGGAAACTATAATGTGTTAGCTACAGATATATATAAGCAAGTAGTGGGGCAGTTTAACATACCAATGGGAGCAACTGTTTCTATGGTAATGTTGATTCCTGTACTAATAGCTTTTACATTAGACAAGGTGGCAAGTAAAAAACAAGGAATGACTATAACAGCAAAATCTATGCCTTATAAAATTAAAGAAAACAAATTTAGAGATAGAGTATTTTTAATAGCATGTAGTTTTATAACTTTATTAATCTTCATTTTGATATTTGTTTCAGTTATAGGTTCAGTCATAAAATTATGGCCATATAACCTAAGTTTTACAATGGAACATTATACATTTAAAGGTATTTTAGGAAGCGGATTAAAAACCTATTTAAGCAGTTTAAAAATATCAACATTAACAGCTATATTTGGAACTATATTTGTGTTTTTTAGTGCATACATGATAGAAAAAGTAGATAAGTTTCCACGATTAAGACAAACAGCTTACTTTTTATCTATGATACCAATGGCATTACCAGGTCTAGTGCTAGGAATATCATATATAACTTTTTTTAACTCAGCAAGTAATCCACTAAATTTCCTATATGGTGGTACAGCTATACTTGTCATAGTAAATATAGTACATTTTTACTCTGTTTGCTTTATAACTTCAAATTCGTCACTAAAAATGTTGGATAGAGAGTATGAGTTAGTTGCAAAATCTATAAATATTCCCTTTTATAAAGTGTTTTTCAACATCACAGTACCAATGTCTATAACATCAATACTTGAGATAGTAGTATATTATTTTGTAAATTCAATGGTTACTGTTTCAGCATTAATATTTTTATATACTCCTCAGACTCAGACTGCATCAATATCCATATTGAAGTTAGATGAGATAGGATATATAGGACCATCAGCAGCTATGGCAGTATTAGTGCTTTTAACAAATATAATAGTAAGACTTTGCTATGAATTCGTAACAAAAAAATTAAAAAATAATACACAAAAATGGCAACAAAAAGATGTTGCATAGGGGAGGTAAAGATGAAATTTAAGAAGCTAGTTTCTTTAGGAGTATTATCAACACTTTTATTGAGTGTAATAACAGGATGTAGCACTGCCTCATCAGGTGGAGACTCAAAGTCTGATAGTAAAACAAAAGGTGATTTAACAGTTTACACAGCAATCGAAGAAGACAGTATAGACCCATATTTAGCTACATTTAAAGAAAAATACCCAGATATTAAATTAAATGTTGTTAGAGCATCAACAGGAGATATAACAGCAAGACTATTAGCAGAAAAAGATAACCCTCAAGCAGATATTGTATGGGGGATTGCTGCCACAAGCTTGCTAGTTGCAGATGACCAAGGAATGTTAGAACCATACGCTCCAGAAGGGTCTGATAAGATAGACCCTGCATTTAAAGATGATAAAGAAGTACCTTCATGGGTTGGAATAGATGCTTGGATGACAGGTATAACAGTAAATACTAAAGAATTAAAAGATAAAAATATACCAGTTCCTAGTTCTTATGAAGATTTGATAAAGCCAGAATATAAAGGTCTTATATCTATGCCTAATCCATCTTCTTCTGGTACAGGATATTTAACGGTATCAGCGCTTATACAAATTATGGGAGAAGAAAAAGCATGGCAATATATGGATAAGTTACATGAAAATATTGGTGTATATACTCAATCAGGTTCAGCTCCAGCTACATCAGCAGCTTCAGGAGAGTATCCTATAGGGATATCTTTTGGATACAGAGGCATAAAATTAAAAGAAGAAGGTTATCCAGTAGAAGTAGTGTTTCCAAAAGAAGGTTCTGGATGGGATATAGAAGCAAATGCTCTTGTAAAAAAAGATAATATAAAAGAAGCTTCTAAGGTATTTTTAGATTGGGCAATAAGTAAAGATGCAATGAATGAGTATTCTAAGAACTATGCAGTTACTACAGTTGATACAGGAAATCCAATCCCAGAAGGATTCCCTAAAAAGCCATTAGAACAAATGATAGATAATGATTTAAAATCAGCAGCAAAAAATAGAGAAACTATATTAAATAAATGGATATCAAAATATGATGGAAAGACAGAAAAGGAAAGTTAAATTCATTAATAAAATACAATAAAAAAGAGCCTAGAATATAAAATTTATATCTAGGCTCTTTTAATGTATATTTGTCCTGAGTTCTACATCTTTTTCTATAAATCATTAATATTAAAAAAGAAAATTGTATGGATGATATAATATTAATACAGGTAATGCTACATGGGACTTATTGTTGCTTATAGGTGATTCAATAGAATATAATAGTGAATATATTTATCTAGTAGGAATAAATTTTTCTTAAACTATAGATTTCTAAATAAAAATAAATAGGTTAGTGCCTTGATTAAATTAAATAAAAACCTTAAAATAAAGAGATGTAAACAAAAACTAAAAACAAATAAAAGGTGAATTTATATGATAAAAGAGATAATAGTAGTAGAGGGAAGAGATGATGTTACAGCTGTTAAGAGAGCAATAGATGCAGAACTTATAACCACAGGTGGATTTGGATTTCCAAAAGGAGTAATGGAGCGTATAAAATCAGCTAATGAAAGACGAGGAGTTATAATATTTACCGACCCAGATTTTGCAGGTGAAAAAATAAGAAAAAAAATAGCATCAGAAGTTCCAGGATGTAAACATGCGTTTTTACCAAGAGAAGAAGCTAAAAAGGATGGAGATATAGGTATAGAAAATGCTACTCCTAAAAGTATAATAGCAGCTTTAAATAAAGTTAGAACTGAAAGTACAGAGAAAAGAGATGAATTTAAACAAGTTGATTTGATTAGAAATGGTCTTATAGGAAATGAAGATGCATCATCTAGGAGAGATGCACTTGGTAAAATACTTGGGATTGGTTATGGAAATGCAAAGCAATTTTTAAATAGATTAAATAATTATGGTGTTGAAAGAGAAGAATTTATAAGTGCATTAAAACAAATTTAAATGTAAGCATATATGATATGAAAAAAATATATAAAAAATAAATATAAAATTATGGAGTAATTTAAAATAAATTATCTTTAATAAATATTTTGCTTTAAACACATGTAAATAAGTATAATTAATAGGATAAAATCTTAAAATAAGTTAAAAAGGAGTAAACGATGGATAGACTATCTTCACACAGTGCAACGAAAGAAGTAGTACAAAAACATAATTTTAAATTTTCAAAGTCTTTAGGTCAGAATTTTTTAATAGATAGTAATATAATAGATAAAATATTGGATGGAGCTAGAGTTACAGAAGGAGATAACATAATAGAAGTAGGTCCTGGGATAGGTACACTTACTCGTGAAATGGGTAAGGTAGCAGAGAAAGTGGTAGCTATAGAAATTGATAGAAACTTAATTCCTATATTGAAAGATACCTTATCAGATTTAGAGAATATAGAAGTTATAAACCAAGATATATTAAAAGTAGATATACAAGAACTAGTAAAAGATAAATTAAATGGTGGACCAGTTAAGCTTGTAGCAAATCTTCCATATTATATAACTACACCAATAGTTATGAAATTTTTAGAAGAGGATATACCTGTAACGGATATAGTAGTTATGGTTCAAAAAGAAGTTGCAGATAGAATGAATGCTGTTCCAAGTACAAAGGATTATGGAGCATTGTCCATAGCTGTTCAGTACTATTGTGAAACAGAAATTGTAGCAAAGGCTCCAAGACATATGTTTATACCACAACCCAATGTAGATTCAACGGTTATAGGTTTACATGTCAGAGCTGAAAAGAAATATGATGTTCATAATGAAGAACTATTTTTCAAGACAGTAAAAGCATCTTTTGGACAAAGAAGGAAGACTTTACTTAATTCATTGGGAGGCCTTGGTTTTCTTAATAAGGACGAAATAAGAGAAATATTAAAAGAAGCTAATATAGATGAAAAAAGACGTGGTGAAACTCTTAGTATAGAAGAGTTTGCAGTTCTTTCAAATATAGTAAATACAAAAGTATCTTCTAAATAGGAGGTACTTTTTTTTATTTTATTAACATATATTGTTTAGAGAAACTGTGTTAAGGGGGGATTGCAGTGGGTTCTAAAAGAAAGTTTAAAAGAGACTATATAATACTAGAAGCTAAAGACATAAACTTTAGATACAAAGAACGAGTACTGCCAAAAGCTTTTGCAAAAGTCGAAGTAAATGATGAAAAATCAATCATTGCATTATATGTAGAAAATCTAAAATATGTTAAAGATGGGTATAAAGCAGTAGCAATAAAAGGTGACCATGGATTAATAGACTTAGGAAATATAATTTTAAATGAACAAGGAAGAGGTGAATTTGTTTTAGATTTAGAGGATTATGATGAAGAAATAAAAGGAATTGCCTTATTGTATGAAAGAAATATTCCTCTAGTTGGGTTTAAGGGAAATAAGATTGAAAATTATGAGGACATATTATTCCAAGATGTAGAAGATGAAGGGTTAGCTGAAAGTGAAGAAGAGTATTTAGAAGAAGATATAGAGGTTGAAAGAGAAGAAGAGTACTTAGAAGAAGATGCTGATAATGAAGAAAACAGTGATAGTGACGAAGAATATATTATAGAAGAATATGATGAAGATGAATATGAAGATTATTGGGAAGATGATGAAACCGAAGAGGGAGAATTAAAGATAAGAGCAGATGTAGAAGATTCTAGTGATGATGAAATTGAAGAATTTAATAACTATAAGGAAATAGAAAATTATAACAAGGCTAAAGAAAATGAATTCTATGACGATATAGAATATGAAGATGAATATGATGAGGATGAAGAAGATTTTGAAATAAGACATGAAGAAAAGGTAGTTGCTTCTCAAAAAACTACTAAGTCAAAGAAAACTCAAAAAGAACAAAATAATGTTGAAAAAGTAAAAAGAGCCAATGGAATAAATCAAATAGATAGTGGGAATAAGCAAGCTGGAACATTACTTATGCCTAGACAAATAAAGAAAGGGTTAAAGCTATTTAGAGAAGTTAAGCCTTTTACAGCAGATTATATAGACAATACAAGATGGTGGAAAATAGAGGTAAACCCTACAACATTGTGTGGATATTCAATGCCTTATTTAGGATATTTAAATGTATTGAATTATACAATGTATAGTGATGCAGTTTTACATTCATATAAATATAGACATTACTTATTCGGAGTACAATATGATGAATATAATAAGAGAAAGCATTATATTTATGCTATTCCAGGTAATAGAAATGAACAACCAGATAATGGAAGTACAGGATTTTTGAGATATCAAGCTTGTGACCACAGAACCAATAGTTTAGGCTACTGGTTATGCTTTATAGATTCTAGACAGAGAAGTATAGTTAGATAAAACAATAAGAATGAAAGAATTTAACTTTAACTTTCATTTTAGTAAAGAAACTTAACTAAAATGATATAAAAGTTTAAAAACTATTGATAATATTTAAATATTACACTACAATATATGTTGAAATACCTATTATATTATGGAGGAAGATTATGATAAACGAGCAAAGAATTTTAAATGAGTTCCTTGAATTAATACAGATAGACAGTTTATCTTTAAAAGAGGGGAACGTAGCCAAAGTATTAGTTGAAAAGTTAGAAGAAATAGGTTGTTCAGTTGTAGTAGATAATGCTGGTGAAAAAGCAAATGGAGAAACAGGCAATATAATAGCTACTTTAAAAGGAAATAAAGAAGGAAAGAAAATATTATTTAGTTCACATATGGATACAGTAACTCCAGGAATAGGGGTAAAACCTATAGTGGATGAAGTAAATGGAATAATAAAAAGTGATGGGACTACAATATTAGGATCTGATGATAAAGCAGGTATAGCAGCTATATTAGAGGGATTAAGACAAGTAAAAGAAAATAATATAGAACATACTGATATTCAAGTTGTATTCTCTATATGTGAAGAATGTGGATTAGTTGGAGCTAAAAATTTAGACTATGCAAAAATAGATTCTAAATATGCCTTTGTATTAGATAGTGGTGGTTCTCCAGGAGAGATAATAGTAAAAGCTCCTGCACAAGATGTAATAAATGTTAAGATATTAGGAAAGACAGCTCATGCAGGTCTTGAGCCTGAAGCTGGTATAAGTGCTATAATGGTAGCTGCTAGAGCAATAGATAATATGAATTTACTTAGAATAGATGAAGAAACAACTGCTAACATAGGAATTATAAATGGTGGAACAGCTACAAATATAGTAACAGGAGAAGTTAACATAGTTGCAGAAGCTAGAAGTCTAAAAGAAGATAAATTAGATGTTCAAACTAAACATATGGTAGAAACTTTTGAAAAAGCTGCTAAGGATTTTGGAGCTAAAATTGAAATAGATGTAAATAGAGCATATACTCCAATAGATGTGAATGAAAATTCAGAAATAATACAACTTGCAAAAAAAGCATTTTCAAATTTAGGAATAGAAGGTCATACTGAATCTACAGGAGGAGGTAGCGATACTAATATATTAAGTAAAAATGGTATTGAAGCTATAACTCTAGGAATAGGTATGAAAAATGCGCATACATTAGATGAACATATAGCTATAAAGGATTTATATGATTCTGCCAAAATGGTAATAGAGATAATAAAAGAAGCATAAATTTAAATAATAGTGTATAATATATATATCGCCTAGCTCAAGCTAGGTGATTTTTCATTTTATAGAAGATTGATAATCTCTATTGAAAGTAAAAGATATACATTTGAATATAATAATAAATTTAATTTATGTTTAAGTATATGTTTTTAATAATATTTAGATTTGGTTTGTTAGGAGGAATAACAATGGAAACAAGGTATGAGGAAGCAAATAAAATAACAATACAATCAATAATTTGGAATATAGTCTTAACAATAATTAAGGTGATAGCTGGTATTATTGGTAATTCGAGTGCTATGATTGCAGATGGATTACATTCAGCCTCAGATATTATAAGTTCTATAGGTGTACTGATAGGTAATTATGTATCTTCTAGACCAGGAGATAAGGAACATAATTATGGTCACGAAAAGGCAGAGACATTGGTATCATTCGTATTATCAATATTACTTATATTTGTTTCTATAACAATAGGTATAGGGGCTATTAAATCATTATTTAACTTAGATGCATTGAGTGTTCCATCAATACTTCCGTTAATAGTGTCAGTCATCTCAATTTTGATAAAAGAGTATCAATATAGAATAACAATCAAAGTTGCTAAAAAGATAAATTCACCAGCTTTAAAAGCAGATGCTTGGCATCATAGGTCAGATGCTCTATCTTCAGTGGCTGCATTTATAGGTATAGGAGGTTCTATTTTAGGATTTAAACCATTAGACCCAATTGCGTCAGTTGTAGTGGCAGTATTTGTGGCTAAGGTAGGAATCGATATACTTAGAAGTTCTGTAAATGAATTGATGGATGTTTCAGTTGATGAAGAAGAAAGAAGAGAATTAAAGTTTATTGTAGCAGATACAGAAGGTGTTAAAAATCTAGGAGATATAAAGACTAGAAAGCATGGAGCTATGGCATATGTGGACTTGACTATATGTGTTGATGAAAATCTCACAGTAAAACAGGGGCACGATATTGCTACTAAGTTGGAAAAACATATAATAAAACATATGGAATTTGTAAAAGGGATAACAGTTCATGTTGAACCATGCACTAATTGCCAAGGAAATAAGTGTATAAAATAATTATAGCTTAAAAAAAAGTGTAAAAAGTTATATAATTGTTTTATGACTATAAACTCTAGGGGTGGTTAAATGAGTAAGAAAAGAAAACTAAAGAAAAAAGCTGCAATATTAATAGGAGTAGTTGTTTTCTTTATAATATACTTTATATCCTTTAAAATAGGTCTAAACATGGAGAAGGATAAGAGTGAAGTTCCAAAGAAAGTAGAAACAGAGACAGAAGATAATAGGTCTTTAATGACTCAAATAAAAGAGAAAAAGAAAATTTATGTATCAGATAAAAATGTAGAAAACATAAAAATCGAAGAAGATATGTGGAACGAGATAAAGTTCTTTTTCTCAGAATTTAAGAAGGTAAGAAATACTACTTCTTATGAAGCAATTTATGAAGGGTATTCTGATGATGGAATTAAATTTTCTACAGACCTTAATTTTTTTAGAGTCTATACTGTAAATAAAGAGGAATATTATAAAGTTCCAATTGATTCCAAAAATTCTTTTAAGAAACTTTTAGATGAGAGTATATATACTTCATTTGACCTTTTGAGTCACTATAAAGACTGGAAAGAGGTCACTATAACTTATGGAAAAGAAACTAAGAAGGTTCATAAATGGAAGTTTGATGATTTAGCACATAAGATGATTTCAAAAAGAGTTGTAGGAAAGGTTCAGCCAGAAAAAAGCAAGGAAAGAAGTGATTATAATTTCAGTATAAATATAAAAGGTGAAAATTTTGCTGTGAAAGTAGATACAATGGGCAAGGATTATGTAAAAGTTACTTCTAAAAAAACTGTCTCTTACTACGAGGTTCATACAAGTTTATTTGATTATCTTAAAAATGAAATATTTGAGATTGGAAAGAAATAAAATATTAAGAAGGCTATCAAGCGATTATATCATTTGATAGCCTACATTAATTTTTATATGTTATTTTTAGTTACATACTATTTTTCAACTAGTAAGTCTGCAACCTTATATATTGGACCAGCACCAGCAGTTATTACTAAATCATTATCATTAACATTTTCACGTAAATATTTTACTATATCTTCAAATTCTTTTATGTAGATAGCATCTACGTTGTTTTGATATAATTTTTCAACTAAATCTTTAGAGTGTATATCTCCTGGATCATCTTCTCTTGCAGCATATATGTCTGTTATGATAACTTTATCAGCAGCATAGAAAGCTTCTGAAAATTCTCCTAAAAGAGATTTTGTTCTAGTGTAAGTATGTGGCTGGAAGATGCACCATAAAGTTGATTTTTTTAACTTTTTAGCAGCAGCTAAAGTAGCCTTTAATTCAGTTGGATGATGTGCATAATCATCTATTACTAAGGCATTTTTGTAGTATCCTTTAGATTCAAATCGTCTTCCTACACCTTTATATATTTTTAAATTTTTTCTTATAGTCTCTAAATCAATACCAGAAACAAGAGCTGCCATTATAGCAGAAGAAGCATTGTATATATTATGAAGACCATATACAGAAAGCTCGAATTCTCCCAAATCTTTTCCTTGATACTCTATTTTAAATATCCCATGACCACTATTATCAAAATGTATGTCTTTTATTACAGCATCATTGTCAGAATCTCTACCATATTTTATAATAGTAGCTTTGACATCATATAATATGTCATCTACATTTTCATCATCACCATTTATTATGAAATATCCATCTGGAGGTAAAAGTTTACCAAATTTATTAAAAGAAGCTTTGATTTCGTCTATACCTGAGAAATAATCAAGATGGTCTTCCTCAACATTTAAAACTATAGATATCTTAGGATTAAAATTAAGGAAACTATCTACATATTCACATGCCTCAGTTATAAAATGGTTAGAATTACCTATCTTAACATTACCACCTATCATGCTTAAGTTACCACCAACTAGTATAGTTGGGTCTAAGTCTGCATATTCAAAAATTGTAGACAACATAGATGTTGTAGAAGTCTTTCCATGTGTACCAGAAACTGCTATAGAGTTTTTATATTCTCTCATAATCTGGCCTAAAAAAGTAGCTCTGTTCATTATTAATTTATTCTTTTCTCGAGCAGCTATAAGTTCTTCATTATCTGGGTGAACTGCTGCAGTATAAACAACCATATTTACATCATCTGATATATTTTCTTTTTTTTGACCGATATAGATGTTTGCCCCTTGATCCCTAAGTTTGTCTAATAGATATGATTCGTTTGAATCCGAACCTGAAACCTGATAACCCTTATTGATACATATTTCGGCTAATGCACTCATGCTGATACCGCCAATTCCTATAAAGTGTATATTCATAATAAAACCACCTTTCTTTTTAATTAAGTCCTACAATATGAACTATTTTTGTGGTATAATAATATAATGTTCAATATTTTATAATTAATATGCATATAATATTATATGTATTTTATTTTTGAATATAATAAAACATAAGTAATATTATACCACAATACGAATTGTTATGCATTATTTAGTTTAAGGTTATATAAAGGTATTTGTAGGAGGAAATAGTAATGAAATTTAAAAGAACAGAGAGAATTGGAGCAATAGTTAAAATACTATCTGATAATCCAAATAAAATATATACATTAAGTTATTTTACAAATCAATTTAATGCAGCAAAATCCACAATAAGTGAAGATTTATTAGTTGTAAAAAATGTATTTGAAAAACTACATTTAGGGAAAGTTATAACTATCTCAGGTGCAGCAGGAGGAGTAAAATATATACCTAAAACTTCTATAGCAGAAAATGCAGAGTTTTTAATGGAATTATGTGAGAAAATATGTGATACATCTAGAATACTATCTGGTGGTTTTTTATACTTAATTGATTTAATTTATGACCCTACAATAGCTGCTAAGATAGGAAAAATATTTGCTTCAAACATTGAATATGTAGATGCAGATTATGTTGTAACAATGGAAACAAAAGGTATACCTATGGCACTTATGACTGCAAAGGCTATGAATTTGCCTTTAGTTATAATAAGGAAAGACATAAAAGTATCAGAAGGTCCTACCCTTAGTATGACATATGTAAGTGGAAATAATTCGAAGGTTGAGAGTATGAGTTTACCAAGAAGGGCTCTTAAACCAGATAGTAAAGTTATAATTATAGATGATTTCATGAGGGGTGGAGGTACTATAAAAGGAATGGTAGACCTTATGAATGAATTTGGAGCAGAGGTTATAGGTACTGGAGTATTTATATCTACAACAAATCCTTCAGAAAAAATGGTAAAAGATTATATATCACTAATTCAGTTAGATGTTACTGGAGATAAAATAGTAGTTGAACCAAATTTAAAAACTTTTAAAGATGAATATAGAAATGAAGAATTAGATGAAGAAAATGATTCAGAATTTGAATTTGAAATAGATGAAGATTAATAAAAAAAATATTTAGAAAAATATGTAAAAATAAAAAGAGGATATCCCTAGTTGTCCATAGAATTACTTAAAAAACAGTTTATATTAATTTATTCCAACAATAATAATTTTAATATAAATTAATTTCTGTCAAAATCAAAGGGGGATATATTGGTATGAAGATAACTGACGTAAGAGTAAGAAAATTAACAGAAGAAGGCAAGATGAAATGTATAGTTTCAATAACTTTTGATAATTTGTTTGTAGTGCATGATATAAAAGTTATAGAAGGCCACAATGGGTTATTTATAGCAATGCCTAGCAGAAAAGTAGGCGAAGGAAATTTCAGAGACATAGCTCATCCAATAAATGCAGAAATGAGACAAGTTTTAGAAGATGCAGTTTTACAAGCGTATCATGAAGCATTAGTTCAATGGGAAGTAGCTGCTGAATAACAATAAATATAAAATGGAGAGAGCCCGAACATTTAGGCTCTTTTTAAATGTAGAATTTGCATTAAAATATGTACTTTTTAGTAAAAAAGTGCTATATTATTAGTGATAATGTATATGTTGTATACAAATTGTTAAATAAATGTATTATAATGTATATTGATTGAGATAATAATACGAATAAAATTAAATTAGATTGAATGGAGTGTATCAATGAACTTTAAAGCTATAATCCTTGCCGCTGGCAAAGGAACAAGAATGAAGTCTAAATACCCAAAAGTTATACATAAAGTATGCGGAAAAGAAATGGTCAACCATATTATAGATGTTTCAAAAAAATCAGGTGTAAAGGATACTGTTGTAATTTTGGGGCATGAAGCGGATGTAGTAAAAGAAAAACTTGCAGAAGAAACTATGATAGCTATGCAAACAGAACAGCTTGGAACAGGACATGCTGTAAAAATGGCTAAAGAATATATAAATGATGACGATATAATAGTTGTACTTTGTGGAGATACTCCACTTATAAAGGAAGAAACATTAAAGAAATTATTTGATTTCCATATAGAAAATAAATATCATGCCACAGTTCTTACAACAAAAGTTGGAAATCCAACAGGTTATGGTAGAATAATAAGAGATAAGAAGGGTGACCTTCTTAAAATAGTGGAACAAAAAGATGCAAATTCAGAAGAAAAAATGATAAGTGAGATAAATTCTGGGATATACTGTTTTAATGGAAAGAGTCTTAGAGAAGCATTAGATTTGTTAAATAATAACAATGCACAAGGTGAATATTATTTAACTGATACTGCTAAAATAATGAGAGACAAGGGCTTAAAAGTTGGTGCATTTGCAGGTTCAACTATTGAAGAACTTATGGGTGTTAACTCAAGAGTGGAATTATCAAAGGCAGAAGAAATTATGAGAAGAAGAATAAATGAATCTCATATGGTAAATGGAGTGACTATAATAAACACTAACTCTACCTACATAGAATCTGATGTTGAGATAGGTAATGATACTATAATATATCCAGGGGTTATGTTACAAGGAAAAACAAAGATAGGTTCAGATTGTATAATTGGAATGAACTCATCTATAACAAACTCAGAAATAGGAAATGGGACAGAAATAAAAAATTCAACGATACTTGATAGTAAAGTTGGAGATAATACTACTGTTGGACCATATGCATATTTAAGACCGAAAACTAACTTAGGAAACAATGTAAAAATAGGTGATTTTGTAGAGGTAAAAAATGCTGTTATAGAAGATGGTTCAAAAGCATCTCATCTTTCTTATATAGGAGATGCGCATGTTGGAAAAAATGTGAATATTGGATGTGGAGTAGTATTTGTAAACTATGATGGTAAAAATAAATTTAAGTCAATAGTTAAAGATGATGCGTTTATAGGTTCAAATTCTAATTTAGTTGCACCAGTAGTTGTAGAAGAAAAAGGATATATAGCAACAGGTTCAACAATAACACATGATGTCCCAGATGGAGCTTTAGCAATAGCAAGACAAAGACAAGTTGTTAAAGAAGGATGGGTAGAAAAGAAGAATCAAAAAGATAATCAAGGTAAGTAGTTATTTAGTTTATTATTTTGGCTAATAAAATTAGCTCGAAATTATTATAAATTATATTCATTAGGATTTTAAAATTTTCAGGAGGGTTACATAAATGAATACTAGCGGAAGCGAGATTAAAATTATTGCAGGTAATTCATCGAAAGAGTTAGCACAAAAAATAGCTGACTATATAGGTGTATCAGTGCTAGACTGTGAAGTAGGTACATTTAGTGATGGTGAAATATGTGTAAACATGAATGAGACAGTAAGAGGTTGTGATGTGTTTGTAGTACAATCTACTAATAGTCCAGTAAATGATAACTTAATGGAGTTATTAATCTTAATTGATGCATTAAAGAGAGCATCAGCAGGAAGAATAACAGCAGTTATTCCTTACTATGGATATGCAAGACAAGATAGAAAAGCTAAGGCAAGAGATCCAATCACTGCTAAATTAGTTGCAAACTTAATAACTGCTGCTGGAGCAGACAGAGTATTAACAATGGATTTACATGCAGCTCAAATACAAGGATACTTTGATATACCACTAGACCACTTATTAGGTGGAACAATATTAGCAGATTACTTCAATGAAAAGAAAATAGAAGATTTAGTAGTAGTATCTCCAGATTTAGGAAGTGTTACTAGATCAAGAAAGTTTGCTAATACTTTAAATGGAGAAGTTCCAATAGCGATAATAGATAAGAGAAGACCAAAAGCTAATGTATGTGAAGTTATGAACTTAATAGGTGATGTTAAAGGTAAAAATGTTATACTATTAGATGATATGATAGATACAGCTGGAACAATCGTTAATGCGGCAAATGCACTTAAAGAGTTTGGAGCAAAAGATGTTTATGCTTGTTGTACTCATGGTGTATTATCAGGACCAGCTATTGAAAGAATTTCTAATTCAGAAATAAGTGAGTTAATAGTTCTTGATACTATACAACTTCCTGAAGAAAAAAGAATAGATAAGATAAAAATAAAAACAGTAGCTCCTTTATTTGGAGATGCTATAAGAATGATATTCTCTAATGAATCAGTAAGTAAATTATTTTAATTAATTAGATTTATAAGAGTTGCTTAAAGTAAGTTTTTAAGCAACTCTTTTTTAATATCTAATTTATGTATTAGTATAATTTATTGGAGTTGTATGTGTGTATATAAAAGTAAATGTTTCTTGTAAAACATGTGGATAAGTAATTAAAAACTAAATTTAATAAAAAATATAAAATTATGAATATTACGAATATAAAAAATATTTGGAAAAAGCATTGAAAAAGTTTGAATTATGTAGTATTATGTAAATATAAATTAAAGAAAGAGGTGTTTCCAATGGGAAGGATTGAAGATGAACCCCTAATAATTAATTGATTCAGCCACAATCTAAAGTAAATATAAAAATCTATTGAAAGTTTATTTATAAGAATTGAAAATAGTATCTATTCTATATCTTTAGTGTTTGTGAGAGGGTTCTGGATTATATAAAGTTACTGTAAAGAAAGTAATTTTGTACGATAAGCATATATATAGATGAAGAGTTTCATTTATATAGTGATTGTGGCTGAATCATAACTGCAAGAATATAGATGTTTTTAATAAAATACTATATTGTAATAGCTTTTAGCTTTCAAATAAATATTAGCAAAGGATGGAAATGACAATGATAAAACTAAATGATAATTTATAAATATCTCCTTACGATATATGATAATTGTAGGGAGATGTTTCTTTTTTGTATAGTATAATTACTTTCGGAAATTATGTTTGAATATGTTAAAGTTTGGTATATATAAATAATATAAACTGTATTGCTAAAATGTGGTAACTATTATATAATATAAGTGGATATGTATCTCTATTATGAGTTATATATCATTCTAAATTTAATAAAATAGAAACGTTGATGTATGTTCTGTAATGTGGGCACCTTGGAACATATTGAGTTAGTGGTGCAACCGGCTATGAAATTGTATTTATGATACTTTTATTTTCAT
The DNA here is from genome assembly GCF_020658415.1 of Clostridioides sp. ES-S-0123-01. NCBI lineage: Bacteria > Bacillati > Bacillota > Clostridia > Peptostreptococcales > Peptostreptococcaceae > Clostridioides > Clostridioides sp. ES-S-0123-01. The sequence goes on from NZ_JACVWD010000008.1 coordinate 37,163, forward strand.
AGTTTTTTTTGTTCAAAAAAATGGTTATATGCTAGAAATAAATCTGGTTAGTACGTGTAAATAATTTTACTTAGATTTTTAACCAGATATATTATAATTAAGTATTAATTAAAAAAATTGAGGGGGAATAAAAATGAAGTTAAGAAAGAATAAAAAAGGTTTCACTTTAGTGGAATTATTGGTAGTAATTGCAATTATAGGTATATTAGCAGTAGTGGCAGTTCCAGCTTTATTTAGTAATATAAACAAAGCTAAGGTAGCAAGTGTTGAGTCTGATTATAGTTCAGTTAAAAGTGCAGCATTGTCTTATTATGCAGATACTAACACATTACCTACAGATATAAAAACGCACTTAAAATCATACTTGGAATCTGATATAGAAAATTCTGATATTGGTGGAACTTATGATTTAGTTAAAGTTAGTAATAATAAAAAATTAGCATTATTGATAGATGGCGCAACAATAACAAAAGAACAAGCGAACAAACTAGTATCTGATATAGGGGAAGATAAGGTTTATACAGATGAAAATCTTTCTAGTAAGTTAACTAGTGCTTTAGATAAAGGTGATATATACATCATTCTTATAGATAATTTAGAGGATAATGGTAGTAGTGGTAATTAATAGTAAATAATATATTTATTATTTGATTATATTTAAGTTTAATTATAAATTTAATGAAAAAGGCAGGAAGAAAATCTTCCTGTCTTTTATACTATTTTCTTTAATGTCCAATCACAAATGATGATATAATTGAGATAGTAAAGGAGTGAAATCTGTGGCTAAAAAAGTTAGAATAGGAGACAAACTGGTTGAAAAAGGATACATAACAGAAGACCAGCTTAAATGGGCATTATCAGAACAAAAAAACAGTGGAAAAAGACTAGGAGAATTTCTAGTACAAGAAGGTCTTATAGATAGTAACTTATTAATAAGTGTATTAAAAGAACTTTTGGATATAGAAAGTGTATTTTTAGAAGGAACAGAAATAGACACATTAGCTACAAAAATGGTTCCAGAAAATATATGTAAAAGATATGCGATATTTCCATTCAAAATCGATGGAGACAAGATATGTCTAGCCATGTCAGACCCACAAGACAGAGAAGCAGTTCAAGATGTAAGACGTATGTCAGGTAAAGATGTCGAAATATTTATATCAAGTGCAGAAGATATAAACAAAGCAATAGGTCATGCTTATGCACATTCAGAAATAAATAAAGCAATGACTGAATACAACAAAAACAAGACTGGTGGAATTAGAGAAACAGTAATCCTTGAAGAGGATGTAAATGCTGCTCCAATAGTAAGACTAGTAAATAATATACTAGAAAATGCTGTTAGAATGGAGGCCAGTGATATACATATAGAACAAAGCGAAAATTACATGCGTGTTAGATTTAGAATAGATGGAATGTTAAGAGAATATATGAGAATGAACTCTGCTCCATACAAAGCGGTAATAAGTCGTATAAAAATAATGTCAGATATAAATATATCTGAAAAGCGGATTCCACAAGATGGTAGAATATATTTAAAAGTAGATAATAAACCTATAGATTTTAGGGTTTCTACAATGCCTACTAATAGGGATGAAAAAATAGCAATGAGAGTACTTGATAAGAGTAATTTTATGGTAAGTAAAGAAGTACTAGGAATAGATGAACATGGCTCTAAGATATATGATGAGTTAATAAATACTCCTTATGGGCTTATATTGGTAGTTGGACCTACTGGAAGTGGAAAAACTACTACATTATATTCAATGCTAAATCAATTGAATACGGAAAATAGAAATTTATTAACGATAGAAGACCCTATAGAGTATGAACTACCTGGTGTAAATCAATCTCAAATAAATGAGAAGGCAGGACTTACTTTTGCCAGTGGGCTTAGAGCCTTTATGCGTCAAGACCCAGATATAATAATGGTTGGAGAGATAAGAGATACAGAAACTGCTGAAATAGCAATTAGAGCTTCTCTTACAGGACATTTAGTTTTAAGTACATTACATGCAAATACAGCAGTCGGAGCGATTTCACGTCTTTTAGATATGGATGTGGAAAGTTTTTTGATAACTTCATCTCTTTTAGGGGTAATATCTCAAAGGCTGACACGAAAAATATGTGAACATTGTAGAATTTCATATGAGGCAGACACTGGAGAAAAAAAGGCTCTTGGCATTGATGTAAACGAATCAGTGACTATCTATAAAGGACAGGGATGTGAAAGATGTAATAATACTGGATATAAGGGTCGTCTAGGTATATTTGAAATGCTTGAAATTACACCAGAAATAAAAGAGCTAATAGATTCATCTGCAAATCAAAGAGAAATTTTAAAGTTAGCTAAAAAACAAGGTATGATTAGTCTAAAAGAGGATATAGTTAAAAAGGTTTTAGGTGGAAAGACAACAGTAGAAGAAATGATTAGAATAATTTTGATGACTGATTAAGGGATGATATTATGAAAAGTTTTAAGTACACAATAATAAAAGAGGATGGGAAAAAGCAAACTGATGTGATTGAAGCTAATGATTTTAATGAAGCTAAAAGTCTTCTTAGAAAAAGAAATCTTAGAGTTCTTGAAATCAAAGAAAGTAAAAGTAAAAATATAAATATATCTTCTAGAAAGAGAAAAAAAGACTTAGGGGCTGACCAAATAAGCCATTTTTGCAGACAGTTTGCTATTATAGTATCTTCTGGTATAAATAGTATTTCTGGATTAGAAACATTAGCAGGAAGGTCAACTAATGTTACATTAAGAGAAGAAATAAATCGTATAGTAGCAGAGATAAAAATAGGTTCTACTATTGCTGACTCAATGCTTGCACCAAAGTCTAAGTTTCCAAAGTTACTTGGTGCTATGGTGGCTACAGGTGAGGCTACAGGTAAACTAGATGAAGTATTAAAAAGTATGGCTTCATTTTATTCCAGTGAGCATAGAGTTAAGCAAAAGCTTAGAAATGCAGCTACATACCCATTAATAGTTTTGATTTCTTCATTTATAATGATTTTTATATTTACAGCATTTATGGTACCTAAGATGATTAATTCAATCACAACAGTAGGTGCCACTCTTCCACTTGTAACAAGGATTGTTATGGGATTTGGTACATTTATGAAGACATTTTGGCCAATAGTACTTTTAGTTATTATACTGTCTATTTACCAATTTAAGAAGTATCTAAAAACACCAGTGGGTAGAGCTCAAAAGGATAGAGTTATAAATAAAATTCCTGTATTGGGAAAAGGTATAAACTGTATGGTGGCTACACGATTTTCAAGAGCATTGTATCTATTTGTATCAACTGGGTATCCATTAGTTCAAGGGCTCGATTATATTATAGATAGTGTAAATAATACTATGGCAGAAAAGATTTTAACATCAGCAAAAGATGGAATAACAAGAGGTGAAAGTCTAGCAGAAAACTTAGAAAGATATACGTATTTTGATTCAGTTTTAGTGCAGATGATAGCTATAGGGGAACAGACAGGGGAATTAGAGAACATAAGTAGACAGATGGCTGAATTCTATGAATATGAATCCGAAATTTATCTAAATAGAATGGCATCAATGATAGAACCTGTTTTAATAATTGCAGTTGGTATTATAGTTGCGGTACTGGTTGTATCAATATTCATGCCAATGCTTAGTATATATGATGCTATGTAGGAGGGAAAACAACAAATGAATAAGGTTTATGTATCATATTATGGTGATTCTATATCCATAGTTGAAGGCAGATACAAACATGATAAAGATAAATTTTATATAAAAAACTTTAATGTATTTTCAATAGAGGATATTGCTCAAGATTTTTCTAAAGAAAAGTATGCTCTATTGAGATATGCATTAGAAAATGTAAAGTTAAAATCAAAACATATAGTGTTTTGTTTGAATACGAGAGATGTAATTCTAAAACCTCAAAAGTTGCCTAAGATGGATAAAAAAGATTTAGATGGATTTATGAAGCTAGAAATGGATGAAATGATGGCCCTGGAATCAGATGAGTATGTATTTTCATATGAAGTATCTAGTGAGATATCTGATAGGTCAGAAGGTGAAGAGGCTAGTTTAAATCTGATTATTGGGGCTATAAAGAAAGAAGAAATAAATGCAATTGTAGATATAATACATGAATTTGATTTGGTATTGGATAGAATAGATACATTATCAACAGCTTATTTAAGAATTCTCAAGAATTTAGATTACAATGATATAATGGTGACAAATATAAGCGATAATAGCACAATTATAAACATATATAAAAAAGATACTTTATTTATTAGTGATAATATACCAATAAGAATAACTGCTAAAGATATGGAAATGCAATTATTAAATGTGGTCGAAGAGTCAAAAGGACTTATGAATTACTATTCGTCAAGAAACTTTGGTAAGGTAACAGACACTATATTGATATTGGGGAAAAGGTACTCTAATAAATTAATTTATGAGGCTTTTAGTTCTGCATTTTCAAACTATGTTTCTCAAGGTCTTACAGAGATAATGGATATAGCTGATATGGTATCTGGTGATATAGATGAAGATGATATAAATTCAATTGTAGAACTTTTAGGTTGTATGATAGAGCCTAAAGACAAAAAAGATTTTGAAAATATAAATTTTCTACCAATAGATATACTTAGAAAACAAATGAAAGCTAAACAAATAAAAAGTGTAATGAAAATGGCACCTGTGGTTATTTTAGTGATTTCTATTCCATATTTATGTTTAATTTTTTCAAACAGTTTAGCTAATAAAGAACTTGAAAATGTAAATGATGAAATAAGAAATATTGAGTCTGCTTACTATCAAATTGGAAATATAGAAAAAATGATACAAAGTAAAACAGAAGAAATAAAGGTATATGATATGTTAATTGGGAAAAAGGTAAAATGGGAAAATCTATTGGATGATATAGATAAAAATACTCCAAGTAGAGTTGAACTAATGAGTTTATCAACGACTTATCAAAATCTTGGAACTACTAATAAAACTGAGAACTCAAATAACAATAAAACTACCACAAATAAATCAAGTAGTAATGAAACAAAATCAAATACAAAAAGTAGTAGTGATGGAGATAAAGCCAGCAGTGATTTAAATGAAGATAAGACTACAAATGTGTCAGAAGCATTAACTGGAGATAGTGGAACTGATAGTGCTGATACAGATAAAGATGATAAAACACCATTATATGATAAGATACCAAATGTTATAAACATAGAAGGAAATGCTAAAGATTCTTCTTATGTAGGTCAGTTTTTATATAAATTAAAGGGCTTGTATTATTTTGAAGATGTTAAACTGCATAGCATAAAAAGCAATGAAGAGAATTCCAACTATACATTTAATATGACATTATACCTGAAAGAAGGTGTATTAACTAATGAATAAGGACATATTTAAAAAAGATATAAAAGATATATTTAAAATGGAAGTTAGTCTAAAGGGAATACTTATAAAAGTTGTAATTTTACTTGCTATTTTATCCTATGGATATTTTGGACTTTATCCACAATATGAGAAATATGTTTCTACAAAAAATTCTGTAAAACAAGCTACACAAAAACTAAATACATATAAAGAGAAAACAGCTCTTATGCCAAAATATGAAAAACAACTTAAAAATATTGAAACTGAATTAAATGAAAAAAGTAAAAACCTATTATATGATATGCAAGATGGTCTGTTTCTAATTGGTTTAGACAAGAAAATGAAAACATATAATATTGACTTAACTAGCTATGATGTTGGAAATATTAGAGAATATGAACATTTTTATGGAATATCAACAACAATAAGTGTTAGAGGGGACTATAGAAATGTTAAAAAATTGATGGCTTATTTAGAAGAGCAAAAAAATGTTACTCAGATATTAGACTATACTATGACTTCATATATAGAGCCAGAAAAAGAAGAACAAGAGACAACAAGTAATAAAGACTTAATTAAAAATGTGAACATAAATAAAGATACAAAAATATATTGGGTAGAAGGCGAAGATAAATGGCATTTATATAATGACTGTCCATTGATAAAAGAAGGAGAAATTCTTAAGAATGACAAACTTTTAGATAGGTCAACAAGTTATCTATGTAACACTTGTGTACTTAGAGCTGCAACAGAAAAAGAAACAAAAAAAGAAGTAGCGACTCCAGAGGCAGAAGGTGTAGTAGAGGCTACATTTAAATTTATAATGTATACTAAAGAAAATACTACAATGGTACTTGATACAGATAATCCATCTTCATGGAGACCAGGAAAATATAATCCATTTAAATCTAGTGCAAAATAAAACCAAATAGGTTTTAAAGATAGGTGATGAGCTTGTACAAAAACAATGAAAGAGGTCTTACTTTATTAGAAATAATAGTAGCTGTATTTATATTGACTATAGTTTTAAGCATTTCTTATAAAGTATTTAATGGTATAACATCAGCAGTAAAAAAACAACAAATCATTACAGATGCTCAAGTAAATATTAATTTAATTAATAAATATTTAAATAGAGACTTAGAAAACTGTAAGGATGTAACAAAGAACAGTTCAGGTAGTGGCTATGAATACAATATAGAAACTCCAGAGAATACAGTAAAGTATGAAGTATCTATAGATACCAAAAACAATACAGGAGTATACTCTGTAACAAGAATTCAAGAAAATACCACTAATACTGAAGATGCACTTAGAGAAGAAATAATTTCTAATCAACCATTAGTTCAAAACAATAAAGAAATGAAGGAAACGCCATTTAAAATAGAAAAACAAGCTGATAAATCTATTTATACAGTAAGTGTATATTATAATGAATCAGCTCAAGAAGGCCAGAAAAGCAGTGATTTAAATAATAAGACTTATACATTTGATGTTATGTCAAGAATTGGGTAAATGGGAATTTATTTAAAAAATAAGTAGGTTGATAAAATATGAGTAAAAAGAGTAATGAAAAAGGATTTTCTTTAATTGAAGTATTAGTAGCTATGGCGATTATGGGAATTATATTATTTGCATTTTTTAATATTATCAATACTAATGAAAAGGCCAACACTAAAAATGAAGCAGATATAAGTTCCTTAAATTATGTTCAAAGTGAAATAGAGAACTTAAGAGAGAAAATAAAAAGTGGAACATTTGATTTTGACAGTCTGGATAAGCGAGAAGATGGAACAGTGGAATATGAAAAATTAATAGATAAATCAAACAAAGTCGTATATGATAAAGTACTTAACAAGGATGATGTGAGTTTATATGATACTCCATATAAAGAGATTACAACAGTAGAAGATAAAGACGGAAATATAATTGACAAGGAAAGTATTACAAACAAAGTAAAGGTTATTGTAGATGATAAAAGTGGTCAAATATACAAAATAACTGCAACGGGAAAAAGCATGAATGACTATTCAAGTAAAAAAGAAGTTAAAATTGTAACTGAAATATTTAAAGATAAATAATTTTACTTGGGGGTGAGATTTTGAGGAAGTATAATAAGATAAAAAACGAAAGAGGGGCGGCATTAGTTTTAGTTTTGGTTGTAGTAGCATTGCTTTCTATTGTTGGATTGACATTTTCAAATCAGATAGCTAATAGAATAAAATCTACAAAGACTACTAATGAGGGTATACAGGCCAAGTATCTAGCAGATACATGTGTGGAAAATAGTGTTGATAAAGCATATGAAAAATTGTATGATGAGCTTGAAAAAATAGATAATGAACTTAAAAGTGAAAATCAAGAAAAATCAATATCAAGGTCAGCATTAAGAAATATATCAAGTTTGGAACTTAATAATCAAGATGAGGAAAATCTTCCAGTGGAGAGACTTGGGTATATGAATAATATAAAGTTCTATTTAAATAAAGCTGCTCCAGATTTAGAAAAAGCTAGTATAGAGTTAAAAAAATTACAGGGTTTAAATATATTTGAGGATAGGGATATTGAAGATATAGCTGAAACTATTCTTTCACATAGAGATTCTACATTAAGAATTTGTAAGACTTATACTTCTGGAGATATCAGTAAAATAAATGAAAGTATTTTGGTTGGAGATATAGATTCAACTACATTACTTCAGGCAAAGTTAGTAAATAATGATATTCTTTTAAAAATGTTTTTAGAAGGAAATAAAGTTGAAAATGAACATTTAAATGGGACATTTTCATACACTTATAAAGCTTTAGATAGTATTTCTTTGGCAATGCAAAATATGATTGAATACAGACATACATTTCATATTGATGAACCAAAAGTAGAAATATCTGATGGAATTCCAGATTCTCAACAATATTATGACTTAATACAAAATCCTATAATAAATGGGAAGAGATATGGTTGGAATAGTAACTGGGATACATTAGAAAACTTGTTAAAACTCTTACCAAATCAAACTGAAGGATTTAATGCTTTGAGGGTTCACTTGAGAAATAATGTAAGGAAATTTGAAAAATTAAGTGAGAATATATATAGTGGAAATAAAAATACAGCAGAAGATTTTTTGGAATATAAAGAGTTACTATATGAGATATCAGACCAATGTAATCAGTTAAAAAGTATGTCTTATGAGAAAATACCTGTTAAATATGATAATATGACTTTGATAACAACTTTTGATTATATACAAAATGAGCTTTTAGCGGAGATAAAATGTAGACTGAAGGAATTAAAACCTCAAGAAGTTGATAAAACAGAAGATGCTACTATAAAAATACCTTTTTATAAAGCTGACTACGACATGACGAAAGAAAGCTGGCCAGAATTAAAAGAAAATGGCTCAGGGGCAGAGTTAAGTTTAGTAGTAACTGGTGATAAAGATGGAATAAAAGAGGTAGAAGTTAAAGATGGACAAAAAAATATTCTTGGATTAGGTGTTGAAGAAAACTCAAATTCAAAATATGAAGTTGAAGCTAAAGTTAAATTTAATATAAATGTAGATTCAAATATATTAGATAATTATGACATAAAAGATAAAATTTCAATTAGTCATGACATAAGTTCGTACAAAAAAGTAAACTAAACACAAAACTATAACTTAGTATAAACTAATAAGTAATAAAATGACTTTGTATGTTTATTACTAAAAAAGTAAGTAAATTAATAAAAGATATGGAGAATAAATATTATGTATATTTATGATTTATTAGAGCAAGCAATAAGTTTAAAGGCATCAGATATACACATAACAGTTGGTACAAATCCTGTAGCTAGAGTAAAAGGTGGATTTGTAAAGCTAAGTGAACAAATCTTGACACCAGAGATAACGATGCAAATGGCAAAAGACATAGCAGGGGAATCTATGTTTAAAGTAATAGAAGAACATGGAGAAGCTGATTTTTCAGCTTCTCTAAAAACTGGAGAAAGATTTAGGGTAAACTCCTATAGACAAAAAGGAAATTATGCAATAGCAATAAGAACTATAACAGCAGAAATACCAACTTTTGAGAAACTAGGACTTCCAGAAAACATAAAATCTTTTACTGAAAGACATAAAGGATTGGTTTTAGTTACAGGACCTACAGGAAGTGGTAAAAGTACAACACTTGCAAGTATGATAAATATAATAAATGAAACGCAACAAAAACATATAATTACACTAGAAGACCCAATAGAGTATGTCCATCACCATAAACAAAGTTTAGTAAACCAAAGAGAAGTAGGAACTGATACAGAAAGTTTTCACTCAGCTCTTAGAGCTATTTTACGTCAAGACCCAGATGTAATACTAATAGGGGAAATGAGAGACCCTGAGACTGTGTCAATAGCGTTAACAGCCGCAGAAACAGGACATCTAGTATTTTCAACACTACATACAGTTGGTGCTGCTAAGACAATAGACAGAATAGTGGACATGTTCCAGCCAGCCCAACAACAACAAATAAAAACTCAATTGTCTACAGTGTGTGAAGGGGTAGTATCACAACAATTACTTCCTACATCAGATGGGAAGGGTAGGATAGCTGCAATTGAATTGATGTTTGCAACACCAGCAATAAAAAACCTAATAAGAGAAGGAAAAACATATCAAATTCCAAATATGATACAAACTGGAGTTAAAGCAGGTATGAAAACTATGGATCAAGATTTAATGGAACTTTATAAAAATGGAAAGATTACAAAAGATATGGCACTTAGTAGATGTACTGACCAAGAATTTATGACTAGAATGATAGGTGGAGTAAGTTATAATGGAAATTATAGTCGTTAATTTATATGTATTTGTAGTTGGGCTAGTATTTGGAAGTTTCTTTAATGTTTGTATTTTTAGGATTCCAGAAGGTATATCTATCTCTAGTCCCCCATCTCATTGTATGAGTTGCAATACTAGATTAAAGACTATGGACTTAATACCAGTTTTTAGCTATTTAATGAGTGGGAGAAAATGCAGATATTGTGGTGAGAAAATTTCTAGTAGATATGCTATAGTAGAGTTAATTACAGGAATTTTATTTTTAACAGTATTTATGGTTTATGGAATATCCATATCGACTATTTATTATTTGGTTCTTGTATCTTTATTAATTGTAATAACATTTATAGATATTGACCACTTTATAATACCAGATAGGATACTAGTTTTTGGGGCTATATTTGCTATAATTTTTAATCTTCTACTAAAAGAAGTTTCAATTAAAGATTCTATTATAGGTGCTTTTGTATGTGGAGGAAGCATTTGGCTTATAGTAGTTCTAATTGAATTCATAATAAAAAAAGAATGCATGGGTGGAGGAGATATTAAACTATTCGCAATGTTAGGCTTATATATGGGTGCTAAAAATGGTCTTTTAACAGCTTTACTGAGTGTTTATGTAGGAGCAGTATATGGAATTTGTGTGATAGTTTTGAGCAAGATAAAGGGAAAGAAATACAATTCTGTTATACCTTATGGGCCATTTATATCAATTGGAGCATTAATAACAATTTTATTTGGAAGACAATTACTTGAATTTTACTTTTCTATACTTATGTAGAGGATAGTTAAATTTAATGTAATTTTAATTTTTATAAAAGTGAATTAAAGTAATCAATAAGGACAATATTATTATTAACCCTACTACATAGTACTGTAGACTATGGAGTATATAATAATAATTTCCTTATTTTTTGCATATTTGATAAATAAATCCTTATATATTTTTTGTGATGGATTAAAGAAAAGTTCGTATAATATGCTTTTTATTTACATAGTAACTGTAGTTTTATCTGTATTAATATATCTAAAATTTGGGATTAGTACAGAATGTGTACAATATATAGTATTGATTCCATTTTTAATAATTATATCTATTATAGACTACTACACAATATATGTATATGATATAACAATAGTTAGTGGTATAATAGTTCAAGGTGTAATTTTTTTAATCTTTTGCAATATAGTGCAAATTGACTATATAACTCATATATTTGGACTGGCAATAGGTTTTATTATACCTTATATTATTGCTAAATTTACAAAAGGATTAGGCTATGGAGATGTAGGTCTCTATAGCTTATGTTGCTTTGCATTGGGAAATAACTATGGATTTTATGTGATAATTTTATCATTTATTTTAGCATTTTTATTTTTTGTTATTTTATATGTAATTAAAATTTTTAAAAATATAAATATCAAAAAACAAATTCCTTTTACACCATTTATTTCTCTAGCGACAATTATAATAATATTTACAGAGTATAATATATTTGATTTTTATTATAGTTTGTTATATAAATTTCTATAACAGGAGGTAAAAAATGTACGTAGTAGTAGGGTTAGGAAATCCAGGAAAAAAATACGAAAAGACTAGACATAACGTTGGATTTGATGTCATAGATATTCTTGCAAAAGAATACAACATTAGTGTTACTAAAATAAAACACAAAGCTTTAATTGGCGAAGGTAGAGTAGGTACTGAAAAAGTATTACTAGTAAAACCACAAACTTATATGAATTTAAGTGGAGAAACATTAATAGATATATATAAATATTATAAGGTAGATTTAAATAATATAGTAGTAGTGTATGATGATATAGATTTAGATGTTGGAAAGATACGCATAAGAAAAAAAGGAAGTGGTGGTACTCATAATGGAATGAAATCTATAACGAAGTGTTTAGGTTCAAATGATTTCCCAAGAGTAAGAGTAGGTGTATCTAAGCCAGAAGTTGGCCAAGACTTAGCAGATTTTGTACTTTCTAGATTTAGAAAAGAAGAATCTGATAATATAAATGAAGCACTAGAAAAAGCGGCGTGTGCTGTTGACTCAATAATAAGAGAAAATATAGACATGTCTATGAACAAATACAATGGATAGTGAGAGGGAGATTTAAATGAATGATGTTTTTTTATATCCTTTGCAGAACTCAAAAGAGTATAAAGATATAATAAACTGCATAAAAAATACAAAAGGCTCATTATTGGTTAATGGACTTTTACCAGTACAAAAACCTCATATATCATATTCTATGTTTAATGATTTGTCACGACAAATGATTTTTATCACAAGTAGTGATTTAGAAGCAAAAAAAGTATATGAAGATTTAAATTTTTATGTTGGGGATAAGGTCGAATATTTAGGGTTTCAAGATATTTACTTTTATCATTTAGATGCAAAGGACAGAAACGAAGAAGCAAAAAAATTAAAGGTGTTGTTAAAACTAGCAAAGAAAGAAAAAATAATTTTAGTGACTTCTATTGAAGCCGTTTTAAGAAAATATATACCAAAACAAGTTTTACTTGATAGTGTGTCTCATTACAAAGTGGGGGATAGTTTAGATTTAGAAAAATTAACTGAGAAGTTAGTTTCCTTAGGATATGAAAGAGTTTCAAAAATAGAGGGGTTTGGTCAATTTAGTATAAGAGGTGGAATTATTGATGTGTTCTCGCTTGAGTATACAAATCCGATTCGTATGGAATTATTTGATGATGAGATAGATTCCATACGAACTTTTGACGTATTTTCTCAAAAATCAATTGATAAATTACAACAATTCTCTATAACCCCTTCAAGAGAATTTATTTATCCAGAAAAAACTACAGATGCATTAGTTAGATTAAAAAAAGAAACAACTAAAAATACTGATGAAGGAACCTTTCAAAATATAGAATATATATCAAGTAAGACCTATTTTGAAGGTGTAGAAAACTATATAGATTATATCTATCCAGAAGAAAACAAAAGTATATTTACTTATCTAGCAGATGATGCAATAGTATTTATCAATGATATAACAAGACTTAAGGAAAGGTGTGAAAATTACTTAAATGAGTTTAGAGAAAATTACAAATTAAACCTTGAAAGAGGTTTAGCTATTAAAAATCAAGGAAAACTATTATACCACTATACAGATTTAGAGTACCTAGTAAAAGACAAGTCTGTAGTCTTAAATTCACTATTACCAAAGTCTATAAATAACTTTTCTGTAAAATCCATAATAAATTTTGAAAGTAGAGAAGTACCTACATTTAATGGAAAAGTAGACTTACTTGTAGAAGAATTAAATCGGCTGAAATACAATGGCTATAAAATAATTTTGGCTACAAATACATTGGAAAGAGCAAATAAATTAGGAAAAGATTTATTGGATAAAGGCTTAGAAACAACTGTTTCTAAAGATAGAGATATTGAAATTAAATCTTCTCAAATTGTAATTGTACCTGCACATATAAATAGTGGTTTTCAGTATAAATCCATAAAATTTGTTGTTATAACAGATAATGAAATGATAGGGGTCTATAAGAGAGCCTCTAAGACTAGTAATAAAAAAGCCAAAAAAGGAAAGAAGATAGAGTCATTTTTAGATTTAAGCGTTGGAGATTATGTAGTACATGAAAATAGTGGTGTAGGTAGATACACAGGAATTGAACAGATTACAGTTAACGCCATCAAAAAAGATTACATGAAAATAGTTTACCAAGGTGGAGATAATTTATATGTACCAATAGATCAGATGGATAAAGTACAAAAATATATTGGTGCAGAGGTAGAAAAAGTTAAGTTAAATAAGCTTGGAACAAATGAGTGGACAAAGGCAAAGGCAAAAGTCAAAAAAGAAATTGAAGATATGACAAAAGACTTAATTGAACTCTATGCAAAACGTGAAAAGATACAAGGGTATAAGTTTTCAAAAGATACACCTTGGCAGGCAGAGTTTGAATCCTTGTTTCCATATCAAGAAACAGAAGACCAATTAAAAGCAATAGAGGAAACTAAACATGATATGGAATCAAGTAAAGTAATGGATAGACTTGTTTGTGGAGATGTTGGCTATGGAAAAACAGAAGTAGCAATTAGAAGTATTTTTAAGGCATGTATGGACCAAAAGCAGGTTGCAGTATTAGTACCAACAACGATACTGGCTCAACAGCATTACAATACATTTAAAGAAAGGTTTGAAAATTATCCTTTGAGAGTGGAAGTTTTGAGTAGATTCAAGACTCCAAAGCAACAAAAGCAGATTATTGAAGATGCTAAAAAAGGGTTAGTAGATATTTTAATTGGTACTCATAGAATAATATCTAAAGATATAAATTTACCAAACTTGGGTCTTGTAGTTATTGATGAGGAACAAAGATTTGGTGTAAAACACAAAGAAGCTTTAAAGAAAATTAAATCTACAGTAGATGTTCTTACACTTTCAGCAACTCCTATACCAAGAACTCTACATATGTCTTTAAGTGGGATAAGAGATATGAGTGTTATAGAAGAACCCCCGCAAGAAAGACATCCTGTAATAACGTATGTTACTGAGAGTAAGGAAAGCGTAATTCAAGATGAAATAGAAAGAGAATTAAGCAGAGGTGGACAGGTATTCTTCGTATACAATCGAGTTGAACATATTGAAGAAATGGCAAGTATGATTCAAAAGCTTGTGCCAGATGCTAGAGTAGCTGTTGCACATGGAAGAATGACTTCTAAATCACTAGAAAATATAATCTTAGGATTTTTAAATAAAGACTATGATGTGCTAGTATGTACTACAATAATAGAAACAGGCATGGATATATCCAATGCAAATACCATGATTATATACGATGCAGATAAAATGGGATTAGCTCAGTTATATCAGTTAAGAGGTAGGGTTGGAAGAAGTTCCAGACAAGGATATGCATATCTCATGTATGAAAAAGATAAGACTTTAAGTGAAATAGCAGAAAAAAGATTAAAGGCTATTAGAGAATTTACAGAATTTGGATCAGGCTTTAAAATAGCGATGAGAGACCTTGAAATCAGAGGGGCTGGAAATATTTTAGGTTCTCAACAACATGGTCATATGGCAGTCATAGGTTATGATTTATATGTCAAAATGCTTAATGATGCAATTAAAAAGGTTAAAGGTGAGCCTATTGTTGAGGAAATTGATGTTGAAATAGATTTAAGTGTAAATGCATATATTCCAGACAATTATATTAAGGATGAATTGATTAAGATTGAAATGTATAAGAAGATTGCTTCTATTGAAAATAGGGAAGATATGTTGGATATACAAGAAGAACTTGAAGATAGATTCTCTGATATACCTAAACCAGTACAAACACTACTTACAATAGCTTATATAAAATCATTGTGTAAGATATTAAAAATAGAAAAAATTAGACAAGTGAAAGATGAAATATTATTAGTTCCAATAACAAAGTATAGAACTAAACAAAAAATAGGTTATAATATAGTTACAGAATTAGAAGAACTGTTAGAAAAAATGTGCAAGGTCAAATAACTTGTAAATTTAAGAAGGGATGTTTTAAATTTGAAAAAAGTAATAACGTTAGTAATAGCTATGATAGTTGTAGTATCAATAACAGCTTGTAGCGCAAGCACAGATGGAACTGTAGCAACAGTAAATGGTACAAAAATATCATCAGATGAATTTAAAAAAACTATAGCTCTTTATAAAGATTCTATGGAACAAACTTATGGAAAAGACATTTGGGACAAAGAAGTTGAAAAAGGAGTAAAGTATAAGGACAAGTTTAAAGACTTAATTCTTGAACAACTTATAACTACAGAAGTCATATATTCACAAGCTAAAAAAGATAACTTACTTCCTAAAAAAGAAGATGTTGAAAAAAGTTTTAAAGATTTAAAAGACGCTATGAGTAAAGATGAAAATTATAAAAAACAACTTGAAAAATTAGGTATAGATGATACATTTTTAAAAGACCAACAAGAAAAAGATTTAGCTATGCAAAACTATCAAGCTAATTTTACTAAAGAAACTAAAATATCAGATGAAGAAATGAAAAAATACTATGATACACATAAAGATGAATTCAAAAAAGATGAAGTAGAAGCTTCTCATATTTTATTAAAAACAGTAGATGATAACAATAAGCCGCTTTCAGAAGCGAAGAAGGCAGAAGCCAAGAAAAAAGCTGAAGAAGCCCTTAAAGAAGTTAAATCAGGTGAAGATTTTGCAAAGGTTGCAAAGAAATATTCACAAGATGCTTCAGCAAGTGATGGTGGTAAATTAGGATTCTTCTCAAGAGGTCAAATGGTAGCTGAATTTGAAGAAGCAGCGTTTTCTATGAAAAAGGGTGAAATATCTAACTTAGTTGAAACTCAATATGGATACCATATAATTAAAGTAACAGACAAAGTAAATGAACAAACACCATTTGAAGATTCTAAAGAAACTATAAAAGAACAATTATTAAAAAATAAATATCAAGAGAAAATAGAAAAATTAACTAAAGAAGCTAAAGTAGAAAAAGATGAAAAAGTAATAAATACAATCACAATATAAAAACTAAAAAAATAGTAATATGCTTAAAAAAGCTATATCTGGAGAAGATATAGCTTTTTTTGTATATTTTTCTTAACAATGGTAAAAATAAACTTAAAGTAATTTATGGAGGGATTAAAAAATATGAAAGCAACAGGTATAGTTAGAAGAATAGATGATCTTGGAAGGGTAGTTATCCCAAAGGAGATAAGAAAGACATTAAGAATTAGAGAAGGAGATCCTTTAGAGATATTCACAGCAAAAGATGGAGAAGTCATACTTAAAAAATACTCTCCAATAGGAGAATTAAATGAATTCTCTCAGGAATATGCTGAAACATTAGCAGAAGTACTAGGATATGGTGTATTAATAACAGATTTAGATTCTATAATAGCTGTATCTAAACTTCCTAAAAAAGATTATAAAGAAAAAAGTATAAGTGATGAGTTAGAAGCAATAATAAGTGAAAGAACAGTAAAATACTCAAAAGATAAAAATATTTTACCTTTATTTAAAGAAGACCAAAAGGAATATATTAGTCAAGTTATTATGCCTATAATTAGTGCATCTGGTGACTGTATAGGTTCGATTGTAGTTGTTTCAAAAGATAAAGATACAATTGCAGAAAGTGAAGAAAAATCTTTAAAAATAGCTGCTAACTTTTTAGGAAAACAAGTTCAATAATTTTATCATAAAGACCTTTTACGTGAAGGTCTTTTGAAGTTTTTGTTTAAAATATTGAATATAGCATTAAAAATATGGTATATTAAAGTTTGTTATATAAACAGTATGGAGGTTATGTTATGAACAATAACAAAAACAAAGACTCCTTTTTAAAAGGAGCCCTTATACTTGGGCTAGCAGGTGTAATTGTAAAAATAATGGGTGGATTTTTTAGAATTCCCCTTGGAAACATGATTGGTTCAGAAGGAATGGGATACTATCAGGCTGCTTATCCTGTGTACACTCTATTTTTAACATTAGCTACTGCTGGATTCCCAACAGCTGTGGCAAAGTTGGTTTCGGAAAAAGTTGCCATTGGAAATTATAAAGGTGCAAATAAGATATTTAAAGTATCACATACAGTTTTATTTATAACTGGTATAATATCATTTTGTATATTGTTTTTTGGAGCCGACTACATAGTAACAAACATAATGAAAAATCCTGGTGCATTGTACTCTATGAAAGCTATTGCTCCAGCTTTATTATTTGTTCCAGCAATGTCAGCATATAGAGGATATTTCCAAGGGAGACAAGACATGACTAAGATTGCTGTGTCTCAAGTTGCAGAGCAATTTTTTAGAGTTGTATTAGGTCTTACTTTGGCTTACCTACTTATGAAAAGCTTTGGGCAAACTTTAGGAGCAGCGGGTGCTATATCAGGAGCTACAATAGGTTCAGTAGCATCTATGGTTTATCTGATGTTTGCTTATATGTTAGGAAGAAGAGAACGTAGAGCTGAGATAGATGCGAGTCAAAGGTTTAAGGATGAACAAGTTTCTTATATCTTTAAAAAGCTTTTAACAGTTGCTATTCCGATAACAATAGGTGCATCAGTAATGCCACTTGTAAATATGATAGATAATGTTATTGTAATAAGAAGACTTATGGAAGCAGGCTTTACATATAAAGTAGCAAATTCAATGTTTGGTCAATTGACAGGTATGGCAATGGCAACAATAAATTTACCAGCCGTTATAACAACTGCAATGAGTATGAGCTTAGTTCCAGCTATTTCTAAAGCATATGCATTAGGTAATAAATCAAAGGCTAGAAAAGATACTAAAAGTGCTGTTAAGGTGACTTTACTTATAGTATTACCTTGTGCGTTTGGTATGGCATCATTAGCGATACCAATAATGGGTCTTTTATTTCCACATGAGCCATCATCTGTAGGAACTATCTTGTTTACTCTTACTCCATGTGTACTGTTCTTAGGATTAATACAAACATTGACTGGTATAATTCAAGGAATGGGAAAACCAATAGTTCCCGTAATTGCTTTATGTGTGGGTATGTTATGTAAGATTGTTATAAGTTATACATTGACAGGTATTCCAGATATTAATGTATTAGGTTCAGCTTTTGGAACAGTTACAGCATACTTTGTGGCAGCTATGATTAACTTATTATATGTTAAGAAATATATGAATGTAAAATTTCCTAAGAAGGAATTTATAATAAAACCATTTATAACAGTTATGACAATGTTTATAATGGTTAAATTGAGTTATGGTGCTTTAGTTGGATTATTGGGTAATAGTATATCTACAATAATCGCAATAGGTGTTGGTGGTATTGTATATGTAGTAGTTATACTTGGAATAGGCGGAATTAAAAAAGAAGAGATACTAACTATGCCAAAAGGTGATAAATTATATAAATTGTTAAAAAAAGTTAAACTTATAAGATAATATAGGAATATATATGCAAATAAAGGAAATACTATACAAATAGTAAAGCTCCTTATTTGTATAACAATACAAAAATAAAGTGAAATTTGCTAATGGGAGTGATGTTATGGGTAAGATAAGTATTGTAGGGCTTGGACCAGGAGACTATTCTCTTATAAGTCAAGGTGTACTGGAATCTTTAAAAAATAGCCCTAGAGTCTTTTTTAGAACAGAGAAACATCCGATAATTGATAAGCTTAAAGAAACTATACAATACACTTCTTTAGATTACTTTTATGAAAATGAGGAAAACTTTGAGAGTGTTTACTTAAAAATATCTGAATTTATTATAGAAGAATCTACAAAAGGTGACTTAGTATATGCGGTTCCTGGTCATCCAAGGGTCGCAGAAAAGACTGTAAGTATAATAGAGAGACTTGCCAATGAAAAGCACATAAAAGTGGAGATAGTACCTTCTATGAGCTTTGTAGACGCTATGTTTAACTATTTAGCTATAGACCCATCTGATGGATTTAAATTGATAGATGCTTTTGAGATAGAAAACTCATATATAGATTTAGATACAAGTATGATAATAACTCAAGTGTATGATAAATTTATAGCATCAAATGTAAAGTTAAAACTTATGGAATATTATGATTATAATCAAGAAATATGTATAGTAAATGGAGCAGGTGTCAAAGATTTAGAAAGTAAAAAGTTTATAAAATTATGTGAATTAGACAGAAATGAAAACTTTTTTGACTATTTAACTAGCTTATATATACCCAAAAGTTCTAAAAAGATGTATAATACAGTACATGACTTAGAAATAATAGTTAATACATTAAGAAGCCCATCTGGATGTGAATGGGATAAAAAACAAACACATCAATCATTAAAAAATTCTGTTATAGAGGAAGCATATGAACTTTGTAATGCAATTGATAATAATGATATAGATGAAATGGTAGAAGAGCTAGGAGATGTTCTTTTACAAGTTATATTCCATTGTCAGATAGGTAATGAGGAGGGCTACTTCGATTTAAAAGAAGTGGTAAATGGTATATGCAAAAAATTAATTCATAGACATCCTCATATATTTAATGGTGTAAAATTAGATATGTCTAAGTTTGAAAAAACTTGGGAAGAGTTAAAGAAAGAAGAAAAAGGCGAAAGCACTGTAACAGATGGCCTTAGAAGAATACCAAAACATTTACCAGCTCTTATGAAGGCTAGTAAAGTTCAACATAAAGCAGCTCTTGTTGGCTTTGATTGGGACAATGTAGAAGATGTATTTAAAAAAATTGAAGAAGAATATCAGGAATTACTTGACGAACACAGGGTCGGGAATATAAAATACATAAAGGAAGAACTAGGCGATTTATTATTTTCGATAGTAAATCTAGCTAGATTTTTAGACATAGACTCAGGAGAAGCCTTGAACTGTACTACAGATAAATTCATAAATAGATTTGAGTTTGTAGAAAAAAGTGCAATGAATTTAAATAGGAAATTAGAAGACATGACACTTGAAGAGATGGATGAATTTTGGAATCAGGCTAAAAAACAATAAAATTGTGGAAGGAAATTTGTCAAAAATCTAGAACTTTTATCAGAAAGATAGGAGTCTATATTATAAACATTTTTAGGAGGTAAATATCGTGAATAAAGCTGAATTAGTATCAAAGATGGCAGAAAAAAGTGGATTAACAAAGAAGGAAGCAGAGGCTGCGTTAAACGCATTTATGAGTTCTGTTCAAGATGCACTAGTAAATAATGAAAAAGTTCAATTAGTTGGATTTGGAACATTTGAGACAAGAGAAAGAGCTGCTAGACAAGGAAGAAATCCAAGAGATCCAGAGCAAATTATAGATATACCAGCTTCTAAAGCACCAGTTTTCAAAGCTGGAAAAGGATTAAAGGATACAATAAATGGATAATTAGAAATCTTGTGAAAAAGTGTGGATAAATTTACCACACTTTTTCTATAGAGCTAAGGAAGGTGATAATTATGAGATTAGATAAGTTTTTAAAAGTATCTAGGATTATAAAGAGAAGAACTGTTGCTAAAGATGCATGTGATAAAGGAATTGTCACTATAAATGGAAAAGTCGCTAAATCTTCTTCAGAAGTGAATATTGGAGATACATTAGAAATACAATTTGGAGAGAAGAAGATGAAGTTTAAGATAAATGAAGTAAGAGAGCATGTATTAAAAAATGATGCGAAAGAAATGTACGAAATTTTAGAATAAAATTAATAGTCCTCTAGTATATTAATAGTAGTATTAGTGAAATATTTACTGGGGGGATATTATGGAACAGAACATAACTTTGAAAGATAGATCAAAGCTGGTTATTTCAGGAGTTGAGCACATATATTCTTTTAATGATAAAAGAGTAGAGCTTAAAACTTCTGTTGGTGAGATGGTAATTGAAGGCGAAAACCTAGATATGAGCAAGCTAAGTATAGACGAAAATATAATTAGCATAGATGGAACTATAAATTCTATGGTATATGCAAAGCCTAAAAAGCCACAAGAAAGTTTTTTGAAAAAGGTATTTAGATAGATGATACCTTTTACTCAAGATGTAAGTATTTTCTACGCTACTATTTATGGTGGAATACTCATAGGAGTGTTGTTTGATTTTTATAGAAGCCTGAGAGGGAGTTTTAAATTCATCAATTATTTTGCAATAATTTTTGATGTATTATTTTGGTTTCTAGCAACCATTATAATATTTATAACAATAAACCTTACAGAGTTTTTTAATTTAAGATATTACCATTTTGTGGCTTTGTTTATTGGTTTTATTTTATACTATAACACCATAAGTAAAATTGTTTTATCAATTATCAATAAAATAATTCGTTTTGTGAGGAATTCTTTTAAAAAAGTTACATACTACATAGTCAGTTTTTTAAACAATTTGTATTACGTTATAATCTATTCACTACACCTACTATTTGATATTATATTTTATATACCAAATATATTTATAGCAACAAAAAAAAGTATAAAGAGAAAATCAAATAAAAAATCAAAAAACAAGAAAAAATCAAAATCTAAGAAAAAAACTAAAACTAAAAAAAGGGTGTAGGAAAAATGAACTTAAGAAAAAAATTTTCAGGACAAATTATTGTTATCAGTTTATTTTTAGGAATATCAATTTTTAGTATAATGACAGGATTTGTATTTGAGTACGAAAAAGCTAAAGAATATAAAACAGAAATAGCAAGTCTAAATAAACAATTAAAAAAGACTGAAATACAAATAAACAGCTTAAAGAAAGATGAAAAATCATATGAAGGAGACTTAGAAGAAATAGCTAGAAAAAGGTTAAACATGGTAAAGCCTAATGAAACCGTTTATGTAGATATAAATCGTTGATTAAAAGTTGCCAATAAGTCTACGAGTATTGATTTTAAAATTTAAGATTGAATAAAAAAGTCATTCAGTTTAAGGATGACTTTTTTATTTTGATTTAAGGAGGAATTTTATAATGAAAATAGGAGCTATTGATATTGGAACAAACTCAATGAGATTGTTGATAGTAGATTATGTGGATGGAAAACTTATAAATAGAAAAAAATTTGTTAACACAACTAGAATTGGGCAAGGTGTAGATAGCAAGGGATATATAAAGGAAGATGCGATTCAAAGAAATATAGAAGCATTAAAAGAATTCTCTGACAAGTGTAATGATGAAAAATGTGAAAATATTTATTGTATGGGGACATCTGCTCTTAGAGATAGTAAAAATGGAGATTATTTTGTTAAACTAGCAAAAGAAGAGGCTGGTATTGATGTTGACATAGTTACAGGTATAGAAGAATCAAATTTGGGCTTTAAAGGTGTTTTAGAAGGCATACAAGAAGAGAATGATATTATTGTTATAGATATTGGAGGAGGCTCAACAGAATTTATTATAGGTGATTCAGATGGAATTAAATTTAATAAAAGTGAAAATGTAGGAGCTCTTAGAATGACAGAAAAATTTTTAAAACACGATATCATTGAAAATGAAGAGTTTGAAGCTATGAGTTCATTTATATATAACGAAATCAGTGAGACTTTAAATTACATAAAAGAAAAGGGATTAAAAACTCTTATAGGTATAGGAGGTACAATCACATCATTGTCAGCAATGAATCAAGAATTAGAAATTTACTCTATGGAAAAAATACATAATAGTAAGATATGCAAAAAAGAAATAGAAGAAATTCTACAAAAATTAATAAAGATGACATTAAGTGATAAAAAGAACTTAAAAGGGCTACAAGAAAAACGTGCGGATATTATAACTGCTGGTGTAAAAATATTGAATATAATAATGGAAAAATTAGAAATAGAAGAAATAACCGTAAGTGAATACGATAATTTGGAAGGCTTAATATGTCAAAAGTCAAAAAAAATGTATTAATATTTTTTGATATTTGGAACCGATTATGACAAAAAAAATTACTCCTCTTTGTTACAATTCTTAATATAAACAAAAGAGGAGGTTTTTTTATGCAAAGAAGTGTAGCAGTTGTAAAGAACAAAACTGTAAAACCAAATGTCATAAAATTAATAAGCGGATATATTGATTTTACTACAGTGTCATTCGCTGTAATGGGATTTTTACTTAGTAGGTCTATCATAGTAGACTCTGTAGCTCCTTTAGGGATTGCCTTTTTTATATGTGCATCAAAGATTGATAAGTACAAGATACCTGTATTTATATCAGCATTAATAGGGATATTGTTATCATTCAATGATTTTGGAAATGTAGCAAAATATGCTGTGTGCCTTACAATATTTATGGCATTAAATAAGAAACTAAAACTATTAGATTCAATTGCCAAAGTGGCGCTTATAGGTTCAATGGTATTACTTCCAATTTCCATGGGACAAGCGTTCTTTTCTGATAGGTGTGTGTATAATCTGCTTGTTGCAGGTGTAGAAGCAATAATAATGTTTATATCTATATATGTATTTTCTTATGGTATAGGTTTAATGGCCAATGTAAACAATAGGATGTCTGTACGGACAGAAGAAGCCATATCAATAAGTTTACTGCTAACCTTTAGTATAATGGGGATAGGAGATATATCTTTATTTGGAATATCGATAAGGACCATTTTGTCAACGGTATTGATATTACTGACCTCAATAGTAGGTGGAGCTACCATGGGAGCATCTAGTGGTGTAATTATTGGAGTGGCATCTATTTTAAATAATATGACATCAGCTATTTATATGGGTATATATTCTTTTTCAGGATTAATAAGTGGTGCATTTAATAAAATAAATAAATATTTCTGTATATTAGGATATATTCTAAGTTGGACAATAATATACCTATATACTTCTGGTATTACTTCAAATATGATGCAACTAAGAGATATATTGTTAGGATGCTTGATAGTGATTGTGTTGCCTGAAAGGTTATTCAATAAGATTGAAAAATTAATAAAAAGTAATGTAGCTTCAAATGAAATTGTATACGATTATATTATGAGAAGCAAAAACTTAACGAATAGCCGATTAAACAGTATCTATAAAACCTATGATGACCTTGCAGATACATTTGACAAGATAAGAGAAAAGGATAAGGTTTTAGACCAAAGAGACATAGCTAATGTAATAGATATGATTCATAATGATGAATGTAAAAGTTGTAGTATGAGAAGAATGTGTTGGGAATCAAGATTTAATCATACATACACTATGATATATAATATTCTTGAAAAAATTGAAGAGAAAGGAGAATTAAGTGTAAACGATATACCTAAAAACTTTAGAAAGGAATGTATGAAGCCAGAGTCAATAGTGAAAATATCAAATCACTATTATAAAATGTTTGTATTAGATTATGATTGGAGTGTGAAGTTTTCAGAAAGTAGAAAATTAATAGCAAATCAGATAAGGAGTATTTCAAAATCAATTAAATCGCTGTCTCAGGATTTAGAGGGCGATATAATGTTAGATATAGAAAAAGAAAAAAATATATATGAACAATTAGAGAGATATGATATAACTGTTGATAAAGTAAGTTACTTAACAAAGAGTAACAGCGAGTTTGAAATATCAATAGAAAAGAAAACTTGCAATGATGGTTGCATGTGTGAAAATAAAATTGTAGATATAATTTCAGACCTAGTAGGAGAGAATATGTCTGTTAGAAAAATAGGATGTCACTGTTTAGGAGGTAAATGTAAAGCAACATTTGTTAAGTCTCAAAAATATAAGGCTGTTACAGAAGTTTCAGCAATGTCAAGGGATGGACATATCCTTTGTGGAGATAACTACACATATATGGAGATAAATGATGGCAAATATATGATGGCTATAAGCGATGGTATGGGAAAAGGTAAAAAAGCTTATGAAGAGTCTTCTGCTACTATTGATATACTAGAAAAAATGATAGATGCAAAGATTAAAGATGAAATAGTTATAGATACTATAAATAATATGTTGTTATTAAAGTCTTCAGAAGAAATGTTTTCAACTCTCGACTTAGGTATTTTAGATTTAAAACGAGGGAGTTTAGAAACTATAAAGATGGGAGCATGTTCTACCTATATAAAAAGAGAGGATGGAGAAGTTGATTTAATATCATCATCATCTTTACCTGTGGGTATATTGTCAGATGTAAAGATTGATAGAAAAAATGTAAAAGTTAAGGAAGGGGACTATGTTATAATGGTTTCTGATGGAATTGTAGATGCAGGAAGAAATAACAATTTAGGTGATAATTGGTTAATATATTTCTTAAAAAACATAGAAACTACTAATCCAAAAGAAATTTCAAATTTAATATTAGATAGAGCATTGGAGTTACAAGCGTTACAAATCGAAGATGACATGACTGTTCTAGTTACAAAAATATGTACAAAATAAACTTTATAAATTTCTGTGTATAATATGTGGATAACTTGTGTATAATGTGTTAATAGACTTTTGAAAAAAGTAAAGTTATTAACAAAAAAAACGTATAAATCAACAAAATTTGTTGATAAGTATGGCATAAATGTTAATAAAATGTAAAAAAAGAAAAAACAAAAGCTATTATCAAAAGAGATTCATGTTGAAATAACTAAATTTCTAAGCAAGTAAAGCCTGTGAATATGTTGATTATTATGTGGATAACTATTAATTCGATATTTATTTATATAGTATGAATAATTGAATAATATATCTAAAAAAAGCCATCCTATTATTAAGTAAACTTATTGAAAGGATGGCTTTTTATGAATAGGAAATTGTGCAAAGCAATAATACCTTTATTTATCTCTATTTTTTGCATGTTAATAATAAGTATAAAAGCTGACCAAGGATATCAAAAAAATAATGATAGAGCAATTACTGTCATGAATAATGATACTGAAGATGATGCTGAAAAAAAACAAGAAATAGATTATGAAAAAACATGTTGGAATTTACAGTCTCTATTTAAAAGTGATGACCAATGGAAAAAAGAACTTAAGAGTTTTAATAAAGATACAAAAGAACTTAAAAATTACATAGGTAAAGTTACAAAGTCACCAACGCATTTGTCTTTTGCGTTAGATATCAAAGAGAAACTTGATATAAGATTAAATAAACTTTCTGCTTATGTAAAATTAAAACAAGATACTAATAAAAATTCATATAAATATTTAGATATGAGTGATAGTATGGGTAAATCTTATGGAGACTATATGGGGATTTGCTCAGATTTAGAGTTAGAGATATTAAAATTATCAAATAGAGATTATAAGAAGATTATTTCAAATAAAAATATAAATAGAAAATATGGTGTGTATTTAAGAGATATAAGAAGAAATAAAGTACATTATTTGGACGATAAATCAGAAGATATTCTAAGTAAAGTGTCTTCAATAAGTAGTCTTCCAAGTCAAGTGTATGAGTTATTTAGAAATATGGATAGAAAAACTAATTTGACACCAGCTCAATATGCAAGTGAACTGGAATCGCCAGATAGAGAAAATAGAAAAAAAGCTTATCAAGATGAACTCATTACTTATAATGATAATATAAATACAATTGCGGGCTTGATTACTGGCCAAGTTAAAAAGAATATATTTTATTCTCAAGAAAGAGGTTATGAGTCGTCTTTAGAAATGTATTTAGAATCTGATAATGTAGATGAAAAAGTATACAATAATTTAATAAGAACTGTAAACAGTAATATGGATAGTTTACACAAATATATAGATTTAAGAAAAAAAGTCTTAAAGTTGGATAAGGTTCATTCATATGATATGTCTGTACCTATAGTTAAGGCTGTTGATAGTAATATTAACTATGAAAAAGCTCAGAGTATAGTATATTCAGCATTATCACCTTTGGGAAAAGAATACAATGATGTAGTATACAAAGCGTTTAATGAAAAATGGATAGATGTTTATTCACATGAAAATAAAGTGAGTGGTGGATATTGCCTATCTGTCTATGAAAATCATCCATATATACTTTTAAATTATAATAATTCGCTAGGCTCAGTTTCAACTTTATCACATGAGTTAGGTCATGCTGTATATGAATATCTAAGTTCTAAGAACCAAAATTATTTTAATTCAAGTCCATCTATATTTACTCATGAAGTTGCGTCTACTACTAATGAGGCATTACTTTATGAGATGCTTATAAGAGAATCTAAAAGTAATGGTGAGAAAGCTTATTATATAACACAATATCTAGATTTAATAAAGGATACTCTTTATACACAAACTATGTATGCTGAATTTGAAAAAACTATACATGAATTAGTAGAAAAAGGAAAAAGTGTAAATGCATTAGTGTTAAATGATGTTTGGGGACAACTTCTCAAGAAGTATTATGGGCAAAACTATGAATTAGACCAATTATCTAAGGTCGGATGGGCAAGAATCCCACATTTTTATAATAGTTTTTATGTCTATAAATATGCTACAGGCTGTAGTGCAGGAGTCAGTTTCGCCCAAGATATACTAAAAAATGGCTCAGATAATTATATAAATTTTCTTAAAAAAGGAAGCTCAGATTATCCAATAGACTTATTAAAAGGAAGTGGGATAAATTTAACTAATACAAAACCTATAGAAAATACAATCAAAAAATTTGACAGCTTAGTAGCAGAACTTGAAAAGCTATTATAAAAGATTTATTATAATCCACATGGAAAATATATCGAATTAATGTTAAAATATACTAAAAGTTTAAAGTCCTATTTATAAATAGGGCTTTTTATCTATTAATTAGTGGGAGATGATTCTATGCAAGTTAAAGTTAAGAAAGCTGTAATACCAGCAGCAGGTTTAGGCACTAGATTTTTGCCAGCTACAAAGGCACAGCCAAAAGAAATGTTACCAATAGTTGATAAGCCAACACTACAATACATAATAGAAGAGGCTGTAGCTTCAGGAATAGAGGAAATATTAATAATAACAGGTAGAAATAAAAAATCTATTGAAGACCATTTTGATAAATCTGTAGAATTAGAACTTGACTTAGAAAAAAAAGGTAAAAAAGAGTTATTAGAAATAGTACAAAACATATCTAATATGATTAATATACATTATATAAGACAGAAAGAACCAAAAGGACTGGGAGATGCGATTTATTGTGCTAGACATTTTATAGGTGATGAGCCTTTTGCTGTAATGTTAGGAGATGACATTGTAGACAATGATGTACCTTGTTTAAAACAATTAACAGACGCATATGAAGAGTATAGAACTACAATATTAGGTGTGCAAAAAGTGAATCCAGAAGATACTAATAAATATGGTATAATAGAAGCTAAAAATATAGAGGGTAGGGTTTATAAAGTAAAAGATATGGTGGAAAAACCAGAATCAGGGAAGGCACCTTCAAATATAGCTATTTTAGGTAGGTATATAATAACTCCTGAGATATTTGACATCCTCAAGGATTTACCACCAGGCAAAGGTGGAGAAGTACAACTTACAGATGCTTTAAAAGTATTATCTAAAAAGGAAGCCATGTATGCATATAACTTTGAGGGTAAGAGATATGATGTAGGTGATAAATTAGGATTTTTAGAAGCGACTGTCGATTTTGCTCTAAAGAAAGAAGACCTTAAGGAAGATTTTATTAAATATCTAAGACATGTCTGTAATGAATTTGATAAAGATGACAATGTG
Organism: Clostridioides sp. ES-S-0123-01; assembly: GCF_020658415.1. NCBI lineage: Bacteria > Bacillati > Bacillota > Clostridia > Peptostreptococcales > Peptostreptococcaceae > Clostridioides > Clostridioides sp. ES-S-0123-01. The sequence goes on from NZ_JACVWD010000008.1 coordinate 66,405, forward strand.
TTATACAATAGTACAAATGAAGGAATAGATTCAGATAAGATTTGCGAGATTAAAGAACTCGAAGTTCAAAAATAATTAGGAAAGGTGATGTAGTGTGGCAAAATCAAGTCAAAAAAAGATTAATAGAATAATAGCTGTTGGGATTGTAGGTGTTCTTGTATTAACAAGTATAACAGCTGTTTTAAGCATGATTGCAACTATGTTGTAGAAATAAATAACTACTGTAGTATACATAAATATAAAAACCATATATAACTTGATGTAGTTAAAAATTTACAGAATTCTAGTTATGTATGGTTTTTAGAATTTATAAAGATAAAAAATAATTTTTATAATAGTTGCATATTTTAAGGGAAAATATTATTATAAGATATAAATATAGTGATAAATTTATAAAAACGTGCTAAGATTGGACTTGAGATATAATAAATAAATGGATAATATGGATAATAATGTTTTAAATTTTATTTATTGACCATAATGTATAAATAGTGATATTATTAGACTTAACTGTTTGAATAAAACTTTTCTTTTTCATGCCTTCAATTTCCAAAAAAAAAGTATGTATATAAATGAATATATAGATGAGGAGGATTTTTTTGATTTTAGATGATAAAGTATTAGAAGGATTGGGTAGTAAAACATTAGTTGAACTACGAGAAATAGCAAAAGAATTAAAAATAAAATCAATTACTACATATAAGAAAAATGAGCTAATTGAGATTATAAATTCTAAGAGCAAGAACGAAGTAAAAACAAGTGATATTAAAGTGAGTGAAGAAATTAAAGATAAAAATGAAAATATAAAAGAAGACATAAAAAATAGAAAAGAAAATATAGAGAGCGAAAGCATAGAAAAAGAAGTTGAATATAAGAGCCCTGCCAAATCATATAACAAAAAAGATATGGATAATCAAAATATTTCCCAAAGCCAAGATAACAGAAACCAAAAAAATGATTATAATAAGACATCAAATACAAATGATTACAATAAGGCGTCAAATACATGTAATAGAATGGTCAGAAATAATAATAAAAACTATTATATGCCTAAACAAGTTGATGAATCTAAGATAGTAGATGAATTTAACACATCAAAGGAAGATGAAGTGGTCGGTGTACTTGAGATTTTACCAGATGGATTTGGTTTTTTAAGAGGCTCAAATTATTTATCTACTGAAGGCGATGTATATGTTTCGCCATCTCAAATAAGAAGATTTAATATGAAAACAGGAGATAAGATTAAGGGTATAACTAGACATCCAAAAAGTGGAGAAAAGTTTAGAGCACTTTTATATGTTCAAAAGATAAATGATGAAAATCCTGATACAGCTATACAAAGAAATGCATTTGAGACATTGACACCAATATTTCCAGAAGAACGACTTACACTGGAAACAAATAGAAATGAGATAGCCACAAGAATTATAGATTTAATTTCTCCTATAGGTAAAGGACAAAGAGGATTGATAGTCGCACCTCCAAAAGCTGGGAAAACAGTTCTTTTAAAAAGTGTCGCAAACAGTATAGCTAAAAACCATCCAAATGTTGAACTTATAGTACTTCTTATAGATGAAAGACCAGAGGAAGTTACTGATATGAAGGAATCTATTGAAGGAGATGTTATATATTCTACTTTTGACCAAGTATCAAGTCATCATGTTAAGGTTGCAGAAATGGTATTAAATAGAGCTCAAAGACTAGTTGAACACGGTAAAGATGTAGTAATATTACTAGACAGTATAACTAGACTTGCAAGAGCATATAACCTTACAATATCTCCTACAGGTAGAACTTTATCTGGAGGTATTGACCCTGGGGCACTTCATGGACCTAAAAAATTCTTTGGAGCTGCTAGAAATATAAGACAAGGTGGTTCCCTGACAATACTAGGAACAGCATTAGTTGAAACTGGTTCTAGAATGGATGATGTAATTTTCGAGGAATTTAAAGGTACAGGAAATATGGAATTACATTTAGATAGAAAATTAGCTGAAAAAAGGATATTCCCTGCAATTGATATTTATAAGTCTGGGACAAGAAGAGATGACCTATTGCTTGATGATGAAGAAAAAACAGCTCTTTGGAGATTAAGAAGAGAAATGAGTAATAATTCAGTGATGGAAATCACAGATAAAGTCATTGAACTTATAAAAAGAACCAAAGACAATAAAGAATTTGTAAAATCGATAAAGAGTTTGTAAAATCAAGGAATAATTGTAAAAATAGATTATATAAAGTAATAGAAAAATCACTTGAATGGCATAATAAGTTATGCTATAATAATGTAGTTGATAATGTAAAAAGAAAGTTAATATAATTAATTTTTTTAAATAAAGAGAAGAGGTGACTATAATGCAAAAGGAAATACAACCAAAATATAATCCAGTTGAAGTGCGTTGTGCTTGTGGGAACACATTTGTTGCTGGTTCAACTAAGGACGAAATAAAAGTTGAAATATGTTCAGAGTGCCATCCATTCTATACAGGAAAACAAAAGAACATAGAAAAAGGTGGAAGAATCGACAAATTCAAAAAAAGATTCAAAATGGACTAATTTTTATAAAAGTGGAGTTGGAGGAAGCCAACTCCTATTTTATTACAAAAAAAGGTTCATATTCTACTTTAAATTGTCTTTTTGTATTATAATAATAAATATGTTAAATTAAGTATTTAAAATGCAATTGAATGAGGTGAGTGGATGGGAAAGCAATCTGTAGGTGGTCAAGCTGTTATTGAAGGCGTAATGATGCAATCAAAAGATAAAAGAGCTGTAGCTGTTAGAAAAAGTGACGGAGAAATAGCCTTAAAAGAAGATAGAATAAAAAGTTGGGTAAGAGATAAGAATATAGACAAGATACCTTTTATTAGAGGTTCTTTTGTTATGATAGATACAATGATTCAAGGAATAAAGAGCTTGAACTTTTCTTCAGAGTTTTTTATGGAAGAAGCTGAAGAGGACAAATTTGACTTATTTATGAAGAAGATTTTTAAAGATAAGGCAAATGATATACTTATAGTATTTTCCTTGGTTATAGCCATGATACTTTCAGCTGGTTTATTTATTTTTATACCTACACTAGTAGGAGGGGCTTTTTCTAAGGTAATACCTAGTGATTTTATGCTCAATTTAATAGAAGGTATTATAAGGATAGTTATATTATTTGCATATATAGTATTGATTTCTAGAAGTAAGGATATAGAAAGAGTATTTCAATATCATGGCGCAGAGCATAAATCCATATATTGTTATGAAAATAATTTGGAACTTACAGTAGAAAACGCTAGAAAATTTAAAAGACTTCACCCTAGATGTGGTACAAATTTTTTGTTTATAGTTATGGCTGTATCAATAATACTATTTGCATTTTTTGGTTGGCCAAATCCAATACTTAGGATATTTATGAGAATCATATGCGTTCCTATAGTAGCAGGATTATCTTATGAAGTAATTAGAATTCTTGGAAAATACGACAATGGATTTACTAAGATTATTGCATATCCAGGTATGATGTTGCAATACTTTACGACTAAAGAGCCTGATGATGAGCAGTTAGAAGTAGCTTTAGAAGCATTAAAGGCAGTAGTAGATTAAAGAAAAGGGTATTTATTATGACGATAAAAGATATAATTATTAAATATTCAGAGGAATTTAAAGGTATAAGTGATACTCCAAGACTAGATACAGAATTATTGTTACAAAAAGCATTAGGTGACGTTGATAGATTGTATATTCACTTAAATCTAAGTAAAGAATTAACTGAAGAACAGAAAACAGAATTTATAGGTTTTGCAGAAGAAAGAATAAATGGAAGACCAATAGCATATATAGTTGAAAATAGGGAGTTTATGGGACTAGATTTCTTTGTTAAGGAAGGAGTATTAATCCCAAGACCAGATACAGAAACTTTGGTAGAAGAAATAATTGAAATATGTAAAGGTAGAAAGAATGTAAGCATACTAGATATAGGTACTGGTTCAGGTGCGATTACAGTTAGCTTAGCAAAATATATTGAAAATTCTAAATTGATGTCTTTTGATATATCAGAAACAGCCTTAGAAATAGGAAAGAAAAATGCTATTATAAATGAAGTTGATGAAAAAATAGAGTACATTAAATCAGATTTATTTACAGTATTGAATAATAGTGATATAAAATTTGATATTATAGTTTCAAATCCACCATATATAAAAAAACAAGACATAGAAACACTACACACACAAGTTAAAGATTATGAGCCATATAATGCACTTGAGGGTGGAGAAGATGGATTGGATTTTTATAGAAAAATAACAGAGCAAGGTAAGAAATATTTAAATCAATGTGGAATATTAGCATATGAAGTTGGTCACAATCAAGCTGAAGATGTAATTAATATTATGAAAAGTAATGGATATAAAAAAATATATACAAAGAAGGATATACAAGGCATTGATAGAGTTGTTATAGGATACAATATATGATATAATCAACAATTGATATGTTACATTTAATCGAGGTGAAAGTATGTTAAAAAAATTAGAGGTATTGGAAGATACATATAAAGACTTAAGTGAAAAAATAGGTGATCCTGATGTAATAAATGATCAAAAAGTTTGGCAAAAGTATATAAAAGAACATGCTGACTTAGAGCCTATTGTTATGAAATACAGAGAGTACAAAAGCGTTTTAGATAGCATAAAGGAATCAAAAGAAATTTTACAAGAAGAGTCAGATGAAGAGTTAAGAGAATTAGCTAAAATGGAACTATCTGAAATGGAAGAAAAAGTAGCTCCAATAGAAGAAGAAATAAAAATACTACTATTACCTAAAGACCCTAATGATGACAAGAACGTTATAGTTGAAATTAGAGGTGGAGCTGGAGGAGATGAAGCAGCTCTATTTGCAGGTGATTTATTTAGAATGTATTCGAGATATGCTGAGAGAAGAAGATGGAAAATAGAATTATTAAGTGCTAGTGATACTGGAGTGGGTGGATATAAAGAAGTATCTTTTATGATAAAAGGTAAAGGAGCTTACTCAAGATTAAAGTATGAATCTGGAGTTCATAGAGTTCAAAGGATACCATCAACTGAATCTGGTGGAAGAATACACACATCAACTTCTACTGTTGCAGTATTACCAGAGGTTGAAGATGTAGAAGTTGACATAAATCCAAATGATTTAAGAATAGACGTTTTCCGTTCTTCAGGTAATGGAGGGCAAAGTGTCAATACTACTGACTCTGCTGTTAGGGTAACACACATACCTACAGGTGAAGTAGTATCTTGTCAAGATGGAAAATCACAATTAAAAAATAAAGAGCAAGCTTTAAAAATATTAAAAGCGAGACTTTACGATAAAGCATTGGCAGAACAACACAAAGATATAGCAGCAGAAAGAAAAAGCCAAGTCGGAACTGGTGACAGATCAGAAAGAATAAGAACATATAATTTCCCTCAAGGTAGAATAAGTGACCATAGAATAAATTTAACTTTATATAAGCTAGATGCATTCTTAGATGGGGATATAGATGAAATGATAGACGCTTTAATTACTGTTGACCAAACAGAAAAAATGACTGCAATATAAGGAATGTTTTAAAAGAGCTGTTTCTTTCTAGAAATTATTTTCTATTTTGAAACAGCTATTTTGCATTTTAGGTCATGTTATCATATTCTACTGTATATAATTGTTATATACAAGTACAGGAGGGTTATATGATACTAAAAGTAACAATAATTGGACTTTTGGCAGGTGTTATAGGGACAGGATTAGGAGGAGTTATATCAGCTATCTTCAAAAGAGAAGTTGATAAATACCTAAATTTCTTTATGGGATTGTCTGGCGGAATAATGTTGGCTGTAGTAGTATTTGATTTGATGAAAGAATCCATGGATAAAATGGGAGTAATCAATACAGTTATATTTACATTTGTTGGAGCTCTCATAACTATGTACATAAAAACAAGATTGGATGTATCTGGAAGTATGGCATCTGGATATCTTATATTCATAAGTATATTACTACATAATTTACCAGAAGGATTGGCTATTGGTTCTTCTTTTATGTCAACAGAAAGCTTAGGTATCACTCTTGCTATAGTAATAGGTCTACATAACATACCAGAAGGATTAGCTATGGCATTGGGTCTGATATGTAATAAAATGAGGATGAGTAAAGTTATTTTATTTACAATAATAGCTGGATTGCCTATGGGTCTAGGAAGTTTTTTAGGTGTTTATTTTGGAGGAGTGTTTACTTCTCTTATAGGTGTATTTCTTGCTACAGCAGGAGGTACAATGATGTATGTTGTATTGGAAGAAATTTTTCCGCATTCAAAAAGTGTGTATTGTATAGTTGGTTTTTTGTTAGGTACAATAATTGTAAACTATATCTAAAATTAAAATGAAAGCAGGCATACGAAAGATGAAGACTATTATAAGTAATATTGATATAAATAATATTGATTATGAGGAAATAAAAATACAAGCAAAACTTCTTAGAGAAGGTAAGACGGTTATTTTTCCAACTGAGACAGTATATGGATTAGGTGCAAATGCATTAGATGAAAATGCAGTAAAGAAGATTTATGAAGCTAAAGGTAGACCTAGTGATAATCCACTTATAGTCCATATTTATGAAAAAGAAGAAGTTTATGATTTAGCTAAAGATATAAGTGATAAAGCTAAACTTGTTATGGAAAAACTTTGGCCAGGGCCTATAACCATAATACTAAATAAAAAAGATATAATTCCATATAGAACTAGTGGAGGACTTGATACAGTTGCAATAAGAATGCCTTCTCATATTATTGCCAGGGCAATAATAAAAGAAGCAGGCATACCTATTGCAGCTCCTTCTGCAAATATATCAGGGAGACCATCCCCAACAAAAGCGAAACATGTATATGAAGAAATGAATGGAAGAGTTGATGGAATAGTTTTAGGAGGAGATAGTAACTTTGGACTAGAATCAACTGTATTAGACCTTACAGAAGAGATTCCTATGATATTAAGACCTGGAAGTATAACTAAAGAAGTCTTAGAAGAAATTCTTGGTGAAGTAAGGCTTGACCCATCATTAAGTAAAAAAGAAGATAATCAAAAAGCCAAGGCTCCAGGAATGAAATATAAACATTATTCACCAAATGCAGACGTATATATTATATCTGGCAAAAGGGAGAATGTAGCAACAAAGATTAATGATATGATAAAATCTAATAAAGAAAAAGGTCTAAAAACAGGTGTAATGTGCATTAGTAGAAATAAAGAGTTTTATAATGGAGAAGTAATAGATTTGGGGAGTACTCTTGAGGAAGTAGCAAGTAATTTGTTTGATGCTCTCATAGAAATGGATAAAAAAGGTATGGATGTTATATATTCTGAGGAATTTCCTAAGAGCGGTGTCGGACAAGCAATTATGAATAGATTACTTAAGTCAGCAGGATATAAAGTAATAAAAGCTTAAAAAGGAGTTGTGAAATATGAATATACTTATTGTATGTACAGGAAATACTTGTAGAAGTCCTATGGCTGAAGTTATATTAAAGAAAGCTATTGAGGAGTCTGGAAAAAATATTGAAGAATATTGCATATCCTCAGCGGGTATATCTACAGCAAATGGTATGGATGCTTCTAATAATTCTATAGAAGCTTTAAAAGAGCTTGGAATAGATTTATCAAATCATAAAAGTAGAGTAATTACTAAGGATTTATTAGATAAATCAGATATCATACTAACAATGACTAAATCTCATAAAGAAATTTTAGTCCAAGCAGTTCCAAAATGCAAAGAAAAAGTGTATACTTTTAAAGGGTTCGCAAATCAGGATGAGTCAGATATATCTGACCCATTTGGTGGAAGCTTGGATACTTATAGAGATACTATGAAAGAAATAATATATTCTGTCAACCAAATAGTAAAAAATATATAAAACGGAGGATAAAGAAATGAAAATAGGATTAGGCTGTGACCATGGAGGATATAATTTAAAAAAAGAAATAATAAACTATTTAGAAGGAAAAGGGATTGAATGTGTAGATTATGGAACTAAGAATGCTACAGATTCTGTTGATTATCCTGCGTATGGAGAAATAGTTGCAAATGCAGTTATAGATAAAGATGTAGATTATGGAATATTATGCTGTGGTACAGGGATAGGAATATCTTTAGCTGCCAATAAAGTTCCTGGAATAAGATGTGCAGTTGTATCAGATGTATTTTCTGCAAAAATGTCAAAAGCACACAATGATGCAAATATGTTGTCATTAGGTGAAAGAGTTTTAGGTAAAGGTTTAGCACTTGAAATAGTTGAGGCTTGGATTAGTACAGATTTTGAAGGTGATAGACATGCTAGAAGAGTAAATATGATTAAATCAATAGAAGAAAAACACAATAAATAATAAAAATTACAGTTTTATCAGGAGGAATTATCAAAATGAGCAAAGTGGTAGAGACAAACCATCCATTAATACAACATAAACTAACTTTAATGAGAGATAAAAATACTGGTTCTAAAGATTTCAGAGAACTTTTAACTGAAATTGCAATGCTAATGGGATACGAAATAACAAAAGATATACCATTAAAAGATGTAGAAATAGAGACTCCTATTCAAAAAACATCATCTAAAGTTGTTGCAGGTAAAAAACTAGCTATAATTCCAATTTTAAGAGCAGGGCTTGGAATGGTAGATGGTTTAGTAAGTTTAATGCCTGCAGCAAAAGTTGGTCATGTAGGATTATATAGAGACCCAGAAACATTAAAACCAGTTGAATATTATTGTAAACTTCCTCAAGACATAGGAGAAAGAGATATAATAGTAGTTGACCCTATGCTTGCTACAGGAGGTTCTGCTGTTGCAGCAATAGATTTACTTAAATCTAAAGGAGCTAAAAGTATAAAATTAGCTAATTTAGTAGCTGCACCTGAAGGAATACAAGAAGTACAAAAATATCATGATGATGTTGATATATATGTTGCATCAATTGATGAGAAATTAAATGAACATGGATATATAATTCCTGGTCTTGGTGATGCAGGAGACAGATTATTTGGAACTAAATAAAAATTAATAACTATAAATATTTATTGGGAACTTTCTTATATAGTAAAAATTATTTAATATAAGGAGGTTCCTTTTTATATGTATTTTCTCATAATAAGAATTCTTGAATTGATAAATTTCTCGAATTGAGAATAAAAAGCTTTTACCAATTAATAAAGAATGGCTATTTTACTTGAGTTTACAAATTATGAGCAATTTTAAATATGGCATGTTAGTTGCTTACGATTAAATTGATATATATTAATTGAGTTTAAATTAAAATATTAATGATATTATTGGGAGTGATAATACATGAAAAAATGTATAGTAGTAAGAGGAGCTGGAGATTTAGCAACAGCAGTTATACATAAGTTACACAATAGTGGTTTTAAAGTGGTTGCATTAGAAATAGAAGAGCCTTTAGCAATAAGAAGACAGGTCTCTTTTTGTGAGGCTGTATATGAAAAGGAAGTTACTATTGAAGGTATAGATTGTAAACTTTGTAAAAATAAAGATGAAATCGAAAAAACGTTATCTCAAGATAAAGTAGCACTTATTGTAGACCCAAAAGGAGAAAAACTATCTGAGATAAATCCAGTTGTTTTGATTGATGGAATATTAGCCAAAAAAAATTTGGGTACAACTAAGGATATGGCTCCACTTACAATAGCTTTAGGACCTGGATTTTGTGCAGGAGAAGATGTTGATGTGGTCATAGAGACAATGAGAGGTCATAATCTAGGAAGAATAATAACCAGTGGTAGAGCTGAAAAAAATACAGGAATACCAGGTGCAATAAAAGGGATTTCTAAAGAAAGAGTAATACACTCAGAACATAGCGGAATAATGGAAAATGTATGTAAGATAGGCGATATAGTTGAAAAGGGTGATTTACTTTGTTATATTAATGATTATGGACAAAAATATGAAGTTAGAGCAACAATATCTGGAGTTCTTAGAGGATTACTAAAAGAGGGAGCAAAAGTAAATAAAAATTTAAAAATATTAGACATAGACCCTAGAAAAGAGGAAGTTAAGAATGCTTTTACCATATCAGATAAAGCTAGATGTATAGCTGGAGGGGTTTTAGAAGCCATATTAAAAAATGGAATCTATCCAATAAATTAATTTATGATAAATAAGACTATTAATATTTCATTAAGGTGATATAATAAATTTAATAGATTAAGGAGAGCATATAAAGGGTATTTAAAATTTAAATGGTAAAAATGCTCTTTTTTTATTGGACATTCAATTGACATGTGTATATAATATAAAAATAAGTATTTATTTAGGAAGAAATCTAATAAATATATATGAGACCAGTACATAAACAAAGAGGAGAAAAGTAAATTATGAGACCATCATGGGATGAATACTTTATGGAAATTGCAGAAGTGGTAAAAAAGCGTTCAACTTGTATTAGGAGACAAGTAGGAGCTGTTATTGTAAGAGATAAACAAATTCTAACAACTGGATATAATGGTTCCCCAAGAAATCTTGAACATTGTGAAAATATTGGGTGCAAAAGACAGGAACTAAATATTCCTTCAGGAGAAAGACATGAACTGTGTAGGGCATTGCATGCTGAGCAAAATGCTATAATACAGGCTGCCCATAATGGTATTAGTGTAGCTGGAGCAACTTTATATGTTACTACAAGACCTTGTGTTTTGTGTGCAAAAATGTGCATAAATGCAGGGATATTGAAAATTGTTTATGAAGGCGATTATCCAGATGATATGTCTACAGAATTGTTAGAAGAAGCAGGAATAGAACTTATAAAATTCTAGTAGATAAATTTTTAGTGAATAATTTTAGAATGACAATAAACGATAAAATTTGACACTGAAATACATGCTCATGAAATGATTAAAAGAAAGTGTTTGAAAAATAATCAGATTAGTAGTAAGATATATTTTATAATTAAATAAATTTATGATATAGATTAATTACATGTTATTTATTTTGTAATAATGAGGGATACTATTTATGAGTAAAAAAAATACACATATGGAAATTGCAAAGCTGTTTAGTTTAATAAGTCAAATAGGATTGATGATTGTAATATCAATATTAGGATGTACTTTCTTAGGAAAATTTTTAGATAGTAAATTAAATACAAGTCCAGTTCTAACAATAATATTTTTACTGTTAGGGGTTGGAGGTGCTTTTAGTGGTGTTTATAAAACTCTGATAGTATATACACGAAGGAAGTGATATATTGGATATAAAATTACTTAACCAAGTAAGGTCAGTAACAAAGGGTATAGTAATATTTGATGTAATTTTAATTGTGCTAATGTTGATAACATCAACATTAAGTAAGCCAGTATTTTTAGGACTTATATTTGGCTCTATAATAGCTATGTTAAATTTTAGATTATTAGCAATCTCACTAGAAAAAACAGTGTCATTGCCAGCTGGAAAAGCACAAGCTTATGCATCAGCACAATATACCATTAGGCTATTTATAATGGCAGTTGTTCTATTTGCTTCAGCTAAGGTTCCACATTTAAATATAATCGGAACAGCACTAGGATTATTGAGTACAAAGTTTGTCATATTATCAAAAAACTTTATAAATAAATTAAAGAGGAAGGAGGCGTAAGTATGAGTCAAGCGCATTATTATCTCATAGGAAACTTTAAAATTAGTGAAACAATACTAGTGAGTTGGGGAATAATGGCCTTTTTAGCGATAGCATCTTATTTTTTAACTAGAAATTTGAAAAAAGTTCCAACCAGTAAAGTTCAAATATTTTTGGAATTTGCAATAGGTGGTCTTGCTAAAATGGTTACAAATGTTATGGGTAAAAACACAGTAAAAAGAATGCCATATATGATACCATACATAGGAAGTTTGTTTTTATTTTTCGCGTGCTCAAATTTAAGCCCATTACTTGGATTAAGATCACCAACAACCGACCTAGATACAACTGCTGCATGGGCAATGATTACATTTTTTATGATTTATTTTGCAGGAGTTAAATTTAAAGGAGTATCATACTTTAAAGAATTGGCTCAACCACTTGCCATAATGTTACCAATTAACATTATAGGTGAGTTAGCTAGACCAATATCATTAAGTTTCCGTCCATTTGGAAATATCTTAGGTGGAACAATTATAATGGGTCTATTTTATCAACTTTTAGGTTTTATATCTAGTCTAATACCAGGATTATCAATACCAATTGGACAGATACTAATACCAGTACCATTACACTTGTACTTCGATTTATTTGCAGGATTGTTACAAGCATATATATTTATAATGTTAACAATGGTGTTTATATCAAGTGCAGGGGAATTAGATTAAGAAATCAACTTATATTAAGATAAAAAATAAAAAACAATTTAAATTTTTAAATTTTAAGGAGGAAATAATTATGGAAACAGCAATAGTAGCGGCAGCATCAGCAATAGGAGCAGGAATAGCAGTTGCAACAGGTATAGGTGCAGGAATTGGTCAAGGTGTAGCAGCAGGTAAGGCAGCAGAAGCAGTAGGAAATCAACCAGAAGCTAAAGGTGATATAACTTCAACTTTATTACTAGGTGTTGCTATAGCAGAGTCTTCAGCAATATATGGCTTGGTTGTATCAATAATACTTCTATTCGTAAATCCATTCTTCAAATACTTAGGAATGTAGATTTAGTCCTTAAATATTTTGAGATAGGTTTTATAGATAAATCATCTCAAACTTATAATCATGAGATGAATTTTATCATCTCGTGATTATAAGTAGTTATGATTTATGGAAAGGAGGATAATTATGGAGAAAGCACTAGTAGGTATAACATGGGAATTTGTATTCCAAATTGTTAATACTTTTATAATATTTTTACTTCTAAGAAAGCTTTTATTTAAGCCAGTTTTAAATATAATCCAATCAAGAGAAAATGATATTAAAAATGACTTAGCAGAAGGCGAAAAAGCAAAAAACGAAGGATTGGCACTAAAAAAAGAATATGAGTCAAAAATCAATTTTGCTAAAGACGAAGGTCAAGAAATCATAAAACAAGCAACTATAAGAGCAGAGAAAAAATCAGATGACATAATAAGTACTGCAAAACAAGATGCTCTTAATATAAAAGATAAAGCAAGCAAAGATATAGAACAAGAAAAACAAAAGGTTATGAATGAAATTAAGAGTGATATATCAAATATAGCACTACTTGCAGCATCTAAAGTTATTGAAAAAGATTTAGATAAATCTAAACATGAAGAATTGATAGAAAACTTTATAAAAGAGGTAGGGGAGGCTAAATGATAAACGTAGTAGCAAATAGATATGCCGAAGCCCTGTTTCAATTAGGAGAAGAAGAAAATTCAACTGATATATTATTTAAAGAATTAGAAAAAGTAGTAGATATGATGACTAAAGTTAGCAAAGATTTCTACAAAGTTTTAAAATCACCATTAGTTTCAAAATCAGAAAAGAAAAACTTGGTAGAAATCATTTTTGATAAGGAAGTAAGCTCTAACATAAAAAATTTCTTAAAAGTTTTGGTAGATAAAGATAGAATAGCGTTTTTGGAAGACATAGAGTTAGCTTATAAAGACTTATTAAATAAGAAAAATAATATAATTGATGGTGTCGCAATAAGTGCGATTCCAATGAGTGAAACAGATATTAAAGAACTTGAAGTTAAACTTTCAAACAAATACAACAAAAATGTTACTATAGAAAATGTAGTTGACAAGACTATACTAGGGGGAGTTCTAGTTAGACTTGGAAATGAGCAGATAGATGGCACTGTAAAAACTCGTCTAGATAAGATGAAAGAAAAGCTATCTGAAGTAATATCTTAAGAATGGCGGTGAACCCATGAACTTAAAACCTGAAGAAATAAGTTCTATAATTAAACAGCAAATAAAGAATTATGAGAATAAAGTTGAATTGACAGATACAGGTAGTGTTTTAACCGTTGGGGATGGTATAGCTAGTGTATATGGATTAGAAAAAGCTATGTCTGGTGAGTTACTAGAGTTCCCAGGTGAAGTATATGGTATGGCACTTAACTTAGAAGAAGAAGTAGTTGGAGCTGTTATACTTGGAGATGACAGTGGAATAAAAGAAGGCGATATAGTTAAGAGAACTGGAAGAATAGTTGAAGTTCCAGTTGGAGAAGCCTTAATAGGTAGAGTTGTAAATTCTCTAGGTCAGCCAATAGATGGAAAAGGACCTATAGCTTGTACAAAAACTAGACCAGTTGAATCTGAAGCACCTGGTATAATAGATAGAAGATCTGTTTATGAGCCATTACAAACAGGTATAAAATCAATAGATTCAATGATACCAATTGGTAGAGGTCAGAGAGAGTTAATAATAGGTGACAGACAAACTGGTAAAACATCTATAGTTGTCGACACTATATTAAATCAAAAAGGAAAAGATGTTATCTGTATATATGTAGCAATTGGGCAAAAACGTTCTACTATAGCTCAATTAGTTAGCTCATTAGAAAAAGGTGGAGCTTTAGACTATACAATAGTAGTTTCAGCAACAGCATCTGAATCAGCGCCACTTCAATATATAGCACCATACGCTGGAGCAGCTATGGGTGAAGAATTTATGTACAATGGAAAACATGTGCTTATAGTATATGATGATTTAAGTAAACAAGCCGTTGCATATAGAGAAATGTCATTATTACTTAGAAGACCACCAGGACGTGAGGCATATCCTGGAGATGTATTCTACTTACATTCAAGATTACTTGAAAGAGCAGCTAAGTTATCTGATGAATTAGGAGGAGGCTCAATGACTGCCTTACCTATAATAGAAACTCAAGCTGGAGACGTTTCTGCGTATATACCAACAAATGTTATATCTATAACAGACGGTCAAATATACTTACAACCAGAATTATTCTATTCAGGTGTAAGACCAGCAGTTGACCCTGGTATATCAGTATCGAGGGTTGGTGGTTCTGCGCAAATTAAGGCAATGAAAAAAGTTGCAGGTACATTGAAACTTGCATATTCACAATATAGAGAGCTTGCAGCATTCTCACAATTTGGTTCTGACTTAGATGAAGATACTAAAAAGAGACTTGCTCAAGGTGAAAGAATCGTTGAGATATTAAAACAAGGTGAGCATCAACCAATAAAAGTTGAAAATCAAGTTATGATAATATACGCTGTTATAAATAATCACTTGGAAGATATTCCAATAGATAATATAGCTAGATTTGAATCAGAATTGTATGCATTTGTAGATAATAATTATCCAGAAATATCAAGAAAAATATTAGATGGAGAAGACTTCACTCATGATTTAACAGATGCAATAAATGAATTTAAAGAAAAGTTTGTTGTTGAAGTATAATCCTTTTTAAAAAAGGAGGTAAATTAATTGGCAGGAGCTGGAATTAAAGCGATTAAAACACGTATGGGGAGTGTTGAAAGTACAAAACAAATAACTAAAGCAATGGAACTTGTTGCATCTTCTAAGCTTAGAAAAGCAAAAGAAAAAGCTGAAGATTCAAGAGAATACTTTAATACTTTGTACGATACAGTAAAAGATATTGCCCAAACAACACGTGGAGTTAGAAATGAATTTTTAAAAGTAAGAGAAGTAAAAAATAAATGCTATATAGTGGTAGCTGGAGATAGAGGTCTTGCAGGTGGATACAATTCCAATGTATTAAAGGAATCTGTATCTCACATGGAAGGAAAAAAAGAAACAGTTATCACAGTAGGAAAGAAGGCACACGAGTTTTTTTCTAAGAGAAATTACAATATAGCAAAAGATATAAATAGTGTTGAAGCTTGTGGATATGAAGAAGCGATAGAAATTTCACAAACTGTTATTGACCTGTATAAAAAAGGTGAAGTAGATGAAGTTTATATAGCTTATACAAAGTTTAAATCAGCGTTATTACAAGAAGTTGAAGTTTTAAAATTGCTTCCATTGGTGTTTGAAAAAGATACAGATGACCATGGAATTGTAATAAAAGAAGAAAAACAAAATAAATCGAAAGTACAATATATACCATCAGCAGAAGCAGTCTTAAGTTATATTGTGCCTCAGTTTGTATCAGGTACAATATATGGTGGGATTTTAGAATCTTTTGCATCAGAGCAAGGAGCTAGAAGAACTGCGATGGAATCAGCCACAGATAATGCGAATGAAATGCTATCTAATTTAGAGTTAAGTTATAACAGAGCAAGACAGTCAGCTGTAACTCAAGAAATAACAGAGATAGTTGGTGGAGTTGAAGCTCTAAAATAGGGAGGTTAGGAAATGGCAAATGTAGGTGAAATAGTACAGATTGTAGGAGCTGTACTAGATGTTAAGTTTGATAATGAACAAAGCCTACCTAACTTATTAAATGCGTTAGTAATAAAGTTAGGAGATAAAGAAATAGTTGCAGAAGTTGCTCAACATATAGGTGATGATACAGTAAGATGTATCTCTATGAGTGCAACAGATGGACTTGTAAGAGGTATGGAAGTTGTAGATACAGGAGGACCAATAAGTGTTCCTGTTGGAGATGAAACTTTAGGTAGAATATTCAATGTTCTTGGAAAACCAGTTGATGGAAAACCAGCTCCAAAGTCTGCGCCTAAGTTACCTATACATAGACCAGCACCAGCATATGACGAACTAGAAACTACAGCTGAGATACTAGAAACAGGTATTAAGGTAGTTGATTTGCTAGCACCATATCTGAAAGGTGGAAAAATAGGTCTATTTGGAGGAGCAGGAGTAGGAAAAACAGTTTTAATACAAGAACTTATAAACAATATTGCTAAGCAACATGGTGGTATTTCTGTATTCTCAGGAGTAGGAGAAAGAACAAGAGAAGGTAATGACCTTTATGGAGAAATGAGTGAGTCTGGAGTTATAAATAAGACAGCTCTAGTATTTGGTCAGATGAACGAGCCACCTGGAGCAAGAATGAGAGTTGCTTTAACTGGACTTACAATGGCAGAACATTTTAGAGATGAGCAAGGACAAGACGTCTTACTTTTCGTTGATAATATATTCCGTTTCACACAAGCTGGTTCAGAAGTTTCAGCACTTCTAGGACGTATGCCATCAGCTGTTGGTTACCAACCAACATTAGCTACTGAAATGGGTGCACTTCAAGAGAGGATAACGTCAACTAAGAAAGGTTCAATAACATCTGTTCAAGCAGTATATGTACCAGCAGATGACTTAACTGACCCAGCACCAGCTACAACATTCTCTCACTTAGATGCAAAAACAGTTTTATCTAGACAAATATCATCACTTGGTATATATCCAGCGGTTGACCCTCTTGAATCTACATCAAGAATTCTTGACCCTAGTATAGTAGGAAAAGAACATTATGAAGTAGCCAGAGGAGTTCAATCAATACTTCAAAGATATAAAGAACTACAAGATATAATTGCCATACTTGGTATGGATGAATTGTCTGATGAAGATAAGTTAATAGTTGCACGTGCTAGAAAAATACAAAGATTCTTATCTCAATCGTTTACAGTTGCAGAGCAATTTACAGGAAATCCAGGTCAATATGTTCCTGTTAAAGAAACTGTAAGAGGATTCAAAGAGATACTTGAAGGTAAACATGATGACTTACCAGAGTCAGCATTCCTGTTTGTAGGTACAATAGAAGATGCTGTTAAAAAAGCGAAGGGAAGTATGTAGTCATGGCTAGTGAATTTTCATTGAAAGTTGTAACTCCAAATGATACATTTTATGATGGAGAAGTTGAAATGATAGTAGTTAGAACTACAAAGGGAGACAAAGGGGTATTGAAAGGTCATATACCATTTGTTTCAGGCATACCTGTAGGGACTTTGAAGATAAAAAAAGATGGAAATTTTAAAGAAGCAAAAATATCAGAAGGATTTGTTAATGTAGATCAAAATAAAACCGTTATATTGACAGAATCTGCTGAATGGATTTAATAACTTAATATAAAACATGAAAAGTCATTTTTACTAAAAATATTTTTGGTCAAAGTGACTTTTTTATGTTTTGGTGTTAATAAAATAATAACAAATAGAGTGTAAAGTATGCAGAAAATGTACTGACAATAAATTCACAAAATGTTTGAATTTACTGCAAAATTATGTTGTAATTAATAAGATAAAGAAAGTTTAGATAGATTATATAGAAGTGAAAAAATATTCATATAAGGAATCTATATAAAATTTTTATAAAATTTAAAAAATTTGCTTAGTTGTGTAGTATAATAAATAATATAATAGATTTACATAGGTTATTTATTATAAATAATTTTAAAAGTTACAATTTTATTATAATGATTATTAAATTGGGATAAGTAACATAAACTAAACAATAATAGGTATTATCAATAGTAAATTTATAAATTCATTATTAAATGGAAAGAGCTATTATAAATTTTCTGGAGGAAAAATGGATATATTTGATATTGGAGTAGACATAGTTGAAATTGACAGAATAAAAAAAGCTGTAGAAAAAAATAATCGGTTT
Organism: Clostridioides sp. ES-S-0123-01; assembly: GCF_020658415.1. Lineage (NCBI taxonomy): Bacteria > Bacillati > Bacillota > Clostridia > Peptostreptococcales > Peptostreptococcaceae > Clostridioides > Clostridioides sp. ES-S-0123-01. The sequence goes on from NZ_JACVWD010000008.1 coordinate 84,890, forward strand.
TTAGAGAAAATGTTTACAGATAAAGAAATTGAATATTTTAATTCTAAAAATTTTAAGGCAGAAAGTATAGCTGGTAATTTTGCGGCTAAGGAAGCTATAAGTAAATCTATGGGTACAGGAATCAGAATGTTTAACTTTAAAGATATAGAGGTTCTCAGAAATGAAATGGGAAAACCAATAGTAAAAACTTATAATAATCTGGCAAAAATGTGCATAGATTATAATGTTTTAGAAATAAAAGTTTCAATATCACATTCAAAAGATTATGCTATAGCAAATGCGATAACTATAATTAAGGACTAAGGAGTGATTACACTATGATGGATAAAACAGCAAAAGAAATAATGACAACAGATGTAATAGTAGCAAAACAAGATGATAGTATAGCAGATGTAGCTAATATGCTAATTGCAGAGAAAATAGGAGGATTGCCAGTTGTAGATTCAGAAAATAAAGTTGTTGGAATAATTTCTGAGACAGACATTCTTAAAAAAGAAAAATATATAGAAGCACCTCTCTATATAAATTTATTACAAGGACTGATTTTTTTGGATGATTTAAAAAAGGTAGAAAAAGACATAAAGCAAGTAGCAGCGTATAAAGTCGGAGAACTGATGTCTAAAGACATAATAAAAGTTCATGAAGATGATAAGTTCGATGATGTGGCTAATATAATGATTAAAAAATCAATAAACAGAGTTCCTGTAGTAGATGATGACAATAAAATTAAAGGTATAATCTGTAGATATGATATAATAAAAGCTTTATATAATGAATAAACTGAAGTAGGAGGTGTGATGTGAGAAAAAAGTGGACTATAGTATGTATTATGTTCTTGGCACTGGTTATAATTGTAATAGGATGCCAAAAACGACAGTCCACAAAAGAAGAAGTATACAAAGACTTTCAAAAGCAGATTTCTGATATGAATTCTTACAGTTGTAAAGCTGAAGTAGAAGTAGTTGGAAATAAGAGCCCACACAATTATGTTTTAATTCATACTTATAAAAAAACTGATAACTATAAATTAGAAGTAATTTCCCCAAAACACTTAAAGGGAAAAAGTATAGAGTATCAAGGTGATAAAATATTAGTTAAAAATCCAAATATCAGTGATATAGTGGAATTGCCTAATACAGGAAAAAATAATCAATATCTTTTTATAGGAGACTTTATAAAAAATTATCTTCAAAACGAAGAGATGAAAATAAAGTTATCCAAAGGAAATTTGGTTTTAGAGACTTTTATTCCTGGGGATAATAAATATTTTAATAAGCAAGTATTATATGTAAATGCTGACACAAAGAACCCTGAAAAGATGGAAGTGTTAGATAATGAAGGAGTGCCAAGATTTACAGTAAAATACAGAGATTTTGAATACAGAAACTAAGGGGGACTAAAGAAATGCAAAAAATAACAGTGCCTACATGGGCAGAGATAAATCTAGATAACTTAAGATTTAACTTAAAAAATATTAAAAATTTATTAGAAGAAGATATTAAGGTTTGTGGAGTAATAAAAGCTGATGCATATGGACATGGTGCAGTAGAAGTTGCAAAATTATTACAAAAGGAAAAAGTAGATTATTTAGCAGTAGCAAGAACTGCTGAAGGAATTGAACTTAGACAAAATGGTATAACACTTCCTATTTTGAACTTAGGATATACTCCAGATGAAGCTTTTGAAGATTCTATAAAAAATAAAATAACTATGACAGTTTATTCTTTAGAAACAGCACAAAAGATAAACGAAATTGCAAAATCTTTAGGAGAAAAAGCCTGTGTTCACATTAAAATAGACTCAGGAATGACTAGAATAGGTTTCCAACCTAATGAAGAGTCAGTTCAGGATATAGTAAAATTAAATAAATTAGAATATATAAATTTAGAAGGTATGTTTACTCATTTTGCTACAGCTGATGAAGTAAGTAAAGAGTACACTTATAAACAAGCTAATAATTATAAATTTATGTCTGATAAGTTAGATGAAGCTGGTGTAGAAATAGCTATAAAGCATGTATCAAATAGTGCAGCTATTATGGATTGCCCTGATTTAAGATTAAATATGGTAAGAGCAGGAATAATATTATATGGTCATTATCCATCTGATGATGTATTTAAAGAAAGACTAGAACTAAAACCAGCCATGAAATTAAAATCAAAAATCGGACATATAAAACAAGTTGAACCAGGTATAGGAATAAGTTATGGACTAAAATATACAACTACTAGTATGGAAACAATAGCTACAATTCCAATAGGATATGCAGATGGATTTACTAGAATTCAAAAGAATCCAAAAGTTATTATTAAAGGAGAAGTATTTGATGTAGTTGGTAGAATTTGTATGGATCAAATAATGGTTAGAATTGACAAAGATGTAGACATAAAAGTTGGAGATGAGGTTATACTATTTGGAGAAGGTGAAGTTACAGCTGAACGTATAGCCAAAGACTTAGGAACTATAAACTATGAAGTGTTATGCATGATATCAAGAAGAGTTGACCGTGTTTATATGGAAAATAATGAGCTTGTACAAATAAACAGTTATTTGCTAAAATAAAACCATGATATTATAATCTGGGAGGCGATTTTGTGTACGATAAGAGTAAAGAAAAAATAGAAGTTACTTTACCAGACTCTCTGATTTCTGAAGTTGATAGTATTGTTCAGATGGAGAACAGTAACAGAGAAGATTTTGCAAAAGCTGCTTTTCAGTTCTATATAACTCAGAAAAAGAGAATTCATATTAAAGAATCTATGAAAACGGGTTATAGAGAAATGGGTCAAATTAATCTGTCATTAGCTGAACTAGGTATGACAGTTGACGAAGTATCTTCTGATGATAAAAATGAAGGGAAGATTGCCCAAGGTGAGTACTAATTGTGAAATAAAGCGTGGTGATTTATATTACGCTGATTTAAGTCCAGTTGTTGGTTCAGAACAGGGAGGAGTTAGGCCTGTTCTGATAATACAAAATGATGTAGGTAATAAATATAGTCCTACAGTTATAGTATCAGCTATAACATCTCAGATTAATAAAGCCAAATTACCTACTCATGTAGAGATAAGTTCCAATGAATATGGGCTTAATAAAGACTCAGTGATTCTTTTAGAACAAATCAGAACTATTGATAAAAAGAGGCTGAGGGAAAAAATTGGTTGTCTAGATGAAAATATGATGATAAAAGTAGATGATGGACTTCAAATAAGTTTAGGATTGTTTACTTTTTAAAGAGGGATTTGTCTTTTGTTAGACAATCCCTTTTTTCTTTAAAAATATTTCATAGAGTTTAATTTTAGTGCCTAAGCTAATAAAATCAAAAATAACGAAAAAAAATAGCATAAAAGTGATATAATAATATGGAATTGATATAAAAATTACAAACTCAAGGGAGGTAATTACATGAGAGACCATAAAGGATTAAATGAGATTGCGCGTATCATAAGAAGAGATATAGTTTCTATGATACATAGAGCCAAATCTGGACATCCAGGAGGGTCATTATCAGTAGTTGAAATACTTACTGCGTTATACTTTGATGAAATGAATGTGGATTCTTCAAATCCTAAAATGGAGGATAGAGATAGATTTGTATTATCAAAAGGACATGCTGCACCAGCATTATATGCAACATTGGCTGAAAAAGGTTATTTTGATAAGGAAGAATTAAATGGGCTGAGGAAAATAGGAAGAATGTTACAAGGGCATCCAGATATGAAAGGAACACCTGGTGTGGAGATATCTACAGGTTCCTTAGGTCAAGGTTTCTCGGCTGCATGTGGGATGGCTATGGCATCAAAATTAGATAATGCACCATGGAATGTGTACACTTTACTTGGTGATGGAGAAGTTCAAGAAGGTATTGTTTGGGAAGCTGCTATGAGTGCAGCACATTATAAACTTGATAATTTAATTGCTTTTTTAGACAATAATGGACTTCAGATAGATGGAAACATAGAAAGTGTAATGAACTTAGGTTCAATAGTTGATAAATTTAAGGCTTTTGGATGGAATGTAATTGAAATAGATGGTCATGATTTTGACCAAATATTTGCTGCTCTTGATATAGCTAAATCAACAGTTAAAAAGCCTACAATGATAGTTGCAAAGACTATAAAAGGTAAAGGAATATCTTTTATGGAAAATCAAGCAGGATGGCATGGGACAGCTCCAAATGATGCAGAACTAGAACAAGCCTTACTTGAATTAGGAGGTGCTGACAATGAATAAAATGGCAACAAGAGAAGCATATGGTAAAGCCTTGGTAAAATTAGGACAAATAAATGACAATGTTGTAGTATTAGATGCAGATTTATCAAAGTCTACAAAGACACATGATTTTTATGAAGCATTTCCAGATAGATTTTTTAATATGGGTATAGCCGAACAAAATCTAATAGGTGCTGCTTGTGGGTTATCAACTGCTGGAAAAATACCTTTTGCTAGTACTTTTGCTATGTTTGCTACAGGAAGAGCATTTGAGATTATAAGAAATTCAGTTTGTTATCCAAAATTAAATGTAAAAATTTGTGCTACTCATGCAGGACTTACTGTTGGAGAAGATGGAGCATCTCATGAAAGTGTAGAGGATATTGCAATAATGAGAGCTATACCAAATATGACAGTTCTTGTTCCAGCTGATGGAGTAGAGACGGAGAAGATGATTTTTGAAATAGCTAAATACAATGGACCTGTTTATGTTAGACTAGGAAGAAGTTCAGTTCCAGTTTTATTTGATGAGGATTATCACTTTGAAATAGGAAAAGGTGTAGTACTAAGAGATGGCAATGATGTCACGATTATAGCTTGTGGGATTATGGTGAATGATGCTATATTAGCACAAGAAAAATTGCAAGAAGAAGGTATTAGTGCTAGAGTCATAAATATGTCAACAATAAAACCTATAGATAAGGATTTAATATTAAAATCAGCAAAAGAAACTAATGCTATTGTAACTGTAGAAGAACATAGTATAATTGGAGGATTAGGTTCTGCTGTAAGTGAGACAGTTGGAGAATCTTATCCAACTATTGTAAAAAAAGTTGGGATTAAGGATTCTTTTGGAGAATCTGGTGCTCCAAACGAATTGTTAAAAAAATATGAATTAACTTGTGATGACATAGTAAAAGCTGTAAAAGAAGCTATTCTTGCAAAAAGAATGTAAGAAATATAAATTATGCATGTTTGTTAACAATATAATATGTGTAAAAGAGAGATATAAAGCATTATATGAATTTGTATCTCTCTTTTTTATACACTATATCAATTTATCAAAAACCTAACCAAATATTCAAATTTTTACAAAAATAGAGAAAATATTCAAATATATATTGACTATTCAGAAAAATATGACTAATATATAGTTTATAGGGAAATTAGTTTTATACATATAATAACTACTTAGATAAAAAGAATTTAAAGAATTGTATGAAGGGAGGTATACTGTATAAAAAATATGCTATAAGTTTTAAGTTATTATACAAAATACAAAAAGTTTTAAAACAGTTATCATGGATTTTATGTTAAAGGAAATTGTAAGTAGTTTATCGAAGTAATTAAGCAGATGAAAAAATTTCACGTGGGGAGGTAACTGAGATATGTCAGAAAAAGTAAATGTTAAAACGGTCATCAGTTTCGCAGGAGCTTATGTAGCAACAGTAATCGGTTCTGGATTTGCAACAGGACAAGAAATAATGCAATTCTTCACTTTTTATGGGTTTGCAGGTATTATTGGTGGGATAATTTCAATGGTATTATTCTCATGGATGGGTGCTTCAGTAATGTCAAAAGGTAAAGAACTTCAACTTAAGGAACCTATCAAAATTTATCGTGTTTATTGTGGTAAGTATTTAGGAATATTCTTTGAGTGGTTTGGACCTTTATTCTTATTTGGTGTTTTCGTAGTAATGATTTCAGGAGCAGGAGCAACTTTAACTGAATACTATGGATTAAATCCATTTGTAGGTAGAATAGGTATGGCAGTAGTAGCATTATTAACTGTTTCATTAGGTCTTGATAAATTATCAAAGATACTAGGTGGAATAGGACCTATAATAATAATCTTTACACTTTTAGTTGGAGCTATAAGTTTGAGCAGTAATATAGGTAACTTATCTCAAGCAGGAGAGATTCTTAGTACTGTAGAGGTAACTAAGCCAGTTCCAAACGCATACCTATCTGGTGTAATATATACTACTTATAATACAATCGTTGTCATGGCGTTCTTAACAGGATTAGGAGCAAGTGCTGCTAATAAAAAAGAAGCTGTTTGTGGTGGTATACTAGGTGGTGTAGCACTTATGGCAGCAGCTATAATGATGAACTTAGCAATGCTTTCTGATATAGGGAACTTATATTCAAAAGCAATACCTTCATTATTCTTAGCTGATAAGATTTCACCAATAGTTGGAGTTTTATTCTCAGTAGTTCTTATATTAGGAATATATACAACAGCTGTACCTTTATTATGGTCAGTAACTAATAGATTTGTAGATGATAATCATCCTAAATTCAAATTAATAACATTAATAACAGCTATATTAGGTCTTATAGGTGGATTCTTACCATTTGATAAGCTGGTTGGTATCTTATATCCATATACCGGATATATGGGCGTCATAATACTGGTTTGTGTTCTTTATAGACAGATTACAAAAACATCTGGCTATCAAGAAGGAGTTAATGGTAAATAAGTAATTTGGAATTGTAAAATAAAGAGTTATATAAAAACAATTTAATTGTTTTTATATAACTCTTTTTTATTTTATAATTTATTTGTCATAAAATCCCTTTTTTAATTGTTTTATACTTGAAGACAATTGTTAATAAACATTTTATTATTGATGATTTAAAGTCTAAGACAAAATTATAAATCATATATTTAAATAGATGGGAGGAGTGATAAAATTGAATGTAAAGTTTAATATTAAAGGTATAATTTATGGAGTTATAGCTCTTATATTTGTAATAGGAGGATTTATATTCATACCAAGTATGTTTATAGAAAAAACTAAACCAATAGATTATACAGTATTGCAAAGGAATTCAATACCAGAAAAGATACTTGACGTTATGGACAAATACACGAATGAAGAAAGGGCATTAGCAGCTAAAATTGATAATAAAATATACATCATAGTAACTAGGGGAAATAATAAATATGGTATTGAGATGGATAACATAGAAAGTGTAAGTGAAGAAGGAAAAGAAGTTTTGAGAGTTAAGATAAAGTATAAGGATAAGGAGGATTCTCTTCCATACATAGTGGTTGAAACAAATATGAGTGAACTTCCAGATAGAATAGAATTAAATTCTACTAAATAAAAATATATTTGTAATTAGATAACTATTTATTTGTATAGTAAAATAAAGTCATGGTTTTTATTAATGTAAATAAATCATTTCGAGGCTTTATTGATGTAAAAGCCATGACTTAAAATATTCATTGAATGAGATAAAAATTAAATATTAAACAGAGTGTTATATTAATAGTATTGAGAGTGTTAATTATTTGGTGTAAGAATTCTAGTCTCAGTAACTATATAGTTTAATTGAGCATCATGAGTTTCTTTTGGAATAGAATCGAATACCTGAAAGTCAAATGCTATTCCTATAGTTATTGCGTCTTTTCTTAAGTTCTCTAAAAATCTATCATAAAATCCTCCGCCATATCCCAATCTATAGCAATGTATGTCATATGCAACAGCTGGAACAATTACAACATCTAAAGCTTTAATATCAATTTTAGGCGATTTTTCGTTAGGTTCTTTTATTCCATATGCACCAATTTTTAGTCCATTATCTAAATCTGTTATTTGAGTAGGAATTAATGTATGATTTTCTTTTATTGTAATAGGACTTGAGACTATTTTCTTTAGAGATAAAAGTTTTTTGATTAAATTACCTGTGTTAACTTCGTTATTAAAATCTAGATAAAGCATTATGTTAGTTGCGTTTCTTATATCCTCCATTTGAAGTAATTTTTCTGTTATCAAATTTGAATTATTTAGTATAAAATCAGCACCTTTATTTTTTCTATGCTCAATAACTTTTTTCCTAAATTCTTTTTTCATAAAATATTCCTCCCTTAATATGTTATAATGTGAACAGAATTTATATTCTAATATAAATTTTAGTATAGTTTATTGTAATAAGGCAATATATTTGGGTAAATGTAATAAAAATAACAGCTAGTCATATAATATATAATAGTTTATGTAAAAGGAGATGTATCTTGTGATTTCAAAAAAGAAAGCTATTTTTTTAGGGGTGATTTTAGTAATTATAACAGCTATGGCCACATCGGCATTTCAGCTTACATTAGGGAACAAAGTTGTAATATCAAAAGAACTCTATGAAGGCTATAAAAAATATGATAAGTTGTTAGGATTAGAATCTATTATAAAACAAGATTTTTATAAAAAAGTCTCTGATAAAGATTTAGTGGATGGAGCATCAAAGGGGTTATTCCTAGGAACAAATGATAAATATTCTGGTTATTACACTAAAGATGAAATGAAAAAGCTAATAGAAGATAGTGAGGGCTCTTATGTTGGTGTAGGGATGTATATAGGAGCATCAAAAGATGGAGGTCTTGTAGTAGTTCCTATGAAAGATTCTCCAGCAGAAAAAGCAGGAGTAAAAGCAGGAGATAAATTAATAAAAGTCAATGGAAAATCTGTATCATATAAAAATTCGGATGAAGCTGTAAGTATGATGAAAGGTAAAAAAGGCAAAAAAGTAAAGTTAGTAGTATTGAGAGAAGATAAACAACTAAGCTTTGAGCTGAAAACAGAACAGATAGTTGAGAAAAGTATAGAAAGTAAAGTAATTGATAATGATTTAGGATATATAGAAATTACCCAGTTTATATCAAGTACATATACTGATTTTGACAAAGCTTTAAAAGGGTTGAAAGAAAAGAATATTAAGGGATTAGTAATAGACCTTAGAAACAATCCTGGAGGAATGTTGGATATATGTAAAGAAGTTGCTGATGAATTAATTGGTGAAGGAACTATAGTATATACTAAAGACAATAAAGGTAATACAGAATACTTAAAATCTGATAAAGAAAAATTGGGACTTCCAATAGTAGTTTTAACTAATGGAGAAAGCGCCTCTGCTGCTGAGATATTAACAGCTGCAATTGTTGATAATAAAGAAGGTATTTCTGTAGGTACTACGACTTATGGTAAAGGGCTGGTACAGTCAGTTGTAAGATTGAAAGATGGAACAGGATACAAGCTAACTACTGCTCAATACTTTACACCTAATGGAGATTATATCAATGAAAAAGGGATAAAACCTACCATTGAAGAAAAAGATGAGAAAAAGCAACTGGATGTAGCAACTGAATGGCTTAGAGAGCAGGTTAATAAATAGAATTTAAAGTTTGTAGATATAAAAATATTACTGGAAATTTAGCATTCCAGTAATATTTTTTTGATTTAAGAAATATTAATATTAATAACACTATTTTCTAATACTATACCTACTCTCATTTCAGTAATATAGAAACTTATTTGTTTTATACTGATTATAAGAATATTTAAGGTATTTTCTATTTTGAATTACATTAATATTTTGTAAAAACACATACATGTAAATTAAATTTTTTATCTAATGTATGTCTATACTATAAGAAGTTGTAAAAATTTTTCCTTTACCTAATTTGTTTATAAATTTCTTATCTTTATAAATTTTATTAGAATGTATACTATCAGCGAGACCATACCATGGTTCTATACATAAAAATGGAGCAGTAGAATTAGTTTCGCTATAATAAGGAGTCCAAATGCCAACTAGAGGAAAATTCTTCATAGATATAGTTAGGCATTTACTATCTTTATCATTATATATAGATACTTTGTCTATGTTAGTGTATATTAAAGCATCATTTTTAAATAATTCTGGATTTAATTGTAACTTTTTTAAATCTCCAATAAATTTTGTATCATCAGTAAAGGACCCATTTAAATTAATTTTTTCTACATTATTTCTTCCTTTAAACTCAAGATAGTATTTAGAAAAGTCATCTTGTTCATAAAAAGGAAGATTAAATGCAGGATGTCCACCTATAGAAAAGAATATATCTTTAGAGTCAGTATTTTTTACAATCCATTCTATATTTATGCTATTGTCATTTAATGTATAATTTATAAGCAGTTCAAAAGAGTAGGGATATTTTTTTAGAGTAGATTCGTTGGATTTTAAACTATAAGATATGAATGTATCACTTTTATTTGTAATTTCAAAATCCATATCTCTAGCAAATCCATGTTGAGTCATATTGTATAAATTTTCTTCTATTATGGTTTCATTATCAAGCAGTTTACCAACTATAGGGAATAATATAGGTGATTGTCTACTCCAATGCTTTTTATTACCATCCCAAAGAATATTTCTGTTATGTTTTTTAGAAAATATCCTAGTAAGCTCAGCACCAGAGCTACTTGATTCAATAATTAAGTTTTCATTTTGTAATATATTCATTTAAAATCTCCTTTATTATACTTTGTTAGTATATTATACTATAAAGTATAATGAGTTTTAAATTGTATTTGATATTATATTTGAAAGGTAGATTTTAGTATATTTTGAAAATTTTGTTTTGAAAATTTGGGATTATTTAAGAAATTTTGTATTATAAATAGAAGGAAATAGATAAATTGTATAGAATTAAATATATTAAGATAAGTTAATAATGTTAAATGGGAAGTGAGTTTATGGAAAAACCAAATACAAAAGTTGTTAACTTTCAAGAGTATAAAGACAGAAAAAAACAAAGAGAAGTAAACCGAGACGAACTTTTAAAGCTTATTAAAAAAATTGTGACTTCAAAATAGGGAGTTGTTAAACTCCCTATTTTAATGGGTTCCCAAAGAATTAAGACATTCTAAGTCCATCTATATAATCTTTAAATTGTGAAAAATCTGATTCACTACTTAACTCTACAGTTTCTGTACCTTCCGTATAAAAATTCTTAAGATAGATAGTATAATTATTATCAACACAATTATGATAAATACATCTATATCCATCTTCATATAAATTTTTTAATTTAGAAAAATCATCCACAATATCAACTCCTTAAAGTTCTTTTAATTATATTTTTACAAAAAGTATGTGATTGTATGCAAATTAGAAATGTAAAATAAAGGAAATTAAGATAAAATGTAGAATAATCTCTATATGTATGTAAAAATAAAAAGAAAAAGTTGAAATTTTTAGAAAATAAGAGTATCTTTTATCTAAAAAGATAATTAAAAAATAATATTGGGAGGATAGAAAATGAGTTTATTAGAAAGTATATCAAGGAATATATATTCTCTAGATAAGTCTTCTATTGAAAAAGCAAAACAGAGGTTGGACAGGCTTATACATCCAACTGGAAGTTTAGGAAAGATAGAAGATATTTGCATGCAATTAGCAGGGATATTTGGTAATGAAAATTTTGATACAACTAAAAAAGTTATAATTGCTTTTGCTGGAGACCATGGAGTATATGAAGAAGGAGTTGCACCTGACCCTCAAGACATAACAAAGTTACAATTTCCAAATTTCTCAAAAGGGCTATGTGGAGTTGGGGTAATAAGTAAATTTGTAGGAGCAGATGTTGTAGCTGTAGATGTAGGAATAAATTGTGATGAAAAATTAGATGGAGTATTAGATTATAAGATAAGAAAAGGTACTTCAAATATGGCAAAGGGACCAGCCATGAGTAAACAAGAGGCTATAAGATGCTTAGAAATAGGAATTGAAATAGCAGAGCAATGTATAGAAAGAGATTATAAAGTAATTGGTATTGGAGAGATGGGAATAGCAAATACTACTCCAAGTACTGCAATAATATCTGTAATCTCAGGATGTGACCCATCAGAAGTGACAGGAATAGGTGCAGGTCTTAAAAAAGAAAGATTAAAACATAAAGCTGATGTAATTAGAAAAGCTATTGAAATTAACAATCCAAATCCAACTGATGGTGTAGATATTTTATCTAAAGTAGGTGGATTTGAAATAGGTTCAATGGCAGGTGTTATATTAGGATGTAGTGCTAATAGAATCCCAGTTGTTATAGATGGGTTTATTTCTTATGCTGCTGCTTTAATTGCTTATAAAATAAATCCAAAAACTAGAGAATATATGATAGCATCACATTTATCAGCAGAATCAGGAACTAAAAGAGCATTAGATATATTGAAATTAGACCCTATACTAAATATGGATATGAGATTAGGTGAAGGAAGTGGAGCTGCTTTGGCATTCAATATAGTGGAAGCTTCAAATTATACTTACAAAAATATGGCGACTTTTGATGAGATAGATATGGGTCGATAAAAAATTTAATATATTTAGGAGTGTTTTGATGAGTCAAATTATTCTGGTAACAGGAGGAGCTAGGTCAGGAAAGAGTAATTTTGCAGAAAAATTGTGTTTAGATAGGAATAATAATACAGCCTACATAGCGACATCTATTCCATTTGATGATGAGATGAAAGATAGAGTAAGAAAGCATCAAGAGAGTAGACCTAAAAGTTGGAAGACATATGAAATATATGAAGATATATATTCTATAATTAAAAATATATGTGGAGAACATGAGACTGTTATACTAGACTGTGTCACACTATTAGTAAATAATTTAATGTTTTCACATAATTTAAACATAGAAGAATCTACTCAAGAAGAAATAAATAAATTGGAAGAGTACATAAAAGAGCAAATTAGTAAACTGATTAAAGAAATAGAAAAAACAAATCTATATTTTGTATTTGTGACAAATGAATTAGGTATGGGAATTGTTCCTGGAAATAAACTTAGTAGAATATATACTGATATTGTAGGTCGTATAAATCAATATATAGCATCAAAAAGCAATGAAGTTTATTTTGTAGTTAGTGGAATACCTATGAAAATAAAGGAGTAGTATGTGACTATGAAAAGATTTATTTTGATACTACAGTTTTTGACAAGGATACCTATAAAATTAGATGTAGGATTTGATGATGAATTTTACAAATCCATAGTATATTTCCCACTTGTAGGTCTTGTTATTGGTATATTAACTTATTTAATAGGATGGGTTTCTATACTTTTGTTTCAGCCATTTATATGTGCGATTATAATAACACTTGCTGGTGTTTTGATTACTGGGGGGCTTCATATAGATGGATTAGGGGATACATTTGATGCAATATACAGTTATAGAGACAAAGAGAAAATGCTTGAAATAATGAAAGACTCTCGATTAGGTACAAATTCGCTTTTAGCAATTATGTTTGTACTTTTATTAAAGATTGGATTTGTATATAGTATTATAAGCAATAATTCACTATGGGTTATAATATTCATGCCAATGATTGCAAGGTTAGGAGTAATGTTATTGACATATAAAACGGTAACACCAAGAGCAAAAGGAATGGGGAATTTATTTATAGGAAAATTGACTACAAGTATGTTAATAACAGCTATAATATATACATTATTGATAGTTAGTATTATTGCTAAATTAATATTTTTAGTGCCTAATATAGTATTGATTAAAGTATTATGCTCAGCTATAGCAGTTTTTATATTTATAACATTGTTTAAAAATCATATTTATAAAAAAATTGATGGAGTAACAGGAGATATATTAGGTTGTGGAATAGAACTTTCAGAACTTGTATATTTGATTTATATATATTTGTTAATTTTTATGTTTATTTAAAACTAAAAAGTGGTGATAATGTGATAAGATTAATATTAATAAGACATGCATTGACAATTGATAATGAAAAAGGAAGATTATCAGGTCATATAAATAGTTATATAAGTGAAGAAGGTAAATTGCAAATAAATAAAATTACAAAATATATGAGTAGTGAAAGTATAGATAAGATTTATACAACTCCATCTTCACGTACTAAAGATACAGTAGAGAAAATATCAAAGCTGAAATCAATAGAAATAGAAGAAAGAGAAAATCTAAGAGAAATTAGCTTTGGAGACTTTGAAGGAATAACTTTTGAAGAAATAAAAGTTAAGCATCCAAAAGAATTTGAAAAAATGATAGAAGAAGGTAGCAATTATAGATACCCAAATGGAGAAAGTTTGATAGATTCATATGAAAGAGTAGCAAAAGAGATTGACAATATAATTTTAGAAAATGATGACTATTTAAATAGAAAAGCAATACTTATATGTTCTCATGCAGGTACAATAAGAAACATAATAACACATTTGATTTCTGGTAGTTATAAATATCATTGGAACTTTAAAATTGATAATGCATCTATTACAATTTTGGAAGTTGATAATGGATTTACTGTAATAAATAAAATGAATTTTACTGATTTTATATAAATTAAACATTAAACGATATGTGCTTATAAACTTACTAACAAAAATAGAATATTAGATTAAAATTAGGTTCTCAATTAGATGTAAAAAGGGAAAAAGGTTAGATGCCTTTGCAGCCCCCGCTACTGTGAAACCAACGAAACTATAAATACCACTGTCAATTTGATGGGAAGGTTATAGGAGTAGGATGAAGTTAAGCCAGGATACCTGCCTAATTTAATTTAAAACATGAGGTCTTCGGGGTGAAAGATTTTTAATTGATATATATATAAAAGTCCTAGCTTTAGAAGCATTAGGACTTTTTTTATTTTATTTGTAGGTAAAATTTAACTTTAAGGAGGGGGAGAAAGTGGGTAAAAAAGTAATGTTACAGGGAACTGCATCAAATGTAGGTAAGAGCATTTTATCAGCAGGATTGTGTAGAATATTTAAACAAGATGGTCATACTGTTGCTCCTTTTAAGTCACAAAATATGGCTTTAAATTCTTTTATAACTAAAGAAGGATTGGAAATGGGGAGAGCACAAGTATTTCAAGCAGAAGCGTCAAAAATAGAGCCAATAGTAGATATGAATCCAGTCTTATTAAAACCTTCTGGAAATCATAAAAGTCAAGTGATTGTAAGGGGAAAAGTTGTAGGAGAAATGCATTCATCTGAATATCATGATTATAAGCTAGAATTGGTAGATGTATTAAAGGAAACCTTTAATAATTTAAGTTCAATGTATGACATTGTGGTTATGGAAGGTGCAGGGAGTACTGCAGAGATAAATTTAAAAGATAGAGATATATCTAATATGGGTATGGCAAAAATAGCAGATGCACCAGTAATAATAGTTGGGGATATTGATAGAGGAGGAGTATTTGCATCATTAGCAGGTACAATGCTTTTATTAGATGATGATGAGAGAAAAAGAGTCAAAGGAGTAATAATCAATAAATTTAGAGGGAAAAAGGAACTCCTACAAGATGGTTTAAAGATGCTTGAAGATATTATAAAAGTACCAGTTTTAGGTGTGGTTCCTTATATGGATATAAAAATAGAAGATGAAGATAGTGTAACAACTAGATTTAAGAAAAAAATGGATAAAAATGATATACATATAGAAATAATTAGAACTCCACATATGTCAAATTTTACAGATTTTAATATATTTGAAACACAAGAAGATGTAAGCCTTAGATATGTAGACTATGGAGAAGCTATAGGAAATCCAGATATATTGATAATACCTGGAACTAAAAGTACTATAGATGATTTAAAGTACATAAGAGAAAGTGGTCTTGAGTCACAAATTAAAAATTTACATAGTCAGGGTAAATTGATATTTGGAATATGTGGTGGGTATCAAATGCTAGGTAAAAAATTAAAAGACCCTTATCATGTTGAAAGTGAAATTGAAGAAGTAGATGGCATTGGTCTTTTAGATACAGAAACAATATTTGAAGAGGAAAAGACTACAACTCAAGTAGAAGCCACCATTATTGAATGTACTGGCGAATATATGAACAACCTTAAAGGTAAGAAAGTAAAAGGCTATGAAATACATATGGGAATTACAAATCGCAGTAATAAAGTAAGTAGCTTAGACTTAATAACAAAAAAACTAGATAAAGAAGTCAATTATACTGAAGGAAGTGTAAATAAAGAAGGTAATGTAATTGGTACTTATCTTCATGGAATATTTGATGAAATAGATTTTACAAGAGCAATTTTAAATAATATAAGAAAGAAAAAGGGATTAAAAGAATTAGAAAGTACTGTAAGTTCTTTTGATGAGTTTAAAGATAAAGAGTATGATAAATTGGCAGATTTCTTGAGAGAACATTTAGATATAGAGCAGATATATGAAATTATGAAATAAGAATGACTTTATATTTATACTTTAGGTAGGAGGTGTATTATGAAAAAGATTCTGATTGCAGGTACTAGCAGTGGAGTTGGGAAGACTACAATATCATTAGGCATAATGCAGGCTTTAGTTAAGAGAAATATGAAAGTACAGCCGTATAAAGTAGGGCCAGACTATATAGACCCTTCATATCACACATTTATAACTGGAAGACATTCTAGGAATTTGGATTCTTATATGTTAGATGATGAAAAGATAAAGCATATAGTAAATAAATCTTCAAAGGATGCAGATATTTCAGTAGTAGAAGGAGTTATGGGATTATATGATGGTTTTGGGATAGATTTAGATAATTGCACAAGTTCACATACTTCTAAGGTATTAAAAGCCCCAGTTATACTAGTTATAAATGGAAAATCTATGGCTGCATCTAGTGCTGCTATGGTACTAGGATATAAGGAACTAGATAAAGCTGTGGATATAAAAGGTGTTATAGTAAATAATGTAAAAACTAAGAGCCATTATCAAATAATTAAGAGTTCTATAGAGAAATATTGTAATATCGAAGTGTTGGGATACTTTCCTCCAAATAATAAATTTTCATTAGAATCCAGACATCTAGGTCTAGTTCCTAGTGTTGAGATGAAATCTTTAAGAGAAAAGTTTTATACTTTAGCTGATGAGATTGAAAACTACATAAATATTGATAGAATAATCGAAATCTCAGAAAGTGATGAATTTGAGAGTAGTTTTGATTTTCAAAATCTAATAGAAAATAATAAGATAAAAGAGCATGTTAAGGATAAATCAATAGCCATAGCATATGATAAAGCCTTCAATTTTTATTATAGGGAAAACATAGAACTTTTAGAAGAGCTTGGATTAGAAGTAAACTATTTTAGTCCTCTTGAAGATACATCAGTGCCAAATTCAGACTATATTTATATTGGAGGCGGTTTTCCAGAGATATTTGGGAAAGAACTAGAAGCAAATGAATCAATGAGAGCCTCTATACTAGAAGCACATAATAATAATATTCCTATTTATGCAGAATGTGGTGGATTAATGTACTTAGGTGAGAAGTTACTTAATCAAGAGGAACAAGAATTTAATATGGTTGGCATATTTAATGGAACTAGTAAGATGACACCTTCTTTAAAGAGGTTTGGATATTGCCTTGGTATAGCTAAAGAAAATACAATTTTATCTAAAACAGGTGAAATTATTAAAGGGCATGAGTTTCATCATTCAATATTTGAAAGTGATGAGAAATGTGCATATTCAATGAAAAAAGAAAGAGAAGGAAATTTAATAGAAGAATGGGATGGAGGTTATAGCAAAGGAAATACACTGGCAACATACCTTCATACACATTTTTATAATAACTTAAATTGCATAGAAAATTTTTTGGAAAAGGGAAATGAGTAAATGAATATTTTATCTATTTATATAGGGTATATAACAGATTTAATTGTAGGAGACCCATATTCTTTCCCTCATCCAGTAAGGTTTATTGGAAAACTTATAAATCTTATCCAAGGGATAATAAGGAAGGCCTCTAAAAATGAAAAACAGTTAAAAATTGGTGGCTTTATATTATGGTTTGTAACTGTTGGAATAACTTACTTAGCAACTTATGTTATAGTGAAGCTATGTAGTTTTAATGTATTATTAAGCACTGTAGTAAATGGGTTTATAATTTATACGACATTAGCAACAAAGTGTTTAAAAGATGAAGCTGTAAAAATTTATGATGTATTAAAGACTGGAGACATAGAGAAATCTAGAATTCAATTATCTTATATAGTGGGTAGAGATACAACTAATTTAAGTGAACCTGAAATAATAAGAGCAACTGTGGAAACTGTGGCAGAAAATACTGTAGATGGTATAATTGCACCTATGCTTTATGCATTTATTGGGGGAGCACCACTTGCTATGGCGTATAAAGCCATAAACACTCTTGATTCAACTGTCGGATATAAGAATGAAAAATACAAAGATATTGGTTTTGCTTCTGCTAAAATTGATGATATAGCTAATTATATACCAGCAAGAATAGCTGTTATTCTTATGACAGTAGGGAGTTTTTTTCTTGGTTATAACTATAAGAATTGTTTTAAAATTTCTATTAGAGATAGAAAAAATCATAAAAGTCCAAATTGTGCTTTTTCAGAAGGTGCAGTATCAGGAGCCTTAGGAATTCAACTAGGAGGAACCAATGTTTATTTTGGAAAAAAAGTAGATAAGCCAACGATAGGAGATAAAACTAGAGAGATAGATATAGAAGATATAATTAAAACAAATAAAATTATGTATGCTTCTTCATTGACCTCTATATTAGTATTTACGCTGGTATCTGTGGTATGTAGGATGATTTTAATTATATAAATTAATTGTGTATTGATTTAAGGGGGATGTAGATGAAGGATTTAGGGCATGGTGCTAATGTAGACGAAATGGCAAAATTGTATGGGAAAGACCCAAAAGAAATAATAGACTTTAGTTCAAATATAAATCCAAAAGTTTTACCAAATTTAGAAAAATATATTTTAAGAGGGTTAGATGAATGTAGGAATTATCCAGATATAAATTATACAAACTTGAGAAAAAATATATCAAAATATATAAATATAAATTCAAACTTTATAATACCTGGAAATGGAGCAACAGAGATAATTTATTTGCTTATGAAGAGTATTAAAAAAAGATTGGCTATAATAAACCCCACTTTTTCAGAGTATAGAAGAAGTGCCAAACTAAATAATATAGATATTATAGATTTAGAATTAGATTCAAATAATAATTTTAAACTTGATATAGATATAGTAAAAAATAACATTGAAAAATTTGATTGTTTATTTATATGTAATCCAAATAATCCTAGTGGGAATGTTCAAGATTTAAAGGAACTTGTTTGTTTATTAAATGAAAACAATAAGATGCTAATAATTGATGAAACTTTTATGGAATTTGTTGAAAATGAAAATGAATATAGTTTAGTTAAATATATAGAGTCAAATAAAAATATATTTATAATTAAAGCTGTGACTAAATTTTTTGGAATGCCTGGTTTAAGATTAGGGTATGGCCTTACAAGTAATAGCAACATTATGGATAAAATTTATGAGTATAAAGAACCATGGACTATAAATTCTTTTGCTGATATGCTATCCAATTTTGTTTTTGAAGATAAAGATTATATTAGAAATAGTAAAGAGTACTACATAAAAGAAAGAAAATACATGTTACAAGAGTTAAAAAACATAAGAAATATAAAAGTTTATGATACAGATGCTAATTTTATCCTAATAAAAGTTTATAAAAAGACAGCTGATGAGTTAAAAAAAGATTTGTTTAAGCACGGAAATATATTGGTTAGAGATGCGTCTAACTTTATAGGATTGGACGACAGTTTTATAAGGATAGCTATAAAATCTCATGAAGATAATAAAATTCTTATAGAAAATATAAAAAATTTATTAGGTGATTAAAATGAAATCTTATGGAATATGCCCAGCATCATGTGGAGAGTTTGTTCAAGGGATAATAGATGATGAAGAATATCTATGTTCATATGCTATAAATATGTACTCTAAGGTATGTATTGAAGAGAAATTAAAAGATATAAATTTAGGTAGACATAAATCAAGAATAGCTATAGAAAAGGTATTTGAAAAATTTAATTTGCCTAAAAAAGATACCAAAAACATTTCTTTAAATATAAACAGCAAAATACCTGTTGGAAAAGGGATGGCAAGTTCGACAGCTGATATAGGGGCTACTATAAAAGCAACATTATCGTTAATAGATAAAGATTTAAATAGTGAAGAAATATCGAAATTGGCAGCAGAAATAGAACCAACAGACTCTATATTTATAAATAAAAATAGTATATTTAATCCCTTAAATGGTACTGTTATAAAATACTTGGGAAATATAACTAATGCAAAAGTTATAATTCTTGAACCTAATAAAGTATTAGATACGATGAAAATTAGAATGAGGAAAGATTATAGTAAGCTAAAAATCGAAAATAAGGAAATTATAAAAAAGTCATTTGCTCTTTTAGAAGAAGGTCTGAAGAAAGATGATTTATCCTTAGTTGGAGAGGCTTGTACATTAAGTAGTTTAGCAAACGAAAATATAGAAAAAAAAGAATACTTAAATGAAATAATAAAAATATCTAAGCTATATGGAGCCTATGGAGTAAATATTGCCCATAGTGGTACAGTAATAGGGATTTTAATTGATAAGCTTATGAATGATAAGAAATTAATAGATGTATTATGTGAGTCTAATATAAATTCTGTTTATAATAAAATCTATACCTTGGATATAATAGATGGTGGAATTAAGGGGGAAGTAGAATGGAATACATAAAGAATCCTATGAAAATAGAAGAGAGAAGTTTTGAATTAATACAAGGAATAATAGATGAAATCAGACCAGATTATAAATTTAAAAATGAGATTGAAGAAAAAATAATAAAAAGAGCTATACATACTACTGCTGATTTTGATTACTTGGATATATTAAAAATATCAGAAAAGGCAGTTGATAGTATAATAGATGCGCTAAAAAATAATGCAAGTATTTATACAGATACAAATATGGCTCTGAGTGGAATAAATAAGAAGAAGTTGGAAGCATTGGGATGCAAATATAAATGTTTAGTAGCGAATGATGAAACTGCAAAAGTAGCTAAAGAAAAAGGTATTACCCGCTCTATGGCAGCTGTAGAAATTGCATCAAAAGAAGAAGGAAGAAAGATATTTGTACTTGGGAATGCACCAACAGCTTTATATAAAGTTATGGAAATGAAATCAGAAGGGAAATTGGATGTAGATGCAGTTATAGGAGTTCCTGTAGGTTTTGTAGGAGCACAGGAGTCAAAAGATGAAGTTGAAAAGACAGATATACCATATATAATTTCTAAAGGTAGAAAAGGTGGTAGTAATTTAGCAGCAGCAATAGTGAATGCTATCTTATATGCCATGTAGGTATCTATATGGAAGAATATGTATATATAGATGGGAAAAAGTATAGAAGAGGATATACTACAGGTTCTTGTGCTACAGGTGCATCTAAGGCTGCTGTGTATATGATGATTACAAAAAATAAAATTGATACAATAAACATAGATACTCCTAAGGGAATACCACTATCATTAAATATTGATAATATAAACATTTCTGATGATTTTGTGGAATGTTCTGTAAAAAAAGATGGTGGAGATGATATAGATGCAACACATACTATGGATATCTATGCAAGAGTTGAAATTATATCTAAAACTGATGATAGCAATAGTTATCTTACCTTAGAAAATATTGATAACATAAATATTAGTGAAGAATGTCAAAGTGAACTCTATAAATTTATTAGGGTCTATGGTGGAACTGGTATTGGAGTAGTAACTAAAAAAGGATTAAGTGTAGGTGTTGGTAAACCTGCCATAAATCCAACTCCATTAAGAATGATAAATCAAGAAATAATAAAGCTTATAGAAAGTGATTTTGAATCTATGCTTGGGCATGATAAAGTTTTAAAAATAACAATCTTTGCTCCACAAGGAGAAAAAATCGCAAAAAAAACATTTAATCCAAGGTTAGGAATAGTTGGAGGAATATCTATAATAGGTACAACTGGGATAGTTGAGCCGATGAGCGATGAGGGCTGGAAAAAATCTTTATCTATAGAACTCCAAATGAAAAAAGAACAAGGTTTAGACAAGATAATATTAGTTCCAGGAAATCATGGAGAACAATTTATAAGAGAGAAACTGAACTTAGATATTAAGTATGTAGTAAGAACCAGTAATTTTATTGGTTATATGATTAAAGAGGCTCAAAGAATAGGATATAAAAAAATATTGATGGCTGGGCATATAGGTAAATTTATAAAAGTATCAGCTGGGATTTTTAATACTCATAGTAAAGTAGCAGATGCTAGAAGTGAGATATTAGTGGCAAATCTAGCTTTAATGGGAGCTACACATGAATTTTTACATAAAATAAATCAGTGTTTAACTGCTGAAGAAGCTGTAGAGTTGATAAATAATAGCGAATATAAACAGGTTTATAATATATTGAGTAATAAATGTAGAGATAGAGTAAAGCAATATTTAAATGAAGATGTAGATGATATTGATGTAGAAGTAATAATTTTTTCAATGGATAAGTCTTTGTTAGGAAAATCAGATAATACAGATGATTTATTGGAGGTTTTTATATGATAAATATAATAGGTTTAGGGCCTGGTAACTTAGACTATATAACAAAAAAAGGTGAAAATTTAATTTCTACTTCAGATGTATTAATTGGTGGCAGAAGGAATTTAGAATCTGTAAAAAACTTTGAAGGAGAAAAAATAATATTAGATTCTAATTTAAGAGAAATTGTAGAGTATATAAATAACAATAGTGAAAAGCAAATATCAATAATAGCTTCAGGTGATCCACTGATATATGGTATAGGTAAGTATTTATCTAAAAATATTGATAATAAGATGTTAAATATGGTTTCTGGAATTAGTTCTTTACAATATATATTTTCAAGGATATATGTTGATATGAATGATTTATATATTACCAGTAGCCATGGTAAAATACCAGATTTCGATTATATACTATCACATAAAAAAGTATGTATGGTTACAGATTCTAAGATAGGACCAAAGCAAATAAGTAAAGAAATAATAGATAGGAATTTAAATAAAATTATTGTTGTAGGTGAGAATTTATCATATGACAATGAAAAAATAACAATAGCAAAGCCAGATGAAATAATAAGAATGGACAATTTCGGAATGAATGTTGTGGTGATTTTAGATGAGGAATAGTGAATTTATAACAGGTAAGGTTCCAATTACTAAAGAAGAAGTTAGAGCAATATCAATAAGCAAACTAGATTTAGTAAATGCTGAGAGTTTTATAGATATAGGTGCTGGTACAGGAAGTGTAAGCATTGAAGCTGCATATAACTATCCCAACCTAGAGGTTATATCTATAGAGAAAAATGATGCTGCTGTAGAACTTATAGAAAAAAATATTAAAAAGTTTAATTTGAAAAATGTAGAAGTAATAAAAGGCTATGCACCGATAAAGATAAGCTTAAATACTAAAGTTGATTCTATTTTTCTTGGGGGTACTGGAAATAACTTAGAAGAAATAATAGCATGGTCTAAAAAAACTTTAATTACAGGAGGAAGACTTGTAGCTAATTTTATAATCATAGAAACATTTAACCAAACTCTAAAGTTACTTAGAAAATATGGGTTTAAAGAAATAGATGTATGTGTTTTAAATGTTTCTAAACTAGAGAAACTGGGAAAAGGTGAATATTTTAAACCACTAAATCCTATATATATAATATCTTGTGAAAAAGGGGAAGATGATGATGAATAAAGTACATTTTGTAGGAGCAGGACCTGGAGACAAAGAGCTAATAACTTTGAAAGGGTATAAACTATTAAGTAATGCAGATGTAGTAATATATGCTGGCTCACTTGTCAATCCTGAGCTTTTAGAATATTGTAAAGAAGATTGTCAAATACATAATAGTGCACATATGGATTTACAAGAAATAATAGATGTTATGAGAGATGGTATAGAAAATAACAAGTCTGTTGTGAGATTACAAACAGGAGATTTTTCTATATATGGTTCAATTAGAGAACAAGTGGAAGATTTAAATAAATTGAATATAGACTATGATTGTACACCAGGAGTGAGTTCTTTTTTAGGGGCAGCTTCATCTCTAGGAGTGGAATATACAGTTCCTGAAATTTCTCAAAGTGTTATTATAACGAGAATGGAAGGAAGGACTCCAGTTCCTGAAAAGGAATCAATACAATCTTATGCTAAGCATCAGACATCTATGGTAATATTTTTATCAGTTCAAGAGATTGAGAAGGTTGTATCTAAATTATTAGAAGGCGGTTATCCAAAGGACACACCTATAGCAGTTATATATAAAGCTACATGGGCAGATGAAAAAATAGTTAAAGGAACTTTAAATGATATAGCTGTAAAAGTTAAAGAAAATAACATAAATAAAACTGCTTTAATAATGGTAGGTAGATTTTTAGGAGAAGAATATAATAACTCAAAGTTATATGATAAGGATTTTAAACATGAGTATAGAGGGTAATATCGCTATAATTTGTATTACTGAAAACGGAAAAAATTTAGCTAGAAAGATAGAATCTTTAGTGGACAATTGTGTTGTATATCAAATAAAAAATAAAAAAGGTACTTTAGATATTAGTCAGGAAGATTCTGTACAAATAATACAAAAAAAACTAAGTGATTTTGTAGGAGAGGTATTTAATAAATTTGAGTATATAATATTTATAATGGCGACAGGGATAGTTGTACGAAGTATAGCACCATATATAATAAGCAAGTTTAGTGATCCTGCAATTTTAGTGATAGATGAGAAAGGACAAAATGTAATAAGTTTATTGAGTGGACATATTGGAGGAGCAAATAGTTTAACGCATTATATAAGTAGTCTTATCAATGCGAATCCAGTAATAACAACAGCTACTGATGTAAACCAAAAAGCTTCTTTAGATATGATAGCAAAAAAATTAAATGCTTATATTGATAACTTTAGAGAAAATGTAAAAGAAGTAAATTCTATGTTAGTAAATGGTAAATGTGTTGGTTTGTATGTTGAGGAAGGCTATCAAGTTGACACTAGAGGATTTAAGCTTATAAAAAGTAGTAAAGGATTAAAAGATAGTTTTTTAAATAAAGATATAGAAAAGATAGTTATAGTAAGCAACAAGATAAATTTTACTAAAGATATAGAAAGTTTAGATGAGGATAATAACTTTACACATAATTATTACAGAGAAAAAATAATAAAAGTGATTCCAAAAGATATAGTTATAGGGATTGGGTGTAGAAGATACACAGATAGTAAGTTGATGTTTGATTCTTTACTAGAATTTTTTGAGGTACAAAATATAGATATTAAAGCTGTAAAAATCATTGGAAGTATAGACCTAAAAAAAGATGAAAAGGCAATCATTGATTTAGCAAAAAAGCTAAAAGCGCCATTTAAGACATTTTCAATAGATGAAATATCCAAAGTTGATGATATGTTTGATAAATCCGATTTTGTGAAAAAAAATGTAGGTGTATATTCAGTAGCAGAACCTGTAGCATATCTTTTAAGTAAGGGAAACTTAATAGTTGAAAAACACAAATATAAAGGAATAACTTTTTCGGTAGGGAGAATAAAAATATGATATATGTTGTAGGAATTGGACCAGGAAATAAAGATACTATGACTTTAGAGGCGATAAAAGCGATAGAGGACTCTGAGGCTATTGTTGGGTATAAGACTTATATAAATTTAATAGAAGAATTTATAAGTGATAAAGAAATAATTCAAAATGGTATGAGACAAGAAGTTGATAGATGTAAACAAGCAGTAGAAGAAGCGAAAAAAGGGAAAAAAGTAGCAGTTATAAGTAGTGGAGATGCCGGTATATACGGAATGGCAGGACTTATTTTAGAATTAATATCTAAGGAAAGTGAAGACATAAGAGTTAAAGTAATTCCAGGTGTTACTGCTAGTATTGGTGCAGCAGCTATACTTGGAGCACCTATTATGCATGATTTCTGTCATATAAGTTTAAGTGATTTAATGACTCCATGGGAAGTAATTGAAAAAAGATTAAAGTTAGCTGCAGAAGCTGATTTTGTAATATGCCTGTATAATCCAAGAAGTAAGGGAAGAAGTGAACATCTAAGTAAAGCATTTAAAATAATGGGAGAGTTTAAAGATGGAAATACACCTGTTGGAGTGGTCAAAGATGTAGGTAGAGAAAAAGAAACTAAGTTTATATGTACTTTTGAGAATATGGATTTTGAAAAAGTTGATATGACTACTATGGTTATAATCGGAAATAAATCTACTTATATTGATGGTGAACTGATGATAACTCCAAGAGGTTATACAGTATGATTTTGATTCTAGGAGGAACTTCAGATAGTTTAGCTATATGTGATATGATAAATGAATTGGAAAATCAGTCCTATGTACTTTCAGTAACTACAGAATATGGAAAAGAACTTGCACAAAAACATACAAATAATATAGTTTTAGGTAAGCTTGGAAAAGAAGAAATGCTAAGGTTTATAAAGGATAATCATATAGCTAGAATAATAGATGCTACTCATCCTTATGCAGTTGAAGTATCTAAAAATGCTATTACTTGTGCAAAGTTATCAAACATAGAGTATATAAGATTTGAAAGAAAATCGTTAATAGAAGAAATAAATTATGACAATAAGTTTATAGTAGATACAATTGAAGAAGCCTGTAAAATTGCAAATAAAATAGGAAAAAATATATTTATAGGAACAGGAAGTAAAAACTTAAACAGATTTGTAGAAGGAATAAGTAATAAAAATTTAGTGGTTAGAGTTCTTCCGACAAGTGAAGTTATCTTAAGTTGTGAAAAATTAGGTTTAAATGCAGACAATATAGTAGCAATGAAAGGTCCGTTTAGCCAGTGTATAAACAAGGAAACATATAAACATTATGATGTAGATTTAGTTATAACAAAAGAAAGTGGGGTAGCAGGAGGTTTTTTAGAAAAAGTAAATGCATGTAAAAATCTCAATATACCAGTAGTAATTATTAAACGAGAATCGATTAACTACGAAAATGTAATTAATGACATAAATAAAATTAAAGACATAATTGTGTGATTTTTAGGAGGAGAAGATATGAAGAAAGCCTTATTAGTAGTAAGTTTTGGGACAAGCTACCATGAAACAAGAGAAAAGACAATAGATGTGTGTGAAAATAAAATAAAGAATTCGTTAAAAAACTATGATTTTTTTAGAGCGTATACATCAAATATGATAATAAACAAAATAAAAAAAAGAGATGGCATAGAAATAGACAACCCTATACAAGCTTTAGATAAAATATATGAGCAAGGGTATGACGAAGTAATAATTCAAACGCTTCATATTATATGTGGAGAAGAATTTAATAAGCTAAAAGAACAAGTAGAAAGCTATTCTTCTAAATTTAAAAAACTTATATTAGGAAGACCTTTACTTACTCACATAGAGGATTATCAAGAATCAGTAGAGGCAATTAAACATCAAATTCCTCATATGGAAAGTGATGAAGCAGTAGTATTTATGGGTCATGGAACAGTTCATGAGTCTCATTCAGCATATCCAGCCTTGGAATATATGCTTAGAGATAATGGAGTAAATGCTTATGTTGGTACGGTTGAAGGTTATCCAGAAATAGAACATGTAATGAGAAGATTAAAAGAAGGCAATATAAAAACTATAAATTTAATGCCATTTATGCTAGTTGCAGGTGACCATGCCATAAATGATATGGCAGGAGATGAAGAGGATTCTTGGAAGACAATACTTGAAGATAATGGATTTAATGTGAAAATTCATTTAAAAGGGCTAGGAGAAAATCCTTATATACAAGATAAATTTGTTCGTCATACTCTTAAATGTGCAGAAACTGCTAAGTTTTATGGTATAGGAACAGGACCAGGAGATAGCTCTTTACTTACAATAAAAGCAGTTAATACTCTAAAAAAACTAGATGTTTTATACACTCCGGAGTCAAAAAGGGGTGGAGAAAGCTTGGCATTATCAATAGTTAATGAATATTTACCAGAATCACTAGAGATAAAATCTAGACATTTCCCAATGAGTTTTGATGGAAACGAAAAAGAACTAGCTTGGGACAATGTAGCAGAGGAAATTATATCAGATGTTAATAATGGTAAAAATGTAGGATTTGTAACATTGGGTGACCCTATGCTTTATAGTACATATGTGTATATAATGAACAGAATAGTAGATGAGATAGAAGTAGAAACTATACCAGGAATTTCTTCGTTTTCTAATATAGCATCTAATCAAAATTTTCCATTAGTTATGGATAGAGAAGCATTAGTAGTAGTTCCTTGTACTATGGAAGATGATAAGATAGAGAATGCTCTACAAAATTATAATTCTATAGTGTTAATGAAAGTGTATAAGAATTTTAAAGAAATAATAAAAAAATTAGAAAAATATAATCTGATAGAACATGCTATTTTAGTTAGTAATTCGTCTCAAGATAGTGAAACTGTATTTAAGGATTTAAGAGAAGCACATCTTGAAGATAAGATATCTTATTTTTCTACGATACTAGTAAATAAAGAGAACAAAATAAAATAGACGAATGTAATATTTAAAGGAGATTTAATATGAATATCGTGGTTGGAACTAGGGGTAGTAATCTAGCACTTATACAAACTGAATGGGTAATAAATGAGCTAAAAAAGAAATATCCTTATATTAATTTTGAAATCAAAATTATAAAAACAAAAGGAGATATAATTCAAAATGTTTCATTAGATAAAATAGGTGATAAAGGATTATTTGTAAAAGAAATAGAGCAACAATTATTGGATGGACAGATAGATATAGCAGTACATAGTATGAAAGATATGCCTTCTTATTTGGCAGATGGACTAAAATTTGCTCATACACCTAAAAGAGAAGATCCAAGAGATGTGTTAATACTTAGAGATGAATATAAAAGCTTAGATGATTTACCTCATGGAGCAGTAATAGGAACAGGGAGTAAAAGGAGAAAGTTTCAATTATTAAAGCAAAGACCTGATTTAAACATAGTTCAAGTTAGGGGAAATGTAGAGACTAGAATACGAAAAATCAAAGATGAAAATCTACATGGAATTGTATTAGCTGCATCAGGAATAATAAGGGCTAATTTACAAGATAAAATAAGTTCTTATTTACCTGTTGATGTTGTCATTCCAGCACCTGCTCAAGGGGCTTTAGCTATAGAGATAAGAAGTAATGATAGTGATGTTGAGGAGATAGTGAACTCACTAAAAGATAATGATACAGAAATCCAAATATTAGCTGAAAGAGGATTTTTAGATGGTGTGAATGGAAGTTGTCATATTCCAATGGCAGCTTATTGTGAAATAAATCAAGATAAAATACATCTTACTGGTTTATATGGAGATTCAGAAGGAGATAAAATAGTAATTAAGTCCATAGAAGGGGATATCTCTTCTCCTAGAGAGTTAGGTTTAAAGTTAGCTAAACTTGTATTGAAGGAGTATGAAAGTTATGAAGGGTAAGGTTTACTTAGTAGGTGCAGGACCAGGAGATTATAAACTCATGACTCTGAAAGGCTTAGAGTGTATAAGAAAATCGGATGTAATAGTATATGATAGATTAGCAAATAGTAGTTACTTAAGAGAAGCTAAAGCAGATTGTGAATTTATATATGTAGGAAAGGCATCAAGCAATCATATTTTGCCACAAGAAGATATAAATAGAGTTATAGCAGAAAAAGCTAAAGAAGGAAAACTTGTGACTCGTTTAAAAGGCGGAGACCCTTACGTATTTGGTAGAGGTGGAGAGGAAGCAGAGACTCTAGTGGATGAAGGTATAGAGTTTGAAGTAGTTCCAGGGATAACTTCTGCAATAGGAGGTTTATGCTATGCGGGTATTCCTATAACACACAGAGACCACGCTTCATCATTTCATGTAATAACAGGTCATCTGAAAGGTGATGATAGTGGGGAATTAAATTGGAATGCTCTTGCAAACAATAAAGGCACTCTTGTGTTTTTGATGGGGATTTCTAACTTGAAGAAAATAAGTGAAAACTTGATGAAAGAGGGAAAGAGCAAAGATACACCAGTTGCTCTTATAAGTTGGGCAACTAGATATAATCAAAGGGTTGTTACATCTACACTTGAAAATGTCTATGAAGTTGCTATCAAAGAAGAAGTAAAACCACCAACTCTTATAGTAGTTGGAAGTGTTGTAGGACTTAGAGAAAAACTGAATTTCTTTGAGGGGAAACCTTTGTTTGGAAAAAGTATAGCTGTGACTAGGTCTAGAAATCAAAATAGTGTATTAGTAGAAAAGATAATGGATTTAGGTGGGAATCCAATAGAGATACCTACTATTAAGATAGAAAAAATACAGAATAATACTAAATTGGAAAATGAAATAAAAAATATAAATGAATATAACTATCTAATACTAACCAGTAAAAATGCAGTAGAAATATTTTTTGAGAAGATTTATGAAGTGAATTTTGATTCAAGAATATTATCTAACCTAAAGATATGTGCAATAGGCTCAGCGACATCAAGTGAATTGAAGAAAAGAGGAATTACAGCAGATATAGTACCAAAAAAATTTGTAGCAGAATCATTATATGAAGAGCTATCATCAATTTTAACTGAAAATGATAAGATACTTATACCTAGAGCAGAAAACGCTAGAGACTATTTAGTTGATAAGCTTAAGGAAATTTGTGAAGTAACAGAAATACATACATATAGAACCGTGATAGATGAAGATAAAAGAAATGAAATATTAGATATTTTAAATTCGAATGAGATAGATTATATAACATTTACAAGTTCATCAACAGTAAATAATCTTATTGAGATTATAGGAAAAGAAAATATTAAAATCTTAGATAAAATAAAAGTATTGTCTATAGGGCCTATAACTACAGAGGCAATAAATAATTTAGGAATAAACTTATATAAAGAGGCTACAACATCTACAATAAATGGATTAGTAGATTTAATTATAGAAAATTAATTTTGGAGGATTGAGATGTTAAGAAGACCAAGAAGACTAAGAGCAAGTAAAGCAATAAGAAATTTGGTAAGAGAAACTAAAGTAAATGTAGAAGATTTAATATATCCTTTATTTGTAGTAGAAGGGGAGAATGTAAAAGAAGAAATTAAATCTTTACCAGATGTTTATCACTTATCAATAGACATGTTAGAAGAAGAAATAAAAGAAATAAGAGATTTAGGAATTGAACATATAATGTTATTTGGTGTACCAGATGAAAAAGACGAATGTGCATCACAAGCATTTAATGAGAATGGAATAGTACAAAAAGCGATTAGAAAGATAAAGGAAATAGATTCAAATATAAATGTAATAACAGATGTCTGTATGTGTCAGTACACAAGTCATGGACATTGTGGAATTTTAACAGATACTGGTTATGTTGATAATGATAAATCATTAGAATATTTAGCTAAGATATCTGTAAGTCATGCTAAAGCAGGAGCAGATATGGTTGCTCCATCTGACATGATGGATGGAAGAATACAAGCAATAAGAGAAGCTTTAGATGAAAATGGTTTGGAAAATATCGGTATAATGGCTTACAGTGTCAAATACGCTTCAAATTTTTATGGACCTTTTAGAGAAGCAGCTCATTCAGCACCATCATTTGGAGATAGAAAGACATACCAGATGGACCCTGCAAATAGCAATGAAGCTATGATAGAAACAGAACTTGATGTATTAGAAGGTGCAGATATACTTATGGTTAAACCTGCATTATCATATTTAGATGTTATAAGAAGAGTTAAAGATAATTTTGATTTGCCTTTAGCTGCTTATAATGTAAGTGGAGAATACTCTATGCTTAAGTTAGCTGTTAAAGAAGGATTATTAAATGAAGATGTAATTCTTGAAGCAATCACATCTATAAAGAGAGCAGGAGCAGATATAATAATAACTTACTTTGCTAAAGATATTGCTAAATTATTAAGAAAATAAGCTATTAAAATATAAAGTATTATGAAAAGTATAGAAATTGTAATTTGTTATTTTAAAATATTTTCATCTACAAGTTTAGTAATCTATAATCTTAGTAAATGAAAATATAAGTGACTTTACAATTTCTATATTTGTTTATGTATTTAATAAAAATTTTGGAGGGTAAAAAATGCTATATCCTATTAACTTAAAATTAGATGACTTAGATGTAGTCATAATAGGAGGAGGAGAGGTTGCATATAGGAAATGTAAAAACTTTTTAGATTTTAATAAGAGTGTTACTGTAGTTTCTAAACATATTTTAAATAAGTTTCATGATTTAGAAGGTAACATAAATATAATAAAAGACGATTATAAAGAAGAATATATAGAAAGTAGCTCTGTGATAATTGCTGCTACAGATAATAGGGAGCTGAATTTAGAAATAGGATTATATTGTAGAAAAAATAAAAAACTAGTAAATGTTGTTGATAATGTAGAAATATCAAATTTTACTGTTCCATCATATGTAAAAAGAGGTGATTTGCTTATAAGTGTATCCACAGGGGGTAAAAGTCCATCTTTGTCTTCAAAAATAAAAAAGGAGCTAGAAGAAAAATATACTGAGGATTATGAGGAATATTTGAACGTGTTAGGCGAGATTAGAAAAGAAGTTATAAAAAAATATCAAGATAAAAATAAAAGAAAAAGTATACTTAATATGTTGATAGTACTTGATTTAGATGAATTAAAAAAGTTTAATGTATAAAGTTTTTTAAAAAAAATATAAAAAAGCTGTTGACGAATTATTTTTAAGGTGATATAGTATTACTTGTCCTTAAGAAAAGGGCAAACATGAAAAATGAACTTTGAAAATTAAACAGTAGGTTAATTTATAAAACAAGAAACAAACCATAAAGCCAGATATTTAGATAACAATAGTATCTGAGCCTGATAAACTTTTATTTGAGAGTTTGATCCTGGCT
>NZ_JACVWD010000009.1:0-92720 GCF_020658415.1 Clostridioides sp. ES-S-0123-01
AACTCGAAGTTTTGACTTAGATAATCTAATTTTTACTGCAACAGAAATATTAGAAGAAAATGAGATTGATTTGATAATTATTGATGAAGTAAATAATATTGTTTGGAAAAATGAAAAAAGCACTCCCGCTCATGAGAATGCTTAGTTATAGATATAGAAGTGTACTGCGAATACACTTCTATTTTTTATTATATCATATAATTTATACTGTTAAAAAGACTTATTTAAATCGATTTTAAGGTGTGTTGAGCAAGGTTCTTGATAGTTTATACATTAATGTATTTCAAAAAAATAAGCACTCCCATAAAAAGAGTGCTTTGGTGTATGTTAATGTATATATCTAATACAATCATAACATGTCTTATGTTTTAGTATGATAATTTTCGTTCGCTTTATTGTTACATGTTATACTATAATTTTTTAACTATCCATTTACTTTTCTGTATTTTTAAACAATAAACTCAAACTCATGACAGTAGCACATATCTTATACTTTATTTCTGTTGATAGATAATCCTCTCCATTTATAAAGTCTATTAGATATTTTTCTTCAATATGTGCAGCCCTAGCTATAAAATCGATATTAATTTCATATACATTAATTAAAAGACTTAAGATACCTCTGAGTCTAGAGTCAGAATCAACATCTATAATATATTCAAGTTGCAAAACAAAATTTATCCATTTAGACCATATATCTAAATCTACTGTAAATTCTTTTTCATACTTTTTATAACTTTTCAATTTTTCTGTTTCTATCTCAAGTAAATTGGATAGAATATTTTCATTTATATAATATTCATCTATTAATTTCTTAAGAAGAGACTCTATGTAATCCTTATCTATTTTTTTTGTTTCCATCAAATTCTCCTCTTTAAATTAACGAACCCATGTAATTAAATTAGGAACTACTCTTGCAACTACTTTACCACCTAAATCATAAGCAGCGCCAGTTACTATTGCACTATATCTACATCCAGAAAGTGCTCTATATGGTACGGAACCACTAAATCCAGTTACTCTATTACTTGAAGAAGAACCACCATGAGAAACATTAGTTACATTTACAGCTCCAGAAAATCTAGCAGCTGGTATAAACATTGTTATTTTATAATTGACAGTTTTAGAACCAGCTGTTAAACTTAATTTCCCTGTATTTCCTTCAAATATCTCGCGAGTAGATATTTTATTTGGATCAATATTAGGGTCAACTAAAGGAATAACTATTTCTTCGCCTTCTTTTAGTTTTATTTCCTTTCCTGCTACATTAACTACATATTCTTTTTCTTGTGTCTCTGAATCATATGCAAAAGAAGTTATAGACATAGATGCAACTAATAAAACTGCTGATAATATTCCTGTTAATTTTTTAAATATTTTTGACATAAAAACCTCCTATAATTTAAATTAATTATTTTGAAATCGATTTCTCCTTTATTCTATTATAATAGAGTTTATAAGTCAATACATTATTCTATGCAGATAGAATAAGTTTTATGTACAAGCTTTTAAAATACTTGCATTAAGTCTAAATATTTTTTCATCTAAAATTGTTCGACAAACTGCTGATATAAATTCTTAAATATGCTATAAATTAAAGTATATTGTATATGAATTTATGGAGGATTTTATGAACTTGATAAGTTGGAATCAAAATAGAAAATTAAAAAAACGTTTTAAAGGAAATAAGAAAAATATAAAAAAATACCATGAATATTATATAAAAATATATAATCATTATAATGAAACTGAAACTGTAGATAGCATTCGAAAGATAGAAATCGAGCAGACTAGAATTCGAGGACAATTAGAAAAAAATAATAATCCTGGTAATGCATTGTATATAGCTCTAATTGCAATAGTTTTTTCGTTATTATATAATCTTTCATCTAATATTGTAGAATCATATTTATCTAACTTAGTATTTAATATCTTAAAAATTAAATGCCCTAATTTAGATTTACTTATTCAATTAATATGTATTCTTATTTTTTTAGCCTATGTACAGTCTACTTCTTTAAGTATAGCCAAACCTTATCGAGATGATATACAATTTTATACTACTGCATTAGATGTATTAGAAGATATGAAAAAGAAAATACTTAGAGAAAGAAAGTACAAAAAAAGAAGGTAACAACTAACTCTAGTTGCTACCTTCTAGTCTATTCTTTTATATTTCTTATGTATGTTTGTGACTTTCTATCTCCAAATACTAATTTTAGTATTTTATTTAGTTCATAAGAATCCCAATATTTAAAACTAGACTCACAAATTATAATAGAAAAAGAGAAAATACTTTGTAAAACTTCTATAGTATTATTTATAGCAAATCTAATATTATCATCATTTACAACATTTATATCAGAAAAGTAATTTAGAATATTATTTTTACTTTCTGAAGTCAATGAATGAGAAAGAGCAGATAATTTTTTATAGCTATTCTCCATCCTACTATTCAAACTCCTGCTTTCATTTTTTAGTGACCATTTAGAATTATTTTTTATTATTTTTTCTAACTCTACTTTATTAGCAGTATATGATCTATCATTTATTTTATACTCTTCAGACAACAATTGATTATACTCTTGAATAATATGTTTTATAAAATTCTCCAAAGAACTTCTTAGAACTAATAACGCTCCTCTTTGATAATTATTCAAAAGCAGCGAAAAAGATTCTAACAAACACGAAAATGTTATATCAAAGTATTGAGTTTCAAAAAAATGTCTCAGTTCTATTTTATTTTTTAAATAATTTATAGAATATATTGAAGAAAAAATATTTCTTAACTCTGACTCATAAACATCGCTTATTCCCGTATTTGTCATTATTTTAAGAATATTATTAAATTGATTATTCATATCTTTAATATAATAATCCATTTTTATACCTCTTCTTTCTCTCTATTATTAATAAAATCAACCCATTCATTAATTGCAGAACTATTTTTCGAAATTTTTTTATCTACCTTAATACTTTCCTCTTTACTATCAAATTTAACTATAAACTCTTGTAAGAAATCTACTAATTTCAATATATCTTGATAGTTCAAATTAATATAAACTTCCTTTTGAATTCGTGCAATTAGGAGAGTTCTTGTACTAAATAAATATTCTTTAAAAGGTTCATTGATTTTAATATAGCTTAAAAGTTTACAATTCACAAAATCTTTTAAAATGGAATTCTTAGGAAATAAATCTTTGTTAAGAATAATTTCAAACATAATACCAATGAATAATAACTTACTTTGAGATATACTTAATTTATTTCCTTTTATAATTTTGATGTCATTTTTTATATCTTCTAGAGTTCTATTGTTATCAGGCATTACACTTTTCCTCCATTATTTTTAATGTTTCTTCTAACTCCCTTGTAATTTTTTCTATAGAATTTACTAACTCTGAATATTTAGCATTATTTTTAACTTCATCTATCATTCTAAATCGTGTTGATGCAGAAGGTATATAAGGAAAGTCATTCTCAAAAAATTTAAAATTCTGAAATTTTTCTTTTAAATCTGTTCTTATCCTTTCTTCGTTTTTAATGTTTCTATTGGCCAATGTGAAGATTATTCCTAACCTTTCAATTTTTTTTAAAGAAGACTTTTTATACATGAAATCTTTCATAATTCTTTCATTTATTTGGTCCTCTAATAATGATATACCTATAGAAGAATATAAATCAATTTTGCTTGGTATTACATAATAATCTGATGCAACTAAACTTGAATGTGTCAATATTGACCAAGTTGGAGAACAATCTATAAAAATATATTCAAATTCGTCAAGTATATTATGTTCTTCAAAATATTGAGAAACTGCACTACCTTTATTCACATTATCTCCAGAAACCTCCCTTAGCAACCTTAAATCTCCTGGTATTAAATATAAACCTCCTACAATAGATTTAACAATACTCTTTGGTTCTTTTACAATACTTGAAGATTCAAACATCTGCAAAACAGTTTCTTTATTATCTGAAAGTGATTTATAATATTCAGAAGATTTCATTTCTTGTTCATAAATACAATCTTCGTCATTATTTCCTAGGTTCTCAGAACTGAACTGAGTTTTATATAATAGTAAACTTTGTGTTGTATTAAATTGTGGATCCATATCTACAATAAGAACTTTATGACCTAAATCAGATAATTTTTTTCCAATATTAATAGTTAATGTTGTTTTACCAACTCCACCTTTCATATTTATAAATGATATAACTTTTGCTTTCATTTTTCCCCCACCTTTAAAATATATTTTTGTAGAAATTAAATATTATTTAATATTTAATTTCTACAAAAACAATAATATACCTCTTTTTATATGACAGAAAATCATTTTATTATACTAAATATATCATTTTAAAACAATTTTATATTACCTCTAGTATATACTTTTTTTACTCTGAAATAACATATAAATTGTATATAAATTGTATGAAAACTATATACAAAATTCTTACTTGTAAATCATAAGTTTTTATAATTTTCCTTTTACAAGTACTATAATTTTATCCATTGTTGACCATACATCATTACCATATATTTGAGTAAATTTTTCTCCTGTAGTCTTACTCAACGCTTTCATCTTACTGCAAGATATTCCACCAATTACATACAGATTTTGTGTTTGATGTGGCTTATAATCTTTTATATCTACTACTAAATAACTTTCTTTTAATCTCTTGTAATATAATCCTAAGATGTCTGCTGATACTTTATCATCACCGTTGTACACTATTGTATGTTTGACCATCTTTTTCTCCTCTGTATTATTTATTTTT
Source organism: Clostridioides sp. ES-S-0123-01 (assembly GCF_020658415.1). Lineage (NCBI taxonomy): Bacteria > Bacillati > Bacillota > Clostridia > Peptostreptococcales > Peptostreptococcaceae > Clostridioides > Clostridioides sp. ES-S-0123-01. The sequence goes on from NZ_JACVWD010000009.1 coordinate 4,783, forward strand.
TTATTTAATATACCTTCAGCTATTAACTTTGCAACTATATCTTTATGTCTAATATAATAATCTGTATCTGCTTTACTATCTACAAAACATACTTCAATTAATATTGCTGGTGCTTTTGTATGACTAAGCCAGTAAAGACCTCTCACATCCGATTTAGCACCTCTATTTTTAAATACCATTGATAGTTTATCATTGACTCTATTTGCATACATTTTGCCATTATTAGTTTTATATATAGTTTCTGTACCCATAGGATTTAGGGTTGTATTATTTGCATTAAAATGAATTTGTACTGCCAAATCTACATCTTGTCTGTTGGCTATTTGACATTGTTCAGATAGATAATTATTCGATTTATCTATCTTGCCAGTATATACAGTTGCTCCACCTTGTTTTAACCATTTAACAATTAAATCAGTTAGTATTCTGTTTTCTTTTCCTTCATCTATATATCCAACTGCTCCTGTTCCTTTACCTGTTAGCGTATGCCCTGGTATTATTGCTATTTTCATTGTTTATTTTCCTCCTTTAACTGTTTGTAAGTTTGATTTATACTTATTGATATACCCCAGCAAATTACACCTTGTAAGACTGCATCAGCATTTAACCCTAACATCCATACTGAGAAACCTATCCCAAGTATCAATAACACTACTGGAATATACTTGTTATCTAACTGTTTATACTTCTTACAACCTGCTCCTATAACATAAAGAGCAGCTACTAAAATTAGCAACTGCTCTGGTATAAAACTTATTAAATTATCCATCTTTTATCCTCCTAATCAAAATATTCCTCTCTGTATTGCAAATATAAAGAAGCCTACAAGTGTTGTAATCATTGTTCCAATTAGCCACTTAAGCATACTTGTAAGTGAGTTTAAATTCTCGCACAATGCCTTTAACTCTGCTTTTGATTCAATATTCGCTATCTTTAATTCATCTATTTCTTCACCCTGTTTATTTATTCTTGTTTCATGTCTTTTTAAATCTGCGTTGAAAAGTTCTTCATTCATGAAAACCTCCTAATTAATTGAAATAAAAAAGAACCTATATCGTTGGTTCTACTGGTGTTTCTTCTTTATTTAATAAACCTGTTAACGCTAAATATTGTTCCTCTGTAATCCTGTTTACTGCATAGAATACATCCATCTTATGTTGTAAATCCTCTTTTGTACTATAGTTCTTTTGTTCTATCATTAATTTTAATAAGTTATACATGTTAATTCCTCCTATAAATTGTTATTTAATTTTATATTTTCTACTTCAAAGGCTGTGTTTACTATCTCACTATCTCTATTTTTATTTTCTTCTTTTAACATACTTAATTCTTCTTCTAATGCTTTTAATCTCTTTTGTTCATCTGTTAAAATGACTGGTATATCTTTTAAAACAAGTTCTTTTGTGATTGGATTTATAGATTCTATATGTTGTTTATTATAGTCTATACTTCCATATTCAACATCAACATAATATAACTCTATTATTGTATCATGCTCTAATATATCTCCTGTTGCTTCACCTGTTTGTGACCAAATTTTTCCGTTTTGGTCGTAAATTATTCTATTTGCTCTATTCATTTTAATTACCACCTTTCATTTTGTTTTATTCATACGCTATCCAATCAGCAAAATAACCTTCTGAATAAGATACAGGAAAAGAAATATCCTTGCAATTAGTTATAGTAAAATCTATAGTGAGTTCTGACTTATTTAAATAAATTTTATTTGGCGTAGGTCTAAACCCCGAATAGTTATTATCATAAATATTATTATTATATATAGATACATCATAACTATAAGCAATAATTACAGAAGGCACAAAATCTAAATTTAGTTTTATACCCTTATTAGTTTTACCTTTTTGACCAGTTACAGGATTTGTAGTTACATGTTCAGGTATTGTAACAACTGGAGAATTGCCTTTTGCCCATTTTTTTCTTTGACTAAGTTGATTATTCAAATTAGTAATTTGATTTTGCAATTCCTGCACACTAGCATCTGAACTATCAAAACTCGTTTTAATCTTCTCTGATAACTCAACAAGTGTATTATTTAAATTTGCATCTATATTTTTAAGTGCTAAAGTATTTATAATACTTGTTTTTCCATTCTTAAATCCTTCTCCAATTTCTACTAATTTAGAAGATATATCTTGCAGAGTTGCATCTGTTTGTAGTGGCATTATTTCTTTACTTATACTCAAAACCTTCTCAACAGTTGCACTTTCTGCGTCTGTAGCTACTATTTTAAGTGTGTGTATTGCATTGTCTGTAAGTTCATAGTTAATTGTTTTTTCTAGATATAAATCTGTTGTTATTGTTTCTTTTAACACATTATCAATGAACCACTCTATTTTACTTAAATTATTATCTGTGTCTATTGCTATAAATGTTACAGTAGTGGAATTGTAAGAGGATATATTTAATTTTGGTTTAGTGTTGCCTTTTGTGAATGTAATAGTTTTCTCTAAAAATTTACCTCCTTGATAAGTACTAAGTTCTATAGTTATGTTATTTTTAGAATTAAAACTTAAGGTTGATAAATGTTCATCTGTAAGACTTAAAGTATAGTTACCATCAAGAGCATAGTTTTTTTTAGATATGACAACATCATTTAATTTTTCAGTTACATCAAATTTTACACTTGTGTTACTATCTGGAATTCTATAACTTATATTACAAGAATCACTAATAACTCCTAAATCTTCGTTTATAATAATATTAGGGTCTGGTATAAGTTCAAGAGTAATAACTTGTTTCATACCACTACTACTAGTTATCATACTTCCACCAGATATAAAATAAACACGAGTTGCAGTTTTTTCTCGTTTAGTGCTTGTAGGAACTGTTATAATTTTAGAATTACTTAAATCAAACTCACCATAATAAGTTGTTTCATACATACTGCCTTCGTCAGAAACATAAGGGCAAGGGGAAAGAAAAACATCTCGTTCTGAATAATAACCTCTTCTTTTTTTAACAGTTCTATTACATATATACGTTGGTGCTGGAGGCATTTAATCACCTTCCTTTCTACATTGGTATTAAATTATTATTTATCATTGATATAATACTACTTCTATTACCTTTTACTTCTTGCATCACTTCTTTTAATGCTCCTTCTACATTATCACTTTCAAATAAATTATCTGTATCTTTTATAGTTGTTTTATCTGCTATTGTTTCTATACTATCTACACTAGTTTTTACCTCATTTAATGCACTAACTATATTTGTTTTGTCTGTTGTTTCAAGGAGTGTTGTATCTCCTATTTTATTGTTTAACTCTGTCTTAGTAGTTTCTATATTGCTTGTTAACTCCGTTTTAGTTGTATCTATTTTTGTATCAACGGTATCTATTTTAGCCTCTAAATCTTGTAAATCTTTTAATGTAGCAAAAATTATTGTAGGGTCAATTTTAAGTTCTATATTATTTACATTAGATACAACAAAGATAGTTTTTACTTTCATGTCAATTACTGCTCCATCTTCCAATCTAGGTTTGTATGCTGACCTATATTTTGATATAGCAAGTAAATTACCTTCTGTATCTAAATAACCTATCTCTCTAACTACAAATCCACCAGCACTAGCAGGTATTAGACTTTCTAAAATCAAGCAATTTGTCATACTTTCATCAGTCTTGACATTCCCTACTTTACCTTCCCAAACTACATTTTTTAATACTGTTTGTTCCTCTGTAGGATTATACTCATTTCCTCCGCCATCTCCAAGTTGAATCTTGACAAAATCAACTTTTCCTCCTACTATACTTGCATTTGCTATCTTAGCCTTACCTATATTTGTTAATATCGTGTAATAACTTTTATCTATAGCCAAACTACCACCTCCTATCTAATAAATCGTTATTTCTTGGTATCCAAATCCATTACCACTTAGTATACTTATTTCTCCTTGTGTTTCAATATCACTAGGTGACCAAGGGTAAATTGTAATTTCATGTCCTGTAATAGTAGTTGCTCCAAAGTACAGACCATTATCTTTACTTACTAATACCCTAGTGTAGTCTAAAGTCATGTTACAAGGTTTAACACTACTTACAAATGAATGAACTTCTTCAAACCAGTCTTGATTTCTTGCATCACTCTCAAGGTGTATATTATAAGTAGCATTATTTATAGTTAATTCATAATTACCTTCTCCAACTATACTATCTAGCCAGTTTCTTAAAAATCGTTCTGAGTAAGGTAATTTACTTATATATTTACTAAAAATCCTAAATCTTCTATCTTCTAGACTCTCATTTGATTTAGGGACTATAGACATTATTTTTTCCCATCTTTTCACACCACTTGAAGTTAAGTCCTCTAAAAACTGGTCATTTAAGACATCATCTAATTTATCATTTAATGTTTTAATTTCTTTGTTATCTGCATTAAATATCTTCTCATATTCTTCTTTATCTTGCAGAATTTGTGGTAAGTAATTTATTAAATTAATCTCTTTATCCAACTACCTCACCTCTTACTACTATTGAATCTTTATCAACACTAAAATTTGATGCGACATCATTTATCATTGTATTTGCAATATCTAAAATTCCATCAATACTAATCAATCTGGTTTCAATTTGAGATATACGAACTATTAAGTTCTCTTCATCTTCCCAACTCATATTTAACTCGTTTAAGTAGTCATCAATTGCTTCCTCTGCTATATTCTTTATATTCTCCCAAGCATAGCCACTCTTGTATGTTATCTCTGCTGATATGTTTATAGTTGTACTTGTTACGCCTTCAACTGTTACTCTATGACCTATCGGTGCTAATCCAATGCCTTGTCCTTGATGTCCAATTGGGTCAATTTCTTCTTGTACTAGATTAACTAAATCACTAGATGGTACTTTAAAATTAGAGTTAATTATTACTAACTTAACAGTTCCTCCACCATTCCAGACAGGATAAACCTTAACTCCTCCGACATCTTGTATCTTATTAACTTCATCCTTATAGTTTTGTATATTACCACCAAAACTTTGTGAGTTTAAACTATCATAGTATCTTTGTCTCAAACTATCTTCACTTTCTTCATCTTCTCCATTAATTAGTATTTCTGTTAACTCAGCAGTTTCAAGACCATCTATATATTCAATTGGAATCAACTGACCAAGTTCAAAAATAGGACCAGTGGTTTCGCATTTCATCTTATATATACCTTCGCTAATCCTTTCAGTTGCAATATAATTGTATTCTCCTAGATTGAATCTTGAATCAAGAGGAATATCTATATTAAAGACTCCTTTTGCAATTGTATTAGTGGCTTCAAGTGGTGTAATTCCTCTTTCTTTACATCTTTTCTCTAAATAATAGTAACTAGCAGTATCTACAAATGTTTGGTCTAGCATTTCATCCATTGCAATGTACGTCTCTGTAAGTTCTATAGCCACTGGTGCCAAGGCATTATATATTATAGAACCTTCTCTTTTATCAAAAGTATCTGGTACACTATCTAACATTCTTTTAATCATATTTTCAAATGTCATTAATTCAAACAATTATACACTCACCATCTTCTCTGCATTTAAATTCCCATACTTTGTATGAACTATAAACTTACAATGTACTTTTCCTTTTACATTTTCAAACTCAAAATTATCTACATTTTCAATCCTATCATCCTGTACTAATGCCTCTTTGATTCGTCTTTCAAGTTCGGGTATTACATAAGAAATAGGCTCTCCAATTAAATCGTTTAGTTCAACTCCATAATTTCGAGAATAAATAAGGTGCTCATACCTTTCAATATTTAAAATTAAAAAGATGGTCTGTTTTAATGCTTCTACATCATCACAAATACCATCTATCTTAGATTTTTCTATATTTAATTTAAAAGTCTTACTTGGTTCTTGCCTTACATCAAAATTTATAATTGATACATCTTCTATATCATAGTCAATAGCGTCTGTTGGTATCACTTTATCACATCCTATCTAAAATTAAATACTGTTGTCCTCCTTGCATACGAATTAATACTAACTTATCCCCTATTTTTTTATCTGTATATCTTTTAAATGCATCTGTTTGTATTAAAAAAAATTCACCAATAGATAGTTTCTGTTCTATCTTAACTTTTAGAGGACTAATACTTTCTATTGTTCCAAATACAACCCTAATTGGATTGCTTGTTTCTACTGCATCCATTGCAGCTTTCTTGATTATTTGTAATAAATCTTGACTCATATTATCACCTCGCTTAAAAGAATCTTCTAGCTCTTGCAAAATCATGATTCTTATTTTGTCTACCACTTAAACTACTTATTTTGACTACATCACCAGTCTTTGGCGAATGTATGAACTGGTCATTTCCTATACATAGTCCAACATGATGTACATTTCCTTTACCTTGATTATATGCAAAGAATACTAAATCCCCAGCTTTTACATCATTTATGTTGCATAATAGTTTTGCTCTACTATCTTTTGATTGGTCTGCTGAAACTCTAGGTAGATTTATTCCTGCACCTCTTTTAAATGCCCATACCATAAGACCACTACAGTCAAAACTTTTTGGACCATTGCCACCTCGAGCATATGATTTACCAAGTTGATTTTTTGCTTCTTGAATAACTTTATTTACTTTACTATTATTATTTGTAGATGTATTAGCATTGTTATTATTTTGAACTTTATAAGTTGTATCTTTTAAATTCTTTTCTGCTTCTTCATTACTTCCAACTCCTGTACCTGAATTATTAGGACTATAGGTACTTCCTGTTATTTGTTTATAGAACTTGCTTACCCCTGGTACCCAATCTTTATTAAGAGGGCTATCATAAAGAGGTGCATATTTGTCTCTAATACGTTCTAATGTTTTTCTTCCTGTATGAATATAGTTTCTTGATAAATTGCTAATACCTCTTTTTATCCCTTCATCTACAGAACTAAAAGACATACCTTTCATACCAAAGAAATTATTTTTATTTTTACAAAGTGAGGAACTACCATTACCAGTTTCATGTATAGAAATAGCAGCCATTAAAGCTGCATTTACTTTGTAAGCATTAGAATATTTAACAAATATATTTCCTGTATTTGATAATTTTCCTTTAAATACTTTATTCAATTTATTTATCATATCATTGTCTTCTTTGCTTGTAGTACTCTGTGCAGGACCATTTTTCTTTTCATCTTTATTATTTGTGTTTCCACTGCTATAACTTGATGAAGAATAAGAAGCGAATTCGTCTCCATCAACAAGAGTTAAATCCATAAAGTGACTGTTATTTTCAAATGTATGTTTTACTTTCTCAACTAACATATAATTTTGTAACTCAATATCTCCTAAATTCAAAAAAACAGGTACTAAACAACCTGCTCTTACTCTAATGTCTCCTAATACATTTTTTAAACTTAATGACTTAGTTTTCTTATTATATAATTTTAAAAGTATATCACATTTTTGTTTTATTTCTGCTTCACTCATGTTCTTGTCTACTGTATCAAACATTTGAAGTATTCCCCAACTTCTCATATGCGTAGAATCTTGTGCAATATACACATCTCTTTTTCCTGTCTCCTCGTTATCTCTTACTAGTTTTATTTTTGTATAAGTATCACTGTCTATACTTGAGTTATAGTCAAAATCTTCTATTACATCATTGTTCATAACAGTATCTAATTTCATTGATGCAACATTTTTTAATGTTATCCTTCCAAAATCATCATACAAAACATACATTTCTTTTTTCTCTCTTAGAGTATCATCTAGTGCAGTTAAAACCATATCAAAGAGTGTTTTATTTTCTTCAACTCTCGATATTTTATATTTTGTATCTTCTATGACATTGTATTTTAATTTAAAATCTTTAGCTAACATCTTTACAAGTTCACTTGCAGTATTGTTCTCAAGAACATAAGTATCTTTATTTTTAAAAAATCTTAATTGGTCATAGGCAACTATCTTGATATGATTTTCTTTATCTCTTTTCTTCTGAAATATATATCCATAAAATATGCCTACACCCTTGTAATATAATCTTACTGAGTTACCTTCGCAAAACTCTAATATCTTATCCATAACTATTGTAAATTCTAATTTACTTGGTATACCTCGTCTTTCTATCTCCCATGTAATACTATCTAAAACGGCAGGTTCGTAAAAATCTTCCCAGTGTGCAATAACCAATCTTACATCTCTATCATTCGCCAAAACTAAATCATCAGCCAAGTTTTAACACCTGCCCTTTGTAGATGGTATACTTAGGTACTTTTTTACCCTTGTTAGCCTTATCCATCATAGTTTTATTTAATTCATATACTTTTTTATATAAAGAACCATTACCAAGTTGTTTTTGACAGATTGACCAAAGACTATCGCCACTTTTTACTGTGTACGTCTTAGAGTTTGGCGCATTAACAGAATCAACTCGTTTTGGCTCTATCTTTACGCTTGGTCTACCTGTATCGTTTTTAGGTGTAGCAGGAACTAACTTTTCAGTTGAGTAATCTCTATATTGTTTTAACTTTATTGCAACTTTTGTATCTGAGCCATTGTCTGCATCTTCCAAAATTGTGTATTCTTCTAATGACACTTTTATATTAGTGTTAAATAAGACCTTGTTACCTAACTCACGAGATACAATAAACTGGAATGGCTTACAATCTGTTTTTAATAGTTCTAGTTTACTTAAAAAGAATTGAACATCTTTAAATTGACCGCGATAAAAAGGTAGTTTATTGTGTGTAAATTCTGCTTCAAAACTTATTTCAGATAGCCCTTCTTTTTTTAATATATTTACTTCTCCAGTATTTATTAAGTCAACTGTCTTATTTTTGTTTGTAACTTTAATCTCTAACTTTGGAGGAGGTATTGGTAATTGTACTCCATCTAAATAAAAGTCATAAGCCATTTTCTCACTCTCCTCTCTAAACTATTCCCTCAGCTGATACAATCATAGCGTCGTTTAATTTTTCTGTTAAAACATTTACTATTCCATCAACATCTGTGTCTTTACTTATGTTATTTGTATTATTCATATCAATTTTAATGTTGACTCCTGTAAATTTATTGATTACTTCCTGTTCTGCAATATCTCTAAGATATTTAAGGTCTTCTTGACTTTTATCCATTGTTTTAGCCATCTTTGCAGTATTTCCTGCAGTATCTTTTACGTTCTTTCCTAAATCTCCAAGCGGAGAATTAAGCCCTGCCGAACCGAATCCGTCGCCAAGTCCGTATTTTTTATCCCATAAATCGTCTAGACCTAAATCTTTCTTAGCTTTTTCGGCTATCTTGTTAATGTCAAAACTATCTTTCAATTTATTTTCTAAATTTTGACCTACTTCATACCCTTTTTTATAAGAGTCAAATGGATTTTTAATGTCCATATATGGTGCTTTCCAGTCTTGTGGTTTAACAGGCTCTTTTAATGTCTTTTGATAATCTTTATATTGTTTTACAAAAGAATCTATTTTGTCTAGACTTCCTATTGTCTTTATATTTACACCTGGGATTAGGTTTAGCGCTTTTATAACTCCATTAATCCCTTTTATTGCTATGTTTGCTGCACTTACAAAAGCGTTGGCTAAAGCTGTAGCGCAGTTGTCAAAGCTTCCACCTACATCTCCCATTGCATTTATCACAAAATTTTGGAATTTATAAAATAATAACTGTACATTATAAATAACAATATTAAATGAATTAACAAAGAACTCTGCAAATGCCATTACTATGTTCCACGCACCTGCAAAGACATCATAAATACAAGTTCCTAGAAAATAGAAAGCTCCCACAATTACTCCAGTTGCAGAAATACTAGTTTTGGCGAAGTGATTAAATATAGCTACTCCCACGAATATCGCTGCTATTACTAAGGCTACAGCTGATACAACCATAACTATTGTGGTAATTAAAAGTAACATTGAACCGCTTAGTGCATCCGTTGATATTTTTGCAGCTATATTCATCATTATATTAGTTAATAATGAACCATTTAATAAATTAGTCCAAAATGCTTGCAGAGCTGTCCAACCAACTTGAATAGCAGTAACTGCAACACCTGCTAAAATAGCCACTTTATAAGCAATAAAAGCTCCTACAATTCCCCAAATCACAGGAGCAATGATTGACCAGTTTTGGGTAAATACATTAGCTACATTAAGTGCTTGTGTTATTACCCACCCCAACCCTTGCGTAATTAAGCTAACTCCAACAATCATCATATTAAAAAATCCACTAAATGATGGACTGCTTAATAAATCAATAAATCCATTAAAAATACTATATCCAACTGAGCCTAATACATATATAGCATCAGTTACATTAATTATGAAGGTTCGAAACCCTCCACTTGAAACTACATTTTCAATTTTCTTCTGTATAGCTCCAAAAATCATGACTGCGTTATTTTTTACACTAGTAAATATCTGTCCTATTGTAAACGGCATTTTTTCAAATTGAGCATTTGTTTCTGCTGATGCTGCAAGCAGAGAATTTTTTACAATATCTGCTGTCAACATTCCTTCACTTGCCATACCTCTTATCTTCCCTATGTCGACATCAAGATAATCGGCAATAGAGCGGATAATGTTAGGTGCTGACTCAAATACAGCATTTAATTCTTCTCCTCTCAGTACCCCTGAACCCAATCCTTGAGTTAATTGTAGCAACGCTGAACTCATTTCTTGTGTACTAGCTCCTGCAATTATGAACTTTTTGTTGAGTTGCTCTGCAAAACCTACTATTTCTCTAGTGTTGCTAAATGCACTTCCTGCGTTCATGCCTATCCTTGAGACTATTTGCGCTGTGTCTAAGTAAGATGCACGAGACCTCTCAGCTGATTGGAATATCATTTTATTTAATCCTCCATCAGATAGCTTACCATCATTTATCATTGCTAATCGCGCGTTGGTATTTGTCATTTGGTCGCTTAAATTTGCTAACCCTCCTAATGTTTTTAAGCCCATATAAGCCCCAACAACCTTTTTGACACTTCCTAACAATCTATCTGTAGAACTTGCCCCCTTATTTATATCTTCATTAAATTTCCTTTGTTCATTATCAGCACTTCCTATCTTTTGTTCTATTCTTGTTAAAACACTTTCAATATTGTTTAAACTTTGTTGAGATGTTTGTATCCCACCTGTGTTAAGCGGATTATGCAGCCTTTGTTGTAGCCTATCAAAACTGTTAATCGTAGTATTGATAGCATTAGTCATATTCCTAAAAGCAGGTGTCATCCCATCGAAAATTCTAATGGATGTTTGTATTGTAGCCATTTTATCACTCTCCCTTCATAAATTTCCATATAAAAAAACACCTACATAAGTAAGTGTTTTATTTTTAATATCTATTTTTTGCCTGCCCAAAACTGTTTCCCACAGTTTAGACATGTAATCCTAACTTTCTTTGCTCCTATATTTCCTGCAACTAGACCTATACCACCAGTTAAACTAGCTCCTACCATTGCTTTCCCTATACCAAAACCTTTTTTTTGAGCTGTCAAGGATGTTGAACCACACTTAGGGCAACAAACTACTTTTTCCTTTTCTATTTTTTCCTCTTTAGCTCTTCTAATTTTAGACATATCATCTTCTTTTTTTCTTTTTTCTTCAAGTATGTCAGAATTTTCATTATAATACTTTCGATATGGTTCTTCAAGTATTTTTCTACAGTCTTCTAAATCTATTCCAGTTAATTCCTTCAACCTTCTGATAGAGGATGCTTTTATAAAACTTGTTTCCTGCATTACATGTTGTAAATTAACACCTTTTAAATCATATTCTTTTTCTTCAATGATACTTTCATCTGCAATTTTTATATCAAATATTTTTGTTCCACATTGACTGCAAAATTTACTTTCTTTCAGACATTTCGTGCCACATTCACTACAAAATATATATTCTAATGTATCGTTCATAGTACAATATCCCCCAATATAATTTTATAAGATTATTATACTATATACGTAAAATTTTTACATTATAATCACATCCTTTCAATAAAAAAGCACCTACTATTTAAAGTAAGTGTTTTTAGTATTTTTAATTTTAAATCCACATAGTTAATATAAAACCTTTATATCCCATTCACTCCAGTACAACTTTCTCATTTACATACCACTTAGTTAATATAAAATGAGTGAATAAGCTTGTTGACTTGTTAAATAAAATACCCTTTACATACCACATAGTTAATATAAAATTAGTGGAGAACAGGTAATTAGTCAAGTATTTAAATATTTTACATACCACATAGTTAATATAAAATATAGCCCAATTCAGCAAAAATATTACTCTATCGAGGTCTTTACATACCACATAGTTAATATAAAATCTGCAAGTACTGAATTTAAGTTACAAGACGAAATAGCCTTTACATACCACATAGTTAATATAAAACCCTTAACTAAAAAACAAGAAGTAAGAATTTTACAATGCTTTACATACCACATAGTTAATATAAAACTTGGATCTGGTAATACAGGCGTAGCATGTGCAAATACCTTTACATACCACATAGTTAATATAAAACCCCAAAATAAACTTAGCATTTTCAATACTTACACATATACAACTCTCTCAAATTTGCAGTGTGCGGATAGTCGTGCAATTGATAACACTTATCAAACCTTCTCAGTACCTTGTATTTCAACTGTTAAAGCATACTTGAGTAGAAAAATCGCTTACTGCAAAACTCTTACCTATATTATACCATTTTTTAACATATAAAGCACTTGAAACAACATAATATCCAAGTGCTTTATCCATATTATTTTACTTATTTTTCTCTAATTTTTTCTCAGAAAGTTTATATACTATACTTTCTATCTTATTATATATATCTATATCTGTTTCTCTTATTTTCAAAAGTTTAATTCTATATTCTTCTTTTCTCTTTTCAATATAAATATTATTAAGTAAATTCTCACACATTGTATTAATCCCCCTCAAAACTAAAATAAACTAAACTAAATTATTTAATACAATATCATTTACTCAATCTTATAAACCACATGATAATTCTTCTTCTCACCTTGTATCTTAGTAGGCTTATTATTATCATCTATCCAACACTTAACCTTCTCTATTACACTTTCTGTATACTTATTTACAGTACCAGTCCAACTTCCATTAGTCTCCCAAACTCCTTTTACTTCATTTTCTTCTAATTTTATCTTTTTAATAATTTCACAAACAGCCATCTGTGCTGGCTTATTACTCTTAGAATATATTTTCAATTTAGATGCTATTTGCTTTGTATCAAAATAATGTTCTTCTTCATCTATCTCGATTGGTAAATCAATGCCTGCCTTTTTATATAATGTTTTAGCTGTTAATAGTTTTGATTTATTGTCAAAGCCTGCATTGTCTAGTAATTCTTTTAACATAGATGTACTATTATAAGCCAGTTGCAGTTTTTCAAGCTCACTTGCTTTTTCTCTTAGTTTTTCGGGGTTAGCATTATCAGTTATGTATGCACCAGTCTTGAATATAGATTCTACTACATCCCAAACCCAATCCATAAAAGTATCAGCCTTTGGCTGTCTACTAAAACGACATATTTCCATTACTCCTTTTGTATTATAAACTATAGTATCTCTTAATACTTCTCTATTCCCTTCAACTGTAACCAACTTGACTACAGTTGAAAATTTATCAAGTCTATCTTTGTTACGTTCATGTATTTTACTTATAGCTATCCTTGGTTCTGTATACTCTAAAGCCATTCCTATTTGGTCTCTAGTCATTAATATATCTTTAGTATCATTTTCATAAAAATTACATTCGACTTCTCCAAAATTTTCTGATTTGATTAATTCTAAATTAGTTTTCATATAAATTCCTCCTCAAATTAGTTTGAAAGAAGTTTCTCTATATGATAGAATATTTCATATAGAAGTACTAACTTCTTTGTGGGAAATAGAGTGTTCAAACTTGGTCGGGCGAACACTCTATTTTTGTTATTTTTTTAGGTCATCATATATTTTGTCTATACCTTTTCTTATTATTTCAGAACGATTACTATCTAATAAATTTACACATTCATCTAACTTATCAATAGTATCTTTATCAGCTCTTACTCTAATCATAGTATCTTTTACACTTTCTGTTGGACGACCCATCTTTTTTTGTGGCATTTATTTCACCTCACTTTTGTTGCTACAATTATATTATAATTTATGTAGCAACAAAAGTCAATTAAATATCCAATTTTTTCTAATTACTTTACTCAACCGACCAATTTTGAGCAAAACAAAAGCACCTACCACAAAAGTAAGTGCTTTCTTTTTCTATTTAATTTTGAATCCACATAGTTAATATAAAATCAAGTATTGTGTAGTGTGTTATTCTTTTTATTCTCTCTTTACATACCACTTAGTTAATATAAAACTACTTAATACTATCTCATCTATTAAGTTTTCATTATACTTTACATACCACTTAGTTAATATAAAATCATGACCACATTCTGAACATATTTGAGAAGTATAAGCCTTTACATACCACATAGTTAATATAAAACTAAATAGATAAAATTTAATTTTAAAGATAAAACCTCCTTTACATACCACATAGTTAATATAAAACTATATCGCAATTGCTGCCACCACTCCATAAATAATCTTTACATACCACATAGTTAATATAAAACAATAAAAAATGATTTGAGACAACTTAAAACTTTATTCTTTACATACCACTTAGTTAATATAAAATACGTTTTATCCTCCCAAAAGCATTTTTATAGAATTGCTTTACATACCACATTGTTAATATAAAACGAGGTATATGGTGTTTTACCACCCACTTAGAATGCTGACTTACATGCCATTTAACCAATCGATGGCAAAGATGTAAAGTCTTTTATATTTGAATTTACATACCACATTGTTAATATAAAATGTGCAAAATCAGCTATTGAGTTTGAAAGTGCTTTTGCCTTTACATACCACTTAGTTAATATAAAATATGATTTGTAGAATAAACAAAATCCGCTTAATAATCTCTTTACATACCACATAGTTAATATAAAATTAAAATATTTCCTAATTGGTGTACTTTGTAAAAAGGCTTTACATACCACATAGTTAATATAAAATGATTATTTACAGATATTCAATTAGAATGGACATTTAACTTTACATACCACATAGTTAATATAAAATAGAAGTACAAAAGAAGCTTGAAACAATGTATAATGGCTTTACATACCACATAGTTAATATAAAACCCCAAAATAAACTTAGCATTTTCAATACCTACACACATAAAACTCTCTCAAATTTGCAGTGTGCGGATAGTCTTGCAATTGATAACACTTATCAACCCTTATCAATGCCTTGTATTCCAATTGTTAAACCATACTTAAACATAAAAATCGAACACTGCAAAACTCTTACCTATATTATACCATTTTTTAACATATAAAGCACTTGAAACAACAGAATATCCAAGTGCTTTATCTATATTATTTATTCTCTTTTTCTTCTGATTTCCTACCTTCTTCTTTCACTAAATTTACAAATCTATAAAATCTTTCTGGATTTTCATTTTTCATCTTTTCAAAGATACTTCCAAGTTCTTTAATAAGTTCTATCCTATCCATATCAAGTAAATTCTCATACATTGTATTAATCCCCCTCAAAACTAAAATAAATTAAATTATTTAATACAATAGAATTTACTCAATCTTATAAACCACATGATAATTCTTCTTCTCACCTTGTATCTTAGCAGGTCTATTATTTTCCTCTATCCAATTTCTTATTTTATCTATTAAACTTTCTGAATACTTATTTACACTTCCACTCCAACCTTTTTTACTTTCCAATACTACTAATTTTTCATTATCTTGTATATTTAACTTCTTAATAATTTCACCTACTGCATGAAACGCAGGTTTATTAGACTTAGAATAAATATTTAACTTAGTTGCTATTTGTACTGTGTCAAAGAAATGTTCCTTTTCTTCTATTTCAAGAGGTAACTCTATTCCTGCCTTTTTATAGATAGTTTTTGCTGTAAGTAACTTTGCTTTTTCATCTATTCCAGCACCATTTAAGAATGGTGTTAGTATTTCTATAGTCTTGTTAACTGTATCTAGACTTTCTATTTCATTTGCTTTTTCTCTTAATGCTTGAGGGTCAGCGTTATTAGTTATGTATGCACCTGTTTGTCTTATTGATGGTAGTACATCTACTGCTAACCATGTTTGAAATTTTACTGCTGTTTCATTTTTAGCTTTCATACCTAAAAGATAAAATAATGATTCAGGTATATAATCATCTTTCCCCAACAAGTTGAGGAAACCAAAATCTTTACAATATTCATTCATTCTTGACCATCTAATTGTTTCGTTGCCACTTGTGGCAATGGTAATCCACCCAAATCCTCTAGCTGTGTCTTCTGCATTAATTCCTATACTTCCATCTTCATATTTAATAGTTCTCACTTTTATTCCTAATTCATTATTTTCAAAATTCATTAGTTCATTATTCATACAAAAATCACCCTTTCTATTTATTATCTTGAAAGAGTTATCTTTACATGATAGAATATTTCATATAGAGATAACTCTAGGTTAAGTAGTCCATTTTGCTTTGGTCGGCGGTTGGGCTACTTTTTATTTGTCTTTTAGTAGTTTTATACCTCTTCTAACTCCTTCGGCTTTGTCTATATTTTCTTTTTCGCAATATTTTTCTAGAATATTTTTAGATTCTTCATCCAATCTTATAGTTATTCTACTGCCTTTGGGATTATCTGTAGGTCTACCTATTTTTTTACTTGGCATATCTTCACCTCACTTTTGTCTGCCTTAATTATATTATATAGTTTCGGCAGACAAAAGTCAATGATATATCCAATTTTTTCTAATTATTCTACTCAACCGACCAAATTTGAGCAAAACAAAAGCACCTACCATAAAAGTAAGTGCTTTCTTTTTTCTATTTAATTTTGAATCCACATAGTTAATATAAAACTTTATATGTTATTGTGGAAGATGATACTTTAGAAAACTTTACATACCACATAGTTAATATAAAATGAGTTAAGAAAAAAGGTAGTACTAAATATGTTTTAGTCTTTACATACCACTTAGTTAATATAAAATTAGTAAAAATGGTACTCATATAGTGCCAACAATGAACTTTACATACCACTTAGTTAATATAAAACTGTGTAACCATGACCAAAAGTATTTATGTTTACTCCATTTACATACCACATTGTTAATATAACTCTTACTTCTATTATACCATTTTATACCAAACAAAGCACTTGAAACTATGTAATATCCAAGTGCTTTATCTATGTTATTTATTCTCTTTCTCTTCTAATTTCCTAACTTCTTCTTTCACTAAATTTACAAATCTATAAAATCTTTCTGGATTTTCATTTTTCATCTTTTCAAAGATACTTCCAAGTTCTTTAATAAGTTCTATCCTATCCATATCAAGTAAATTCTCATACATTGTATTAATCCCCCTCAAAACTAAAATAAATTAAATTATTTAATACAATAGAATTTACTCAATCTTATAAACCACATGGAAATTCTTCTTTTCACCTGCAATCTTAGTAGGTCTATTATTCTCCTCTATCCAACACTTAACCTTATCTATTACACTTTGTGTATATTTATTTACAGTACCAGTCCAACTTCCATTAGTTTCCCAAACTCCCTTAACTTCGTTTTCTTCTAATTTTATCTTTTTAATAATCTCACAAACAGCCATCTGAGCTGGCTTATTACTCTTAGAATATATTTTCAGTTTAGATGCTATTTGCTTTGTATCAAAATAATGTTCTTCTTCGTTTATCTCAATTGGTAAATCAATTCCTGCTTTCTTGTACAATGTCTTTGCTGTTAGTAATTTAGATTTGTTATCAAAACCTGCTCCATCTAGTAATTCTTTTAACATAGATGTACTATTATAAGCTAGTTGTAATTTTTCAATCTCACTTGCTTTTTCTCTTAGTTTTTCGGGGTTAGCATTATCAGTTATGTATGCACCAGTTTGTCGAATCTGAGGTAGTACTTCATCACTTATCCAATCTTGAAACTTTTCTGCTTCTTCTTTTCTTGATTTAAAGATTAATTTATACACTCCACTTTCAGTAAGAAAATTTTCTCCAGCATTATTAAGTTTTCGGATGTCAGTATTACTGATATCCGAATTTCTTAACTTTACAACTTGCTTTTCATTCATAAGTCTTATATTCTCATTAACATTTTTTATATCTAAACAGTTTGCTACATCTTTTGAGTTGAATAAAATTCTTCCTTCAAATTCGAATACTTCAATCTCTTTTCCTTCAAAATTCATTAATTCATTTTTCATAATTTTACACTCCTTAAAATTGATTTTTTCCAAGGAATGACGTATACTATAACTAGTTGATGTATAGTATACGTCAATAAGGGATGTTCAAACTTGGTCGGGGCGAACGTCTCTTATTTTTTATTCCTCTTTTTCTAACTCTTCATTAATCTTTTCTTCAAGCCAAACTGTTTTAGTTTTGTTCTGCTTTTTTAAATGTTCTTCAATTTTTTCTACTTTCTCTCTATCTAACAGAACACTAAAAGTTTTTTTATTCTGTCGTCTTTGCTTGAAGTAATCTGCTCTACTGCTATCAGTAATAACTTTCACCTCTTTTCTGTATCGCGATAATATAATTATACATTGTATCGCGAAACTTTTCAAGAGTTTTTACTAATTTTTTCTAATTATTTTACTCAACCGACCAAATTTAAGCAAAACAAAAGCACCTACCAAAAAGTAAGTGCTTACTATATTATCTATTCTAATAATTCCTTTTTCTTTTTATTATATTCTTCCTGTGTAATTGCTCCTGAATCTAATAACTCTTTTAGTTTTTTTATTTGGTCTAGTGGGTCTACATAACTCTGATACTTTTTCTTTTCAGCCTCATCTATACCTTTTTGAATCTCTTCATCAGTCATAATATCACTTTCACTAAGATGTAAATCTAATGCAGATTTTTCACCAGTTTGTACTTTTCTATAGTACTGAATATAAATCCTATTATACCTACCTCCATCATCTTTAGTGTAAAATTCAAAAGTGCAACAATCTATCTTAAAATCCTTTAATTCTTCTGTTATATATTTTATGAATAGTTGACATTCTTTAGTATTTTCAAATTTTTCATTTTGTACTGTTAAATAAAATTGAGTAAGCCCAGACTCAACTACATCAACTTTATAGTGACTACCCTTATATTCTTGAGGTACTAATTCTTCTAATTTTGCTTTTAACTCCTCTACTGAGATTTTTTTTCCATATTTTTTCTCCCTTTTTTCTTTATCTATTTCTTCTTGTTTTCTGATTCTTTCAATTTCTTTTTCTGATTCTTCTTTCTTTTGTTGTTCCTCTAAAATAGCCATCTTTTCTTCTGTATATGGGCTTATATCTTCCCAAACTGCATATAAATATATTGTAAAAATAAGAAACATATAAGATATAATACACATCACTCTTTGTTTTTTTCTAACAAAATAAAGAATTATCAATGATGCCAAAAGCACCAAACTTCCTGGCATAAATCCTATAAATATAATTATACCTAATAACATTAATATTATTGCTATTATTATCGCTGACATAATAAAATCCCCCACAAATTACTCATCTCACACAATATTATAGCATAATTTGGTAAAATAAAAGCACCTACCATTTAAGTAAGTGCTTTCTTATTTACATTTTTTACAATTGAATTTATTCATTAATTTAGATTCATTATCATTGTTTATAAAAATTAACATTAATTATTGTCAAAACTGATAATAATTAATGTTAAAATTTTTTTATTGTGGTATAATAAAAGCAAGAAGAACTACAATCTATTGGTAGTAGAGTGGAGTTCATAATAAACAGAGTTTATTTTTTAAATTTATGGAACTTTATTTTAAAATCAAGTTCCCAACCACTCTTAGTTCCAGCTTTGAGTGGTTTTTTATTTTTCTTAAATAGATTACTAACTAAACCGACTATTAAACTAGCAAATAGCCTTTCTAGTACTCCTTTAAAAAAATTATCCATATATCACACCTCCCTTCTTAATGTTGGGAGGATAATTTTTGATACATGAACTCCACTCTATAAATTGTAGATTACATCTTCTTGCTACAATTATTATAACATATATTACTTACACATTTTTCCTATTTATTACTTTTTATTTTCTATCTTTTCAATAAAAAGCACCTACTATAAAAATAAGTGCTTTCTGTGTTTATTTAGTTTTAATGATTAATTAATAGGTTAGTACGAATTCCATACCAACCTAAAAGTATCTACATAAAACAATTAAATAATATAATCAATAAGTATTTTTTTTATTCTTTTAATCAAATTATCACCTGTTCCCCAATCAATCTTAAATAACCCAATTGCACTACCAGTTGAGGTGATTTTAACAAGTGTTTTTCCTGTAATATTTTCACAAATCACTACCAAACCTGCATCACTATTGCTTCTTGCATAGTATTTTTCAAAGATTGTAACTATTATAGACTTATCATTTTTCAAATTATAAATATCGACAGAAACTAAATCTGCATCAAAATTTTCTTTTATAATATTGTGAGCTTCTAATGGTGTCATTTTTACAGTAAATACTTCTTTTGCCATATCATTCATCACATCCTAAATAAAGATTAATTTTTATCTTAATAAAAATGTACTTCTTTAGTGTTTTCTAACACTTTTATCAAATAGTATTCCTATTCCTCCTAATAAAGCCAATATAGAACCAAGATTTCTATATTGTGAAATAGATTGTTCTAAATATATATTGTATTGGTTGGTATCCATTGTTCCACCATTTTGTCGCATAATACAATCTATATTAAATTGCCCTAAGCCTATACAGCAAAATAACACTATTATTCCAATTACAAAAGCAAATATACATATTGTAAGTTTAATATCTTTATTTTCCATAAATACACCTCTCATAATTTAGATTTATTTGTTATTTTTTACTTAATGATATATTATCTACATTATACTATACAACATATATATCCATCTATTTCCAAAATTGTAACACTTTCATATATTAGTAATGTGACTATACCAATTTAATCTTTAGCTTTAAGTTCTACCTTCTTCGCCCCCTCTTTTTCTCTCTTTCAGCTTCTTTCATTGCTTCTTCCTCGTCTTCTATTTTAACCAGTATCGAGGCGGCTGCTAATGCTCTCTCATTAACTTCTAAATTCAAATATTCACTAGGTTTCCACTTTAATTTTTGAATACAATAATGAGTTATACTAGCATCAAAATCGCCACCCCTAATTAGTTTTTTGCTTCTTCTACTTTATCTTCAAATGTTGTATCAAATCCATTGACTTCATTTACTTTTACTGTATAATTTACATACTCACCTGCTGTAAGCATTGTTTTTAATAGCTGAGCTTCTCCCATTACTCCATAACTATTTTGTAACTCTGCATCCTTTAAGTCAGGAAATACTGTTGATGCTACACATAATTCAGCTACATAACTGTTGTAGTCAATTTCACTAGTGTATTGTCCTGTATGTTTTCCATTATTGCCTACAACTTTCACCCTTTTAGTACAATTTCTTCTTAATACTTCATCTTCCTCAGAAGATAAAACTCTTAATTCCCATTCAACCGGTTTTCCTTCTTCATCTAAAAATCTATCGCTTGCCACATACATTACATTCTCATTTTTTATTGCATTTTGACTTAAAAAAGCACTTAAATTACTCATATTATCCTAATCTCCTCTTATTTTATTTTTTACATAAAAAATACACATCCATAATTTATAAATGTGTATCTTACTCCATACCTAATAATATTTTAAATTCCTCTGGCATATCAAAATCATCAAAAGTGAAATCTATATCTTCCTCTAAATATTCACTATCAGCATCAAATGTAGCTAATATTCCCCCATCCATGTTACACTCTTTTAATATAATGGTTTGTCTTCCAACGCTTGATGTGGGGTCTTCATTAGTAATTTGCATATCAAAATATACATCTTCTCCAGTTTCCTTATACCTAAGCATAAGCTTTCTAAATATAGAAGTATTATAATGAATGGTTGCACTTCCAGTTCCTTTCCAGCCTGTAGTCTTATTCCCTTTTCCTGTTCTTCCTAGGATTGGTATCTCACTTTTAGTTTTTTCAAACTTTGCTTCTACCTTTATACATTGCATAAGATGATATCTCTTACCTTCTATTGTTACAAAACACTCTGCTAATGATGCACTTATTGCATCTTTTGAATTCATAGTAATATTACTCATTTTTTAACACTCTCCTCTAACTTACTGAAACAGTCATATAAAGCTTGCTCATAGCATTAATAACCTTAACCGCATCACTCACTATAACTGTTTTCTTATCATTTCCAAGTTCTACAGATACATCATCAGTTTTAAAATCTTCTATTGCCCTTATATTTTCTAATTCCTTATGATGTTTTACTACATCATTCCAAAACGAGATACGACCAGCCTTATCGTTAGGCACTTTACCAAGATATTTATCGTTAAATAAAGTTGCAATATCATTAGCGATTTGGTCAAGTACTCTAACACTTTGATTGCTCGAAAAATCGTCATTTTTATCATCTGTAAAGCTGACAAAAGTATTTATATCCTCTAACACATGAACTTCGTCACCTACTTTATGGAATATAAACTTACCAGTTTTTAAAGCTTCTTCAAGTTGTATTTGAGTGTAATTAACATCAACATCAAACTCGCCATCATATCGCTTGTTAGTGTTAGATTTATTTATATCACATCCTGCTATTGCTCCAGTAGCCCAATAAATCAAGCTAGATTCAACTAAATCTTTATCTTTAATCTTATTTTCTACAGACACTACACCTTCATAATCTGTATCACTTTTCTTATATAGTACTGTTTGGAACTTAGCTCCTACCTTATCTCTCATTCTCTTTGTAAACTCTACAAACAAACTTTTAATCTCTGTCGTTGTTGCCAAACATCCTAAAGCATTAAATGAATAGCTTTCTATTTTATCTAAGAAAGCTTGGTATTCTGCTCCTGTAACTGCTTCTCCATTAGTCCCATTTGTAAATACTAACCCTGCACTTGCTTCTAGTATTGCATCCTTTTTCCAAATGACATAATCATTATCTTCTAAATCTGTAATCACTTTAGCTATTTGAGTATCTACCTTCTTATTATCTAAAAATGTTACAACATCAAACTTAGTGTTATCATCAACATTGGTTGTTACTATTACCTTTAAGTCATTACCTCTTATTCCACTATACTTCGCTATAGCAATACTACAACTAGCTTTAATACCTTTATTTAGTTTATAGAAATATCCTAGCCTTATATTTTTGAATAAATCTCTCAATCCTCTCAGCTTCTCATGAGTGTAATCATATCCAAAATACTTAGTTGAATATTTCTCAAAATCATCGCTAGTCACTTGAAATACTTCTTCATCAATACCCCAATCAAGTTCAAGTGGCATTGCTACAATACCTCTATCACTAAGCGAACTGGTTGCCCTCTTAGCTGAGATAAAGTTTATATAAGCACCAGGTAGTACCTTATTTTGTGTTATAAATGTTCCTCCACCTAAAGCCATCTAACTCACTCCTTTCATAAATTTATCTATTATTTCCTCTACCTCTGAGAAGGAATATAATTCATCTTCTTTTAAAATTGCATTTAATAAGTCTTTTCTATTTACATACTTTTTAGAATTAACTATTTGCTCCTTGGTAAACTTATAATTATCTTCTTTACTTAATGTTTTACTCAAGTTTATCACCTCTCTTTAATCCACCAAACAATTCAACATCACTCATTTTTTCTGTATTATTACTTTTCATAGTGAAATAGTTATAATCAACAAAGAAATGAAGTACATTATCTATAATTTCATAGTTCATATTTGTACCTCTGACTAAATCTTCATTCACATTTATATACTCTAATTCTTCTAGTAGCATTTCAGCTATCTCATTTATCTCAAATGATTTATCATTGCTTTTTGGAAAATAGTGTACATCAAATGAATTTTTCTTCAACTCTCTACCACTTGGATATGATGTTTTACTTGAATTTATAGGAACAATAAAAAAACAAGGTTCATTTATACCTTGCTCTACATCTTCACTGTAAATTGTGTAACTATCTCCAAATGACTTATCTAATTTTACTGATATTCCATCAATTATATTATTAATCATCAAATACCTTCTTTAATAAAATCATTAATTTTTTCTCTATTATTGCATCTACTTGACCTCTTAATTCTTGTACTGAAATAGTCATCATATATCTACCTTTAACCCAACCTTTATGATTTCTAGTTCTATGTCCGTATTCAATAAAACTGGCATATTTAATGGGGTTAATAATTTCTATAATGTAAGTATCTCCAGCTTTAATGACTGGAAGTGACCTTGCATAAGCTACACCATTCCAACCTTGTCGTAACACTCCTGTGTCAACTGGCGTACGTTTTATAGCTTTACCAATTAATCTTGCTGCTAACTCTTTTGCACAGTCTCTGCAAAACTTATCGAGTTGACTCTCTTCCAACCTTTGTAGATTTCTTTGCAACTTTTTCAATTCTTTAAAATCAACACTTCCACCTCTACCCATTATGCTTTATCCTCTAGTAATTCCAATATTACCTCTTGATGATTTGGGTATATAGCAGATTCTCCACTTCTTACATACTCTTTTGTAACATTATTTTGATTAGTTATAATAAGCTTTGAACCTGCTTTAACGCTTATATTTGGAGATATAAAGAGTTTAATTGTTTGCTCTAGCTTAGCTACTTTTCCCTGTTCTGTAGAAGTAATATTCTTATATGAAAGCTTACAAGGTTGATTTTCTAATACAACTACTTCTTTATTGTTAGTTCGTTTTGTAATAGGGTCTTTGACTGGTTGATATTCTGCTATAGTACATTTATCTCTATATAACAATTCTATTGCTTTCCTTGATTTATTTACCATCTTAAGCACCTAAAAGTTAATATTTTATTCTTACCATAAGAAGTAAGGTAGGCTACAAGAGTATCAAAGCGTTGTTCGGGAGTTTGTGAGCCACTTCCTATAGCAAAATCTACCTTCGTATCACCTTCTGATATAGACTTTTCTACAGATTCAAAATTAAGACTTTCTATATCTAATTGACCCATATTTTTCTTAGTAAATAGAAATTCTCCAACTATCATATCTATTTCAATATTTTTTAATTTTTTTGGAATTTCATTTATGTTGCAATCAAGTTTAATTATATTCTCTATCTTTTCTTTAACAAAACCTATTAACCACTTATCTCCGTCTTTTAATGTATATTCAAAGCTTTCAAGTCTTTTTTCTATATCATCAATTATATTATTTTCCATAACTTTCACCTACTTTTTAGTAAGCTTATTTTTCTCTTTAAGCTGCTTATTTTCTTCTTCTAAAGATTCAACTTTATTTCTTAAAATATTATTTTCAGCTACCAAATCTTTTACATTTAATGACTTGCCATACTTTACTGCCTTACCAGTTTCATCTATCAAATCATATCCCATCTCTAAGAAATCATCTATTTTACATTCTTCTATAGTTAATATTCTATTTAATTTCCTTACTTGTGCCATTATGCTCCAGCTCCTTCAACAACAAATTGTATATCATCAGCTTTTTTATTTAATATAAATACATCCTCAAAACTTTCTTCAAAATACAAGTATTTTCCTTCTGTTACTGCCCTTGGCTCATCTAATGTAGAAAATTGATAAGAAACTGGTGTAATTATTGAACTTGGATGTATTAAAGACATAAATATTTGCTTAGCTCCTGCACCTGCTTTCCATCCAGTAGTAAAGTCATATACTGTTTTCATAAGATTAGATGGCACTTTAACTATCTTAACTGAATCAATATCAGTTGTTTGACGATTAAGAGAAGTCCCTCCATCTTTTATATTTACAGTTCTTTGTATCTCTTTTGCATTCTTGATTAAAGTGTCAACTCCTGGTGTAACATATAATATTCTTCCAACAGCAGGTACTCTAGCTTCTGTCATTTTTTCCATTAACTTATCAAAAACCTCTAAGATATTTGCTGTTGTAAGAGAGGTTGTCTCTGCTGTGTTACCTAGAGCCGTCCAGTCTGCATATATTTTAGATATGCAGTAAGCATCCATCTCAGGGAATTTTTGTTCTTCATTGTATACTTGAGTTATATTACCTATTGAAGCTACATAATTAGTTTGGTCAATATCCGCTGGATGAACTAATGTTGACCATTTTCTTTGGTTAGTTAATACCTTGGGTTCCCAAGCATTATCATAGTTTCTTTGAGCTACTGCTATTGTATCTCTGTTTGAATCTACCCTTCCAGTTGTAGATATAGTTGGTATTTCTATTGTTTTAGACCCAGTCCATCTATATCTTCCATTATTTTCTGTAGCATACAAATCCCCGAAGTTTAAAGTATAAGGATATGCTTGTGCTAAAACATTTGAATATTCTTTTGCATAATTTAGTGCTGCCATTTTATTTCCTCCTATTTATTATTATTTTCATGAGGTCTTACCCCAGTAAAATTAAAACCAAAATCATTTATCTTAGGCTCTTGACCTGGTGTTATCGTATCTATTTTAGGTTCTTCACCTTCTAGCGTTGCATTAAACAAATAATCTTTATCCTGTTTCAAAGGATTTATTTGTTCTTCAAAAGCCTTTTGTCTATCTTTACTATTTCTTAAGCTTTCTATGTCTAAATGAGCTTTCAATGCGATTTCATCCCTACATTTAACAGATTTAAAAGCATCGCCTAACCAATAATTAAAATCTTTTTCTTCAATTTCTTTTTTGTAAGTTTCTTCTAAAGTTTTCTTATCAGTTTCATAAGTTGTTTTTAGATTCTCTACATCTTCTTTTGTCATACCTCCTTCAAACTTTTTAATAGTTTCATTAGCTGTATTAAGTTGTGTTTCAAGATTTACATAATCTTCTTGAGTAACTGTAGTCTCTTTTATTTTCTTTTCTATAGACTTTTGAAGAGAAGCTACATCAATTTTGTTATCCTCGATTTTTATTCCTTCCAGTAATTCTTTTATCCAATCCATTTCTAATATCTCCTTTCATTTTTTACAAAATAAAAAAGCCTCTTAAAGACTTTTTTCTAATGATTTATTTAGCTCTTCTTTTACCTTCTTTAAAATTTCATCAGAAACTTTATCAATATTAGCTTTATTTTCTTTTCTTAATTTATTACAAAGAATACCTACGTTAAGATTAGCAATACAATTAATAACGATTTGTACTACACAAACTACAACTATAACTTGAGTTAATATACACATTAAAATCACCCACCTTTTTATCTAATAATCTATCTTAGTTTTCCCTTCTTTAGCAAAACGTGCTTTTATATCTTTAGATGCTAGCTCTCTTATATACTTCAAATCCTCATCAGAAAGTCGCTTTGCAGGACTTTTTATTTTTATTTTTGTTTCATTAATTTTTTCTTTTCCAAATATTCTATTTAAATTTTCTTCTAAATTTCTCACTGCTTCGTTAAATATATCAATTTCTTTTGTAGCACTTTTTATATTTTTCTCAAAATCTGTTGTATCTAGCTCCAACTTAGCTGAAAGTTCTAATTTACTTTCCTCATCCTTTTCTTCATCAACACATCTATGCTTTTGTTCTAAATTTCCAGCATAGTTTGTTGTATTTTCAATAGTTACAGTATATTCAACTCTTTCATATAATTCCTCAAATTCTTCAGCATTATATGTATATATTGCGCCATCTTCTTCTTGTACAATGTAATCACCTATATTAGCTTGGTGTATGCCTATAATAGTTTTTACAAGCATTATAGGTTTTTTATCTTCATTACTGTCAACTGCAAACCAAATGTCTTGATTCATAATTGCTTTTATTATCCAAGTTGGTAACTTTGTTTGTTTTGTATCTCCAATCCATTTAAATGCTTCTATTTTATTTGATTTCTTCACAAACTTAGCCATATTACTTATTCCTCCTTAAAGCTTTAACCATATTTTCATTACTAACAAGCAAAGAATATGGTATGAGTATCACACCTAAAATAAAATTGAGTAGCGGGAATAAAGCTAGAAAAATAAAATTATATTTTTTTCTTTTTCTAACATTCATACTTTTAAATAATTCAATTAATTCCTTGTTACCATCAACCCTCATTTTTAATAAGTAAAGCCCTGCGAAAAACACAATTATTGATAAAATATATAATTTAAACATTTCAAATCACCCTCTCAACTAAATTTTCACATAATAAAAGCACCTACTAATTAATCATTTAGCAAGTGCTTTCTAATACCAATAAGATATTTTCTCATCTGGATAATTATTTTCTTCTATAAATTTACGTATCATACAGTAAACATGAGACATATAAAAATGATTCCCTTCACTGTCTCTTTCTGCTATTTTTACTATATCAAAAGATTTATCTTTAGTATAAAGTATAACTTCTCCAAACTCTCCATCTTCTTCTGGTTGATAAAAATAAGATACTTTATCATCTTTTATATAATTTTTCTTTATAAGTACCATGTTTATCCCTCCCTCAAAGCTTTTTCATAATCATATTTTCTCACAACTAAACCATGAGCTTTCTTATAATCATAATTATATCTATCCATAAGAAACTTTTCTAATCTCTCATGTTTTAATAATATTATATCACATTTTCTTATATCTTTTCCCTCAATTAATCTTTGCCAAGAGATAGCCATATCATAACTAGGGTCAAAACTTTTATATCCGCCATATAAATTATATTTATTCATAAATACATGGCTTTTTATATCTTGTATTACTTTTTCACTATAGCCTGTATTTTTAGCTATAGCTTTAATATCACTGGTTCTTTTTCTTATTTCTTCATAATATAAATTAGCATGTTTTTCTTCTCTTATATATACTTCTAGGTCGTTTAGTCTTTTCCTGCTTATTGCTCCACTTGAGGAACCATCTTTTACATACTTAGAATTATACTTCATTGATGATGGTACATAATAAGTCTCACCATCTTCTTTTCTTGCTGACCTATAGCTTTTTTCACCATCAAAATATGGCACTACTACACATCTACACCTAGGATGAAATGGTGGAGCTGTAATTCCTATTTCATAATACTTCATTTCAATGACTTTGCCATCAAGAGGACTACATCTTTTCTCACAAACCCTGCTATCTAATGCACTTACTATTTCATATTTCTCAACCCCTAGACTATTAAAACAATCCCTTTGACTTGCTGAACTAAAAAAGGCAAGCTCAGATTTTACTAATAACTTAGCTTCTTCTTTGCTTGTATTAAAGTTTTTATTAATTTTATTTGTTAAGTCTCCAGGAGATGCTCCATTAATTAAAGTTTGTTTTAATCCTTTATCAAGTTCACTTATTAATCTTGGTCTATGCTTATTCCATATTCTATTACTAAATGTTACTCCATCAGTAGTCCAAGGTTTATTAATTATTTTATTAATCATATTTGGAATAAGCATGGCTAATAAAACTCCTGAGCCTTCACCTTTTTGAGTTTCAAAAGCAGTATGATAATAATTATCTTTATAAGTATCTGTTACAAGTCTATTTACATTCTCATACTCTTTTGAATATAATATCTCAATTTGATGCCTTGTTTTTAACTCTAATGCTTCTAGTCTACTTATACGAACTCTTTTAACTGCACTTTCTAGTTCTTTCAGCCACTTTTGGCTAATTGCATTTTCTTCTCCATACTTGATATATTCTTCTAATGATAATTTAAGTTCAGCTAATTCCTTTGAATTTAATAACTTTTCAGCTTCTTGCATATTTATTTTATTATCTTTAGCAAATTTCATATACCAATTATTTATTTCTCTAATAATATTATATAAAACTAAATCATATTGTTTTTCTAATTCCTTGTTAAAGGTATCACCTTTATTATGAACATCTTCTTCTAACTGATTAAAAATCTTTATCCAGTAATCCATATTATTCATTTATAGGCTCACCTTCTTTAGTTTTCTTTTTAGTCGGAAAAACATCTTCATATTCCTTCATACTTTCTTCTTTCTGTTTTTTAAGTCGCTTTAATTCATCATTAACATCTTCAACCCAAGGATGATTACTGACAATAGTTTCATCTGATATAATTCCAATTGATTTAGAAGCCATATCTATTTTTTCAGACTCATTTATTATCATAGAGTGATTAAATGTTATTTGAACTGACTTATAATCATAGCTCTTACTACTACTTATCTTTAAATACTCACATACAAACCATAAAAGCTCTCTAATTGCTTTTTTAAACTTCTTTTCAGTCTTAGAACATTTTAAATCAAGTAGTGAATATAAAAATTTAAGTGCTACACCCGATTTATCACCTGTGTTTTGAGATTCGGGATTAACCCCTTGACCAAAAATAATTATATTCTTTTCTAATCTATCAAGAAGCTCCTTTTTAGCTTCAACTGGTATACTTATCTCTAGTTTATCAACTCCACCTCCACCATCTACTTTAATTGATTTATAGTATCTTATATTATCTATAAACTCTTGTAGACTTGTTCCTGGATATTCTTTTAATACGTAAATAACCTCTTGTATTTCATCTAAATTGTCTGCAAGTGTAGAAATGTTATTATCATATATATCAATTAAAGACTTATAGAAAGTTAAATCTGAGACACACTTTTCATTATTTTTAAAAGGTATAAATGGAACTTTACCCCACCCCTGTTCTTTGTTATTTATTCTAAAATGACCTTCTTGTATATCAGTCATTTTTCCATATTCATCATATAAAAACTCTTGAACAAAACTATTACCTCTTTCAATAAAGTAAGTTACGTCATTTTCTGTATAATATTCAACTCTTTTTATTTTATTTCCATCTATATCTTCAATGTAGTAGAATCTAATAAATGCAACTAATTCCTTCTGTCTTTTACTATCCCAAATAGGAATAGATTCTTCTGCTGGTATTATCACATATTTAAACTCACCTTTTCTATTAACATATGGATGTAACCATTCAATACCTTTATTACTAGCATTAAGGTATAGTTCTGTTATTGTATCGTCAAATTCTTCTCCCAGTAAGTCATTTAAAAGCTTAGTAAGCTTATCATCATCTGCATTAAATACAATAGGATTCCCAACACTATAACCCACTTTTTGGTCAACTAAAAGCTTATGATAATTATTGACTGCTTTATTATTAACTTTAGTAAAATCATCAACCTTAGCTCCATCTAAGAGATAATATCTTCTCTTATTGTTTACATCAGTATTACCATAATAGTATTCTTCTCCTTGTTTATACTGCTCTGGTCTGTGTTTTAAAATGTAATGTTCTATAACATTAATTAAATTAAAAGTACTCTCTTTTTTTAGTTGAGCTTTTATTAAGTCTGTTTCACTTATATAAATTTTTAACACCTCCTTTATTTCAAGAAGCTTATTCCACTATTTTTAAGTTTATTATCTATAGAATATCTAAGAGCTGCCATTGCATCATCCATAAATTCAACTGGTTCATCAAGATATAACCCTGTTCTTTCATCTTGTTTCCATTTCCATTGTTGAATTTCTTTTATTGTATTGGTGCAACTAGGATGTACATGTATTCTTAACTGTTTTAAATAATCTATTTGAGCTTTAATACTGCCTGGTCCTTTTTTAACTCCTTTAGCTTTATATCCTGCACTTTTCCACATCTTAATTCTGTCAGGTTCAGCACTATCACAATACATAAATAAATTCTTTTCTATCCCTTTACTATTTGCAATTCTTATTATTTCTGATGTATCCATTTCATGTACATATATTTCATTACATATATATAGTTCACCATCCTTAAAACCAATTCTAAGTATTGCATTTGCATGGTTAAATCCAAAGTCTTGTGACAGTCTCATATTATCAAAATACTCAAATTCTGTAGGAAATTCATGTATAACATAATTTTTAAGTATTGCTCCACCAGTTTCTCCCCATTCTCCAAGACCATATACTCTATAACCTTCGGGGTCTTGCTCTTTTCTCATTTGCATTCTTCTGTAGTAAGCTTCATCTATGAATCTATTTTGTAGATAAGTACTATGATGAGTAAATATATCATCATTTTTATAGTCAAAATACTTTCTTTTTATCCAATGAGTAGCTGATACCGGATTAAATGTAAATGTCATTTGATAGTATAAGTTAGGATTAGTTAAAATACCTCTTAAACGGTCGTCTAGTATGTCTATATCACTTTCCATAAGTTCTGTAGCTTCTTCACACCAAACCCATGTTAACTTACCTTTCGAGAAGTTAATTGATTTTAATTTTTCTCTTTGTTTTGCATCATTAACTCCTCTGAAAATTATAGAGTTACCAGTAACTTTACTCTTAATTTCTAAAGGATTTAGAGTAGTTTTCCAATACTTATCAGCTTGTTTACCATAAATACGATTTATAGCTCCTGTAAGTTCTGCATAGGTTGAATACTTGTGTGTAGCTTCTGATTTTCTAACTACTAATAAGTTAGCTCCTTGGTACTTTTTATCTCCTAACTTTAGTATATAGTCTTGTGCTACGTTAACAGACTTTCCACTACCTGCTGAACCTTTCATTGCTCTGTATCTTTTTTTAGTAAAGTTAGCTCCCTTGAAAACTGGATTAAAATCTATTCTAACTATCATTGTTATCCCCATAATCTACACTTATTTTCAACTCATCATCTCCAATATCATCTTTATTTAGGTTAGCAACCTCACATTTTAACTTCTCAACTCTATTTTTCTGCTCCTCTGTAGCCAAATTCCAATCCTTATGAATCATTTCATCATACTGCTTAATTAAACTCCTTAACTCACTCATTGCCCTACTCTGTGCATTAAGAAAAGATGCTTGCCTATCCCATGCAAATTGAAATTCATACTCTATCTTCTCACCATTTTCTGTACTTTCATGTTTCTTTAATTCCTTAATCATTTCTTCTTTATCTTTAACATACATTATCTTTTGTGCTCTTATTATTGCTGCATACTGAATTGTTATCTGTTCCCAAAGAATATCGAATTTATCTTTATTCTTTATTTCATTAATTAGGTCTTGAGTTTCTTCGGGTAAGTATTTTGAGAAGAAACCAAACTTTTCAGCATTCTTATTACCAGGTGGACCAGTGGCATTTTTATTACCTATGGGTGCACCCCTTTTACTTTTAGGTGCACCCTTCTTTTTTTCACTAGCCCAGTTGTATCTTTTTATCCATGACTTTAAAGTGTTTAAACTAATGTCATACTTTACTGATATTTCCTTTTGTTTCATACCTTTTAGGTAATCTTGTTTTACCTTTTCTTTGACATCTTGCACATCACCACCTCGTTTGTTTGTCGTTTTGGGAATAAAAAAAGAACTCTTGTTAGAGTTCTATTTTTGTTAACTTATGTATTATAGCTATTTCATTATATATTTCCTCAACATATTTCTTTATTTTAGGTTGCAATTTGTACATTTCTTCAATTACACCATCCATATTTACCTCTGAAGGTCTAAAACAGTTATATTCGCTTGTTGTTACTCTATCTGGACCTGTCATACCCTTCCACCTAAAATTATATCTGTGTTTCATTTCATTGGCATAATCTCTTATTTGTTTTGAGTCTAAACGATATCTGTCAATTATATTCTTAATCTGTAAATTATTAATTTTACTTGATATATATCCATATGATACCTTTTTACATTGTTCTTCAAAAACTTCCTTATCACAAATATCATCAATATCTATCTTACTTTTATACAAATTATACTCTGATGCTAAAATTTGCATAATATAATCCTCTACGGAATTATAGCATAATATACTATTTTTTAGATATTCTCCCCTAATATACAAATCAACTATTGCTTTTGCACTATCTTCATTTTCACCCACAATTTCATCAAACTCATTTATATTTATATTTTTTTCACTTGCTTTAGCTAAATTGTGATTAGCACTTGCAAAAATATAATATAAATCATAAAATCTTTGAAAAACAACATATATCCTTTTATTTTGTTTTTCACCTTTAATAAAGTTTAACGGATTCTCAAAGTATTCTTTTCCTCTTACAAAATCATTTAATTGCTTAAGTTCTTCTTCCATATATTATCATCTCCTTCCAAAGTATAAAATTCAACTTCAAAGGTCAATATCCTTCAACAATCGTTCGACAGCTACAAAATAATTCTAAATAATACTCTTCTTTAATTTATTGTATAAAAAAAAGACCACCTATAAAGATAGTCTAAATCTTATGTATTTTTATTTCTAATCTTTACACCAATTCCTGTCAGTCTTACCCTTTATATAAGTTCTCACTATTTCACCACAATCTAAACATAAATCTGAATATATAGTAGATTGTACAGGTAGCGTTTTATTTATAACTTTATCTAACTTTCCATCTCCTATATACTTCAACCCAATAGTTTCAGCATATATACCTCCTGTTGTTAAAATACCTGTTTATATATTTTCACTACCACAATTAGGACATTTCATAGTTATCTCCCTTATGTTTTATTTTATTATACACTAATTTATTCTTTAATTTCTCTTTTAAATACAGCAATACCTTCAATCCAATTTATCTGAAATAAATCCCAGCCATCTTTTCCTAGATTATTAAATTCCTCTTCTAAAATAGGTATCCGTACATCGTTTATAGTCTTACCTTTATTAAAAAGTGGTGTAGCTGGTAACTGAAAAAATTTATACTCATACATATCCATACCTCCTAATAATTATTTTCTTTTATATTACCATAATATATAAAAAAGACCATCTACAAAGATGACCTTTTGGATTAATCTCTATTTTTATAATGTTTTTACAGCAGTTCCATATGCAAATATTTCAACAACTTGCTTTTTACTTGCAAATCCATCTGCCACAGCAATACGATATTCAAATTGACAATTGATTACAGCATTTCCACCTAATTGTTCAC
Source organism: Clostridioides sp. ES-S-0123-01 (assembly GCF_020658415.1). Classification (NCBI taxonomy): domain Bacteria; kingdom Bacillati; phylum Bacillota; class Clostridia; order Peptostreptococcales; family Peptostreptococcaceae; genus Clostridioides; species Clostridioides sp. ES-S-0123-01. The sequence goes on from NZ_JACVWD010000009.1 coordinate 39,788, forward strand.
ACTTTTTCTTTAATTGTTCCTTTACTCCCTTAAATGCTGAGTTTGGGTCTGCACTTCTAAAAATACCTTCTTTATGAGAGTCTATTGCAAATATAGCATCTATAACCCCATATTCTTCTTTAATGTCTCCAGTACTTATAATCATATTTATACCCTCCAATACCTTTTTCTTTAATAGTAGTCTAAATTATATGATATTTCAACAAAATCAATTATACTTTTATACTACTTTCAAAAATAAAAAGGGAGATATACATATTATTTAAGGGAGCAAGTTCTAGGAATCGAACCTAGATTAAACCACTACTTGCATGGTGAGTGAGGTTACCAAGCCCCACTCTTTTTAGACATCTGAATTAAGATACAAAATATAAAATTTTGCCCTCAATTTCTCTACTTTTTAGTGTATCCGTTAATTAATATTTGAACATAGTTAGAATTGAACTAACAACATCCTCATGCCCTGCCTAGTCTGTTCATATAAGCTAGGCGAATCCCTTAACCTAGCTCACATATATATTTAGTTTTGAGAGGGAAATCTTCATTTCCACAATACTATTATCTCATGTTTCAAGACTTCATGTCGGACATAAAACGGACATAACTTCTTATTGTATTTCTAATAAATTGAATATTGGTTCTTGCTCTGTAAGTGCTTGTCTGCCAAACATAGCTATTGAAATAGATGCTATAGCTATATCCCTTCTTCTTCTTAATTGTCTTTCTTCCATAAACAATTTATCTGTTATTTGAAACCATTCAAATTTATTTATATATCTAAATTTTATTATTTCTCTTTCTACATATCTTAAATTATTTATAGCTATGTCCAAAGTCTTTTTTATTGCCATCATTGTGTATAATTCAATTTCCTTTTCAGTTTTTTTATCTTCAATAGAAACTAATTTATCCTCAATTTTGTTATTTATATTATAAGTTTTGCTTGTAAGAATGCTATCATAGCTTATTGCCTTGGTTAAATCTCCAACAGAACATTTATCTAAATTATAAATATCCCCTTTCAGTTTGTTTATATTAGCATCCATTTGATTATATTCTTCAAGAAACTTCTTAGTTGCATTAAAAAACTCTTTTTTAGTTTTAGACATACTCACACACTCCTATCAATTATTTATGTTATAATAATATTTGTATATAAAAGTTTTATATTTTTGACAAGTGGAGTGTGAAAGCACTCCTTTTTTCTTTTAATTAACCTATTGAAGGTTTTCCCCTTTAAAGAGGGGAATTCTATCCCTGTCTTAACTTACTATTGATAATTGACTATTTAATAATCTTATTTCATCTTCAAGAACTGTAGGTAACTTATAATTATCTACTATTTCCAGTACCTTATCTAACTGACAACGCTTTATAGCCTTATAACTTTCTACGCCAAATTCTCGTTTAATCTGATGATATATATCACTATATACTTTACCTCTTAAAGATTTATTTTTATAAGCCTTACTTCCATGTCCACCAAGTGATTTTGTTGCTACCTTCTTAACCTCTTTGACAATACACTCACACTCAACGTTAAAAAGTGGTGCATCATCCATAAAATTCTCTAATTTCTCATTAACATTCTCTATTTTAGTTTCTAAGACTTCTTGTTTCTTATCTAGCATAAATATAGCTTGTAACTCCTTTGATGCACTTAAAAGAGGGTTATTTAATTCTTTTCTCATAGAGAAGTATCCATCAACTATTTTTTCATATTGTTCCCAAGCCTTATCGTCTTCCAGTATTTTAAGTAGTTTTGAATAACCTCTCTCAGATAACAAGTAAATATTTCTTGATTGATTAAAAGATTGTTTACTATATCCAACATCTTCATAACCTAATCCTTTTGAAGGATTAGCCTTTAAATCTATAATATCTACATTTGTTTTAAATCTTTTTATGTTATTGTTAATTAACTCATTAACTTTGAATAATTCTCTATTATGTATCTCAGCTATATCCTTTACTAGCATTGCTTTCTTGCCTTTTCCAAACCCACCCTCAATATCATGAAATTTCATTCCCTCAACTTCTAAAGTTCCAAGTACTGTTATTTCTTTATTTATGTTTTCATTCATAGTCTATCTCTCCTTTATCATTTGATATATTCTTTATTTAGCTTTTTCACATTTTTATGAAAAACTAAGGACCTAATCTAACAAACGAATTTTTCCATTGGTTAAATAACATCTTCCAATACAACTTCAATCCTTGGCTTATCACTATAATACTTACTAGCTACTACCTCAACTATCTGTGTATCATCCTTATACGCTATCTCATTAAGTGCATCAGCCACAATCTTAACAACATTATCAATATCTGGTTTCTTACTAGGTCTTAACACATTATTTCTTTTCTGCTCTTTAACCTTTTTACTGTTACTTTTAGCTATAGAATAATAGCATCTTAAAGTCATTTTTATATAACCTTCAAAGTAATATTTAACTTTAGATTGATATAGCCACTTTATAAGATTCTCATAATCTTTAGTTTTATTAGGTGTATAGGTTCTTTTAGCGTAAGTATTCATTCTTGGTCTTTCTTTTCCGATTGGTTCTCCATCTATTGTAAAATTAATCTTCATTGCCTCTCCTTAATCCTCTATATAATAAAATTCCGCTTCTCCTACTTCACATTCATGAACTATCCAGTCGCGTGCTTTACTACTACTATAATAAATATAGTTAAATAAAAATTCCTTAATTTCATCTTTTTCAACTTCAACTTTAATCTTTGTTTTGCAATCCTCACAATCATCCCTACTGCATCTATCACAATACATTTCAACCTTCATTAATTTACCTATTTCTTTTTTTAATAGTCTTAAGTTCTCTCTATCTTTTCTTAATTCATCTAAATCTTCTAGTGTTATAGTTGCTGTTGCAGATTCTAACATTTGCTCTTCCTCCTTAAATTCTTATTTTATTCCCAACTCAACATAACCATTTCCAAGGTTAACAAAATACTCAACTTCTTTGTTTACTTCAATTCCTGTAAATTTTTTATCTTTAAATGACTGTAATATAACTGTATCTCCTGCTTTAAAATCTACTGTATGCTCTACTTCAATTTGTTTTTTATTCTTAATTACATCTTTAAAAGTGCTAGAAGATATTTGCAATTCATGTATCATAAGCTCACATCCCTTAATTTACTCAATTACTCTCATATTCACTTTTCCATTTTTAAAAAGTTTTATTTGATATTTTTTTCCACAATGGGGACAAGTAACTATCATTTTTTTAAACTTAGCTAATGTATAGAAATTCCTACCACATCCACCAAAACATTTACCTCCATTGAATATTTCAAATTCTCCATAGTCTCTATCTAACTCATTTGCTTCATCTCTATGTTCATTAACTATATATTTATATATCAAAGTATTCATTAAAAACACCTGCCTAATCTATTTCGATTTCGACTATAGCTCTACTTAAAAGCTTTACATTATAATTTTCTTTTATATTTTCCTCATCTTTTTTAAAAGCTCTTGCTTCTTCTAAATCATTAAATATAGAACTGTATATGTTCCCTTTTTCCCATTCTCTTGTTGTCTGCCAAGTTACTTTAAACTCTGTAATAACTATATTAACCACTCCTTTTGATAAGTCAAAGTAAGTCTATAAACTTTTAGTTTCATCCACAAACTTACCTTGACTATTTATTTTATTTTTTTAATTCCTTATAGTTTTCTTGACATATTTTATCCATATTTTCTTTGTATCTGCATCCTATACACACATTACAAGTTATAAGGTTATTGCTAATTACAAAGTCATAATTGGCACATCTTTCATCACATTTTTTATGAAGTATTCTTTTTTTTAATTTGATTCTTTTATTCATTTTCAATCTCCTTATCCAACCAATTTTCATATGCTATATCACAATCTTTGCTTTCACAATCTACTCTATCATTTATACAACTACCACAAATCTCTTTCCCAAATTTCTTATACACTTCTCTTTCACCAAGATTCTTCGACTGGCACATTTCTTTGTTAGTCATAAAATCACTCCTTGCATGCTCTAAATGATTCAACTACCATTTCAGTCTCTCCACTAGTATCTTCTACAAAGTTATTTGTCTCCCATTAAACTCTTTTATATAATCTGCTATATCATATACTCTTTGACATTTATGCTCTATACAATGGCAAATGTCATTTAAGCTTACTTCTTCTGGTATTTCAACTATAATTTCATGTTCTAAAGTCACTTTTTCCTCAAATTTAATTTTATATTTTTTCATTTTAAATCCTCCTTTATTTCGTTTTTGAGAGTCGCAAAACACTTCAACAGTAATTTATATTAAAATACAGTTTGCAACTCTCTAAACTGTTTTTGTTAGATATTTCTTCTATTCAAATATAAGTTCTTCGCTATCAAGCCACTTTTTAATACCATCCTCACAATCATATTCAATGTCATCCTTCTTACAGTCATAAATACAACATTCACACACCTGTTTATTATGTAAAAAATCTATCAGCCTATTAATAAATAGTGACTCCTTTTCTTGTAATTTCTCTTTAAGAGTTTTATTTTCTTCTCTTAACTCACTAATTTCATTAAAAACATCTAAAAGTAACTTTGAGTCTATCTCATTATCTTCATTTGAAATTCTATACTCATAAATCCTACCAACCATAAAACTAGTTACTATTAATGTAATACTAGTTAAAATATTCATTTTTCAACATCTCCTCATATTCTTCTCTAGCCTTATCTATAGCGATTAATATTTCCTCGCCATCATTATATAGCTCTTTTGCTCTCTTAATTGTGTACTCTGTTCTTGAAACTTCCATTATTCCTCCTCGATGTATTCAACTTTCCACCCACTTCTGCTTGGGGTCTTTCTTTTCAATATGTGACTTACTGCTGGTTGTTTTAATCCTAAAAAACAAGCAGCACTATCAATAGATTCAACTTCTTTTACTTCTCCAGTTTTAACATTTCTCATTCTTACAGGCTTATTATTACGAGGTCTTTTACACCTACTTTTTACACCAAATTCAGATAACATGCTATCAATTCTTGGCATCACTTTTTTACCTTTTCTTTCAATTCCAACTAAGCAACAATATAATGCTAAGTAATTTCTACATGTAGGGTCATCATCTATGATATTTGTTCCTAAAGAACCACTAAAATATTTTTCAACCTTTAGCATTTCAGCCCCCTCCCTATTCAAACGGCATTTCAAACACTTTTTCTTTGTAATACCTAACCCCATCTTTATTTATAATGTCAAACTTAATTCCTGCAATGATAGCATCCTGTATTCTGTTTAATACTTCAATAGCTCTTTCTTCTGATTTATACCTACCTATTTCTCTAGCATTTGATTCCTCTTCAAACACTGCACATACTTGTTTATTACTTATTTCAACTCTATTAACTCTCATTAAATCTAATCTATCTTGACTTCTAATTATTATCATTTCTATTCCTCCAATATATTTATTTTTTAACTTCTAGGAAGTAATATTGTATAATTACTCCCTAGATTATTTAATTTATCCAAATTTACTTTCTTCAAGTTGACCTCTTGTAGCCATGTTTTTTAATTCCTCATCTGTATATTGTCCAAAGGTTTGATTGAAATTATGAAACTTATTTTTATTGAATTTACTTTGTATAGGCTTGTAATCTTCTTCTAATGCTTTTATAAGATAACCTGTGATACTTTTTACTCCATCTGTATTTTTAACCAACCTTAGTTTTTCTTCTAAGTAGTCATTTCCTCTACCTGTATGTATAAATACATCAATGATTTTTTCAATGTCTTTAGATTCTAAATCAAAATATCTTTTTATGTTATCCACAACCACCGAATCGTCTTTATTGTTGTTGTTATTCTTATTGTTATTCTTATTGTTATTCTTATTGTTATTCTTATTGTTATTCTTATTGTTATTGTCCCCGTATCGTGGTACGACTCGTTCACGTATCGTCGACGTATCGTAGGAATCGCTATTTCTAGCCGTTTCGTAATAGTCCTCAAATATTTTTCTTATATCTGATTTTTCTATTGATGGAATTACATATTTTATTAACTCAACATCTTTAACTTCTTTAAGTTCTTTATTAAGTAAATCTATAATTGGTTTACCACCTTTAGTTAGGTTATATTTGCCCCAGTTTTTTATGGCAATTTCTCTAGTATCGGGATTATATTTAATACATTTATGGTGATTTATGAATCTATCCATCAATGCTCTTATACTTTCTTCTGAGTATCCCATCCAAAATGCTAGTTGTTTTTTAGTCACTTGATAAACTCCTATTTGTGTTGTTTGAGGATTACTAAGAAGAAGTATGAAGAAGAATTTATCTTCTGGTGTCCATTCCTCTTGTACCTTTGGGTCAGTCCAAAAGCTTGTATATATCTGTCTAAAAACTGCCACTCTATCACCTCCTGTTATGCTCCTTTAAAACCTTGTTTCTCATATGCTGCACAAACAGCATCATATTCACTTTTATTTAAATCTTTTATATCTTTTCCTAGTTGTTTGAAAACATGTTCTTTTAATAATACTTTATTAACTCCTACACTATTAGCTATTGCATATAGTCTGCTTAGTTGTTTGTCCGTCAATATTCTATCTACTGTACTTTTACTTTGTTGAGTCTTATTGTTAGAATTACTTTTAGATTCATCTTTTCCACTTACTGCATCAAAACTATCATTCTCAGTTATGTTGAGTAACTGAATATATAAATATCTAGTTTGATAGGTTTCTATACCTCCTAGTGCTTGTAATTCATTAGAGCCTTTTAATTGCAATTCTCTCATTGGAGAAGTAAATACTATCTCTTCTGTTGGTTTTTCTCCATTAATCAATGTTAGTGTTGCATAGTCATTTGTAAAAACTACTATAGGGCATAATTTGGCTTTTTCTAATAGTTCTGTAGCTTGTGGCAAGAAGTCTGCCAACTCAAAATACTTAAAGTTAGCGAACTTATTCTCTCCACTTTTCTTTAGATTTAACTTACTGAACTTAACTCTTACATCCATCAATTTAATGTAAATATTATTAGATTCCAATTTCACCACGCTCCATGTCCTTTATATTTCTTTTTAAAACACCTTCCCATCCATCTATATAGTCCCCATATAAACCATCTGATTTTTGCTTTTCTAAATCTTTTTTAAACTGCTCTATTGTCCAATTTTCTTTATGCCTTTTTATACAATATTCTAGTCCTGCAATACTTCCTAAAGCTTGCTCTGCTTCTATTCCTTCAAATCTAGTAAATTTTAATATGAATAATCTATTTTCTAAATCCTTAATTATTTCATTTCTAGTTTTCATTTCTTCCCCCTTGTGCTATAATATATATATCATTAAATTTATTTTTTGTTTTTGATTAGAGCCATTGCAGTGGCTCTTTTCTACATTATTTGAATACTTAATGATCTATCTGTTTCAAATTCTTCTCTCATTAGCAGTTCTTCTGCTTCTTCTGTATCTTTTTCTATCCTCTTGTACTCTGCATATGCTTCTTGTTTAATTCTGTCTTGTTCATCTGTTGTAAGACTTCTATCTGCCCATGCTCTTTGTACTATATCTAAATATATTAAGTATTGTGCTTTTCTGTATTTTTCTATATCTTTGATTAATTCTTGTCTACTTTTCATTTTCCACTCCTCCTATTGATTCAATTTCTGAATTTAGCATAAGCAAAATATCCTCATATGCTCCTAATTCCTTTTCATCTGCTCTACACTTATATCCAATTGATTTTTTAAATTCTATCCTCTCATTTAGAGCCTGTATCTTATATTCTAAAAATCTTTTAGTTACTTCCATCTTCAATCCCCCTTAAAGTTCAAGTCCTCTTTGCTTGCATTCTTCCATATAACTTATACACTCTATATAAAATTTTGGTGTAGGTACTTTTTTATGTTTTTTACAGAATCTTAGAAACCATCTTAGAGTCATTTAAATCACCCCCTTTCTCTTTTTCATTACATTCCTATCTTTCATTGCATTTTTCATTACATATTCTTCAAAAGAAATTAAATCTATCCTGTATGAACTACCTATAGGAATTACAGTATAATGGTTTTGTGCCATTGCTTCTCTTATCATGTTTCTTGCAGTTGAATCAGACACTTTTAAATACTCACTAAACTCCTTTACTGTGACTAAATTCATTCTTCTAATTCCTTCTCTATCTAAAAACATCTTAATGATGTCCGTTGTATCATCTCTTTGCATTAACTCCTGCACTAAGTCTTTTGTATCTATGAATTGTAATGCTGTACTCATTTTTATACCTCCTTTATATATTTTGAATATTCTGTATTCAGTTTTCAAAGTAACTCAACTGCTTGTATGGTCTCTCTGACTTTATAACTCTTATACAATCATCTATAATTTGTATTAGATTACTTGAAATATCAAAGTCTATATCTTCCCATTTCTCCACACCAAGTATTAAAAATAGTCTCGCTTTTACTTGGTTGTATTCTTTATTAGCTTTGTCTATATCCAATCTATTTTTTATGTATCTGGAATACTGTTGTTTTTTAGAACAAGTTATCTTACATAACTTTTTATATTCTTTTATTGTTCCTTTTAAATCTCCTATAGTACCTGTAAGTTCTGTTATTACATCTTGTTGTAACTGATATTGACCTGTTTCCCTTATACTTGGAAGCACTTCATCAAACACCCAACTCTCGAATTTTTCTGCATTTGGAAGATTTGAGCCTACTATTAATCTGTAAACATCACCCTCAGTTATTAATGCAATCTTGATACCATTAATTTTAAACCCATCGTGTTTCACGACTCCTTTGCAATGTCTTAGAATCGCATCATTAGTATTTTTATAACCTAAAGACTTTGCAATATCTTTTCCTACAAAGTAAGGTTTATTATTAATCTCTGCCATTCTTATTTGTCCAAACTCCATCTTTTCAAATATTTGTAAGTTATTCATGCTTATTCCTCACTTTCTATATTAAATTTATTTTCTTTTTTAATTTTCTCAACAAAATCCCAACAAGCATCTATTATTATAGAATTTTTACTTTTCCCATATTCTTTAGCTATATTCTTTACATAGTGATTTAATTTTGGAACGAGTCTTACAGTCATTCTCACTTTTTCCATTCTTATTCCTCCTCTTTTTTTGACACTATTTTAGTGTCTGTATCCATTATATTATGACACTATTTTAGTGTCAAGACTTTTTTACGTATCTTTTGTATAATGTCATTAAGGAGGTGTCAAAATGACTACTATTACTGTAAGAATATATACACCATTAAATGAAAATTTAGAAAAAATTTCTTATCAAACAGGTATTCTTAAATCTTCGCTTATTCTATATGCTATTAATGACATTATTAGAAATTCAAAAGTTAATGAACTTAAATCAATCTCGTATAAAAGTGATGATAGTGTTCGTTCTACTCTTAGGATTCCTGAACATTTAAAATTGTTATTGGAAAAAAACGCAAAGGACAACAATATTTCAGTCAATTCTCTAATAAATAATGCTGTGCATTCATTTTGCATATCTCATTGGTTAATTTATCTTTGATATATACAACCAACATGCAACTATTATAATAGATGTAACAGGCATTCCTATTTCACTGCTTAAATCTATCAACGCTTTGTACAAGTTCTCTGGTATACGAAGCGTTGTTTGCTCATGTTTCATTTCAATCCCCTCTTTCTCTAATTATTTTTATGATATAATAATGACATCATTTAGACTTTAAAAAGGAGGTATTATTATGTCATCTGTATTACCTAAATACACTTTACGAATAAATAAAATTTTACTTGAAAAAATTAAGTATATTGCAGAAAGTGAAGGTCGTTCTGCTAATAAAGAAATTGAACAATTAATAAAGAAGCATGTTGAAAATTATGAACAAGCAAAAGGAGAAATAAAAGTTAATATTGAAGAATAACATTTATAAAGCTTCGCTAATCACTGATAGTATGTACTCATTTACTGACATACCTCTTTGATTAGCTTTTTCTTTGCATTTAGCATATAATTCTTCTGTAATACTCAGTGTATATTTCTTTTTACTATTCAATCTATCTCACCTCTTTTGAATATTCTGTATCTATTTCTTAACACATTATCTCAATACACCATGTTATAATTAATTTAAATTCTAATGAAAGTTGGTGTTATCATGAAATTTGTTTATGTTAAGATATTTAATAACTGGATTGATATAACTGATATTGGCACTATAAATGGTTGCAATGCAGTAGAATATATTAATGGGAACCTTGATGAGATGTACTCTAGTAATTATGTTTCTGTATATTACAAAGATAAAAACTATTGCATTCATCCATCATGCATTCAAATAGTTACAAAATAAAGTGTTTATCTCTCTTTAAAAAACTTTTAAGGGAGATATTTTTATTCTATATTTAATTTTCAAAGTGCTAGTTCAATTTAACCTAACATTGATATTTGTTCTTCCTCTTCCTTTAATAATCTTTTTAGAATGTACTCTTGACCTTTTCCTGTAACTCTTGTTGTTCTATAAGTAAATACACCTGTTGATGTTTCTCTAGTACCTTCTATAGTTTCTAAATATCCTTTATCTACTGCATATTGCTTTGGTTCAGTTGAATTTTTAAATACCAAACCCCATAATCTTAATTTTTCATATAGCCTTTTCTCACCAATTATTATTCCATTACTTTTTGAAATCACCTTAGCTACTTCTCTTACAAGTAAACTATTTTTTGATGATGCTATTTGATTAATAAATCTATTTTTTTCTTCCAGTTCTCTATTTTTACTTTCTATTTTCCTTTGAGCTACTTGTAATGCTCTTGCCATTATTTCATCATCTGACATATCTTCTGTTGTATGTATATATCCACCAGTTTTACGTATTTCTTTTAATATCTTTTTAACTTCTTTTTTAAATTGTTTTGCGATTGTTTTTCTACTCTGCATTAAAACCTCATACAATCCATCTTCTGTTAAAAATAATTTATTTCCACCACTATTACTATTTGTAATAGTCACTTTTTCTTCTTCATCTATACTCATTAGCATTTTAGAAGTATTATAGTATCCTTCACTTGTCTTACTGTAATCTATCCATTCAGCTACATCCCTAGCTAAAAATAGTGGATTTTCTAAAGTTCCATAAACTCTAAATTCTTTACCTAATAATTCTTGTGCTTTAATTATTTGTAAGTTGTTCATATAATTTTCTCCTTCCTATACTGTTTTATTTGAAAGTTTCAGAATTAAAATTGATTTAAAAATGTCTTCTAATTCTTGCATAACATCATTCCAAACTTCTTCTTCATCTTCATCAATCACATCATCTTCAACTATATCTATGAAATCATCTTCCTTTTTTAGATAATCTTTGATTTCTTTATGTAACTTCAAAGTTATACTTGAAAGACTTTTCATTTCAAGTTGTGGTAAAAACATTACCCCTGCTTCTGTAGTCCTTCTAACATGTTCATATCCTAATAAGTTGTTGTTGTAAATAGAAACCATTTTGGCTACTACTGTATTCGGTGGTATCCTTTTATCATTCTCATATGCTCTTAAACTCTCTACTGATATATTTAGTAACTCAGATGCTTTTTCTTGTGTAAAACCAGCATTTTCTCTGCTTAATTGATAAATATTTTGGTATTGATATAACATTTATCTTTCTCCTTTCATAATGTAAACTTAATATATAGATTAATTCACCGCCTCAGTAAACTTTAAGTTGACGTTATTATTAAAAAAAATTTCCTCTATGCTTAGACCAAAGAAATCTGAAATAGTCTTTGCTTCTTCAAGAGTAAATTTAGTTTTGCCATTCTCCTTATGCGAATAAGAAGCTAAAGTTATATTAAGTAAATTTGCTATATCAGATTGATTAACATTATTTAGTTTCCTATATGCCTTTAATTTTTTAGTATTCATTATTAACACCTCTTTTCTAGTCAACTTTAAGTTAACTTTATATTTATATAATAGTCTACTTTTAGTTTACTGTCAACATAAAATTTACATTTTTTTAAAAAAAGTATTCATTTTGTTATATATTTCATAAAAAATATAACATATAGTTTATAATTGCTTATATAAACATCAATGAAAGGAGCAATATTATGACTCTTCAAGATAGAATAAAAGAAGAAAGGCTTAAACTTGGTTTAAATCAAGTTGAATTGGCTAAGAAATTTAATGTAACTAAACAAACTGTGAGCAATTGGGAGAGCGGAAATAGAATTCCAGACACTTTAATGCTTACCAAATTAGCTGACTTTTTTTGTATATCAGTAGATTCTCTTTTAGGTAGAACTAATAATGAGCAAATAGATAATTATGAAAATTTCATTGATGAACTAGACAGTTCTGATGATGTAAAAGAATTAATAAAGATATTTCTTGATTTAGATGATAAAACTAAAGATAAGATGCTAAAAATTGCTCAGGTTTTTATAGAAGAAGAAAAATCAAAAGTTGATAATCAAAAATAAATTTATCTAAAAGAAGAGAAATTATTCCTCTTCTTTTTTGTTGTGTAAGTTTTTAATAATTTCTTTATATTCATCAAATTTATATGCATTAACACTTTCTAATTCACTAAAAATATTATTCAATTCTAGTATTAGTTTATTTGATTCATCCACACAACTACCCCCTCATGTAACAAACTTACGTTCGCATTTTAGTTATAAATCCCCTGTAATATTTAATAAATCATGCCTATGTATACCCTTTGTAACCTTTAGGTTTTGTAACTTTCAAATCAGACTATTCAGAATTGTGTTTAATAATTATCTTACTTACATAATAATACTTTTGATTTGTTAATGCAATAAAAAAAGCGTAATTGTAATAAAAAAATCGAATTTTGTAGACAGTTGGAAGTTTTTTCCATTAATATATATTATTAATCGAGTTTTTTATTATATTTTTTTATAAAACTATCTTTTTATAATAATTTTTATAATCTATTATAATTTTAAATTTGCAACAAAAAAGTTACGATAAATAGAAATCTTCTTCTACTCATTGTAACTTTTTAAATTCTCCACTTAGTTAATATAAAACAATGAATGACATCACCTTCATTTCCAAAAGAATCAATCTTTACATACCACATAGTTAATATAAAACCAGAAGAAAAAAAGAAAAAACTTAGCAATTGATCTCTTTACATACCACATAGTTAATATAAAACTATAATATACTCTACAAATAGTTACAATATAAAAACCTTTACATACCACATAGTTAATATAAAACTTCTTTTACCAGTTTCATATCCGTTATAAGTATTTGCCTTTACATACCACATAGTTAATATAAAACTAATAATCGCTGAATCTAGTGAGAATTATTCATATTTCTTTACATACCACATAGTTAATATAAAACAAGTTAAGAGAATTGTATTGTAAGTAGGTGTTTTTACTTTACATACCACATAGTTAATATAAAACTAGTTTAACCCTGTAATTTTAAGACTTTTTGTGTTACTTTACATACCACATAGTTAATATAAAACTACATCTTTTCTTAATTCCTTTATTCTTTTATAAATCCTTACATACCACATAGTTAATATAAAACTCAGATTAAAAATTAATTATTTTGAACTACTCTTATCCTTACATACCACATAGTTAATATAAAACGAAAAATTAAGAATACAAGAAAGTGTGAATAGTAATCCTTACATACCACATAGTTAATATAAAACTTGGTTATGGACTCATGGAGTTAATGATTCTATTACCTTACATACCACATAGTTAATATAAAACTGCATTGTTAATGATACATAAACCTTTGAGTTGGTGCCTTACATACCACATAGTTAATATAAAACCCCAAAATAAGTTGAGTATTTTCAATACTTACACACATAAAACCCTCTCAAATTTGCAGTGAGCGGCTAGTAGTGCAATTGATAACACTTATCAGACCTTCTCGATGCCTTATATTTCAACTGTTAAAGCATACTTAAACAGAAAAATCGCACGCTGCAAAACTCTTATATTTTTATTATATCATAAATAGATTATTTTTGAATATTTGTAACAATTTATAATTTAATAAAAATAAATATTTTTTAATAAACTCTGAAATTTTTTTTTACTTGTTATAAAATATAATTAAGTAATCAACTTAAATCAACTCAAAGGATGGTGCTCTTATGGATATTAAGTCAGCCTTCATAAGAAAAAGAAGTGAAAAATTTCATGTATATGTGGAGTATGTGGAAGAAGAAACTGGGAAAAAGAAACAAAAAAGTTATGGAAGTTATGAAAAGAAAAAAGATGCTGAAAAACATTTAATTGAAATAAAATCTACTATAAACAATAATAAGTTTGTTGCTCCAAACACTGTAACGCTTGTAGACAGATGCTATAGATACATAGAGGAAAAAAAGGATGACTTTTCTCCATATACTTTAAGAAACAGAAAAAGTATAATTAGAAATCACATCCAACCTTTTTTTGAAGATATAAAATTAATTGATATTAGTCCAAACCTTTTACAAACATATGTCAATAAAATATATAGAAAATATTCTTTGAATTCCGCAAAAAATTCGATTAGTTTTTTAAATGCTTTATTGCATGAAGCTTATCGACTTAGAGAAATACAAGAAGATGTTTCTAAGTTTGTAATAACTCCAAATAAAGAAAATGCATCTACAACTAATTTTTATACCAAAGAGGAGGCTCAGATACTGTTAGAAAGGTGTCTTGATACTGATTTAGCTATACCTATCTATTTAATGTTAGGACTTGGTCTACGCTTCGGTGAAGCTGTAGGAATTAGATGGTGTGATGTTGAACTTAATAAAAGTATTATAAATGTAAAACAAACAATGATTCATGTTGATGGAAAAGTAACTTTTAAATCACCTAAAACAGATAAATCTAAAAGAAGATTGACAGCACCAACTGAGTTAATAATTTTGTTAAAAGATGAAAAGTTAAGACAAAGTAAATTAAAATTACAAGGGATACTAAAAAATGAATTAGATTTAGTATGTCTAAATTCAAAATTTAAACCTTGGACACAACAAATGTTTTTTAAACCTTTTAAAAGATTATTAGAGAACAACAATCTTAGGTATATAAAATTGCATGAACTTAGACATACAAATGCAACTTTGATGTTATTATCTGGCACTAACATAAAAACTATTTCAGAACGATTAGGTCATACAGATATAAAAATAACTATGAATAAATACTCTCATGTTTTAGAAGAAATGGACAAAGAAGCTTCTGATAATTTAAGTAAAATCTTATTTAAATAATCGTCAGTTCTATGTCAGTAAGATGTCAGTTAATCATATATTTTTTTATTTGTCAGTTAGATGTCAGTCAAATATTTATTACTAGACAGTAGTAAAAAGCAGTATTTTACTACTATCTAGCAGCACTTAATATTGTATAATATCTAAGCATAACACTTATAAAGTGTTATTCTTCTTCATCTTTTATAGAAAATTCTACATTTTCAATTATATTTGAATGTTTATCCTGTTTTGCAATGATTCTGTACTTATTAATTTCTTCATTCACAATACCTATACTCCAAATTAATACTATAGCATCATCTATAAATCCAAATGCTCCAGCGAGCATTTCAGGTATTATATCAATACCAGATACAAAGTAGGATACAGTAAAAACTAATACAGAAACTACTTTGACCTTATCAATTATATTTATTCTTTTATCTGTCATAAAATCTGGTAGTTTAAGTAAATCAAATATAAAAAGTAATCCAAACTTAGCATTTTTAAATCTTACTAAAATTTTTTTTAAAGTATCTAAAATTATATCAATAACTCTTTTTAAAAGTTCCATATTTATCACCTCTTATAATCATAGGTTACTCTACATTATAACCGATATAATTAATTTGATGAATATTTTAGATATAAATTTTATTAATTAGTTTATACTTAAATTGTATTGATTACATATGGACAGTTATATAATAACTTAAGTATTTTAAATTATTTATAATTTTTACAATAATATTAATTTATTTTTAATTATAACAATTCAATTCCTGCGTTTCTAAAATTTTCAATCATATCTTGTGGCCATACTCCAACTTGTACTTCCCCTATATGTGCCTTTTGCAAGAAATACATACAGATTCTTGATTGACCAATTCCTCCACCAATTGTATATGGAAGCTCACCATTTAAAAGCATTTTATGATAATCAAATTCTTTTCTATCTTCACATCCAGCAAGCTTTAACTGTCTATCTAGTGATTCTTCATCAACTCTAATTCCCATTGATGATAATTCTAATGCAGAATCTAGAACAGGGTTATAAAATAGTATATCTCCATTTAATTCCCAATCATCATAATCAGGGCTTCTTCCATCATGTTTTTCTCCTGATACTAATGTCTTTCCTATTTGTGTTATAAATACAGCTTTTTTATCTTTTACAATTTTATCTTCTCTATCTTTTGGCGATAACTCTGGATACATATCTTCTAATTCCTGTGATGTTATAAATGTTATTTCTTCTGGTAAAATTTCTTTTATACCTTCATACATACTACACACAAATATTTCAGTATCTTTAAATACTCCATATAATCTTTTTACAACGTCTTCTAAAGTTTTTTCATTTCTGCTACTTTTTTCTATAACTAATTCCCAGTCCCATTGGTCTACATATAAAGAATGTATATTGTCCAGTTCTTCATTTTTTCTTATTGCATTCATATCTGTATATAAACCACTTCCAACTGCAAAACCATATTTTTTAAGAGCTAATCTCTTCCATTTTGCAAGTGATTGAACAATTTCTGCATTTTTATCCATAAATGGTATATCAAAGCTTACTGCTTTTTCTCCATTTAAATTATCATTTGCACCTGTTTCAGGCAATACAAATAGTGGTGAAGAAACTCTTATTAAATTTAACTCATTACTCAATCTCATTTCAAAGAAATCTTTTAATTTTTTTATGGCTACTTGTGTATCAATTACATTTAGACTGCTTTTATAATCTTTTGGTATTATTGTACTCATACTATTCACTCCCTATATTCTATATATTTTTCCATTAAAAAAACCTCTCATCCCTATAAAAAGGGACGAAAGGTTGCTTTTCCGCGGTACCACCCTGATTAGTTTGAAATAGATTCAAACCCAGCTCATAATGTACAGATATTACTCGATACATCCCAATATGATAACGGTTTGGTTCCGACTAAGCCTACTCTTTTAAAATTTCAGTTAGCAACTCCAGGATGTTCTTCACTATAGACTTCATATTGGTCTCACACCATCACCAACTCGCTTTAATTACATTCTATACCTACTCTTCCTTTCAACGTCTTTAAAGTTTTATTTTTACTTTAATAAAAGTTAAATTTTGTGTTTTCTATTTATTCATAATAGTATGATAAGTGATTAGTTAAATTTTGTCAAGTTTATTATTTTTTATTTTTTATATACTTTATACATTTTTCCCCATGTTTTATAAGTTTTCAAATGTAGTTTTTAATCTATCCATACATTCTTTTAATAGAGATTGTGGGCATGCTACATTTATTCTTTCAAACCCAATACCTTCTTTTCCAAATATATAACCTTCATCAAATAATACATTGGCTTTTTTAAACATTAAATCTTCAAGTTCTACTTCATTTAATCCATAAGCAGTAAAGTCTAGCCAAGCTAGATATGTCCCTTCTGGATAAACAAGTTTAACTTTTGGTAAGTATTCTTTTAAGTATTCATCAATAAATTTTATATTATTATCTAGATATTCATTTAATTCATCAAGCCAGTCTTCACTTTCATTATATGCTGCAATAGTAGCTACAATAGCAAAAGGATTTGGTGAAGTACCAACTCCAACAGCTGTAACTTCATCTTGATACTTCTTCTTTAACTCTTTATTATTCAATATTATATTGGATAATTGCATTCCAGCTAAATTGAATGTCTTACTTGGAGCTATACATGTGACTATTTTCTCTTTATATTCTGGGCATAATGATTGTAAAGGAATATGTTTAAATCCTTTTCGAATTAAGTCAGAGTGTATTTCATCTGCTATTATCCACAAGTCATATTTTTTGCATATTTCTACGACTTTTTTTAATTCTTCTTCTCTCCATACTCTACCAACAGGATTGTGAGGGCTACAAAGAATAAGTACTTTATTATTGCCACACTTAGCTTTTTCTTCTAAATCAGTGTAATCCATTCTATAAGTTCCATTTTCATATATTAGAGAATTATTTACAACTTCCCTATTATTGCTTTTTATCTTTGCTTCAAATGGATAATATACTGGTTTTTGAATTATTACTCCTTCTCCAGAGTTTGTTAATATTCTTACTAAAATAGCTACAGCAGGTACAACTCCAGGGCTAAAAACAATATCTTCTCTATTTACTTCCCAGTTAAATCTTCTTTTATACCATCCACAAACTGCATCAAAGTATTCGTCACTATTATTAGAACTATATCCAAATATTTTGTGGTCGATTTTTTTATGTAATGCTTCTATTATTGGTTCTGCACATTCAAAATCCATATCTGCAATCCAAAAAGGTAAACCATCTTTTTGTGCTTTTGGTGAACAATTAGTTCTGAAATCCCACTTTACACAGTCTGTTCCTACTCTGTCTACAACTCTATCAAAATTATATTTACTCATTTAAGCCTCCTAAAAATATAAATTCTATAAATATTAAATTTGTCACTACTTGTAATCTAATGACATTTTACCACTCTACACACTATAATAATAATACTTTTTGGTTTAATAGATTTAAAATATACCTATTTTTCCTACAATAGATTTTTTCGATATTGTAAAAACAACTTTATTACAACAAAATAAAAAGAGACTATTTACGTCAATAATATTACAACTAACATAAAAAACCTCTTTTCATAAGTTTAAAAAATTTTAAATATAAATCAATTAATTTAAAATCTTATCCTAATCTCTTTTCAACTAGTCTGCACCAGATATCAACTCCATATTCTAAAGCCTTAGTATCAAACGTCACATTAGGATTGTGGAATCCTGGTGTAGCATCAGCACCTAGTCCAATATATGTAGTCTTACATTTTAGTTTTTGAGTATAATAGTGAAAATCTTCCCCACCAGAGTTTTTAAATACACCTATAGATGCATCTTCACCAAGTACATCTTTAATAGTCTCTTCAGCTAAACTTACAAGACCTTCATCAAACTCTGCTGCTGGAACTCCATCTTTCGAAAGCAATATAGCCTCTGCGTTTATAGAACTTGCAGCGGTTTTTATAGCATGAATAGCTTTTTCTTTTAATTCTTCTATTATTTCATTACTCTCTGCTCTTATATCTAAAGCCATAAAAGCTTCATCTGGTATATTATTATATGTTTCACCTTTAACTGATATATTTGTAACTTTAATAGAATTTGGAACAGCTGGATTTACTCTTATTGCATTTATTGCATTTACTGCTAAACATACAGCATCTACTGCATTTACACCTAAGTGTGGCTTAGAACCATGACAAGTAATACCTTTAATAGTAAATTCCATTATGCAACTGGCACAATGATACATTGCAGGTATGGCCTTTCCTAATCTACAATCTTGCCCAGGTCTTAAATGCATACCTACCATCTCTTCAACATCATCTAATAAACCAGAATCTATTACTCTTAATGCTCCATAAAGTTTTTCTTCACCTGGTTGAAAAATTATTTTAAGTTTTCCTTTTTTTACTAAGTCCCTCTCTTTTATTAAACTTGCAGCTGTTAGAAGCATGGAAGTGTGACCATCATGACCACAAGCATGTATCATTTTCTTTTCTCCATCTATTATAAATTCTAATGCATCTATATCTGCTCTTATCGCAAATACGGGCCCTTCTTTTTTTGAGTCTATTGTTACTATAATGCCAGTTCCTGCAACACCTTCATCTATATTTTCAAATCCCATTTTTTTAAGTTCTTCTAAAATAAATGTAGATGTCTTGTATTCTTCAAATCCTTTTTCTGGAATTGTATGTAAATAATCATACACCTTATGTACATAGTCAATATAACTTTTATTATTTTCCATAATATAATACCTCCATAAATTTTAATTTTTACCTTATATTACTCTTTTCCATATGTTGTCTATACTACAAAATAATTCATTATAAGCATTGCAATACATCCATTTAAAGTTGCTATTATAAACATATGTGGATAGTATTTAGTTTTTAATTCGGCTGTTCCTAACAACCTACCCATAAACTGTATCTGAGCTCCTGAAAGTAATAACATTGGTAAAAGTATTGCAACATGTGCTTGATTTATTTGACCTGCTGTAAACAAGCCAGCTATTACCCCAGAAGCTCCTCCCATTGATATAAATATTGTCATTATTGCAGTTGCTGCAACACCTGGAAGTCCAAATATGCTCATTACAGGTGTGAAAATTGTTCCTATTATATCCAAAAGACCAGTTAAATTGAATATAGAAATTATAGCAAAACCAAATATAACATTTGGAGCCATTGAATTTGTGCTTATTTGAAACCCGTTTCTAGCTCCACCAATAAATGCATCTATCACATTTCCTTTTTTAACTTTCACCTCTTTTTTTGCTATATCACTCATATTAAGCTTCCTCCTTTTCGAATTTATTTAAGTATAATCTAAGTAAGTTTGCTCCAACAAATTTCATAATTAAGATTAAGGCAAGTGGTATAAATATTGGAACATCGCCTATAAATGGAAACAATGCTGCTCCTGAAGCAAAGAAATTTGTGATTGCAGATGCTCCAGAAAACTGAAATGCACAGAAAACAGCTTTTTGCTTTTCATCTATATACCCATCATCTTTAAGTTCCTTAGTCATAGATGCAGCAGCGTCTGTAGATTGTAAACTAGCTATTAAAGTTAATCCTGCAAATCCAGGTAATCCTAGTAATGGTTTTAATAGTGGACTAAGAAGTTTTTGCGCTGCTTTCATACCATCTAAGTGGTCTATAACTCTGACTATTCCAAGTGCAAACATAACTGATGGTATTAAAGTTAATGCATATAGCCATCCATCACGAGGACCAGTCCCTCCATCCCCTCTGAAGTTTGCAGCTAATATACCTACACCATCATTAACTGTCCCCAGTGAACCAAAGTTTCCTAATACATTATTAAAATCTAGTACTTTTAATGCTCCAGGTGCATCTTTAAATATTCCTGAAAAGAATAATGCTCCTAATATTAATGCTACATACCCATACCATTTAACTTCTATTTTTTCTGTTGTTGATTCTAACTTGCTCATATAAATTCTCCCTCCTGCTTAAATAAATTTTATTAGTACACCTTTTCATTAAGCAAAACCCATGCCAATACTTTAATAATAATATTTTTTCATTTGTTTTTTTATTGTTAATTTTTTACATCATATAAATTGCTTGCAATTGCTAACTTTTTAAACTTATATTTATACATCTTTTATTGTCATGCAGTAGAAAAATCTTTATATTATAAATATTTTTCTATATAATTTTTCAAACTAATTTTATAAATAGGATTTTATAGGATAAAAACCTATAAAATCCTATTATTTAGCTAAATGTATAAATTTATCATGTTATTTGTTGTATAATATAACTTGTTCTGCTCTTAAAAAAGCAAACTAAATATTACCTTAGTTAGGAGAAATAAAATGGACAGAAAAAAATTAATCCTTATAACATATGATAAATTAAATGCTGACCACTACAAAGAAGAGTTAATAAGCTTTTTTGGAGATGAAATAAGTATAGAAACTCAAAACATACTTGATGGTATAAGAGAGAATTTAGAGGGTGATGTAGTTCTTTCTCTATCACCTTTAACTAGTAATTTTTTAATAAAGCATTTCAAGGAAGATATTGAAATTATCCATGGAACAAAGGCACTTTCAAAGCTTGGATATGAGAAAATGATGAAACTACCTCCAGGTACAAAATCATTACTTATGACTACCAATAAAACTTCAGCGTTTGAAATGGCTACTTATTTATATAAAATAGGAATAAATCATATCGATTTTGTACCAACATACCCAAACTGTGAAGAAATATATGATTTAGATACAGCTATAACACCAGGTCAGACTAGATTTATACCAAAATACATAAAAAATATCGTTGACTTAGGTTGGAGAAAAATTTCATTAGATACATATATGTCGTTACTAGTAGTATTAAAGCTAAAAAACGAGAAGTTTATAGAAAAACTATACAAGCTATCTAAGGAAATACTTAGTCATGATTTTTTAAATACATCATTAGATAATATATCTAAATTAAAAACTATACTCTATATGACTATTGACGAAATTGGAGATGGGTTAATATTTTTCAATACATTCAACAAGGTTACATTTGTAAATAAATCTTTACTAAGCATGTTGGAATTAGATGAAAAGCTCATAAAATCACCTTCTTTAATGGAATATTTACCAAAGAGTTTTTTGGATAAAATCACTCAAAATCTAAACATAGATAATATGATTATATACATAGATGAAATAGACAAAAAATTTATACTATCAAAAAAACCATTTTATCTTTATAAAAATATAGAAGGTTGCTTAATTACATTAAAAGATGTAAGCAAGATAGAAATACTAGAACAAAAAATAAGAAGTGACTCTGTTAAAAGAGGTTATATAGCCAAGTATAAGTTCAATAATATAATTGGAAATAGCACTGTTATAAAAGACTGTATCAAAAAAGCAAAAAAAATGGCTCTTACAGATAACCCTATTCTAATAACTGGTGAAACAGGTACTGGTAAAGAAGCTTTTACTCAATCAATACACAACCATTCTCCTAGAAAAAATAAACCTTTTGTAGCAATAAATTGTGCTTCACTTCCAAGTGAGTTGCTTGAAAGTGAACTGTTTGGATATGAAGATGGTTCTTTTACTGGAGCAAAAAAGGGTGGAAAGAAAGGATTATTTGAATTAGCTCATACTGGAACCATATTTTTAGATGAGATAGGAGATATGCCACATGATTTACAAGTAAAACTCTTAAGAGTTTTACAAGAAAAGGAAATTAGAAAAATTGGTGGTACAAATATTATTCCAATTGATGTAAGAATACTAGCTGCTACAAACAAAAACCTAGAAAAATTAATTTTAGAAAATAAATTTAGAATGGATTTGTTTTACAGGATAAGTATGTTCACATTAGATTTGCCTCCTCTTAGAAATAGATTAGAAGATATACCATTTCTTTTAGAATCGTTTTTAAAAGAACTTCCATATAAAAATATTAAACTCGATAAAAATCTATTAAAAGCTTTAAATTCTTATACTTGGATGGGCAATATCAGAGAATTGAGAAATTGTATTGAATATATGGCTTATATGGGTTCTAATCAACTTACGATAAATGACTTGCCACAAAATATATCTTCAAAATTAAATAATCATCATATGTTAGGAAATACCTCTATATTTCATGATTTAAATCAATATGATAAAAATATATGTGTTTCTATCCTAAAATCGTTATATATAAAGCCAATGGGAAGAGCAAAACTCATGAAATTTATGGAGCATAATGTCACAGAATATGAAGTAAGAAGTATGCTAGAATATTTGACATCTAATGAATATTTAACTCCTGGTAAAGGAAGAAAAGGTAGCTCTATCACCGAAAAAGGTATAAAAATTATAGAAAATAATATATTTTAGTTTTATATTAATTCAAATTTACTACCTCAAAATTTATATTTATAATCATAAATTTTATTTTACTATAACTTATTATAAAATAATAAAAGATACCTTCAGCAAAAAAGCTATGAAGTAATAATTTTTATTATTAGTTTCATAGCTTTTAATATTAGTATATTAATTGATTTAATATTACTGATTGATAATTATAAAGTGTATCTGTTAAAGGTACAAACTCTGAACCAATCCCAAATTTTAATTCTGCAAACGCCTCTAAATAGTCTGGGTCACATACATCTTCCTGTGTTAAATCTTGAAGTACCATCTCAGTCGCAAGATAAGTCGCTAATGATGGTATAAAAGCGTCCATTGGCATAGGATATCCACCAAGTCTATTTGACATGCCAGCAGCTTTAGCCTTTTCACTTATCATATCATTTATCTTGTCATAATTTTGAGCATCTTTTTTAGCTATTTTAAATCCCATAACGCTAGGATATGTATCTGTTGGTGATGGATTGCTTTGCTCTGCAACTATATATTTTAACTCTAAAGCTTTAGTTAATATAACTTCATCCATATACTCATTTACACCAAATACATTTATATCTTTTCCATACTTCTTAACCTGTTTGTCTATATCTTCATTTAAAAATTGCTTCATTTTGCCCTTATCTTCTTCTGTATTTACATTTGGTGTATCAACTTGTACAAATTGCATTCCTAAACTTCTACAAGTCTCTTTAATTTTTTCCAGTCTTTTGGCTATATTGGCATCTTTCAAATCATCCTTAGATGCATAATGAATAAAAGCTTTTGCTCCCAGTTCCTTTGAACGTTCAACTAATAACTTTCCTCTTTCCTCTGTGTCAACGCCTAGATTTACATCTACATATTGACTCAATTGGTTTTTGTCCTCTCCCATAGGAGCTGAGATAGTTATTATTTCTGGACGCTTTTCTTTTACCTTTTGTAATGCTGGTAAAAGACCTGCTTGGTCCGTTGATACTACAATCGCCTGAATTTCTTTATCATCAGTCAATTTTACTATTTCATTTATAGACTTATCTATATTAGAAGTAAAGTTTTCTGGCAACACAACATGTTTTATAGTTCGCTCAACTCTAGCTTCACCATCTTTTTCTTTATCAGTTTCATTAGCTTCCTTATACTCTTTTGCTAAATCTTCTACTATACTGTATTGTACTTTATTTTCAGATAATGGCTGAGTTACTACTGCAACTTTGAAATCATCAATGATTTTCTCTTTATCATTTTTGCCTGTAACTAAACTACACCCTGTAATCCCAATAATTAAACATATAGATAGCATAAGTGCTGTTATTTTTTTAAGCATTAGTTAAAACCTCCTAAATTTGTACTTTCTTATCACTATTACTAATTTTATCATACTTCAAAGAAAAATTATATTATAAAAAAATTATATGCTAACTATTATAATCCAATCTAAAAAGTACTATAGGTAGATTAGATTTTGATTAAATCTACCCATAGTACTAAAAAAATTATATATTATAAAATTAAATTAACTATAAATTATTATGCTATTTGTTTTTTGCTTTTTATGAAGTTACCAACTATTCCACCCAATATAGCTGGTATTACCCAGTTAAAGCCCAAACCTGCAAGTGGTAAACTTTGTATAAATGGAACAGCTCCTGTCATTCCATTTACAGCTGATAATACACTAACTAGTAATGTAACATATGCTGCACCCTTAAATGCATTATCATTTTTTATATGCTTACCAGCTAATTCCATGATAACTATTGCCAATAAAACAGGATATATAGTTTGTAGAATTGGAACTGATATAGCTATTATAGCATCAACACCTAAATTAGATATAAGCATACTAGCCACACATATACCGATAACTAGTTGTTTATAAGTTGCTTTACTTATTCCTTCAAAATAAGTTGAAATTGATGCTGTTAGACCTGTAGAAGTAGTTAAACAGGCAAGTGCTACAATTACACCTAAAATTATCTTTCCTACTTGACCATATAATAGTATACTAGTTATCTCAACCAATAAAGATGCTTGAGGTATGCTAGTATCATATAAAGTTGAAGCTGTTGCTCCTAGATAAGTAAGACCA
Organism: Clostridioides sp. ES-S-0123-01; assembly: GCF_020658415.1. Lineage (NCBI taxonomy): Bacteria > Bacillati > Bacillota > Clostridia > Peptostreptococcales > Peptostreptococcaceae > Clostridioides > Clostridioides sp. ES-S-0123-01. The sequence goes on from NZ_JACVWD010000009.1 coordinate 65,634, forward strand.
CCATATACTAATGCCAGGAATACACAGGCTACAAAACCAGCTTTAATAGTCATACCTATTTGGTCTTTATCTGATGTATATCCTTTAGCCACTATAGACATTAACATTATAGTAGCCATAGACGCTGCACCTAGAGCATCCATTGTTTGATAACCTTGTGATATACCTTCACCAAATAGATTTTTATCTATCATATGTTCTGGACTCATAGGTCCTGCTGGAGATATTATCCCTTTTACAATTAGAACAAATAATACTAATAATAACGCTGGAGTTAAATATTTACCTATTATGTCTATAACTTTAGAAGACCTAATCGTAAATGCTAAAGTCAAACCAAAGAATATTACTGAAAATACTGCTTTAGCTACTGTTCCATGGTCTCCAAATATAGGTATAATACCCATTTCATATGTTGTTGCACAAGTTCTTGGTATAACAAGAAGTGCTAAACATGCTAGAGCAGCTACACTCATTACTCTTGCTAATCCTTTACCTGCTCTTCTAAGTACATCATCCATGCTTCCTTTACATCTTGCTGTTGCTATGATAACAAGCATTGCTATACCAGCATCTGCAACAACAAAGCCAACAAGAGGAATTAACCAGTCTTTACCGGATTCCATTCCTAAAAATGGAGGGAACATAAGATTTCCTGCGCCAAAGAACATAGAGAACAAAGCAAAACCAACTATAAAAATATCTCTCATCTGCTTACTCACACCAAACTACCCCCTTTGAAAATATTTTGAATATTAAGATAATCTTACTTTATTTTCATAAAAATGTCAATCTGGTAAAAATTCTCATATTGTTAACGTTTTCCCAATTTAATATTTGCATATAATTTTCATTTTATGATAATTCCCATCAGTTTTGTTAAATCAATTGCTTGCGACACATCAAAACAAGCTCCCCTAATATCATTTATTCCTACTTCAATACCTTCAATATTATTAGTGGTAAAATCTACTCCAGAAAGTTTAGTTCCATTAAAATTCGATTTTTTTAAATTTGTATACTCGAATACTAAATTTTCATTTTTTACTTCCTGAAACACAGAACTTTCAAAATTTGAATCTAAAATAGAAACTATCTTGAACTTAGAAAACGAGAAGTTAGAATATCTACCTAAAACATCCTTAAACAATACGTTTTTAAGTATACAATCATCCAATCTAACTCCTATTAATTTGCTGTCTTTAAATTCAACTCTGTATATACTTCCTCCATAGAAAGACGTATTGGATAAATTACAGTTTTCAAATACTACATCAAGTAAGTCAATCTTTTTTAAATTACAATTTTCAAAGGATACATTTCTAAATATACAAGATTCAAAACTTGCTCCTGTAATATCTAAATCACTTATAACCTCATTTTCTATAGTTTTATTAAATATTTTTTCATCATTGAATATATCATCTAATATAACTTCAATATTTTCAACATTTTCTAATTCCCCTGTAAATTTAGGCTTTTGTACTTTAATAATCTTAGTCATTTTCTCCTCCACTATAAATTATATTATTTTTAAACTCGTTTTTATTATTATATTAAGCTATTATATGTACTTTCAATATATTAAAAAGTTTTTACGAAATATTCTTGTATTCAGTACATTTATAATTATATCACAAACTTATTTATAATGAATTTCCATTAATAGCATAAGTGTTACAGAAGTATAACATTTATTATACTTCTGTAACATTTATCTTTAGAAATAATTATTCTTCATAAAAAATGACCTCGGTTTTTTATAAAATCGACAAAAAAAACGAATAATTTCTTTAAATTTATTGTAAATAATACAATATTACGATATAATACAACAGAAAAACAAATAGAAAATGTTCATATAATATTAGTAATATGGTCTAATAGTCTCTACAAACTCACCTTAAATGAGTTTTCTATGAATAGAATGTTAACTTTAATATATATTCTATTCTATCTATATGAATATATATTTTTTTGTTTATATTTTAAAGTTTTTTGGAGGTAAAAATGGTACCAAACACTAATAATGTACAACCAGATGGAAATAATTCATCATTAAGCTTTTTAGACAAGATGTTTAAATTCAGCGAACGTGGCTCTAACCTTAAGACAGAAGTAATAGGTGGGGTTACTACATTCTTAACAATGGCATACATAGTTTTCGTAAATCCAGCAATATTATCTGAAGCTGGCATGGATAAAGCAGCACTTATAACAGTTACTATATTAGCTACAGCCATTGGTACACTGATATTTGCAATTTTAGGAAATGCACCATTTGCACTAGCACCTGGTATGGGTCTAAATGCATTCTTCACATATTCATTGGTTATAGGAGCAGGAATTCCATGGCAAACAGGTCTTGGAGTTGTATTCTTATCTGGATGTGTATTCTTCACACTCGCAGTAACAGGTCTACGAAAGACAATTGCTGATGCAATTCCTCGAGAATTAGCAGTAGCATCTTCAGCAGGTATAGGTCTTTTCCTTGCTTTTGTTGGTTTAAAAAACATGGGTGTTATAATTGCAAACCCAGATACAATAGTTTCACTTGCAGATTTTACACCAACAGTTTTAATAGCTCTTTTTGCACTTATCTTAATGGCAATATTAGAATACAAAAAAATTAAAGGTGGAATATTAATAAGTATAGTAGTCGCAACAGTAATATCTATTATATGTGGATTTGTAGAATTACCAACAGCAATAATCTCAACACCACCAAGTATAGCACCAATTGCTTTTAAATTAGATATTATAGGAGCGTTAAAATTCTCATTAATTGGACCTATATTCTCTTTCATGTTTATAGACATGTTTGATTCGTTAGCATTTCTTATCACTTGTTGCAAACAGATGGGTCTTGAAGATGAAAATGGAGAAATAAAGGACCTTGGAAAAATGTTATATGCAGATGTTTCTTCTACTTTAATAGGTTCGTTTTTAGGAACTAGTACAGTTACAACATTTGGAGAATCTGCTTCTGGTATAGCAGCAGGTGCAAGAACTGGACTTGCTTCTGTAGTAACAGCGGCATTATTCTTAGCTACACTTATATTTACACCATTACTTGGTATAGTTCCTACTTATGCTGCAGCACCTGCACTTGTCATGGTTGGTGTATTTATGTTTGAAAGTATAAAACAAATCGATTTTGCTGATAGTAAAATAGCAGTCCCTGCTTTTGTTACAGTTTTATTGATGCCTCTAACTTATAGTATAAGTATTGGTTTGTGTTTTGGATTTATTTCATATATAATAATGCATGTTGTAGCTAAAGAAACTGATAAGATTAGTATAACACTTTGGGTTATAGGTATACTTGCAGTTGTAAACTTAGTACTAAGTTAGTATTTTAATTTTGATATATTAAAAGCTTATTTATTTTTAATTTAAAAATAGCAAAATCAATTTTATATCTAAATTGATTTTGCTATTAACTTTATATATAAAATTTATTATCATAATATATAGATAGAAAAATACATAGAAAAGGGATGATATTTATGTCACAATTATTTATAAAAAATGCATATCTAATCACTATGAATACAGATAGAGAAGTATATGAGAATGGAAGTATACTTATTGAAGACAATATTATAAAAAAAGTTGGGAAATTTGATAATAATATTGTAGATAAAGATGCTGAAATATACGATGCTAATGGAAAAATATTAATGCCAGGATTAGTCAATACACACGTTCACTTATCTCAACAATTAGGTCGTGGTCTTTCTGATGATGTTGTTCTTTTAACATGGCTTAGAGAAAGAATCTGGCCATATGAAAGTAGCTTTAATTACGAAGATTCTTTAATCTCATCTACTGCATGTTGTGTAGAACTAATAAAATCTGGTGTCACTACATTTTTAGAGTCTGGTGGTCAATATGTCGATGCTATGGTTGAAGCTGTTGATAAAACTGGAATTAGAGCATGTCTAGCTAAATCAGTTATGGATACAGGAGATGGTCTTCCTGAAGCATGGCAAAAAACTACTGATGAAGAAATCAACACTCAATTAGATTTATACCATAAGTTTAATAATACATCTAATGAAAGAATTAAAATATGGTTTGCTTTAAGAACTATTTTTAATACAACTGAGGATTTACTTGTTAGAACTAAACAATTAGCTGACAAATACAACACAGGTATACATATGCATGTAGCTGAAATAGCTGATGAAATTTCATTTGTAAAACAAAATACTGGAGTTGGAACAGTTGAATATCTTGATAAGTTAGGCGTTTTGGGGCCAAACCTTTTAGCTGCTCATACAGTTTGGCTTACGCATAAAGAAATTGATTTATTCAGATTACATGATGTAAAAGTTTCTCATAACCCTGGTGCAGCTATGAAAGTAGTACTAGGTTTTGCATCAATTCCTGAAATGCTAGAAAAAGGAATTCCAGTCTCAATTGGTACTGATGGGGCTCCTTCAAATAATAGAATGGATTTAATGAGAGATATGTATTTAACTTCATTAATACATAAAGGAAGAACTTTAAATCCAACAGTTATTCCAGCTGAACAAATATTAGAAATGGCTACTATAAATGGAGCAAAATGTGCTTTACTTGAAAAAGAAATTGGCAGTCTTGAAGTTGGCAAAAAAGCAGATATGATTATTCTTAATCCAGATACAATTCATTGCTTACCAATGCATAATCCAATTGGAAACATAGTGTATTCTATGACTAGCGAAAATGTAGATTCTACAATTTGTGATGGAAAGTGGCTTATGAAAGAAAGAAAGGTATTAGTTGTAAACGAATCTGAGTTATTGGAAAAAGTTAAAAAACAAGCTTCTAAAATAAAAGAAAAATCAGAAGTTAAAATTCCTTCTAAATTTAAAATTATAAAATAAAATAAAACCAATTGTTTTGTAGAGATACAGGTTCAAGTAAACTTGTATAGTCTACTTACAAAACAATTGGTTTCTTTATGCTATATTTTATTAAAATAAAAATAGCTATTATATTATAAATACATCACTAACAGTTAGGTTCAGATTTAGATTCATTTTTTTATACTTAGTTATATCATTACAACACATTAGGCACGCACTTTTTTGTTCATTCATTGGACAAACTTCACATGGTTTATCTCTATTCTAAAATACCTTATAACACAATTGATTTATCTCTGTGTTTGGAGCTATACTCAATGTGTTTTGATTTATAAATAAAAGTTCATATGTATTCTTGTTTATCATATAAGTCCATGAATTCAAATTATCCATAACTGCTTTTATATATTTTTGATATAAATGTCAAGGATTCTATTTACTCTTTTGTCCAAAATCTATTTCCATTACACTCGTCAAAGCCTACATAACCACTAAATTCGCCCTCATCTAAGATTGTACATTGTAACATAGATTCTATCCCTTGTACTTTCAAAATTTTATATAACACATCATCAAGTGAAGATTGATTACAGTTTAAATTTCATATAATCCATAATATTATTTAGTTTATAACTTTTACCTTACTTCTATCTAATACCATTTTAAGTGAATTTTCAACAGTTTCAATCACGTCTTTATAACTTAAATATATGTTTATGTAAATATAATCTTCATCTAGATTGTATTCAGTTACTCTACAATACAAAAGTTTTCCTCCATCTAATAAATTACTCAAAATATAATTATCTTTTCTTGGAACATAACCTATTACATACCCAGTTTCTCCAACTATTTTAATAGCATTTTCATCATATAAATTATCTTTCTCTCTTTTTAGATAGTATATCTTACTCTTCTCCAATTCCTTTTCTAAATATTCTCTATTTCTAAACCTTGAGCCAGCAACAGCTACTGAAATCAAATAAATGTCTTTACCATGCTCATTTACCTTCAGCTTTTTAGTATTTACAAATTCTTTTTTTAAATTATTACTTTCATATAACAATCGTCTTAACTCATCTTTTAATTTGATATTTTTTTCTTTTTCATAAGCTTCTTTAACTATTTGCATTTCTTTAAGAGAAAGTCTCTCTCTATACCTCTTCAAAATATTTATAGATTCCTTACGTACTTCATTTATGTTTCCAAAAAGTCCTTTTAAAGATAAATTTTTCCCTTTAGGGTACAGTGATTTACTACCTTTAAGGACAATGAAAAATAACATATCATCATAATATTCTTGTGTTAATTTATTTTTTTCTATATCTTCCATTTTTCCAATTAACTCTTCTGTTTTAAATGTTTTTTCAAAAAAATCTAATAACTTCAACTTACAGCTTGCACTTCCCTTTTTAGATATATGCCAATATACCTCAAAATCTCGAATATCTTTATTTAAATATGGTAATAAATCATCAAAAGATAAACGTACATCATAGATTTCTGACATTTTTATCATATCTTCTGTCTTTCCATCAGCTTCATTTAATGCTTTAAAGAATATACTTTTCCACTTTTCACTGAGTAAAACATTATTCATTTCTTTCTTAAATTCAACTTTATCACAACTTACTTTGTCATCCTCTAAAACACCTACTGCTATTAAAAAAATAGAATACAGACTATCAAAGTTAGTCCCATAGCTTGCTACAATTGGAAGAAATTGATTCACTAATTCCACTTTATTCCCTATATATTTAAATTCTACACTTAACAAATAATTGCATATAAGATATGCTAAGTTGTTTACCTTATCTTTATCTAAATCTCGTCTTTCAAGATATTCGCTTAAATCTACTGTAGAAATAATATAGTTCATTAGTAATCCTTCATATTTTTTATCTTTATATCCTTCTTCAATTAAATAAGAGGTTATTTCAGAATCTAGATTTTCCATATTGACAATGGCAAATACTTTTATTGAGCCTGTAGATATTCTAGATAGATTAAACAAATATGTATTGTAAAACTCAAGTTTTCTAATAGTATTACTTAAGTAAAATATGTATTCTCCAGATTTAGAAAATGTATCCACTATTTCTCTTATATTATCTACATCTAAATAATTTTCACTTAAAACAAGCCCAAGTTTTACATACTCATCTTTTTCACTTGTATATATTAAATCCTCTGTTAGCTGATATAACCACTTTTCATCAATTATTCGCTCTTTTATTAGAGTGTTTATCTTTTTCATAAAAATTTCAAAATAACAAATTAGAGACTTATGACTATACTCTTCTAACAGGTCAATTTTATTAGATTCACTTCTATAAATATTTAAAATATTCTCTACCAAATTATTTGCAAGTTCTACTTGTTCTCTTAAAGGTATCTTTTCGTATATACATAAATAATTCATTTCAAATGATTCTTTATATCCATCATAATCCTTAATCTTTTGTAGTTGCTTAAAAATACTACCCACTAAATTATCCTCCTTTACATTATTATAATTTATATTGATTATACTACTTATTTTAATGAATTTACATTTTTACACATAAAAAAATATTACTAGAAATTAAAATTTCCAGTAATACTAATTGTACAAATATTAAAGTTTCATCGCTTAACAATGGTTTTGTTAAATTAGAATTTATTTATCAAGTTCCGTTAACTTTACGACCAGCTCTTCACAAATTTCTTTTATTGTTTTATTATCTGTTTTTACAATAATATCTGCTGATGCCATATATTTCTCTTCTCGTCTTTTCATCAAATCAGATATAAATTCAACATTCATATTATTATTAAGTATTGGTCTTTCATCACTATGTTTAACACGTTGAAGAATAGTTTCTGGACTTGCTGTTAATAAAACAATTCTTCCACTTTTTTTCATATATTCTACATTTTTATCTCTAAGTACGATTCCTCCCCCACAGGAAACAACTAGTCCTTCTCTTTGTTGTAAATTTATTAATGCTTGGCTTTCAAGATTTCTAAAATATTCTTCTCCTCGTTTTTCAAATATTTCAGAAATACTCATCCCTTGATGCTCAACTATATATGCATCTGTTTCTACTTGCTCCATTTCTAATAAATGACTCAAGTATGATGATACAGTGCTTTTTCCGACCCCCATAAATCCAACAAGCATTATATTGTAAGAGAATAAATTTTTAGCCTGTATTTTCTTACTATTTTTTACTACATATCTGAAAATATCTATAATTTCATTTTCAAACTTATGACCTTTTAGCTTCTCAATTAATGCTACTTCTTTTTTATTTTCATAGTCTGGCTGTAAAATGGGAAGACCTTTTTCCTTTTTAATATCAATAATACCTTTTATACATTCCATTCTTTTCTCAAGTAAATCAATCAGCTCATCATCATATAAGTCTATTTTTTCTCTTATTTTTTCTATATTTTCCATTGTCACACCTCTTCTTTCAGACATGTTAAAATTAAAAATACTTACAATTATATTATACTAATGTTACATATTACAATCATGTACTTTTTCTTTTTCATATCTCATGTTTACAAACAATGCAAGTAAAATTCCAACAAATGTTATAGCTACATTAAATAGTACAACATATTTTGGCCCATTTACTCCACCAGATTTTGTAATAAATCCAGCTATATTTAAAATAACATAGTTAGCTATACTAGATGCAATCATAACTATAGATGTTATTTTTCCTTTATTAGTTGGAAACATTTCATTTGCTGTCGATGTAGTCAATTGAAGCACACCACCTGCTGCTGAATAACCTATTACAAATCCTCCTACCATACAAATAGTTGGAGACTGAACAAAATACACAATTAATAACATAATTGAAGCTATTACAGGATAGATAACAAGTATTCTTATTGGCTTAACATATTTTTTTATAAGCACAGAAGTTATTAATACTGCACAGATTACTCCCATTGAATAAAAAGATTGAATTTTTGTAGGGTCAGCCATACCATATAATTTACCTAATTCTTGATTACAATTTAGCCATAGTACAAATGTAGATGTACATGTAAATCCAATACAAACAAGAGCTATACTTGTTGGTGTAAACTTCATTTTCTCTGACTTAACAGTCTTTCCATTATTATCAATAACATTGTTAGCTGGAGGAAATGGCAATATAGCTATTAAAATTGCATCTACAATAATAAGAACAGCTGTTACTATAAAAATAACTTTAAATGATATTGAATTTGCTGCAACAAATCCAATTATAAAAGGAAGTAAAAATTGCGCTAAAGCTATTGTGAATTTAGTAAACATATTTGCTATTGTTCCTAGACTAGCAAATATCTCCATACAAGAAGGTGTTACACAAGTATCTAAAAATGAGTTTGCTGCACCTCCAATTACTGCAAATATATACGCTATGTAAAAATTTGGTGAAAATACAATTCCAATAAAGAAAATTGCATGTAGAAAATTACCTATAAGTCCACTTACCTTTCTTCCATATTTATCTGAAATAGGGCCTGCAAATGGATATGATATAAGTCTACCTAACCCTAATGCAGCAATAACTGCTAAAACAATACTCACATCAAGAGTTCCATCTGATAGTGTCTTAGCTCCCCACATAGATGCAAATTCTGGTTTATATTGTCCTAAAATTGAAATTCCAATACCAAGTAAAAAATATGAAAAATACAACGCTATGGCAGTAGGATAGTATTTTTTATTATTCATAGTTATTCTCCCATTCTTGTTAATTTCTTAATATTTTTATATACAATAAACGTATTCCCATAATGGGTTTAAAGAATAGCTAAACTTTTACATTTAACTATACCACCGATACAAAACCCACTATGACAACTTATAAAGTAATATCAAAATATTTTGTAAAGTAATATCAAAACATTGAGATACATATATATTCTATATTATTAAAGTATTGTTTTTTCGTCTATTTAAAGTATAATTCTTTAATTTCTTCTACAGGCATTTCCAATCCAGTGTATAGATTAAAAGCCTCAGCTCCTTGATATAATAACATTCCTAATCCACCAATAGCTTTACAACCATTAGCTTCAGCATCCTCAATCATTTTTGTTTTATTTGGATTATAAACAACATCTGTTACAACTAACTCTTTTCTTAATACACTAACATCTTTTATATTAGTTTCATTATCATGAGGTTTCATCCCAATAAGCGTTGCATTTGTCAAAATATCACTTGATGATACTTCTTCATAAAGTTTTTCTGTATCTGCTAAATCATATAAATTAACAATACATTCTGGTACTTCTTTCTTTATATTTTCAATTGTTTGTTCCGCTCTTTTATAAAAATCATCCTTAGCATTGAAAATAGATATTTCTCTTGCTCCATCTAATGCACATTGTACTTGTATAGCAGTTGCCGCACCACCAGCACCCATAATCGTAAGTTTTTTACCCTTTACTTCAACTCCATTTTCTTTTAAATTACGAACATAACCAACACCATCTGTTATATGTCCAATTAACTTTCCATTTTCATTTACAATTGTATTACATGCTCCAATTATACGAGCAGCTGGAGAAAGTTCATCCATATATTCTGTAACAGCAGTTTTACATGGCATTGTTACATTTGCTCCTTTTATGTTGAACGTTTTTATAGCTGAAAGTGCATCTTTTACCTTGTCCACAGTAATATCAAAAGCTAAGTATCTATAATCTAAATCTAATTTTTCAAAACTATAATTATACATTAGTGGTGATTTAGAATGCCCCACTGGTGTACCTATTAATGCGAATAACCCTGTTCTTCCTGAAATTTCCATAATTTTATATCCTCCCAATATCATCAATTTCTTTGCAAATAATCTATTTAATTATTTGCAAAGAAACATCTATTTAATTTCAACTATATATTTAATGCTACTTCAAAAGCTTCTTTTGTTGCATCCAATGCTCTACGAGCCTTTACTGCATCCCCAACAACATAAGTTTCATTCACAAATTTCTTTACTTCTTCGCTTAATGGGTCATAATTACGAGAACCCATAGCAAGTACTACTGAATCGAAGCCTTTTAAATTATCTTCTGTTCCATCTGCAAGTGAATAGTCAACTCCATCGTTATAGAATTTAGCAACTTTAGCACCAGTAACAGTATGTATATTGTAACTTTCAAAATCATCCATAAGGAATTTACGATGTTCAGAAATTACATCTGCACCAACTTGTTCTCTTAATTCAATAACAGTAACATCATGTTCTTGTTCACCAAGGAAGGCTGCCACTTCACAACCAACCATTCCACCACCAACAACAAGAACTTTCTTTCCACAAGATTCTTTTCCATCAAGAAGATCCACTGCATGTATTAATCCTGATTCATTAATTCCTGGTATAGGAAGTACAAGTGGAGTTGCACCAGTAGCTACAATAACTGCATCAGGTGATTTTTCTTTTATAAACTCTACTGTAACTTCTGTATTAGTGTATATTTTTACACCATATTGATTGCACTTTGAAATATAACTACGAACTAAATTAGTAATATCTCCTTTACCTGGAGGATATGCAGCTAAACGCATTTGACCACCAAGCATTTCAGATTTTTCAACTAGAGTTACCTTATGCCCTCTCTCAGCACATACCCATGCTGCAAGCATACCTCCAACACCACCACCAACAACAAGAACTTCTTTTGTAGTTTCAGCTGGTTTAAGTTCAGATTCATGACCTAATATCGGATTTGCAAGACAAGCTATAGGCTTACCTTGGAACATGTTTGGCACACAACCTTGTAGACACGCAATACATGGTATCATTTCATCTAACTTCCCATTTTTAGCTTTGTTAGGCATACTTGGGTCAGCTAAACTTTGTCTACCAAATGCTACTAAATCACATCTACCTTGACGAACCATTAATTCAGCAAATTGTGGCTCTGTATAGCGACCAACAGTTATTACTGGTATACTAACAGATTTCTTTATTTCTGTAACTAAATCTGCACTAAATCCAGCATGAAGAACTGTAGGAGCCCACATATATTCATCATGTATATGTATACTACGTGAAACATGAAGTCCATCTACTCCACAATCTTCTAAATAAGCTGCGATTACTGAACTATCATGTACATCAATTCCACCTAAAATATCATCTGTACTATTTATACGACATAGTATTGCTATAGAATTACCTACCTTTTTACGTATATTTTCAATTATAAGGCGAGGTAATCTCATTCTATTTTCAAAACATCCACCAAATTCATCTACACGTTTATTTGTCCTTGGTGATATAAAGCTACTAACTAAATATCCATGAGCACAGTGAACTTCAACAGCATCTACACCAGCTTTTTTTGCACGTAACGCAGCATCTCCATAAGATTCTATAAGTTCATATATTTCTTCAGTTGTTATTACTAATGGTGTATTACGTCCATTTGACGCAGGTATTGCAGAAGCAGCTTTTAAAGGATACCCTGCAATTTTTTCATTTCCCTCAGAACCAGCATGTTGTAATTGTATAGATACTTTTGAACCTGCATTATGACAGGCATCTATTACATTTTTAAAACTATCTATTGTGCTATCATCATACAAACAAGGTTTACGAGGTCCTCCTTTAGCTTTCTTATCCACAACACTAGATTCTATAGTTATTAATCCAAAACCACCTAAGGCACGTTCAAGATAATAAGCCTTAGAAGTTTCACTTAAAGTACCATCTGTGTTTGCGAAATTATTTCCCATAGGAGGAACTACAAAACGGTTTGGAACTGTCATTGAACCAATTTTTATAGGTGTAAACATAGAACTAATCTTCATAAGGTTTTCCTTCCTTTCAAGTTTTATATTTTTTTCTTATATTTTTATGCTTTATATACTTTAATATCGAATAAGTCTATTTTTATTTTGGAGATACTTCTGGCCATGCTTTATCTAATACTTTTTTAGTTGCCTTAAATACAGTCTCAGCTGTAGTTGATAATCCTTTAGCTACTAAAGAATCAGATATTACTTCAACACCTATAACTTCTGGTGATATATTATGTTCTTTGATTATTTTTACAAATTCTTCTGTATTTCCATATCCTTCACCTGGAGCTACACGGTCATGTAGTGATTCATCTCTAAGTTTTTCATAAGGTGTCTCTAAAACATCACAAACTTGAATTGATACTATCTTTTCTGCTGGAACAGGTGCAAGGTCATCTACTGTTTGTTTTGCTCTAGCCCAGTGCCATGTATCTAATATAAGCATTGCATTTTCACGGTTACATCCTTTTACAACACGCCAAGCAGTAGCTAAATCTGGCACACCGCTGTATGGCATAAACTCAAGTCCTATAATAAGTTCTCCTGCTCTATCACATAATTCTCCTAATGCAGTTATAATTTGTTCTTCTGGTACCATTTCTAATAGACCACAGTTTATATGTTTAACATTAAATAAACGAGCCATATGATAAACATTTTGTTCTTTTTCTTGTTGAGCTTCTGTTCTATCCTCTTTAGTCCCCCATTGAGTTATATATTCTACTTCTGTAACTTTCATATTATATTCATCAAGAATTGAAAGCATTTCTTCGTCTGTAACTCCAGCGTTTTTTGCATCCACATAATTTTCAGCACGTAATCCAATGCCATCAAATCCAGCTTCTTTTGCAATACGCACTCTATCACGGAATGAAACTTCTGTGCCTAATGTATAAGAACTAATAGTAATTGGAATGTTAATATTTTTTTGATTATTCATAATTTAAATATGCCCCCTTTAATTTCTTTATAATTAATCTTTTTTTTGATTTTATTTTTTTATTTATTCTACTAGTAGCATTATTTTACTTTAAAAATAAAAATATTTTTTTGATTTATCTTTATCTAGATTTTATAAATTCATTGTATCATGAGACTTTATTAATAACAAATTGATAATTTCCTATCAATTCATAGATTTTGTTTATAGATTTTATTGATAATATAATTTATTAATATATACCTTAACTCTATCTATCTAAAATTTAAGACAAAAAACGATAAATTTCTTTAAAAGCTTTTATTATTACGCTGTAATCATATATAATAAAAATGTGAAAAACTTCTTTAAGGTCAACTTCTTTAAATACATACAAATAAAAAATACGATACTCATGAAAGGATGAACAAAAATTGAACTTATATCACTTACGCTATTTTGTTACATTGGCACATTTAGAGCACTATACAAAAGCAGCAGAAAATTTATCTATAACACAACCAAGTTTGAGTCATGCTATTTCTTTGTTAGAAAGTGAACTTGGAGTGTCTCTATTTGAAAAGGAAGGTAGAAATATAGTTTTAACTAAATATGGTAAAATATTTTTAAGAGACGTGGAAAAATCATTAGAAATCTTAGACTCAAGTGTAAAGTCACTAAAGATAACGGGTACTGGTGAAGGTCAAATTGACTTAGCTTTCCTTAGAACACTTGGTACAGACTTTATACCTGATATGGTTCATAGATTCTTAAAATCTAATCCTGATAAATCAATTGACTTTAAATTTCATACAGGTGTAACTACTGATATTATCCAAGGTCTTAAGGAAAGAAAATACGATATTGCTTTTTGCTCAAAACTTGAAAAAGAGAAGGGAATTGAATTTATACCTGTATCCAAACAAGATTTAGTATTAATTGTACCATATAGCCACCCACTGGCTACAAAAGATACTATAGATTTAAAAGAGACAATACCTTATCCTCAAATAGTATTTAATCAAAGAAGTGGACTTAGATATATAATTGATGATATGTTTAAAAAAATAAATCAACAACCTAACATAGTTCATGAGGTAGAAGAAGACCAGGTAGTTGCTGGATTAGTTGCAAAAAATTTCGGTATAGCTGTAGTACCAAATATGCCTATGCTTAAGTTTACAAAAGTAAAAGTAATTCAAATCGTTTACCCAAGTTGGGAAAGAAATTTTTACTTAGCAGTTATAAAGGATAGATATTTGCCTCCTGCAATTAAAAATTTCAAAAACTTTGTCATTAAAAATGCTCAATTATAAGTATTAATAAAAGAGGTTATTTTTAAATAGTCTCTTTTTTAGGGTTTCTTCCAAAATAAAAAAATCTATACTTCTAAAAGTATAGATTCTTAACTGACAGTCGGCATCCGAGTCTCAGTAATAAGCGTTATATAACAGCAACTGTATTTCAATTCCTGAATAACTAAGTTATTTATATTATATCAATTTTCTAAAAATTTGTCAATCTATCTATCTCATTTTTTCAAGCCATGGTCCAACAGGCTCTACAATCGGAACTTCTTTAAAACCCCAATTTCTTATGTCATTTAAACTAGTTGGAGTGTATATTTTACTTCTTACAGATTTAAATATTTTATTTTTTTCTCCATATTGCACACATTTTGGATTTGCTTCGATTAATCCTCTTCTAGCTCTACTAAGAGGATTACATAGAATATCAGCTATTTCTAAACCTTCTTTGTAATCTACATCTTCCTTTTTGGCAATTATAAAACCTTTTACCTTGTCTCTTAACTCTTCATCTATATCTAAATATATTGTCCCATTATTAAAAACATCAAAAAATGCCTTTTGTACTTTTAAATTTGAAACATCATCTCTTGATTCAATAACGATTCTTGCAGACTCTACATTTTCATTATTTACAAATGAATAGAAATTTTGAAGCACATGTATAAAAGCTACAACATAAGGTTCCTTTGAAGGTGCATAGTATTTTTTTAATCTAGCCTTATCTACTGTTACTGATATTATGGTGCACTCTAGTTTAGATAGAAATAAAGGTAATTCATCATAAAATAACTTAATTTGTGAATCATCAAACCTTTCAAATGCTCTTGACTTTCTGGATATATCAGTCAAGTGTATTCCTATATTACTAGTTCCAAAGCAATAATCTTTAAAGGCATCCATCTCTTTCCTTAAACAACAGACATAATCACCTTGACTCACTGCATATTTATATTCAAAAATTACTCCTGTTAATGTAAATGGGTCCTCATGATTTATATCAGCTCTCCCACTTTCATCAATAAACATTATATACTTCTTCTTTATAATTTCACTCACCCTCTTAACATATGATGATATCACCTATATTTATTTTATATGAGTTTTGAAAATATTCCAAGATTTTTAGATAACTTAAACTTAATTTTGTAATAAAAAAATTGAGATATAAACAATCAAAGCTTTAGGCTGTTGAATTTTACATCTCAATTTCATTTTATACATTATTTATATAGTTTTATTATTTTCTAAGAATATCTATTAATTTATCCATACCTATATAAGATACTCCTCCTCCAATTTGATAAGGAGTTTCAACTTTTTTATTTGCAAATACTCTATTTTGTTCTGCTGATAATCCTGAATTATCCATTAAAACTATTGGTGAGTGTAATTTTGCAGCTAATGGTCCAGCTGATAAAGCATCTACTAAAGCATCTGATTTGCTAACTAACACAGATTGTAAATCAGTATCGCCATAGAATTTTTCTATAACTTTAGCATTAGTATCTAATCTGTCATTTCCATATATTCTATTTCCTGAAACATCTTCAGTAGTTATTTCATTCATCTTAGCTATTGTTGAATCATTAATTGCATTTGGTCCACCTATAAAATATGCATTTTCTAATTTTCTTTCTGTTAGCCAAATATAAGATTCTTCTGTAATTCCATCTTTCTTAACTAGTATTATAGGTTGTTTTTCTTCTCCAGCTTTAGAAGCTACAGATAGAGCATCTGCCTCTCCATTTCCAGAAACCATATAAGCTGTCTTTATTTCTTCTCTGTTTCCAAGTTCATTAGCTATTCTTACAGCAGTTTGATATCTATCTTGACCTGATATTCTCTTTGTCTCTGCATTAAAAGTACTCTTTATTTCTTGCTCTAATTTAGAACTTATTGCATTTTCTCCACCTATTAAAATTACTGTTTTAGGTGCTAATGAATTCATTTCTGCAACAGTTTCAGTTGGTAATTTATCTGTATTAGTAAGTAATATTGTTGCATTGTAACTACTTGCCAAAGGCGTTGCTGTTATTCCATCTGCTATTGCATTTCCATTTACTAATACAACAGTATCTGAACTGTCAGCACCCCAATTTCCAACTTCACTTATTTTTTTAGCTGTATCAAATCTATTTGCTCCTACAACTGTGTTCCATGTAGGGTTTATTGTTCCATCTTCATTGAAAGTATAATCTTTTCCATCTATTTTTTGAGTTCCTGTTAGCATTTTACCTTCTTTGTCTAAATAGTAAGATTTACCTTCTAATTGCTGCCATCCTGTTTGCATTACTCCTGTTTTATCAAAGTAATACTTATTACCATCTATTTCTTGCCATCCTACTACTGATAAACCATCATTTCCTAGATAGTATTTCTTGTCATCTTTTTCTTGCCATCCTGTTTGCATTACTCCATCTGAATTAAAGTAATAAGTTTTTCCATCAATTACCTTCCATCCAGATACTCTTACTCCATCAGTTCCTAAGTAATATTTTTTGTTATTAATTGTCTTCCATCCTGTTTGCATTACTCCTGAAGCATCAAAATAATACATTTTTCCATTTACTTTTAACCAACTATTTTTTTGGTATGTTCCATCAGATTTTACATAATACTTCTTACCATTTTCTGTTTTCCATCCTGTTTGGTTTAAATTTATCTTATATTTTGCTGCTATTTTAGTATAACTGTCATTACTATAATCTATAATTACATCTGAACCTACTGGAACTTGGTCAAATAACCATCTAACCTCTTTATTGTGCATTCTTATACATCCACCAGAAATGTGTTTTCCTATAGAACTTTCATTATTATTTCCATGTATCCCATATGTATCTCCATAAGTTCCTTTTAGTGCTAATCCCATCCATCTATCTCCTAATGGATTTTTTGGGCTTCCTCCAGGTATATTTCCTTTATAATATGGTCTATTTTTTATCTTGTTAACTACCTTTGTTTTCCCTGTTGGTGTCTCTGAACCTTTTTTCCCTGTTGCAACTTTAAATTCTTTTACAAGCTTGCTATTTACAAAATATCCCAGAGTATTTTTTCTTGAGTTTACTATAATTACATGTTTACTGGCTGCACTTGATTCTGGTACACCACATGCAAATACTAAAACTAAAGTCATTGCTAGTACTAAATACTTTTTTAGACTTTTTTTCACTATAACTTCCCCCTCTTTTAGAAACATAACTACACGCCTCTAATTATAACATAAAATTACCAATATCTTGCATTTACAAATTTGTTACATTTACCCCTTTAATATACATTTTATGCTTCGTATCCATTTGGATTCATACTTTGCCATCTCCAAGAATCTTGGCACATTTCTTCAAGTTCATATTTAGCTTTCCATCCAAGTTCTTTCTCTGCTTTTGATGAATCTGCATAACACATTGCTACATCTCCAGCTCTTCTTCCAACAATTTTGTATGGTATCTCTTTTCCACTGGCTTTAGAAAATGCTTTAACTAAATCAAGAACACTATATCCTTTACCAGTTCCTAAATTGTAAACAACAAGTCCTGGATTTTCTTCTAATTTTTGTAATGCCTTTACATGACCAGCAGCTAAATCTAATACATGTATATAATCTCTAACTCCAGTCCCATCATGAGTTGGATAATCATTTCCATATACACTTAGTTCTTTTAATTTACCCACTGCTATTTTTGTTATATAAGGCATTAAGTTACTTGGAGTTCCATTTGGTTCTTCACCAATTCTTCCACTCTTATGAGCACCTACTGGATTAAAATATCTTAAAAGTGCTATATCTAATGACTCATCTGCTTTTGATATATCCACTAACATCTGCTCTATCATAAGCTTAGTTCTTCCATATGGATTAGTTACGGAAAGCGGGAAATCTTCTAATATTGGACAAGTATGTGGATCTCCATATACAGTAGCTGATGAACTAAATACAAATTTTTTAACACCATATTCTCTCATTAATTCAAATAAATTTAATGTACTTATTAGATTATTACTATAATATTCAATTGGCTTTTCCACTGATTCTCCAACTGCTTTTAAAGCTGCAAAATGTATAATAGATTCAATATTATTCTCTTTAAATACAGTGTGCATTTCATTTTTATTGGTTATATCAATATTATAAAATTTTACTTGTTTTCCAGATAATTCTCTAATTCTATCAACTACTATTGAGTTACTATTACTTAAATTGTCAACTATAACAACTTCATAACCTGATTCTAAAAGTTCTATTGCTGTATGGCTTCCTATATATCCTGCTCCTCCAGCTACTAAAACCGCCATAGTAATTACCTCTTTTCTAAATTTATTTTTCGCTTACTTTTTTTCTCATATAATCCATTAAATCATCTTTTAGATTTTCTCTTTGTAGAGCAAAATCTATTGTCGCCTCTAAAAAACCAATCTTATCTCCCACATCATATCTTCTTCCTTCAAAATTATACGCATAAATAGCTTCTTGTTTTCCAAGAGTTTGAAGTGCATCTGTTAACTGTATTTCTCCACCTTTTCCAGGTGTTTGTTTCTCTAATATATCAAATATTGCAGGAGTTATTATATATCTTCCAAGTATGGCTATATCTGATGGTGCTTCTTCAATTGCAGGCTTTTCAACCATATCTTTAACTTTATAAACTCTATCCTCTATATGTTTTATATCCAATATTCCATATTTGTTTGTATCTTCTTTAGCTATCTTTTGAACACCTAGTACAGTTGTTTTATATTCATTATAAGTATCTATTAATTGCTTTAGACAAGG
Organism: Clostridioides sp. ES-S-0123-01; assembly: GCF_020658415.1. Classification (NCBI taxonomy): domain Bacteria; kingdom Bacillati; phylum Bacillota; class Clostridia; order Peptostreptococcales; family Peptostreptococcaceae; genus Clostridioides; species Clostridioides sp. ES-S-0123-01. The sequence goes on from NZ_JACVWD010000009.1 coordinate 85,297, forward strand.
CACATCTGAGTCTACTATATCATCACCTAATAGTACAGCAAAAGGTTCATCTCCTATAAAACTTTTTGCACAGTAAATTGCATGTCCAAGACCTTTTGGCTCCTTTTGTCTTATATAGTGAATATTTACCATATTTGATATATCTCTTACCATTTCTAGCATTTCTGTCTTACCTTTTTGTTCTAATTCTAACTCTAATTCAACTGATTTATCGAAATGGTCTTCTATAGATTTTTTATTTCTACCTGTTATTATAAGAATTTCTTCAATTCCTGAGTCTATAGCTTCTTCTATTATATACTGTAAAGTTGGCTTATCTACTATAGGAAGCATTTCTTTGGGCTGTGATTTTGTTGCTGGTAAAAATCTAGTTCCTAGCCCTGCTGCTGGTATTATCGCTTTTTTTACTGTCATCTGCATTTTTTCACCCTTCTTCGTAAATTTTCTCTTGTACCAAATTAATATACCATATTTATACTTTTTCTTCAAACTCTATATTATCCCAATTCTTAACATTACAAGAACATAAAGGTAGATGAAATTTCATCTACCTTTAGTTTTTATAAGTTAATATATTATATTTTATATATTCTACCTAAAACTCACATAGATACTAAATTTCATCTAAAATACCCTTTATATCACTATCTATATCATCATCCAAATATGAATCTAAATCTTCTAAATCCACGTCTAATTCTTGATATGTCATGTCAACACTTACATCTTCATCTATATCCATTTCTGATATTAATTCTCCTAAGATGCTATTTCCATCAGTATCTAAATCTCCATCTATATCTTCACTTATATAGTTTTCATTTAAGACTTCATCTAAATCAATCTCATAATAAACTTCATTATTTTTTTCATCACTTGAATTCAAACCTAAAAACTCATAATTAAAATTCCATACATTGTATTTACTTGACATACTTCATACCTCCTGTGAAAAACATATTTTCATCTATCTTATTGGCTCCATAATCAACAGAATTATATATTTTTTCAATTATGTCTTTTCTTCTTTCATTTGTATTATTATTTAATGTCAATTGTCTAAATACATATGTATTTGTTATTCTCTCGAATAATACTTCTTTTACACTATCATCATTAATATTTTTATAATTTTTCCATAAAACTTCAAATAACTTAAACATCTCTCTACTAGTTTCATCCACATAGTAAGGATACATATTTTCTACTAAATGATTTAATCTTGATATAGCTTGTTTTAAAAATACATCCAAGTTTGCACTTTCACTTTCCTTTAACATCCTATAATTGTATCGCTTCTTATCTTCACCTGATATTACAAATATAATATTATCTAAACTTTTTTCAACTCCATCTAAATAACTACTTATATTGTATGATAAATCAAAGAATAAATTTTTAATCTGTCTAAATACTTGTACATCAAGTTTTGCATTATACTTTTCAAATAACTCTATATCTTGATTTTCTAATATTCTTGGAGTATAAGCTGATATCAAGTCTAAATTATTTCTCTGTTCTTGTATCTGATTATAAAGTGCATTTATGACTTCTATTCTTATTTCATCATTCAGTTCTCTTTCTAATACTTTATCAAATTCAGATTTCATGTAATAAATATTTCCAAAGAAATTAAATATTATCATATCATTCATAGCTTTAGACCAATTTTTATATAAAATCTCAACAGAAACGTCTTTAAGTAGTGGTTTTTTTGCATATATAAAGACATCTTGCATAAGTTTTTGAACCATACTTCTACTTAAATTTAAAATTATTTTTTGATTATTAAATTTTATTTCTGTTTCTACAAAATCAGAATTTTTACTTTCAATATCTCTATTAATTACAATATCTTTAACATCACTATTTTTTATAGATATAATTTCTTTTTGGAAAGACTTCATTATTGTTAAACTATTAAAATCTTCTTGGATAAAAAATGGGGCATGTTTTAATGTATATCCTACTATTTCATTTTCTATATCTTTTAAATCCTCTATTTGCATAGCTTCTTTATTTTTATCATTTATGTGCAAGTTAAATACATTTTTATTATCATATAATATAATGTCTTCTCCTAAAATTAACTTTGAACAATTATCTTTTGTTGATTTAACAATAGTTTTTTTAGACTTCTTATTTATAAAAATAAGTTGATCCTGATATTTTACTAAAAGCATATTAGTATTTTTATAATCAAATCCATCTATATTTCCTGATATTTTACAGAATACTATCTCACAATCTTTAGGAAGATTTCCTATTTTCTTATTATCTTTAACTCTCTCACTTAAATCGGCTGGAACTATATTTTCTACATTATTATTAAATATAGAAATAGACCTTACTATAAGACCTTCTCTTTCCATATGAAAATAACCCTTTAGAGAAACTCTCTTATCTTCTAAAATATATCTTTCTATATCATCAAAGTTTATTTCAAATCTATTTTTTCCACTGATAAATATAAACTTTTCATTATCTTTATTAATTCCACCCATATAAAATTTATTATCATCTAAACTCAAGATAGTCATGTTGTCTTTTAAATAAAATATAAATTCTCTTTGGTTCTTACAGATTAAATCATATTCATCTAAAGTTATTTTCATAGTTAAACTTGCTGTAACATTCTTACTTGAATTCTCACTTTTTATATAAAAAGGCAAGTTATCTCCATAAATGATTATTTGAGAACCTTCTAAAACTGCTTCTAACTTTTTTTTATTATCTGAAAAACTATATATATATTTTACCCCTGATTCATCATTAACTTCATCTGCTTTGCTGATTATAATATTACCTAAATTTGTTATATGAAGTTTCTTAGATTCTTTTGAATATCTACTGATACCACTAAGCTCAAATCCATCTGAAAGCTCATATATAATTTTTTCTCCTAATTTCAACATACCTTCACCGCCTAAACAAAATTATAATTATTTTCTAAAGGTGAATAAAATGTCTCAAAATAAATAATATCTTTTAATACTTTTTATTTTGAGACATAATTCGTCCTTATTTAATAAATATCCTAAGCACCTTCAACTATTTCTTCATAAAGTTTATCTAAATGTTTAACATATTCACGATATCCAGATTTATTTTTTAACTCACTTCTTAAATCTTCATATTTTTGTCTAAGTTCTTCAGCACTTAATGAAGGAGCTGATTCTTTCAAATCTTCTAATTTGTAATCATAGTACTTATCATACATCGCTATATATGTATCAATAGATTTCTTAGCTAATTCATTACATTTTTCTTGTGCTTCTCCATACTCAGAATAATCACCTATCTTCACTTTATAATATCCATTCTCTTGAACTATTGTTGAAGAAATACCTTTAGCTTCATATTCTTTTGCTGTTTCTTTTGCTGTTGCTTCAACTTTAAGTGAACCTGCATAGACAGTATAATATACACCTTTACCGTCTTTATATGCTTCCATCTCTTTTGCTTTCTTTTCAGCTTTTTCTTTTTCCTCTGCTTTTGCCTTTTCTTCTGCTTCTTTCTTTTCTTTTTCAGCTTTTGCTTTCTTTTCTTCTTCTGTTTGTTTATTGTTGGCTTGTTGCTGAGTTGGTGCTTTTGGAGGTGTCGTGTCTTTATCATTTTTCTTGTTATTGCCTACTGTTATAAAGTATCCTACACCAACAATTGCCACTATAACTATAGCTATAATAGTCTCTTTTAATCTGCTTTTTTTAGAACCAACCTCTTCATCATCTATAGAATCTTCTTCATTTGATTCATAATTTTTTATTTCTGTTTTCTTTTCCTTAGAATTAAACTTAGAAGAATGTTTAGACTTTTTGCTATTTTTTTCTTTCTTGTTAATAGGTATTACTACTGATTTTTCACTTTCTACCTTTTTTTCTTCTGCTTCTTTTGGCATTTCATCACCTAATCCCTTACTTTCTTTTTCAGATTTAGGCTCATTACTTGCTGATAGTTTTTTATCTAACTCATCATTATTTATTGGTTTTTCTATTTTTATGTTGCGTTCTTCTTCTAAACTTTGGTTTATTTCTTCTAAGTTTTCTATATTTTCCTTAATAGATTCATCAGCTTCACCTGGAACTGTATCAGAAGTATTATCTAATCCAATCTCTTCCTTTTCAGTTTCTTCTAGCACATCCTCTTTTTTGCTTTCCTTTTTCATAAATCCAAATAATTTATCTTTTTTTCTACTCTTCTTATTTTCTGGTTCAATTATTTCTTCTTTATTTATATCATGATCTTTTTCAATATCTTCTTTATTTTCTATAGCATTCTCTACATTTTCATTCTTATTAATTACTTCTTCTTTAGTATCTTCCTCTATAGAAATGCTACTTCTAAAACAAACATCTTTATCTGCATTTTTTATCATATAAATATATTCTTCAATATCAATGTCTTTATTTTTTCTAGTTCTCTTTGATACAATATCGTGATTTTCTAATTCAGAAGATTTATCTTTTAGAACAATGTGTGCTTCTTCCCAAACATTTTCACTAATTTCTGTTTTATTTTTAATTACATAATCTATGAATTCCTTAAAATTTTCAGCACCAAATTCTCCAATTATAGTTAATCTCATCGCACCTTCTATAAGGTCTCTATTTCTTCTCTTCAAAAATTCTAATGCAACTGTTGCACAAACAAAGTCTTTAATAACTTCTCCACCAAAGCCATAGCCTTCAACATAAGGAAGTTCTTCTAACCCACATAATTTTTTATATTCATTATATACAGTTTGAGATATACTTTCATCATTTAAACTATTTAGTTTATCCATAAACTTTGCTTCTACATCATTTATCTGCGGTTCTTTTCCTAATTCTGACTTTTTAACTGAATTTAATAAAACATCATTTTCTGAATTATCTTTACCTAATTGTAAATCTTCAATTTCTGTTGCTTTTATATCTTCACTGCTTTGTTCAGAATTCTCTTCTATATTTTTAGGTACTACCTCTTTGCTACTAGCTAATATCTTATTTACACAGAATATTATTTCTCTTTTTAGTTCTCTTTTAGCATCAGCTTGATTCTTAAGAAATAAACTTGCACAATCTTTCTTTTCTAAACTTATCTTTCTAAGTGTTATATTAAGAAGGTCTTTATATAGATTTAGAACCTTATAATCCTTTTCTAAACGTCTTCGTCTCTCTAATAGGTCTATTTTATCATAAGCTAAAAAACTACTTAAATCGTTGGCTTTTAGACAGTCTAAACCATCCTTCATTGCCTTATTTACATACTTTCTACATTTAGCTGTAGTTAATTCTAATTCTTTCTCTAATTCATCTATTTCAGGTATGTATTTATCTACTATCCATTTCCCGATAAGCGGTTCTGTATTTCTTGCTAATGTTTTATAAAACAATATATTAAATTTTAAAAGCTCAGCATATTTTGCTTCATTGAATTCTACTTTTTCAAATTTCTTTTCTAAAACACCTTCTAATTTTTCATTTATCTTAGACTCTTGTTTTAAAAAACTTGCTGTGACATTTAAAACAGTATTTCTTATTATATTATTTTCACTCAAAACCTTCACTCCTTAAATCAATTATTTTATTGTGATATTTACATTATGTAAAATTACTAATTTGATTATGATATTTTAATAATTAGTTACTAAATTTACTACATCTTATATCATATCATATTATTTACATCATTTTACTTTTTCTTTTTATATCCATCTTATATTATACCATTTTTAATATCTGTACTAACTTATATTACAATATTCCACAAAATTTTGAAAGTAAATTAGACAAATTTGCAAATAAAAAAACATCAGTTTAAACTGATGTTTCACCTATCGAAAAAATTAAGCAAGTCTATAAGCGGAGTTCTGTATTAGATAATCATCTTTCTAGGCTTATTGTCACCAATAAGCTCAAGCGACCTACCTACCGGAGAGTACGAGCAGCACTCTTTATTCCTATCTTGGTCTTGCTCCAGGTGGGGTTTACATAGCCAACTAGTCGCCTAGCTGCTGGTGAGCTCTTACCTCGCCTTTCCATCCTTACCACTTAAGTGGCGGTTTATTTCTGTTGCACTATCCTTAGGATTGCTCCCACTAGGTGTTACCTAGCACCCTGCTCTATGGAGCTCCGACTTTCCTCATGTAAAATTACATGCGATTATCTGGCTTACTTAATATTCATTTTACTTAGCTATATTATCATAAATACTTAAGTATGTCAAAGTAATATTATACTAAAAATTTAAATTTCTTCAAAAATAGTGTAATATAGGTATATAAACTATTATTTATGATTTGAGGTGGAATGTTGAAAAAATTATATAGAGTAATAATTAATATTATATTAATATTAGTAATAATCTATAGTGGATTTAATATATGCTTAAAGCTTAGCAAGTACAGCCATGATACTAAAGTATCTACTCAACTTCAGAAAAAAGAAAATAAAAAAGAAGACTTATTAAAAATAAACAAAGATTTTAAGTTTTGGCTTTCTGTTGATAATACAAATATAAATTATCCAGTTGTACAATCTAAAGATAATTCTTATTATCTTGACAAAGACTTTTATGGTAAAAAATCTATCTCAGGTACATTATTCATGGATTATAGAAATAAATCTCTGGATGACCAAAATGTTATAGTATATGGACATAATATGAAAAACAAAACAATGTTTAATAATCTAAATAAGTTTAAAGATAGTGATTTTTTTAAAGAAAACAATCAAATAAAAATTACTATGGATGGAAAAGAATTATTATATGAAGTATTTTCTGCCTATATTGTAGAATCTGATTATGATTATCTAAAAACAAGCTTTAATAGTGAAACAGACTATCAAAAATACATAGATGCTATTACTTCCAAATCATTACATAAATCAAATATGAAAGTAAGTAGTAAAGATAAGATAGTTACACTTTCTACATGCACTTATGAATTTGATGATGCTAGGATGGTAATCCATGGCAAGTTAGTTTCAAATTAAATATACATGTCTTTTTAACAATTCTTACACAAATAATCAAAATTTTGCGTTAAGGTATTCACATACAGATTAAAATAATTATTTTAATCTGTATAGCTATTTCTTACTTAAATTTATCAATTTCCTGTCTATTTCTATAAACTATATAAAATAATAAATATATTATATAATAAAAAAGACTATGTTAAAAACATAGTCTTTACTGGAGCTGGTGATAGGAATCGAACCTACAACCTGCTGATTACAAGTCAGCTGCTCTACCGTTGAGCCACACCAGCACACTTATTCTATTATGAGTTAAATTAACACTCTAAAAACTGCATATATATTTTAATTAATGAACATCAAATAAATATTGGTCAAGTCCTCGACCTATTAGTATCGATAAGCTAAATACATTGCTGCACTTACACCTTCGACCTATCAACCAGATAGTCTTTCTGGGGT
>NZ_JACVWD010000010.1:0-86116 GCF_020658415.1 Clostridioides sp. ES-S-0123-01
CTGGAGGTCGTGAGTTCGACTCTCATTATCCACCCCAACTAATATGGTCTATTAGCTCAGTCGGTAGAGCACCTGACTTTTAATCAGGGTGTCCCGCGTTCGAGTCGCGGATAGATCACCAAAAAGGTGGCGACATAGCCAAGTGGTAAGGCAGTGGACTGCAACTCCTTGATCCCCAGTTCGAATCTGGGTGTCGCCTCCAATAAAATGCGCTCATAGCTCAACTGGATAGAGTGTCTGACTACGAATCAGAAGGTTAGGGGTTCGAGTCCCTTTGGGCGCACCATATAAACATCGAGGGATTATAGCTCAGCTGGGAGAGCACCTGCCTTACAAGCAGGGGGTCACAGGTTCGAGCCCTGTTAATCCCACCAGTGCAAACCTCTAGTAATTTTACTAGAGGTTTTATTTTTGATTAAAAAAGATTTATATTTAGGAGGTAAAAAGTTTGTATATAATTATAGGAAATGAAATAGTTGATAGTGAAGAACTTAAAATAATAATAGATAAGAATAGTAAGTTCAAAGTTGAAAAGGATTTGAGTAAAAGCACAAAAAGAGAGGACATAATAGCTTATCAATTAAGTATAAATATGGATTATTTAGATACTATTATAAGTGAGCAAGATGAATATATCACCTTATCTGATGAGGAAAAATTTGATGAATATATGACTTTATCTGATGAACTTGCACTAGGTTTAGAAGAACTTATGCCAAAGTACACAATAATAAATGCTAGAGCATATAAATTAGATGAGGTAGAAGGAGTAGTAAAAATAATACTAGTTATAGCATATGCAGATTTAGGTCATCTAAAACTTTCTGATGTAATAAAACGTTTGTTAAGACAGATAGATTAAGATATGAACTATATTGAGAAAAGTATGTGAAATATTACGTAAAGATGAAAATAATTATGTAAACAGAGAAAAAAATAGTATAAAATAAGGTCAATTGTAGAAATTTTCACACAAGTTTGTCTGAAATCCCATAAAAAACCCCTTAATTTTAGTGAGGTAAATTGAGTTTATACAGTCTAAAAATTATATATATTTATAAATTTATCTTATTAATTAAGGAACTTGCTTAAACATCTTCAAAAATAAAGTATTTTAGTCTATAATCTTTAATATTACACAAACAATAAAGGAGAAGAATAGAGTATGCTTAAAAAGTTTAATAAAATACTAGTAGCTAATAGAGGCGAAATAGCTATAAGAATATTTAGAGCCTGTTCAGAATTGGGGATAAAAAGTGTTGGTATATATAGTAAAGAAGATAAATACGGATTATTTAGAACAAAAGCAGATGAATCATATTTAATAGGGGAAGGCAAAGGTCCAATAGATGCATACTTAGATATGGATGGAATAATAGACTTAGCAAAGAGAAAAAAAGTTGACGCTATACATCCAGGATATGGTTTTCTAGCAGAAAATGCAGAATTTGCTCGTAAATGTGAAGAAAATGGAATTACTTTTATAGGCCCATCATCTAAAGTAATGAATATGATGGGGGATAAGATAAACTCTAAAAAAATTGCAAAAGAAGTTAATGTTCAAACTATACCAGGGGTGGAAAAAGCAATAAGAAGTACTGAAGAAGCAAAAGAAGTTGCAAATAAAATAGGTTATCCTGTTATGATAAAAGCATCTAATGGTGGTGGCGGTAGAGGTATGAGAATCGTACATCATGAAAAAGATTTAGAGCTTGAATATGAAACTGCTTGTAGTGAATCAAGAAAAGCTTTTGGTGAAGATATTATATTCATAGAAAAATATATAGCTGACCCAAAACATATAGAAGTTCAAATATTAGGGGATAACTATGGAAATATAGTTCATTTATACGAAAGAGATTGTTCTGTTCAAAGAAGACATCAAAAGATAATAGAATATGCACCAGCATTTTCATTAGATGAAAAAGTAAGAAAAGAAATATGTGATGATGCAGTCAAGTTATCAAAATATGTAGGCTATTCTAATGCAGGGACACTAGAATTCTTAGTAGATGCAAATGGTGGTCATTATTTTATAGAAATGAATACAAGAGTACAAGTTGAGCATACTGTAACAGAAATGGTTACAGGAATAGATATAGTTCAAAGTCAAATATTAATAGCTCAAGGATACAGCCTAGATAGTGAAGAAATAAATATAAAATCACAAGATGATGTTGAAATAAGAGGGTATTCTATCCAATGTAGAATAACTACAGAAGACCCTAAAAATAGATTTATGCCAGACACAGGTAAAATTCAAGTTTATAGAACTGGTTCAGGATTTGGTATAAGACTAGATGGTGGAAATGGATTTACAGGAGCAAACATAAGTCCTCACTATGATAGTTTACTGGTTAAGACAATATCTTGGGATAGAACATTCCAAGGAGCAATAAACAAAACTATAAGATCTATAAAAGAACTTAGAGTTAGAGGTGTTAAGACTAATGTAGGATTCTTAGTTAATGTCTTAAATAATCCTATATTCTCAAATGGTAAATGTAGTACTAAATTTATAGATGAAAATCCAGATTTATTTGAAATAACAGAAAGTAAAGATAGAGGAACAAAATTACTTCAATTTATAGGTGATGTAATTGTAAATGATAACGCTTGTCAAGAAAAACCATTATTTGATGCGTTACATGAACCAAGAATGAATAAAGATGGTTCAAAGGCAGAAGGAAGTAAGATACTTTTTGATAAGTTAGGTAAATCTGCATATATAGAAAAAATAAAAAATGATAAAAGACTATTATTAACAGATACAACAATGAGAGATGCACATCAATCATTATTGGCAACAAGATTAAGAACATATGATTTATTAAAAGCTGCTAAACCAACAGAAAAATATCAAAAAGATTTATTCTCACTTGAAATGTGGGGTGGAGCTACTTATGATGTTGCATATAGATTCTTAAAAGAGTCACCTTGGCGTAGATTACAAAAACTAAGAGAAGAAATACCAAGTATAATGTTCCAAATGTTGCTTAGAGCATCAAATGGAGTTGGATATAAAAACTATCCAGATAATGTAATAGAAGAATTTACAAAAGAGTCTGCTAAACAAGGAATAGATGTATTTAGAATATTTGACTCATTAAACTGGGTTGAAAATATGAAACCATCTATTAATACAGCTCTAGAAACTGGAAAAATAGTTGAAGCAACTATGTGTTATACAGGTGATATATTAGATAAGACTAAAACTAAATATGACTTAGAATATTATATTAAGATGGCAAAAGAGTTAGAAAGTTTAGGAGCAGACATAATAGCAATAAAAGATATGTCAGGACTTCTTAAACCATATTCTGCTTATACATTAGTTAAAGAACTAAAGAAAAATGTAAAAGCACCAATACATTTACACACTCATGATACAAGTGGAAATGGTGTGGCAACTTGTTTGATGGCATCAGAAGCTGGTGTAGATATAATTGATGCTGCATTAGAATCTATGGCAGGACTTACAAGTCAACCATCACTTAATGCAATAGTAGAAGCTCTTAAAAATACAGAAAGAGATACAGGTATAGATTTATTTGGATATGATGAGTTAGGAAAATACTATAAAGATTTAAGAAAAGTCTATAATAAATTTGAAAGTGACTTAACTAACTCTTGTGCAGAAATATACAATTTTGAAATACCAGGAGGTCAATATACAAACTTAAAACCTCAAGCTGATAGTTTAGGATTAGTTAATAGATTTGATGAAGTTAAAGAAAAATATAAAGAAGCTAATGAAGTTGTAGGAGATATAATAAAAGTAACACCATCTTCAAAAGTTGTAGGAGATTTAGCTATCTTTATGACTAAAAATAAATTAGATAAAAATAATATAATAGAAGAAGGTAAGAACTTATCCTTCCCAGATTCTGTTGTAGACTACTGTAAAGGTATGATTGGTCAACCAGAAGGTGGAGTCCCAAAAGATTTACAAGAAGTAGTTTTAAAAGGCGAAGAAGCTATTACAGTAAGACCTGGTTCACTATTACCAGCAGAAGATTTTGATGACATAGCAAAATATCTAAATGAAAAATATGATATAAATGCAAATATAAGAAATGTTATAAGTTATGCTTTATATCCAAAAGTTTATGAAGACTATATTAAACATTTACAACATTATAATGATATATCTAAACTTGAAAGTGATGTATTCTTCTATGGATTAAATAAAAATGAAGAATGTGAAGTAGAAATAGAAGAAGGTAAAGTATTAACAATAAGATTAGTTGAAATTGGTGAAGTTAAAGAAGATGGATTTAGAACTATAGGCTTTGAATTAAATGGAATGGTTAGAGAAGTGGAAATAAAAGATAGAAACTTCTCTGGAAAAGTTACTAATGTTGAGAAAGCTGATATGAATGATCCACTTCAAATCGGAGCAAGTATACCAGGAAAAGTTATAAAAATAATGGTTAAAGAAGAAGATGAAGTAAAAGCAAATCAACCATTAATAGTTATAGAAGCAATGAAAATGGAAACTATAATAGTTGCTAAAACTGATGGAGTAATTAAATCAATTAAAGTAAAAGAAGATGATATGGTTGAAGATAAACAACTATTAATGATAATGAAATAATTGAATTGAAACAACTTATAAAACACTCTAAAATATTTTTATTAAATATTTAGAGTGTTTTTATTTGTTTAAATTAAATATTTGTTAAAAAAAAGAGGAAAATTATATCCCTATGTAGAAATAAAGCTAGTAAGGAAAATGTTATCTAAAAATTCTAAAAATAATAAACATTTTCTAGACTATTTCTTAGGAAATAACAGCTAAGAGAAAATACATAAATTTAAAAGGTGGGTGCTTATATGAAGGTTTATGATAGTAATATGTTGAGAAATGTAGCAGTATTAGGACATAGCGGATGTGGTAAAACAAATCTAATCGAAACTATAGCTTACACAGCAAACACTAATAAGATACCTAAATTAACTGACAAGGTAAATATGACTTATAGTATGGGATTAATACCTATAGAATATAATGACTATAAGTTTAACTTATTGGATACACCAGGATATTTTGACTTTAGCGGAGACGTTGTATCATCTCTTAGAGCAAGTGATGCAGCAATAATAGTAATAGATGCAACAGCACCTATTCAAGTTGGTACAGAGAAATCATTAGAACTAACTGAGAGTATTCCTAAGATAATGTTTATAAATAAAATAGATAATGAAAAAGCAAGATATAAAGATGCAATAGCAATGTTAAGAGAAAAATACAATAATAAGATAGTTCCAATGATAAGTCCTATATACAAAGATAAAAACTTTGTCAAGTTACATAATGTATTTGAAAATATAGATGATTTAGAAGGTGAATTTAAAGAACAAGCTATGAGTGTAAAAGAAGCTTTAATGGAACTTATAGCAGAAACAGATGATCAAATATTAGATAAGTATTTTAATGGAGAAGAGTTAACTACAGAAGAAATCCAAAAAGGTATTGTTATAGGTATACAAAGAGGAGATATTATACCTGTAATATGTGGTTCAACTATAAATAATATAGGAACAAAAGAAATTTTAGATACAATATCAAATTATCTAGAACCTATATTTACAGAAGAGAGTAAGCCATTTAAAGGATTAGTATTTAAAACTATGGTTGACCCATTTGTAGGAAAAATGTCATATATAAAAATTACTCAAGGTGCAATTTCTAAAGATAAAGAAGTTTTTAATATAAACAAAAACATAAAAGAAAAAATAGCTAACATATATACATTGAGAAATAGTGAGTTAGTTGAAATAGACAAAGCTAAGGCTGGTGATGTAGTAGTTGTAACTAAAGTTAATTCTCTAAAGACAGGAGATACTATATCTGTAGATAAAGATGCAGAAGCTTTAGATAAGATAGACTTCCCTAAACCACAAATATATTATGCTGTTAATCCTAAGAATAAGGGTGATGAAGAAAAGGTAGCTGCTGTATTAAACAAACTTGTAGAGGAAGACCCTACATTACATTGGTATAGAAATACAGAGACAAAACAAGCTCTTTTAGGAGGACAAGGGGAGCTTCATATAAAAACAATTAAAAATAAAATGAAAGATAAGTTCGGGGTAGATGTTGAATTAAATGACCTTAAAGTTCCTTATAGAGAAACTATAAAGGAAACAGCTGATGTACAAGGTAAGCATAAGAAACAATCAGGTGGCCATGGTCAATATGGAGATGTAAAGATAAGATTTGAAAGATGTGAATCTGATTTTGAATTTACAGAAGAAATATTTGGTGGGTCTGTACCAAAACAATATATACCAGCAGTAGAAAAAGGGTTAAAAGATTCTATGCAAAAAGGAGTATTGGCTGGTTTCCCTGTTACAAATATAAAGGCTACACTTTATGATGGTTCATACCATGATGTAGACTCTTCTGAAATGGCTTTTAAGATGGCAGCAAGTGCAGCATTTAAAAAAGGTATGGAGGAAGCTCATCCAATATTATTAGAGCCTATTATGAAACTTAAGATAACTGTTCCAGAAGAATATATGGGAGATGTTATGGGAGATATAAACAAGAGAAGAGGAAAAATATTTGGTATGGAGCCAGATAATAAAGGAAAACAAATAATATTTGCAGAGGCTCCACAAGCAGAAACATTTAAATATGCAATAGATTTAAGAGCAATGACACAAGGTAGAGGGTATTTTGAAATGGAATTAGAAAGATATGGAGAGGTTCCATCACAATTTGCAGAAAAAATAATTGGACTAGCTACTGCAAAGTAATAAAGAAGATAGAACATTAAATAATTAATATCCATCTATTATGTAAAATAATTTTGTAATTAAAACTAGGTATATACTTATTTTAAAGAAGTGTATATCTAGTTTTTATGTGTTTTTATAAAAAACAAGAAAAAACCAAATTAAAGTAATAAAAAATGTGAAGAATAAAAGATACTTTCTTAAACTGTTTTAATAAAAGAAAGTATCTTTTTATATTATTATTTTTAGAAATGTTTAATAATAATGATATGAAGGTATATTTACAAATACAAGGTATAGATACATTAAAAATCAATTAATAACCAATAATTTTAAGACTTAATTGTTATAAATGTAAGAAGTAGAAGATTATATTTAACAAAAGATGGACACCTTATTTAAATTATTATGAAAAAAATAAATTTACACAATTTAGGGCTTTAAAAATTTAAATAATAGGTGTAAAATAGTAGTCAAAGAAAGTCAAAATAAAAAGGTGTGTGGTGATATAAATGGCAACTATGACAGATATAATTGAAAAATTTATTAAAGATTTGATGGAAGAGGATAATAGTATACAGATTCAAAGAAATGAACTAGCAAACTTGTTTAGTTGTGCACCATCACAAATAAATTATGTTTTAACAACAAGGTTTACCATAGATAAAGGTTATTATATAGAAAGCAAAAAAGGTGGCGGAGGATATGTTCAGATAGAAAAAATACGAAGAAGCAAAGATGGACATATTAGAGAAATACTAAACGAAAGAATAGGAAGCCAAATATCCTATAAGAAAGCAAAAGAGTTGGTGGAAAGTTTGAGAGAATCAGACTTAATTAGTGAAAGAGAATTAAAACTAATATTATATGCAATAGATGATAAATCATTATGTATGCCAGTATATGAATTAAAAGAGAAGGTAAGGTCTAATGTTTTAAAGAATATAATAATAGGAGTATTTAGTATAGAGGAGTGATAATTTATGCTATGTCAAAAATGCAATAAAAATAAAGCATCTGTATATTATAATAAAATAGTCAATGGAGAAAAGACAGAAATGTATCTGTGTAGTGAATGTGCTAAAGAAAATACAGAGATGAATTTTAATTTAGATATGCCTTTTTCAATGATGGATATATTTTCCAACTTAGGATTTCAACCTAAAAAAGAGCTTGAAGAAAAGTTAGTTTGCCAAAAATGTAATATGACATATAGTGAATTTAAGAATAATGGAAGATTTGGATGCAGTGAATGTTATAATGCATTTAGTAGTCAAGTAAATCCAATGCTTCAAAATATACATGGTCATATAGAACATATAGGTAAGGCACCTAAAAAATCTTTTTATAAAATAAGTGTAGAAAATGAGATTAGAGAATTAAAAGAAGATTTGGATAGAGCTATAAAAAATGAAGAGTATGAATTAGCTGCTCAATTTAGAGATAAGATTAAGTATTTGAAAGGCTCTATTGACTAAGATTGGAGTGATATTATGAAAGAGAATATAGTCATGAAATCAAGAGTTAGGCTGGCTAGGAACTTGAGCAATTATCCTTTTCCAAATAGGTTAGATAAAGAGTGTGCTATGGAAATAATAGAAAAGGTAAAAAATGCATTTATGAATTCTAGTTTAGAACATAAAGAAGAGTTTGATTTCTATAAGATTGAAGATTTAGACCAATCTAAAAAGATGCTTATGGTTGAAGAGCATATGATAAGTCCAGACTTAGCAGAAAATGATAAAAGTGCTGTTATAGTAAAAAAAGATAAAACTGTAAGTATAATGATAAATGAAGAAGACCATATAAGAATACAAACTATGTGTGATGATTTAAATTTAGAAAATGCTTATAACATAGCAAATGAGATAGATGATTTATTAGAATCAAATTTAGAGTATGCATTTAGCACAAAGTTGGGTTATCTAACATCTTGCCCAACTAACACGGGAACTGGAATGAGAGCTTCTGTAATGATGCACTTGCCTGCATTGAGTCAATTAGGCTATATGGATGAACTTTATAAGATTTCATCACAAATAGGTATAGCAATAAGAGGTATATATGGAGAGCGAACAGAAGCATTGGGAAATATATACCAAATATCTAATCAGCTTACGCTTGGAAGAACAGAGTCTAATATTATAGAGAATGTAAGTGGTCTTACAAAGGATGCAATTTCAAAAGAAGTGAAAGCCAGAGAAATATTACAAAAAAAATTGGGTATAAAATTAGAAGATAAAATATTTAGGTCAATAGGAACACTTGAAAATTCAAGGGTAATGAGTAGTTCAGAGGCAATGAGTCATCTATCAAATATAAAAATGGGAATAGAAATGAACTATATAAAAAAACTAGATTTAAAAGCTATAGAACAACTTATGATAGGTATACAACCAGCACATCAGTCAATAATGTATAAGAGTGATGATGTTGAAAATAGAGATATAAATAGAGCAACATACATTAGAGAAACTTTGGAAAAATTAAGAGGAGGGATAAATTATGAACTTCAATAGATTTACACAAAGAGCTAAAAAAGCAATTGATTTAGCGTTTGAGTCTGCTAAAAACTTAGGGCATAATATTGTTGGAAGCGAGCATATACTTTTAGGGCTTTTAAAAGAAGAAGAAGGAATAGCTGCCAAAGTTCTAAGTAAAGTTGGATTTACAGAGGCTTATTTAGAAGGCAAAATAATTGATATGGAAGGTAAGGGCGAAGGAATTCCAGAAGACATAGTATTAAGCCCAAGAAGTAAACAAATATTGGAACTATCAGGAATGTTTGCAAATAAATTAAAAACAAATTATATAGGAACTGAGCATATATTATTAGCTATTATTCAAGAAGGAGAAGGAATAGCTAATAAAGTTTTGAACTATGCAGGTGTAAATGACAGAACTCTAGCCCAATTAACAATTGATATGATGGGTATGAGTGATAATAATCAATATAAATCAGAAAATAGTTACACGAGCAACCAAAATCAAACAGAGTCCAAGATTCTCGATAAATATGGAAGAAATCTTACACTATATGCAAAACAAAATAAAATAGACCCTGTTATAGGAAGAGAAAAAGAAATACAAAGAGTTATACAAATATTAAGTAGAAGAACTAAAAACAACCCTGTGCTAATAGGAGACCCAGGAGTAGGTAAAACAGCTATAGCTGAAGGTTTAGCAACAAATATAGCATTAGGAAATGTTCCAGAAACACTAAAAAGTAAAACTTTGTATTCTTTAGAGATGGGTTCATTATTAGCTGGTGCTAAATATAGAGGAGAATTTGAAGAAAGAATTAAAGAAGTTGTAGATGAAGTTGTTAAAAATGGAAATATAATTTTATTTATAGATGAGATGCATACAATAATAGGAGCTGGGTCTACAGGAGAAGGATCTATAGATGCGTCAAATATATTAAAACCTGCATTAGCTAGAGGAGAAATACAAGTTATAGGTGCAACAACAATAGATGAGTATAGAAAGCATGTTGAAAAAGACTCTGCACTAGAAAGAAGATTCCAACCAGTTATGGTGGATGAACCAAGTAAAGAAGATTCAATAAAAATATTAGAAGGATTGAGAGATAAATATGAAGCTCATCACAAAGTTAAAATAACTGATGATGCTATAAAAACAGCTGTAGAATTATCAACTAGATATATATCAGATAGATATCTACCAGATAAAGCTATAGATTTGATTGATGAAGCTGCATCAAAAGTGAGGCTAAAGGAAAATACTCCTCCAGCCGAAATAAAAAAATTAGAATTAGAAATAGAAAATATAGATAAAGAAAAAGAAGAGGCAGTAAGATGCCAAGATTTTGAGAAAGCAGCAAAAATAAGAGATGAACAAGGCATACTTAAAAAACAATTAGAAGATGTTAGAGAAAGATGGAATAAGTCATCTAAACATTCTGATTTAGTTGATGGAGAAGTCATTGCTGAAGTAGTAGGTTTATGGACAGGAATACCTGTTAATAAAATTCTTGAGGAAGAAGCTGATAGACTCTTAAAACTTGAAGAAATCTTACACAATAGAGTTATAGGTCAAGAGCAAGCAGTAAAATCTATTTCCAAGGCAATAAGAAGGTCAAGAGCAGGTCTTAAGGACCCTAATAGACCAATCGGCTCATTCTTATTTTTAGGACCTACAGGAGTAGGGAAAACAGAGTTATCTAAGGCATTAGCAGAAGTGCAATTTGGAGATGAAAATCAAATAATAAGAATTGATATGTCTGAATATATGGAAAAACATGCTGTATCAAGAATGATAGGTTCACCTCCTGGTTATATAGGTCATGATGAAGGAGGTCAATTAACTGAAAAAGTAAGAAGAAACCCATATTCAGTTATTTTATTTGATGAGATAGAGAAAGCTCATCCAGATGTGTTTAATATTCTATTACAAATTCTAGATGATGGTAGATTAACAGATTCAAAAGGAAGAACTGTTGATTTTAAGAATACGATTGTGATAATGACATCAAATGTTGGTGCATCTACAATTGGTAGACAAAAAACTTTAGGGTTTAGTATAGCTAAAGGAGATGAAGAAGAAAAGTCTCAATATGAAAAAATGAAAGAAAACATAATGGGTGAATTAAAGCAAAGATTCAGACCAGAGTTTTTAAATAGAATAGATGATATAATAGTTTTCCATTCATTAAATACAGAGCATATATCTAAAATAGTAATTTTAATGGTAGATAAATTACAAGAAAGACTAAAAGATATGGATATAAAACTAGAAATGAGTGATGAAGCTATAAAATTAATTTCTAAATCTGGATTTGATTTGGAATATGGAGCAAGACCTCTTAAAAGAGCCTTACAAAAAGAACTAGAAGATGAGTTATCTGAAGCGATTTTAAGAGGCGATGTAAAAAAAGGAAGTAATATAATAGCAAAAGTTAAAGATGAAAAAATAGTTTTTGAAACTAAATAATTCAATAGAGTTGCATTTTAAAATCTTATAGATATAAGCTTTAGGGTTTAAAGAAAATTTTAAGGGCAATGAATCTAAAATAATTCATTGCCCTTAATTATTTTTTTTAATCTTTACCTATTATCTTTCACATATGCTAAAATTATAGTATATAATAATAAATTAAGGATGATTAAAATATGGCAAAAATAAAAACTAAATATGTATGTCAATCTTGTGGATATGAAACAGCTAAGTGGCTTGGAAAATGTCCAGAGTGTACAAAATGGAATACATTTGTAGAAGAAGTAGATCAAAAAAGCACAAAAAAAGAGGTCTTTATAATAGATAAATCTTCATCTAAACCAGTTAGTATAACTTCAATAGAGAGTAAAGAAGAAGAAAGGTTTACAACAGACATAAAAGAATTAGATAGAGTTCTTGGTGGAGGGATAGTTAAAGGTTCTCTAGTACTTGTTGGTGGAGACCCTGGTATAGGTAAATCCACACTTTTAATTCAAGTCTCTAGTAATGTAGCTAATTTAGGAAAGACTGTTTTATATATAACTGGAGAAGAATCAGAATCACAGATAAAAATGAGAGCAAAAAGATTAGGTATTAATTCAGAAAATTTATATATATTTGCTGAAAATAATTTGAGTATAATTGAATCTTATTTAGAAAGTGTAAATCCACAATTAATAATTCTAGACTCAATTCAAACTGTCTTTAGTCCAGAAATATCTTCAGCACCAGGCACTGTCAGCCAAATTAAAGAAGGTACTTCAAAATTCATGAAGATTTCTAAAAAAATGGGAATTTCAACATTCATAGTTGGTCATGTAACCAAAGAAGGTTCACTAGCAGGTCCAAAATTATTAGAGCATATGGTTGATACTGTTTTATATTTTGAAGGTGAAAGATATAATACATATAGATTAGTAAGGGCTGTTAAAAATAGATTTGGTTCAACAAATGAGCTTGGAGTATTTGAAATGAGGGACTTGGGATTAGTAGAGCTTGATAACCCATCTAAGATTTTGATATCTGAAAAACCAAAAGATGTAGCAGGTTCAGTCATAATATCCACTGTAGAAGGTACAAGACCAATGCTACTTGAATTACAAGCATTAGTTTCACCAACAAGTTTTGGTATAGCAAGAAGAACATCTACAGGAGTAGATTATAATAGAGTTGGTATGTTATTAGCAGTCTTAGAAAAACGTGTTGGTCTGCAAATACAAAACCAAGATGTATATATAAATATAGTTGGAGGTATAAAGATAAATGAACCTTCGATTGACTTAGGAATAGCTATTTCTGTAGCATCTAGCTTTAGAAATATACCTATAGATGAAGATATAGCTGTTACAGGAGAGGTAGGACTTACAGGAGAAGTTAGATCAGTAAGTTTTATAGAAAAAAGAATTGCTGAGTGCAAAAAACTTGGCTTTAAAAAGATAGTAGTTCCTAGAAGTAATTATGATGTTGTAAAAGATACTAAAGGTATAGAAATATGGCCAGTAGACAACTTAAGACAAGCTATAAATATAGTACTTGGGAGGAATCAATAAATATGGAGAATTTTTTGGATAACAAAAATATGCTATATGCATTAAAAATGATATCTCCTGGAACCCCTCTTAGATTAGGCCTAAACAATGTGCTAAGAGCTAAGACTGGCGGTTTAATTGTAATTGCAACAAATGAAGATGTAATGAAAATAGTAGATGGAGGATTTGCTATAAATGCAGAGTATTCACCATCATATCTATATGAATTAGCCAAAATGGATGGAGCGATAGTTTTAAGTGGTGATGTAAAGAAAATATTATTTGCTAATGCACAACTTATACCAGATTACTTTATAGAAACGTCAGAAACTGGAACTAGACATAGAACGGCAGAAAGAGTAGCAAAACAAACTGGTGCTATAGTTATAGGAATTTCACAAAGAAGAAATGTTATAACAGTTTATAGAGGAAATGAGAAGTATGTGGTCGAAGATATATCTAAGATATTTACTAAGGCAAATCAAGCAATACAAACTTTAGAAAAATATAAAACAGTATTAGATCAAGCTATAACTAATTTAAATGCTTTAGAGTTTAATGATTTGGTAACTATTTATGATGTAGCGTTAGTCATGCAGAAAATGGAAATGGTAATGAGAGTTACAAGTATAATTGAAAAATATGTGATAGAATTGGGGGATGAAGGAACTTTAGTAAGCATGCAATTAGAGGAATTAATGGGTACAACTAGAATAGATCAGAAATTAATATTCAAAGATTATAACAAAGAAAATACTGAAATAAAAGAACTTATGAAAAAAGTTAAAAATTTAAATTCAGAAGAACTAATAGAATTATTTAATATGGCAAAACTATTAGGGTATAGTGGATTTTCAGAAAGTATGGATATGCCTATAAAAACAAGAGGCTATAGAATTCTTAGCAAAATACATAGACTACCAACAGCAATAATAGAAAACTTAGTAAATTATTTTGAAAACTTTCAAGAAATATTGGATGCGTCTATTGAAGAGTTAGATGAAGTTGAAGGAATAGGTGAAATAAGAGCAACATATATAAAAAATGGACTTATAAAAATGAAACAATTAGTATTATTAGATAGACACATATAATGAATTTTAAGTGAATTTTACTACTTTTTTCTTGAATATAATATACACTTTGGTCTATAATAGATAAGTATAACTAGGGGGTGAAGCATTGATAAGGAAAGTAACAAGGATATTGTTTATTTTACTTGGATTTACGATAGGTATAACGACCTATTTAACATTGATGAGAGATTTTGAAATATTAACATTTGGAAAAGAAACTTATGGTTATATAGCAGCTGTAGTAGCAGGTATAGTAATAGCTATTTTAGGATATCTTATAGAGCCATGGGTTGTGAATAGAACAAAAGAAATTGCTAAAGTTGTGGATAAAGAACTATCAAAATATCCTCAAACAGATATATTATTAGGATCTATGGGTCTTATAGTAGGATTTGTAATTGCATATTTATTAAGTGGGCTAGTAAATAGAATACCAATAGTAGGTGGAATATTATCATTACTATTATATTTATTCCTAGGATATCTTGGAATGAAAGTTGCGCTTAAAAGTAAAAATGATTTATTTAATATTGGAAAATTAGGAAGATTGGCAAATCCTATTAAAGATAAGGATAAGGATAAAGATAATAAAAAAGAAGTAAAGGCGATACCTCCAAAAGTATTAGATACAAGTGTAATAATTGATGGAAGGATAGCTGATATTTGTAAAACAGGATTTATAGAAGGAAAACTTATTATTCCTGCTTTTGTTTTGGAAGAATTAAGACATATTGCAGATTCTTCAGATGATTTGAAAAGAGTAAGAGGTAGAAGAGGTCTGGATATATTAAATATAATTCAGAAAGAATTAAATATAGAGGTTGAAATAAGTGAAAGGGACTTTGATGATATAGCAGAAGTTGATAGTAAATTATTAAAGCTTGCCCAAGTATTAAATGGAAAAGTTGTTACTAATGATTATAACTTAAATAAGGTTGCTCAATTTCAAGGTGTTGAAGTATTAAATATAAATGAGTTGGCTAATGCTATAAAACCAGTTGCAATACCAGGTGAAGATATGGTTGTCCAAGTGGTTAAAGAAGGAAAAGAAGCTCAACAGGGTGTTGCATATCTAGATGATGGAACTATGATAGTTGTTGATGGAGGAAGAAAACATATGAATGAGACTATAAAAGTTTTAGTAACTTCTGTTCTTCAAACTCCTGCTGGTAGAATGATATTTGCAAAACCTAAAAATTGATATATTCAAATAAACCTAAAATTTGGGCTGTTTATTATAAATAGATGGTCCAAATTTATTTGTTTATAACGACAATGTTTAATGTATTCTTAAGTGTGAGGATTTAAATCAGAAAGCAGGGAGAATTTATGAGAAAAAAGATTATATCTTTCTTAGCAACATTTATCATAATATTAACATCGATGAGCCAGTATAGCTTTGCAGATGATATACCAACGCATGGAAAAGTAATATTTATAGATATGAATAGAACTAGTATGAACAATATGTTAAGAATAAAATCATTGAGAGAAGAGCTAGAAGATAGAGGATATATTGGCTTGATGAACATAAGAGGCGATAAAGGTAGTGATGATAGAAGGTCATATGCCAGTATGGGTGCTGGAGGAAGAGCCAATGTAGCTAATGAAGAAGATATTAATTTTGAAAGCTCAAGCAAAGATAGAAATATAGTTTTTGAATCAGCTACAGGTAAGAAAGCAAAAGGTATAAATGATTTGACTATAAATATGTCAATAAATGAGAATCTAAACTTTGGAGAATATGGTTCTACATTAGGTTCATTAGGTCAAAGTTTATCTGAAAATAAATTAAAAACATCTGTATTAGGAAATGCAGATATAGTTGAAAATGGTAAACTTGTAAAAAATAGAAACTTATGCCTAACAGCTATGGATGAGTATGGTAGAATTTCTTACGGAAATGTAGATAATATCAATAAAAAAGATTTATCTATGCCTTATGGAATATCAACTGATTACACTAAGCTTGTTGCTGAAACTAAAGAAGCTTATAAAAATAGTGATGTAGTTTTTGTAGAACTTGGAGATACATATAGGTTAGATTTATATAAATCTAACTTGAATGAAAAAACATATAAAAACATGAAAGACAAGATAGAAAAAAACATAGATGAATATTTAAAAAATATATTTTCTATGGTTGGAGAAAATGATACTGTTTACATAGCTAGTGCATTTCCAAGTGATTTAGATTATAAAAATAAAAGAAGGCTTTCTCCAATAATAAAATTAAATGGCAATGGAAAAGGGATGTTATCATCTTCAACTACTAGAAGAGAAGGTATTGTTACTAATCTAGATGTTGGAGCTGAGATATTAAATAACTTTGATATAAAAAATCAAAATATGGTTGGAAAGAAGTATGAACTTATTAACAGAGATGATAATAAAGAGTATCTGATGGATGAATACCAAAAGATAGTATCTGTTTCAAGCATAAGGTCTACAATACTTAATGGATTTGTAAGTATAGTATTTTTGTCATGGATAGTTGCTATGATTCTAATTCTATTTAGAAAGCATATATCGAAAAATCACAAAGAAACAATATTTTTTATATTAAAAGAATTTCTAAAAATAGGAATAGTAATGCCATTATCATTTATGATAACTCCAATAATGAATTTTAAAACACCAGTAGCAATATCTTTAGGAATAATTATAATAACACTTACTATATACTTAATAAGCAAAGTTCTGATAAAGAATGATTTAAAAAATATGTTATTCTTTACAGGTTTAACTATATTGATTATGGTTATTGATTCTGCATTTGGTTCATATTTAATGAAAAGTAATGTAATGAGTTATGATTGTATAATTGGGGCTAGATACTACGGAGTAGGAAATGAATATCAAGGAGTGGCAATAGGTAGTGCAATATTTACATTTACGATTTTGCTTACATATAAAAAGATACCAAAGTGGTCTGTAATAGTATTTTCTTTAGTTATCTTAATTACGAGTGCATCTCCAGCTATGGGTGCAAATGTTGGAACTGCTATTTCTGAATGTGTTGCATTTTTACTATTTATACTATTGATATATAATGTAAAAATAGACTTTAAAAAAGTTGTATTATTAGGTGTAGCAGTATTGCTTGTTTTAGGCGCCTTTGTAGCTATAGATATGATTTCAGGAAGTAACTCACATTTAGGTATGTTTGTAAAAGAAGTTTACTTTAATGGACCAGGAGAAATAATACAAACATTTGGCAGAAAGATAGAGATGAACTTGAAGCTAGCTCAAACCAGTGCATGGGTAAATATACTACTAACTGGAATCGGAGTAATTTTAGTTCTTATGATTAATCAGATTAGATACTTTAAACAATTAATTGATGAATACCCAGTCGTATTTAAAGGATTTATAGCGTCAATAGCAGGATGCTTTGTAACTCTTTTAGTAAATGATTCTGGAATTGTGTCATCAGCTACAGCTTTTATTTATGTAATTGTAGCTATGATTATATTAAGTATAAATCTGATAGTATTAAAAGAATAAGTTACATATAGTCTCTATATAAATATTGATGATATGTTAATTTGAATTTATTTTGACGAAATAACTTTAAAGAAAAAATTTTACAAAAATTAATTATTACACAAAAATCCCAAGTTTATTTTAACTTGGGATTTTTATATAATAATTTAAACTTTATCTTGTTTTAATGTAATTTGAAATGATGTACCTTTTCTCCGTGTTTATTCCAACACCATTGTCAGTAGTATTAATGTAAATGTTCTAAATCTGTATGAAATCCAAATATCTGCTTTTCAGATTTTGGATTATTGGCAACATTGGCAATAAGGTTTTGAAGAAAGGCAATCATTTCAAATTGTGTATGTTTAAGCTGTATTTTTCCAGAAAAATCTATAAAAAATGTCAGACTTAAATTGTCTATTAACTTTTCATTATATACTCACTTTTTATATATATTATCTAAAAATATTATACTTTCTTCTTCACTAAAGCGGTAGTTTTTATTAAGCATTAGATATGAATATCCTGTGATATATGATAATAGTGTTTTCAAATCCTGTGATATATCAGCAAGTCAATGAGTTTTTGAAACTTCAAGTTATTCTCGTTCAATCTCAGTTTCTTAAAGTTTATTGCTTAATGCCTTTATATTTATAATAATTTCTTTATACATAAAATAGTACAATTTTAGTTTACCATCTTTAGTAAAATCTTTTTTGGCGATTGTATAATTTCCTTTAGACAAAATACTTATTGAGCAAATTATCAGGTAAAGCAGTCAAACAAGAAATAAAAAAAGTATTCCTTAACTTAATGTAACAACTTATTTTTAATTATACAAAAAAAACAGTTGACTTTTTATACGAACCCCTTCTATAATGTTATTGAAATTAAGTAAAATCATTGAACAAATGTAAAAATAATTGAAAAATCTTGATTTTGGAGGAAGGAAAATGAAAAAAATTGGAGACTTAAGGTTAATGATGAAGTGTTGTTCACTTTATTATGAAGATAATTTGAATCAACAAGAAATAGCGAATCAATTGGGAATATCAAGACCAACAATATCAAGAATATTAAAAGAAGCTTTTGAGCAAGGAATAGTAAAAATACAAATAGTTGATGTTTTAAAAAATGACTATCAAAAAATAGAAAGAAGTTTAGAAAGAAAATATAAATTGAAAGAAGTAATAGTGGTAGATGATAAACAAGACTCATTAACACAAAAACAAGAATTAGCAAGAGCTGTGTCTGAATATCTTACCAGAGTAGTAAAAGAAAATGATATAATTGGGGTTTCCATAGGAACAACTCTAAAAGAAATTCCTAGATATGTAGAAAAAAGCAACTGTAAAAATGTTACGTTCATACCTTTACTAGGAGGAATTGGAGATAATGAAATAGATATACACGCAAATCAAATAGCTGTAAGTTTAGCAAGAGCTTTTGGAGGAGATTTTAAGTTATTACATGCTCCTGCTGTGATGTCTGATTTATCTACAAAAGAAAAGCTTTGTAAGGATGAAAAAATTAAAGAAGTACTAGACTTAATAGATAAAACAACTATTGCAATTGTAGGTATAGGAAATCCTATGAGTTTAAACTCAACAATAATGGCTTCTGGATATATGCATGAAGAAGATATAGATGATTTAAAAAAGTATAACTCAATAGGCGCAATTTGTTTGCAAGCTTTTGATAAGGAAGGAAAAACTTCTATACTTGAATTTAATCAAAGGGTACTAGGGGTAAAACTAAATGATTTAAAAAAGATAAAAAGAACAATAGGTGTTGCTTCAGGAGATGAAAAGATAGAAGCAATAAAAGCATCATTAAAAGCCAAATTTATAAATAGCTTAGCAATTAATCACAGTTTAGCACTTGAATTATTAGAAGATTGTGACTAATAGAAATATAGATAAAAATTAATAGGAGGGAATTGATATGACATTATCAAAAGAAACATTACTTGAAATGTATAAGAGAATGAATCAAGCTAGAAAGTTTGAAGAGAAAGTTAGTTGGTTTTTTGCAAGAGGTATGGTACATGGAACAACTCATTTATCAGTAGGTCAAGAAGCTTCAAGTGTAGCCGCAGTAATGGCATTAGAAAAAGGAGATTTGGTTTCATTAACTCATAGAGGTCATAGCCAATTTATAGGAATGGGAATAGATTTAAATAAAATGATGGCTGAGCTTATGGGAAAAGAAACTGGATTTTGTAAAGGAAAAGGAGGCTCAATGCATATAGCAGATATTGAGTCAGGTAACTTAGGAGCAAATGGAGTCGTAGGTGGAGGTCTTACTATAGCTCCTGGCGCTGCACTTACACAACAATATAAAAAGACAGGAAAAATAGTTTTATGTAGTTTTGGTGATGGTGCATCAAATGAAGGTACATTTCATGAGGGAATAAACTTGTCATCAATATGGAAATTACCAATAATATTTTATTGTGAAAACAACCTATATGGCATGTCAACAAGTATAAAACGTCACATGAATATAGATAGTGTTGCAACAAGAGCAGCATCTTATGGTATAGAAGGAATATCAATAGATGGATATAATCCAATAGAAGTATATGAAACAGTACAAAAAGCTGCTGAAAAATGTAGAAGAGGGGAAGGGCCTGTATTAATTGAAAGTAGGACTTATAGATGGCTAGGTCATTCAAAATCAGATGCAAATGTATATAGAACGAAAGAAGAGATAGAATCGTGGAAGGCAAAAGACCCTATAAAATTTTTAAGAAATTATCTTATAGAAAATAATATGGCAAATGAAAATGAATTAGATATAATTGAAGATTTTGCTAAAAAATCAATAGAAGATGCAGTAGAATTTGCTCAAAATAGTCCAAATCCAAAAATAGAATCTTTATTAGATGATGTATATGCAGACTAAAAATAGTAAAGGAGGAAAATAAAAATGAGTACAAGAGAATTAACATATGCACAAGCAATAAAAGAAGCAATGTCAGAAGAAATGAGAAGAGATGAAAATGTAATATTTATGGGAGAAGATATAGGGATATATGGAGGAGCATTTGGCGTATCAGTGGGAATGATAGATGAATTTGGCCCAGAAAGAGTAAGAGATACTCCTATATCAGAGGCAGCTATAGCAGGTGCAGCAGCAGGTGCAGCGGCAACTGGGTTAAGACCGATTATGGAAGTAATGTTTATGGATTTTGTTACAATATCTATGGACGCGATTGTAAATCAAGCAGCAAAAATGAGATATATGTTTGGTGGGAAGGCTCAGGTTCCAATGGTTGTTAGATGTCCTGGAGGTTCTGGAACTGGTTCAGCAGAACAACATTCACAAAGTTTGGAAGCATGGTTTTGTCATGTACCAGGAGTAAAAGTGGTTGCACCTTCAACACCAGCAGATGCTAAGGGATTATTAAAAGCAGCTATAAGAGACAATAATCCAGTAATATTTGTTGAAAACAAATTGTTATATAGAAAAAAAGGAATTGTCCCAGAGGGAGATTATGTAATTGATATTGGAAAGGCAGATATTAAAAAAGAAGGTTCTGATGTTACAGTAATCACTTATGGAAGGATGTTACAAAGTGTTGAAGAAGCTGCAGAAAACCTATCAAAAGAAAATATAGATGTAGAAATTATAGATTTAAGAACTTTATATCCATTAGATAAAGAGACAATCATAAAGAGTGTATGTAAAACTGGTAGAGTTTTAATTTGCCATGAAGCAGCTAAGACTGGTGGTCTAGGTGGAGAAATATCAGCATTAATAACAGAAAGTGAATCATTTGATTATTTAGATGCACCAGTAAAAAGAATATGTGGAAAAGATGTGCCAATACCATATAATCCAGAGCTAGAAAAAGCAGTAGTCCCAAGAATTGATGAAATAGAAGATGCAATAAAATCTTTAATTGTTAGATAAGGGGGGATAGAAATGGTGGCAAATAAAGTAAAAGCCACACCAGCAGCCAAAAACCAAGCAAGAAAAGACAATATAGAGTTAGATAGGCTGATTGGAAGTGGAGAAAATGGAAGAATACATCTAGTGGATGTGTTAAATTATCTAGAAAATAATAAAGTAAAAGCAACTCCTTTAGCAAAAAGAATAGCAGAGGATTTAAATATAGATTTAGAAAATGTTGTAGGTACTGGATACAATAGAAAAATAAAAAAAGCAGATATAGAAAAGGCACATACACAAGAGACTATCGTATCAACTGATGTATCTAAATCTAATGAAACAAAAGAAATAAAATCAAAACATGAGAATTTAAGTACATTTAATACTGTAGAAGGAGAGTTCGAAAAGCCAAATCCAATGAGAGCAACTGTAGCAAAACGAATGTCAGAAAGCTACTTCAGTGCTCCTGTATTTACATTCAATATAGAGGTAGATGCTACAGAACTTAAAGAACTTAGAGCAAAATTAATAGATACAGTAAAAGAATCAACTGGAGTAAAATTAACAATGACAGATTTAATAGTAATGGCTGTATCTAGAGTACTTCCAAAGCATCAAGCATTAAATTCAGCATGGACAGATAATGGAATATTTAGATATAAAGATATAAACATAGCTATTGCTGTTGGACTAGATGAAGGCTTATATGTCCCAGTAGTAAAAAATGTAAATGAAAAATCGCTAAAAGAAATAGCTAAAGAAAGCAAAGAACTTGCTGAAAAAGTAAAAACAGGAAAGCTTCTACCAGCAGACCAAGAAGGTAATACATTTACTATAAGCAATGTTGGAATGTATGGTATAACGACATTTACACCTATAATAAATATGCCTTCAAGTGCGATACTTGGGGTAGGAGCAACTCAAGATAAGTTTGTGCCAGTAAATGGAGAGGCTAAAATAAAACCTATAATGAATTTATCATTAACATCAGACCATAGAATAATAGATGGTACAGTAGCAGCAAAATTCTTAAAAGATTTAAAAGAATTATTAGAAAATCCATTAGCAATGCTCGTATAGGTTTTGATATTTTACTCTTTATGTAAATAGATTGAATAGACCACATAAAAAGATGTATTTAATTTTACTAGATTTAAAATTATTGTATGTAAAAGATATCTGTATGAATATAAGATGATTAACTAAAATATATAGAAAATAAATAGGAGGATAGCCTATGTCAGTAGAAGTCATAATGCCAAAAGCTGGAGTAGCTATGGAAGAAGGTACTATAGTATCTTGGCTAAAACAAGAAGGCGAAGAAGTAAAAATTGGAGAACCTATACTAGAGATAACAACAGATAAAGTCAACATGGAAATAGAATCAGAAGGAGAAGGTATACTTGCTGCAATTATACATAAAGAAGAAGGAGAAGTATTACCAGTATTTACAGTAATAGGTGTAATAGCAGAAAAGGGAGAAAAGCAAGAAGAAATAAAGGCTAAATACTTATCTGGAAACGTATCAAAAGAAGATTTAATTGTTGAAACAGAAAAAATAGAAATAAAAGAAGAAAAGACAATTAAAAAAGAGAGTAATCATGATTATGATGTGGTAGTAGTAGGTGGAGGACCTGGAGGGTATTTATCAGCACTAAAATCAGCTATATTAGGAGGCAAAGTTGCATTAGTAGAAGAGGACACATTAGGAGGAACTTGCCTAAATAGAGGTTGCATTCCTACAAAAACTTATGTAAAAACAGTAGAAATATTAGAAGAAATTGAACAATTATCAAAAAGAGGTGTAAAAGTATCTGTTGATAAGGAACAAGATATAAAAAAGGCTATAAAGTATAAAAATAGAGTAGTAAAAAAACTTACAGCTGGTGTTGGTGGATTGTTAAAAAGCAGAGGTGTAGATGTCTTCAATCTTAAAGCTACTGTTAAAGAAGCCCATAAAGTAATATTATCAGATGGAAAAGTTTTAGATACAGAAAATACAATAATTGCCACTGGTTCTAAGGTGAGAATCTTACCAATAAAAGGAATAGAATCAAAATTAATAATAACTAGTACAGAAGCTTTAGATTTAGACATAGTACCAGAAGAGTTAGTAATAATTGGTGGTGGAGTAATAGGTTGTGAATTTGCAGAGATATTCAACTCAAGAGGTTCTAAAGTAACTATAATAGAAATGGAAGACAGAATAATTCCAAGAATGGACAAAGAATTGAGCCAGTCTTTAAGAGATTCACTTAAGAAAAAGGGAATAACTATATTAACTGAAAAGAAAGTTTCTGAATTTAAAGAAGAAGGAAATAAAATAATAGTATGTATTGAAGGAGAAGAACCAATAAAGGCAGATTTAGGTCTATATGCTATAGGAAGACAAGCTAATCTATCTGGTGTAGAAGACTTAGATATTAAAATAGATAGAGGTTCAATAGTTGTAAATAGCAAAATGGAAACAAGTGTACCAAGTATATATGCAGTAGGTGATGTTACTGGAGGTATAATGCTAGCTCATGCAGCTTTTAAAATGGGAGAAGTAGCAGCTTCAAATGCTTTAGGTATGGATGAAGAAGCAGATTTAAGTGCATTACCTAGTTGTGTTTATACAGTTCCAGAGGTTGCATCAGTTGGACTTACAGAAGAAGATGCTAAACAAAAATATAATATAAAAATTGGTAAATTTAACTTTGCTGGAAATGGAAGAGCTTTAGCTTCTGGACAAGAGCAAGGATATGTAAAAGTAATATCACATGCTAAGTATGGGGAAATTTTAGGTGTGCATATGTTTGGATATGGTGTAGCAGAACTTATAAATCATGCAGCATCATTTAAAGCATTAGAAATACCTGCTGATGAAGCTAGTGACTTGATTTTTGGTCACCCATGTACTTCAGAAGCTCTGATGGAAGCTTTAGCAGATGTAAGTGGTGAATGCTTACATTTACCAAAAAAATAAGCTATTAACCTAAGTTTATATAATATATAAAATCTTTAAAAACTCACTTAGCCATACCCCTTTTGTATAAATGTATTTATTTATACAAAAGGGGTTTCTTTTTGGAAAAATATATCATAAGGTTATTTGTAGTTTTTGTTGTACAAAAAAGATAGTAATATAGAATAAGGGTGTCATTTTAGATTTATTACAGAAAAATTTAAGAGAAAAGATTTTTTTGTTTTTTACGAAAGTATTATTTGTGAAAAATAAAAAAATTTTCTTAATATTTAAATAAAAGAATAGCTTAATTTAAACGTTATAAGTTTATGAAGTAAAAAATGGCACAAAAAAAACACTATGTGGCATGTAAGTTGCTTATATAAATAGTAAGGAGGGACAATTAGAAATGAGGCAAAGAATAAAAAGCTTAATTGAAAATGAAGATAAGAAAAATCCTTTAACAGATGAAGCAATTTCAAGTATGTTAAATATTCGAAGAGAAGACGTTACCTTTTTAAGAAATGAATTAAAAATAGAAGATTCTAGACAAAGAAGAAAAGTTGTTTTGATTAAAGCTATAAAAGATATTGTAAAAGAAGAAAAAAATATAAATAAAAATGATATAACAAGAAGATTAAATAGTATTGGATTTACTGTATCAAGATTTACAGTTATACAGTATTTAAAAGAAATCCAAGATTCTGGTGATTTA
This sequence comes from Clostridioides sp. ES-S-0123-01, assembly GCF_020658415.1. Lineage (NCBI taxonomy): Bacteria > Bacillati > Bacillota > Clostridia > Peptostreptococcales > Peptostreptococcaceae > Clostridioides > Clostridioides sp. ES-S-0123-01. The sequence continues at coordinate 25,351 of NZ_JACVWD010000010.1, forward strand.
AAACATGATAAAGAAAATGATGATAAAAAAGAGGAACTAAATGCTAAAGAAGAAAAAATAGATGTGGCCTTTGATAAATTAATAGGAAGTACTGGAAGTTTAAGTACAATCGTCAAATTAGCTAAGGCAGCTATACTTTATCCTCCCCATGGGTTGCATACTATTATTATGGGTCCAACTGGTGTTGGAAAAAGCGAGTTAGCAGAGTGCATGTATAACTTTGCAGTAGAATCATCTAGATTTCCTAAAAATGCACCGTTTATAGTTTTCAATGCAGCAGACTACTCAGAAAATCCACAACTTTTGTTATCTCAATTATTTGGTCATGTTAAGGGTGCTTTTACAGGAGCTGATGAAACTAAAGAAGGATTAGTATCAAAAGCAGATGGGGGTATATTGTTTATAGATGAAATACATAGATTGCCTTATGAAGGTCAAGAAATACTCTTTCAATTGATTGATAAAGGAATGGTTAGAAAATTAGGAGAAACAAAGCTTACAAATAAAATAAATGTAATGATTATTTCTGCAACTTCTGAGCCAATAGATTCTCATTTACTTAATACCTTTAAAAGACGTATACCTGTGACAATTGAAATCCCAGAATTAGTTGCAAGACCATTAAACGAAAGATTTGACATTATAAACAATTTTTTCTTGATAGAAGCCCAACGAATGGGAGCAAACATACACATAAAATCAGATGTCTTAAAAGCTCTTATGCTTTATGATTGTATAGGAAATGTAGGTCAGCTTAGAAGTGATATTCAAGTAGCTTGTGCTAGAGGACTATTAAATCAACTTACAAATAAACAAAAAGAAGTAACTATAAATATATCAGATGTACCTGGGTATGTGAAACAAGGTCTAATAAGGATAAGAAATTGTAGAGGAAAGATAGAAAATTATGTAGATGGAGATTTAATTATAGATTCAGACCTTCAAGTTGAGATAGAAAAGAAAAATGAAGATATATATACTTTCCCAGATGAAATATACAAGCTTACTGAAAGGAGACACATTGATTTATTAGAACAAGGTTTAGACTTTGATGTTATTAACAGGATTGTTGGAGGAGAATTAGAAAGCTGTATTCAGAAGTACATAAAACAAGTTAAGAAAGTTTCTATCACTGAGAATTTACCTGATATAAGTCCGATTGTTGGAAAATACATTGTAGAGTTAACTTGTGAAGTAATCAAAATAGCATCACAGTATCTTAATTCATTAGAACCAAATCTACACTTATGTCTAGCAATTCATTTAAAAGCAGCTTTTGAAAGATTAAAAGAAGGAAAAGTAATATCAAATGCTCATTTAAAAGAGATAATAGGAAACTATCCATTAGAGTATTCTGTAGCAGAAAAGGTAGCACAACATTTAAAGGAAAGATACAATATAAATTTGCCAAAAGAAGAAATAGGTATAATAGCAATATATTTTAAAATGAGTAGTAGAGGAGAAATTTCTGAACAAAAAAAGATAGGTGTACTTCTAATGGCTCATGGAAGAGTTGCGTCATCTGTATGTGAGGTTACCAATAAGTTATTAGGTATTAATCATGCAAGGTATTTGGATATGCCATTTGAGAAAAAGCCAGAAGAAATGATTGAAGAAGCTACTACTGTAATAAAAGATATTGATGAAGGAAGAGGAGTAATTATATTAGTTGATATGGGTTCCCTTTCGTACTTTGGAGATATTATCTCTGGAAAAACAGGGATTGATATAAGAACAATATCTAGATTTGATACATTACTCTGTATAGAAGTCATACGAAGAGCAGTTCTACCAGATTTAACAATAGATGAGATAGTTGATGAAGTTAAAAATATAGAGCCATTAGTAAAAGATAAAGTTAGCAAAGAGAACAACTCAAAAGTAGACAATAGAAAGCCTATAATTGTAACATTATGTATTACTGGATTAGGAGGAGCTTGCAAGATAAAGCAAAGTTTAGAGGAAAGCATTAAAGGGATAAATGAAAAGGTTGATATAGAGACTATTGGTATGATTGAATATCCAAGTCTTGATTTAGAGATAAAACAAATAAGTAATGAAAAAAATGTAATCGCAATAGTTGGAACAATTGATCCTCAGATACCAAACATCCCATTTTTTAGCCTAGTAGACATTAATGATAAAACAAAATTAAATCAAATAAATAACTTAATTGATACAAATCAAATTGCTAAAACAAATAAAAAATATGAATTATCTGATTTAATCCAAAAAGAAGACATATTTGTAGATTTAGAAATTAAATCAAAAGAAGAAGTACTTAAATACATGAGCAAAAAACTTAGAGAAAAAGGCTATGTAACAAAAAATTTCTATAAAAAAGTAGTGGAAAGAGATAATTTATTTCCAACTGAGTTGTCAGACGGAATAGCAATACCTCATACAGATGGGATTGATGTAATCAGACCAGCAATAAGCATAGCTATCTTAAAAAATCCTATTGTATGGAGTAAAAACAAAGTAAAAATAATACTTCTACTAGCTGTAGACCAGAAATGTTTTAATCCATTGAATACTCTACTTACATTTATAGAAACAGATGAATTTAAAAAAATTAAAAACATTAAAGATAGAGATTTTATTAGGGAGATGATATTAGATGGAGTCAATGCAAATAATCAGTAGTAATTTAATTTTTAAAGATATTGAGGTATCAAGTAATGAAGATGCTTTGAAGTTTTTAGGACAACGTTTGTTTGACGAACAATATGTAAAAGAAAGTTATATAGAAGCAGTTATAGCAAGAGAGAAAAAATATGCTACAGGACTGCCAACAGGAATCTATGGAGTAGCAATACCGCATACAGATATAGTCCATGTAAATGAACCAGGGATAGCTATTGGCATATTAAATAAACCTGTAAAATTCATAATGATGGGTACAGATGACACTGAAATTGATGTAAAGGTTATATTTATGCTGGCAGTTAAAGAGCCACAAGAGCAATTACAACTATTAGAAAGACTTATGACCATATTCCAAGATGAAAATATGTTAAATAATATTATTGATTTAAGAGAAGAAAGTTTAAGTAATTTATTAAATTCTAAGTTGAATAATTAAACATACAAAAATAGTATTAAAAATATAAAAAGTTATCAAAGATTTCTAATTACAGATATCTTTAAAAATAAAATAATTTTAATGGGGGTGAATAATGTGGCTAAAAAAATATTAGTTGCATGTGGAACAGGAGTATGTACTTCAACAATTGCTATAAACAAGTTAAAGAAGGCATTAGAAGAAGCTGGTAAATTAGATAGGGTTAGTATTACACAATGTAAAGTAGTAGAGGTAGCTTCAAAAGCACCAGATTATGATTTAATAATCTGTACTACACAAATATCTAGTAGTATAAAAACACCTGTAATAAATGGACTGCCTTTTTTAACTGGAGTAGGAATGGATAAATTAATCAAAGAAGTTCTTGAAAAATTAGAATTATAATTTGAATTTTTAAATGAAATAGTCTCTAAAATCTTGCGGTTTTAGAGACTGAAAATTAAATGAAGGAGGAAATTTAGATGGCGATATTAAATTTCATTGTTGGTTTGGGTGCACAAGTAATGATGCCAATAATAATATGTATTTTTGGCTTGATATTAGGTACAAAGCTTGGAAAATCTTTAAGAGCTGGTTTAACAGTAGGAGTTGGATTTATAGGTCTTAATACTATTATAGCTTTGTTAACAGATAACTTAGGTCCAGCTACACAACAAATGGTTAAGAACTTAGGATTAAGCCTATCCATAATAGATGTTGGATGGCCAGCAGCATCAGCTATAGCTTTTGCATCAACAGTGGGTGCTTTAATTATTCCAATAGGACTTGTAGTAAATATAGTTATGTTAATTACTAATACAACTCAAACTGTCGATGTAGATATATGGGATTACTGGCATTTTGCATTTACAGGAGCTTTGGTGGCAGGGGCTACGCAAAGTGTTATGTGGGGAGTATTTGCAGCAGTAGCAAATATGGTAATTGTTTTAGTAATGGCAGACTTAACAGCCCCAGGGATAGAAGAATACTTAGGGATGCCAGGTATATCTCTTCCTCATGGATTTACACAAGCATTTGTTCCAATTGCTATAGTTGTAAATAAAGTATTAGATTTGATTCCAGGGATAAATAAAATTGAAATAAATGCTGATACATTACAAAAAAAATTTGGCCTATTTGGAGAACCTTTAATAATGGGGTCTTTAATAGGGATAATAATTGGTATTGCAGCCAAGTATGACATAAAAGGTATATTGCAGTTAGGGATAACTATGGGAGCTGTTTTAATACTAATTCCCAAAATGGCGGCTTTATTAATGGAAGGTTTGTTGCCAGTATCAGAGGCAGCACAAGAATTTATTGAAAAGAGATTTAAAAATAGAGGTAAAATATACATCGGTTTAGATTCTGCAGTAGGAATAGGACACCCTGTTACATTGTCAGTTGCATTAGTACTAGTGCCTCTAACTATAGTTATAGCAGCTATATTACCAGGTAATAAAGTTTTACCATTTGCAGATTTAGCTGTAATACCATTTGCACTTGTTTTAATCGTTCCAATTACAAAAGGAAATGTATTTAGAACTTTAATAATAGGAATAGTTATTATTACTTCTGGGCTATTAATAGCAACTAATTTAGCACCACTATTTACTCAAATGGCTTTAAATGCAAGCTTTAAAATGCCTGAAGGAGCAACTATGATTTCAAGTATTTGTGATGGAGCAAATCCATTAAGCTGGGTATTTGTAAAAATTATGAATTACAAAGTAATTGGAGGAATAATTTTGGCAGTTATAGCTTTAGGGATGGCTATCTATAATAGAAGTAGAATAATAAAGGAAAATAAAGTATTATCTACACAAGATGAAGCTTAAATGTAATTTTATTAAGGAGTGTATAAATTATGAAAAAATATATATATGATTCTAAAAGATATATAGTTAGTGTAACAATACCAGGGATTTTTATGATTTTAATATTGATTTATGCACTATTTAATAATTATATAAATCCTAGTATTAATATATATAGCTTGATGATAGTTATTTGTACTTATGGAATATTTAATACTTTTGTATCCTCAAGTAATCCTAACATGATTACTATGGACAATAAATATATATATTTTAGTTCATTTAATTCTATACATGAGTATGAAATTAAAGATATAAAAAAAATAAGAATAAGAGAATTTCATGACAAAAAAATGTATCTAAAAATTAATGATGGTAGTTTTATTAAGGGGAGATATTGGATAAAAACAAACATGTTTAATGACAATACAGAACTATATAATTATTTTATTGAATTAGAAGAATGTTTGCATCCAGAATCATTAAAATTTAGAAATAAAAGATTAAAGAGTAATGAACTATAAAAAATGAAAATTTCAAATTAAAATTGGTTTATGTTTAGTATAAAGAGATAAGTTTAAATCTTATAAAGGTTTTTTAGAATTTTCAATCAAAATAGCGGAAATAAAATCTTATTGTGTAAGATATATAACAGGAACATATAGAACTATGTTTCTAATGAATGGGAGGATTTAGCTAATGTTATTAGAAAATTTGAGAAAAGAGGTATTACAAGCGTCTTTAGACCTTCTAAACTATAATTTAGTTACATTGACAGGAGGAAATGTAAGTGGAAGAGATGAAGAAACTGGATATATAGCAATCACACCAAGTGGAATGGATTATAGAAATCTTACACCAAGTGATATTGTTTTAATAGACATAGATGGAAATACTGTAGATGGTAAATGGAAGGCATCAGTAGATTCACCAGACCACTTATATATATATAAACATAGAGATGATATAAATAGTATAATACATACACACTCTACATATTCAAGTTGCTTTGCAATTTTAAATGAGTCTATAGAGTGTGCAAGTACAACTCTTGCAAATGAGGTAGGAGGTTCAGTTCCAGTTGCAAAATTTTCAGCACCAACATCTAATCAGATGGGAAAATGTGTTATTGATGTAATAGGTAATAGGAGAGCATGTCTTTTGGCAAATCATGGAGTGATTGCAGTTGGTCCATCTGTAAAGCATGCACTTACCGCAGCTGTAATGTTAGAAGATGCAGCAAAAGTATATTATTTAGCAAAATCAATTGGGACACCAGTATTATTACCAGATGAAGAAGTTCAAAGAGCTAGAAATGTATTTCTTAATGTGTATGGTCAGGATAAGTAAATTTAATAAAACTCTCAGAATAATAAAAAACACAGATGTTCAGTAATAGTAAGGAGTTGTATTATGTTATAATAGGTTTAATGATTTAGAAAGAATAATTTAAAGTTAAATACTATATAAACTTATTTTAATTTAAAATAAATAGTAAGATAAAATATAAAAGGAGTCTGAATTTTTATGTATTACTTATTAAACAAAAACACCAATCCTTACTTTAATTTAGCTCTAGAAGAGTATCTATTTTTAAATGAGAAATATAATGATGATATCATAATCATATGGAGAAATGAAGAATCTATTTTTATAGGAAAAAATCAAAATCCATATCAGGAGATACATTATGATGTTATTGAAAATGGTGAAATTCCCATTTTAAGAAGAATATCTGGTGGAGGTACTGTGTATCATGACTTAGGAAATATCAATATGTCATTTATACAAAAAAATAGGAATCTTCATGAAATCGATTTTTTAGAACATACTAAATTTATGCAAAGTATGCTTTTATCATTGGGATTAAATGTATCTATAACAGAAAGAAAAGATTTATTTTTAAATGGTAAAAAAATTTCTGGTTCTGCACAATCTATAAAAAGGCAAAATTCTCTTTATCATGGAACTCTTCTTTATGATTCAGATTTAAATAAATTAACTAAGTATTTAAATTCAGATAAATCAACAGAATCAAAGGCAACTAAGTCTGTTTCAAGTAAAGTTACAAATATTAATTTTCTACTCAAAAAAGATATAAACTATTTTTTAGATTATTGTGTTGATTATATAAAAAATAATATAAAAAATATAAAAGAAATTGAATTAGACGATGATGATATCAAAAGTGTATACAATCTGGTAGAAGATAAATATAAAAAAACAGAATGGATATATAATAAAACGCCTAAGTTTCAAATAGTTTTACCAATTGACAATAGAAGGAAAATCAATTTACATGTTAATAAATGGAAAATATCAAAATGTTTTATTTCTTGTATAGATGGTATAGTCAATATGGATAAATTAATAGAAGTAGATTTTGATAAACAAGAAATAAAAAACAATATTTTAGAAAATTATCCGAATTACATAGATTTAATTAATTTAATATTCTAATACAAAACCTCTAGATTGATAAACTTGTTTTATATCAATCTAGAGGTTTAAACATTTTTTATAGATATACAAACTGTTACAAAGTTGTAAAATAAAAAGATGAAGTTATTGAAAAATCAATATAATTTGCAACAGATGCACATATTTTAGGTTAGAAAATGGATATTACCTATTTATACAACTGAAAATTTAATATATAATTAATCAGATGGTTAAAATATAAAAACATTAAAAGTTTTAATAAATGATAGGTAAAAATAAAATACGAGGTGATACCATGTATAGTGTTATAATTGTTGCGGCAGGAAGTGGAAGGAGAATGAACTTAGACGTAAATAAGCAGTTCATAAAATTAAGAGAAAAAGAAATCATAGCGCATACAATTCAAGTTTTTTACGAAAATATAAATATAGATGAAATTGTGGTATGTATAAAAAAAGAAGAGGAAGATTTTTTTAAGGAAAATATAATAAATAAATATAACTTTAAAAATATAAAAATAGCATATGGCGGAAAAGAAAGACAAGACTCAATATATAATGGATTAAAAAAACTAGATAAAAATTGTGATATAGTACTTATTCATGATGGAGCGAGACCTTTTGTAGACCACAGAATAATAAATGAATCTATAAAAATGGCTAAAGAAAAAAAGGCCGTAGTTGTAGGTGTACCAGTAAGTGATACTATAAAAATAGTATCTGATGGTACAGTACAAGAAACTCCAGAAAGAAGACTATTGTGGGCGGCACAAACCCCTCAAACTTTTGAATATAATCTTATAATAAATGCTTACGAACAAGCGTATAAGACTAACTATTATGGAACAGATGACTCAATGCTAGTAGAAAATATAGGGCAAAGTGTTACGATGGTAATGGGTTCTTATGAAAATATAAAAATAACGAGTCCAGAAGATTTAAATATAGCAGAACAAATATTAAACATGGAAAAAAGAGATGAAGTGAATAGTAGAAGGAGAATTATATGAGAATAGGATTGGGATATGATGTACACAAATTGGCAGAAGAAAGAAAACTTATAATTGGTGGAGTAGAGATACCACATGATAAGGGCTTACTAGGTCATTCTGATGCTGATGTATTGATACATGCAATAATGGATTCTATTTTGGGGGCACTAGCTTTAGGCGATATAGGTAAGCATTTCCCAGATACAGATAAAAAATATAAGGGAATAGATAGTATGAAATTACTAGAACATGTATATAATCTAATAACAAGCAAAGGGTATAAAATTGGAAATATAGATAGTACTATAATTGCTCAAAGTCCTAAGATGGCTCCCCACATTGAGAATATGAGAAAAAATATAGCAAAAGTTTTAAATACAGATATTGAAAACATAAATATAAAAGCAACTACAGAAGAAGGTCTTGGTTTTACAGGTGCAAAACAAGGAATAGCTTCACAAAGTATTTGTTTATTATTATTGACAAGTCAGAATAATTAATATATTATTAGTAATAAGTTTAATGGATATCAAATAATAGGCCTATATAGAATATCTATAATATGTGAATTTAAGTAAAATTAATATAAATATAAAATTAGCTATGATAAAGAAATAGTAAAATGATGAAATCTTCACAGAGAGAAAACAGAGGTGAGAGTTTTCAAGAGGAAGTCTTTGAACCTGTCTTTTAGCTTAAAGGTATAAAAATCTTTACGGTAGGAACCGTTACATTCCCTAAAGAGAGCTATTTATATAGCTAACTAGAGTGGTACCGCGGAAATCAAACCTTTCGTCTCTATACTTGTATAGAGATGAGAGGTTTTTTATATTTTCAGGAAAACAATATTCAGGAGGAATTTATTAATGAAAATGTCTAAAATGTTTATGCCAACATTGAAGGAGATTCCAGCAGATGCTGAAATTACAAGCCATCAATTAATGGTAAGGTCAGGAATGATAAAAAAAATGACTTCAGGGGTTTATAATCAATTGCCAATGGGGTTAAGGGTATTTAAAAAAATTGAGCAAATAATTAGAGAAGAATTAAATAAAAAAGATTGTCAAGAAATACTATGTGCGGCTTTACTTCCATCAGAATTGTGGAAAGAATCTGGAAGATGGACTGCTATGGGTGCAGAAATGTTTAGGTTAAAAGATAGAACAGAAAGAGAGTACTGCCTTGGGCCAACACATGAAGAAGCTTTTACTGACATAATAAGACAAGAGATTACTTCATATAAACAATTACCACTTAATTTGTATCAAATACAAGTTAAGTATAGAGATGAGAGAAGACCAAGATTTGGTGTTATGAGAACTAAGACTTTTACAATGAAGGATGCATACAGTTTTGATGTAGATGAAGCAGGATTAGATAAATCATATCAAGATATGTTTGATGCATATGTAAGTATATTTGATAGATGTGGATTAGATAACAGTCCAGTTCAAGCAGATTCAGGAGCTATAGGAGGTTCTACATCAGCTGAATTTATGGTTAAATCAGAAGTTGGAGAAGATGAAGTTGTATTCTGTAGTGGATGTGATTATGCAGCCAATGTAGAAAGAGCAGAGTCTTGTAATGCAGTATCAGAAAAAGAAGAAATGAAGGAATTAGAAGAAGTTCATACACCAGGAGCAGCTACAATAAAAGAATTAGAAGAATTCCTAAATGCTTCTCCAGATAAATTTGCTAAGACTTTAGTATATGAAGCAGATGGGAAAACAGTTGTAGTTGTTGTAAGAGGAGATAGAGAGGTTAATGAAGTTAAAGTATCTAATGCAATAGGTTCTGTTATAGAATTTGCACTTGCTACAGACGACGTTGTAAGAAAAGTAACTAATGCAGAGGTTGGGTTTGCTGGACCAATAGGAGTAAATGCTGATTATGTCTTTATAGATAAAGAAATTGTTGAGCAAAGAAATATAGTTGTTGGAGCTAATAAGACTGAGTATCATATAAGAAATGCTAACTATGGAAGAGATTTTGAGGGTATAGTTGGAGACTTTAGAAATGTTCAAGAAGGTGACAAATGTATAGTATGTGGTAAACCTCTTGAAATAGCTAGAGGTGTTGAAGTAGGACATATATTTAAGTTAGGAACTAAATACTCAGAAGCTATGAATGCAAACTTTATTGATAGAGATGGTAAATCAAAACCTATAATAATGGGATGCTATGGCATAGGTGTAGAAAGAACAGCAGCAGCTATAATTGAGCAACATAATGATGAAAAAGGTATAATTTGGCCTTTATCAGTAGCTCCATATCATGTTGTGATAGTTCCAGCAAATATGAAAAATGAGGAACAAATGTCATTAGCTGAAAAGATATATAATGATTTACAAGATATGGGTGTAGAAGTCTTGTTAGACGATAGAGATGAAAGAATTGGTGTTAAATTCAATGATTCAGAATTAATAGGAATACCTATGAGAATTACAGTAGGTAAAAATATTGATGAAGGTAAAGTAGAATTTAAACTTAGATACGAAGAAGATAAAGAATTAATTAAAATAGAAGAAATAAGTGAAAAAGTAAAAGCAGAATTTATCAAAAACAATGTTAAGTTAGGATAATAATTTAAAGAAAGCTACTGTATAGATAATCAGAGTTGTACTTTATAAATGCCCTTTTATCTATATAAAAAGATAAAAGGGTGTTTTTGTATAAAAACATAATAAATGAGGAGGTAATTAAGATGGCAAAAAATGAAAAACAATTTGTTGAAGAAATAACAAAGATGGAAGATGATTTTCCACAATGGTATACAGATGTTATAACTAAGACTGATTTAGTTGATTATGCACCAGTAAAAGGATTTATGGTTGTAAAACCATATGGATATGCTTTATGGGAAAAAATGCAAGAATTTATGGATAAAAAATTCAAAGAAACTGGACATAAAAACTGTTATTTTCCATTATTGATACCAGAAAGTTTATTAAACAAAGAAGCAGAGCATGTTGAGGGGTTTGCTCCAGAAGTTGCATGGGTAACACATGGAGGAAATAAAAAACTAGAAGAAAGACTATGTGTAAGACCTACTTCAGAAACTATAATATGTACAATGTATGCTAAATGGCTAAAATCATATAGAGAGTTGCCATATCTTTATAATCAATGGTGTTCAGTTGTTAGATGGGAAAAATCAACTAGACCTTTCTTAAGAACATCTGAATTCTTATGGCAAGAAGGTCATACATTACATGAAACAGCAGAAGAAGCACAACAAGAAACAATACAACAATTAGAAATATATAAAGCTTTATGTGAGGAATTGCTTGCAATGCCAGTTGTATCTGGTCAAAAAAGTGAAAGTGAAAAATTTGCAGGTGGTGAGAGAACATACACTATAGAAGCTATGATGCATGATGGGAAAGCATTACAATCAGGTACAAGTCACTTCTTAGGACAACACTTTACAAAAGCGTTTGATATTACTTTTGCAGATAGAGAAGGCAACTTAGCTAATCCATATCATACATCTTGGGGAGCATCTACAAGACTTATAGGTGGGCTTATAATGACTCATAGTGATAATAGAGGCTTAGTATTACCACCAAGAGTAGCTCCAATACAAGTTGTTATAGTTCCTATAGCTGCTAAAAAAGGCAATGTAATGGAAACTGTTGATAAAATATATGCAGATTTAAAAGCTAAAGGAGTAACAGTAGAGGTTGATGATAGAGATAACTATACAACTGGATGGAAATTTAATGAGTGGGAAATGAAAGGTGTACCAATAAGAATTGAAATTGGACCAAAAGATATAGAAAATAATCAAGCTATGATATTTAGAAGAGATACTCTAGAAAAGAGTGCTATGCCTTTAGAAGGATTAGCTGATGCTGTATATGATTTATTTGATATTATACACAATGATATGTTTGAAAGAGCAAGAAAACATAGAGAAGATAACACATCTGTAGTTGAAAATATGGATGAATTTAGAACAGCTTTGGAAGAAAAACCAGGATTCATAAAAACTATGTGGTGTGGAGATGCTGAATGTGAGGCAAAGGTTAAGGAAGAAACAGGGGCAACTATAAGATGCTTACCTTTTGAACAAGAAAACTTAGGTCACAAGTGTGTATATTGTGGAAAAGAAGCAGAGCATATGGTAGTAATGGCAAAAGCATACTAGAATCATATATTTAAATAAATGTAAAAACAAAAAACTGGGATGTAAAGTATTTAATACTTTACATCCCAGTTTTTTGTTTTTTACTATTCGGTTAAGATTAATAATAATTTTAATATAATTATCTAAATTTACTTTATTCTTATGGTAGAATATGTAATATATGTGCCTAAAAAATAAAGGAGTATGCTAAGATGATTAATAAATGTATAAAAAAAACATTGAATATTATTGTTATCACAATTATCGGCTCTTTTTTACTTGTTTGCATATTGATGTGGGTTTCAGTTTATTTATCCAATGCTACAAAGGAATTTAATGAATATTGGGACATCAAAATACCTTCACCCAGTGAGGAAAAGGTAGTATTAATATCAGAAGAAAGCTTCCTTGGAGATGGAGAAAGTTTTATTATTTATAAATATTCAGATACTAAATTTGATAAAATAAAAAACTTACATATAGGTAATAGTATAGATGATAAAAATATAAATAATATAAATGAGCAGGTTAAAAATTTTAAAAGTAAAACTTTATCTTTAAGTGATGTTAAAGACGATTCTAATCATAAGAAACATATAGAAGAAGCATTTAGAAATTATCCTATAAAAACATCCATAGGTGATAACTATTTGCATGTAAAAAAAGAGGATGGAAGTGAACTACTTTTGATTGTTAGAAATTATGAAAGAAAAATATATATATTACAGATGATAATGTAGAAAGAGAATATAGATTTAGGAGTTTAAATGTTATGAAATTTACAGTAGATGTATTTTTGATTTTTCAAATTATAGGAACTATATTACTATTTTTGATAGCACATTTATTGTATAGATTTCTAAAAAATTGATAATAAGCATTTATGAATAGTTATAAATAATACCTTTAATTTTTGGAAAAATAAATGGATTAAAAGAAAGATTTATGAAATTAAATCTAGTATTTTCTGATATAATAAACATGTGTATTTTTGAATAAAAAGGATATTATTATTAAGTTTGATTAAAAATAAACTTGCAAAACAATGTACTAGTTTAATATTATAGTTATATTGAATAAAATATCAGGAGGAAGTAAAAATGAATATAAGAGTAAGGTTTGCACCAAGTCCAACAGGATTTGTACATATAGGTAGTTTAAGGACTGCTTTATATAACTATTTATTTGCAAAGAAAATGGGCGGAGAATATATATTAAGAGTAGAAGATACAGACCAAAGTAGATTGGTAGAAGGTGCTATAGAAAATATGCTTAATGCTATGAAATGGGCTGGCGTCAATCATGATGAGGGAGTTATATTAGATGATAATGAAAAAGTAATACAAAAAGGAGAATATGGACCATATATTCAATCTCAAAGATTAGATATATATCAAGAATATATAAAACAACTTTTAGATAGTGGAAAAGCTTATTATTGTTTCTGTACAAAGGAAAGATTGGATGAAGTAAGAGATGCTCAAAAGGCAGCAGGAGAAACTGCTAAATATGATGGTCACTGCAAAAACTTATCTAAAGAAGAGGTAGAAGCTAATATAAAAGCAGGAGTACCATATGTTATAAGATTAAAATTACCAGAAAATCATATAATTAAATTTACTGATTTAGTTAGAGGAGACATGGAATTCAATACTAATGATTTAGATGACCAAGTTTTGATGAAAACAGATGGATTCCCAACTTATCATTTTGCAGTAGTGGTAGATGATTATCTAATGAAAATTACACATGTTATAAGAGGAGAAGAGTGGGTATCATCTACTCCAAAACATGTTTATTTATATGAAGCATTTGGATGGGAAGCGCCAGTATTTGTACATTTACCAAATATACTTAATAAAGAAAAGAAAAAATTAAGTAAGAGACAAGGTGATGTAGCAGTTGAAGATTTTAAGAAAAAAGGATATTTACCAGAAGGATTAGTAAACTATGTAGCATTAGTTGGTTGGTCTCCAGAAGATAATCAAGAGTTATTTACAATGGAAGAGTTAGAAAAAGCTTTCTCTGTTGAAAGAGTATCTAAAAGTGGAGGGGTATTCGATACTGAAAAGTTAAACTGGGTTAATCAACATTATATAAAAGACGGTGATGATGCTTACCTAACAGATTTAGCTATACCATTTTTAATAGAAGATGGGTTTATAACAGAAGCAGAAGCTACTAGTAAGTATGAATTTTTAAAGAGTATGATATCAGTGCTTAAAGAAAAATTACAATATGTAAAAGAAGTTACTGAGCATGCGAGTATATTCTTTGGAGATAATGTAGAGATAGAAACTGAAGAAGGAAGTGACTTCCTAAAATTAGAACATATACCTACTTTAATAGATGCCTTACAAGAAAAAATAGAAAAAGCAGAAATATTAAATGCTGAGTTTGGTCAAACAATGCTTAAAGAGATACAAAAAGAGTATAAAATAAAAGGGAAAAATTTATTTATGGGGTCAAGAATAATTTTGACAGGACAAATGCATGGCCCAGATTTACCAAAAGTAATGGAAGTTTTAGGAAAAGAAACTTGCTTAAATAGAATAGCTTATGTAAAAAATCATATATTATAGTCATAAAAGTCCGCTAATTTAGATGCGGACTTTTTTTGTGTTAGTATTTGGTGAAAAGATATGGCTAACAAAATGAAGGTATTTAGGTCAATAAATTTAATATATAAAAAGCAAAGCAAAAATATAAATAAAATATGAATAATAAACTAATAAAAATATTAAGCATAGAAGAAGGTAATCTATTATTTTAGTTTGATTTAATTATTAAGGGGGTAATTACTATGTATAGTAATATTGATGATGTTAAAAAGGAATTAAAGGAGCTATGCTTAGAATATGTTACAATTTTAGAAAAGTTAAAAGACGAAAAAATGATTACAGAAGAGACTTTTGAAAAATGTTCTTCTCAAAAAAAGATATTTTTAGAGGAACAATAGAAAATAGTGATAGTATTATTATGTAATTTGAAGGATAGTATGAAAAATGATAGTAGTACTATTATTTATTGCAATTTTCAACTATAATATAATATATGATGTTAAGAAAATAATTTATAAAAATACAGTGAGGTGATGAGTGTGAAAGTTTATAATACATTAACTAGAGCAAAAGAAGAATTTGTTCCATTAGAAGAAGGAAAGGTAAAAATGTATGTGTGTGGTCCAACAGTTTATAACTATATCCACATAGGTAATGCAAGACCATTTATAATATTTGATACTCTAAGAAGGTATTTAGAGTATAGAGGATATGACGTAACTTATGTACAAAACTTTACAGATGTTGATGACAAGATTATAAATAGAAGCCACGAAGAAGGAATATCTCCAGAAGAAGTTGCTACTAAATACATAAAAGAGTATTTTGTAGATTGTGATGGATTAGGAATTAAGAGAGCTACTGTTCATCCTCAAGTTACAGATAATATACAACAAATTATAGATTTTATAAAAGAATTAGAAGATAAAGGATATGCATATGCAGTAAATGGCGATGTATATTTTGATACAAATAAATTTGAAGGATATGGAAAACTTTCAGGCCAAAAACAAGAAGACTTAGAGGCTGGAGCTAGAATTGAAGTTAATGACCAAAAAAGACATCCTATGGATTTTGTTCTTTGGAAAGCAAAAAAAGAAGGAGAACCAGGATGGGAGAGTCCTTGGGGAGAAGGTAGACCAGGGTGGCATATAGAATGTTCTGTTATGTCTAAGAGATACTTAGGTGAGACAATTGATATACATGCAGGTGGTCAAGATTTAACATTCCCACACCATGAAAACGAAATAGCACAAAGTGAAGCTAGAAGTGGAAAAACATTCTCAAAATATTGGATGCATAATGGATATATAAATATAAATGATGAAAAAATGAGTAAATCAAAAGGGAATTTCTTTACAGTAAGAGATATATCAAAGCTATATGATTTAGAAATAGTGAGATTTTTCATGTTATCAGCACATTATAGAAATCCAGTAAACTTTAGTGATGAAATGTTAAATCAAGCTAAAGCTGGTCTTGAAAGATTGTATAATACCAAAGAAAAATTAGAGTTTACATTAAGTAATTTAAAAGAATCATCTCTAACAGAAAAAGAAGTAGAGCTTGTTAAAGAATTAGATAACTTTAGACAAAGATTTATAGATGCTATGGATGATGATGTTAATACAGCAGATGCAGTAAGTATTATATTTGAATTGGCTAAGTTGATAAATTCTAATGTAGACGAAAATTCTTCTTTAGAGTTAGCTAAGAAGTGTTTAGATGAATTTAATGAGCTTACAGGAGTATTGAATATTGTAAATAAGAAAAAGGATACTGTGCTAGATAAAGACATTGAAGAATTAATACAAAAGAGAACTGACGCAAAGAAAAATAAAGAATTCCAATTAGCGGATGATATAAGACAACAATTATTAGATATGGGAATTGTACTAGAAGACACAAGACAAGGTGTTAAGTGGAAAAGGGTATAAAAATGGAAAAAACTGAATTAGTTACTATGTCACCACTAGTTTTAGCATATTTAGGTGATACAGTGTATGAGACATATATAAGAGAACACTTGATTAGACAAAATACACAGCGAAAAGTTAATGATTTGCATAAGTTAGCCATAAAGTATGTAAAGGCTAAAGCTCAAGCATCAATAATTCATGAAATCGAAAGTGAATTAACAGAGGAAGAGAGTAAAATTTATAAAAGGGGAAGAAATCAAAAATCAAACACTTCTCCTAAAAATGCAGATATTATAGACTATAAACATGCAACTGGATTTGAAGCATTAATTGGATATTTGTATTTGAATAATGAAATAGAGAGACTTCAATATATTATCAATAAAGGAATTAAAATTATTGAAAGAGATATGTAAATATTAAAGAGTGTTGTCTTAATAATAATTAATAAGGCAACACTTTTTTTATAACTAATGTATAATAAATATATAGAAATTAGTAATAAGAAAGGACAAAAATTTATGAAAGTAAAATTAATATCACATACACCTGAACCCGAAAAAGTAATAGCTATGGCAGCTAAGTTATGTTATTCACCAGTTGGGACAGACGAAATAGAAAAAGACTTAACAGAAGAAAGTATAGAAAAATTTTTAAATATGTTATTAAATATAGGGCATGGTTCAATATTAGAACATGCATCTTTTACGTTTTCAATAGAAGGTATTTCAAGAGCTTGTTCGCATCAAATTGTTAGACATCGTATAGCTAGTTTTTCACAACAAAGTCAAAGGTATGTTAAATTAGACCAATTTGAGTACATAATTCCTCCTGAAATAGAAAAAATAGAAAAAGCAAAAGAGTTATTTGTTAACTCAATGAAAAAGGACCAAGAAGATTATGACAAATTAGTGGAGATATTATTTGATAAGCATTATGATGAACTAATAAAAGAAGGAAAAAATGAGAAAACAGCAAAGAGACAAGCTGAGAAAAAAGCAATAGAGGATGCTAGATATGTATTTCCAAATGCATGTGAAACAAAAATGGTATTTACTATAAACGCTAGAAGTTTATTTAATTTCTTTGAACATAGATGCTGTGAAAGAGCACAATGGGAAATAAGAAACTTAGCTGTAGAAATGTTAAGAGAAGTTAAAAAAGTTGCTCCTATATTATTTAAAAAGACTGGTCCAAGCTGTGTAAATGGAAGTTGTCCAGAAGGAACTATGACTTGTGGTGATATAGTTCAAGTTAGAGAAAAATTTAAATCCTTGTAGGTGGTGAATAGTTTGGCAAGTATTGAAGGAAGAAATCCTGTAATAGAAGCTATAAAGAGTGATAGAGAAATAGACAAAATATTAATTGCAAACTCAGCTAAAGAAGGTTCAATTAAGAAAATAATAGGAATGGCCAAAGAGAAGAATATAATTATACAATATGTTGATAAACATAAGTTAGATGAAGTAAGCACAAGTCATTCGCATCAAGGTGTAATAGCTTATGCAAGTGAATATAAGTATTATGAATTAGATGAGTTAATAGGCTCAGTAAAAGGTAAAAATGAAGACCCATTTTTTATTATACTAGATGAAATAACAGACCCACATAACTTAGGTTCAATAATAAGGACAGCAGATGCAGTAGGAGCACATGGAGTTATTATCCCAAAAAGAAGGTCTGTGCACATAACTCCTGTAGTTACAAAAGCTTCTGCTGGAGCTGTAGAGTATATGCCAGTTTGTAAGGTAACCAATATAGTCAATACAATAAAAAGACTGAAAGATGAAGGGCTGTGGATTGCAGCTGCTGATATGGATGGAGAAACTTTTTATAAACAAAATCTTACAGGACCTCTAGGTGTAGTAATTGGAAGTGAAGGTTTTGGAATATCTAGATTGGTTAAACAAAACTGTGACTTTATAGTAAAAATGCCCATGATAGGTAATGTTACATCTTTAAATGCATCTGTAGCAGGTGGTATACTTTTATATGAAATATTCAGACAAAGACTGGATAAAAAGTAAATAAGCATGAGAAGAAACATAAATCACTACTTAATAATAGATGGCTATAATATTATAAATGCGTGGGATAACTTAAAAGAACTGGCGAAAGAGGATTTAGAGGATTCTCGAGAAAAACTTATTGATGATATTATAGAATTTTCTGAGTTCATGGGATATAAGACTATAATAGTTTTTGATGCTTATAATGTTAAGAATTCCCGAGAAAAAGTTGAAAAAAGAAAACACATAACAATAGTTTATACAAGAGAGCACCAAACAGCGGATAGTTATATAGAAAAATTTATAACTTCTCTATCAAAATATGATGATGTAAAAGTAGCTACTAATGACTATGCAGAGCAACAAATGATTTTAGGAAAAGGTGCTATGAGAATGTCTGCTAGAGAATTAAAGTTAGAATTAGATCGTTCCAAGAATAAAATGAAGGAAAAAAATAGCGGTTTAAGGAAAAAAATTCAGCGAAATTGGTTGGAGGAAAGGTTAGATGAAGAAACATTGTCGAAACTTGAGAACATTCGTAGAAAGCGTTGAAATTACTAGGTTCTTTAGACTATAATATACCTATAAATTTGTTTTATATATGGGGGAGATTTACATGTTGGTAGCAAAAGAAAAAAGTTATGAGTTAATAGACAATTGTCAGCAAGATGAGTATAACATTGTATTAAGAGCAAGTGAAGGGGATAAGATAGCACTAGAGTATATTATTACCAAATACAGAAATTTTGTAAAGGCAAAAGCAAAGTCATATTTTTTAATTGGAGCAGATAAAGAAGATATAATACAAGAAGGAATGATAGGCCTTTATAAGGCAGTTAGAGATTTTGATGGAAGTAAGACAAATTCATTTAAATGTTTTGCAGAGATATGTATAACAAGACAAATAATAACTGCTATAAAAACTGCAACAAGACAAAAACATATACCTTTAAATTCATATGTTTCTTTGAATAAACCAATATATGATGAAGAGTCAGACAGAACACTTTTAGATATAATAGCTACAAGTATAGTAACAGATCCAGAAGAACTTATAATTAGTAAAGAAGAATTAAAAAATATAGAATCAAAGATGAACGAATTATTAAGCGACTTGGAATTAGAAGTCCTAGAATTGTATTTGAATGGAAAGTCATACCAGTTCATAGCGGACAAACTTAAAAGAGATGTAAAGTCAATAGATAACGCTTTACAAAGGGTTAAGAGAAAATTAGAAAAACATCTTGAAAACAGAAATGATTAATAGTAAAATACTTACCATAAGCTTATTGTGAGCAAAATTAATTTATATCGAAAGATAAGGGAGGAAATTCAAAATGGCTAAAGCTAAATACGAAAGAACAAAACCTCATGTTAATATAGGGACAATAGGACACGTTGACCACGGTAAAACTACATTAACAGCAGCAATAACAAAAACATTATATGACAGATACCAATTAGGAGAAGCAGTAGATTTCGCAAACATAGATAAAGCTCCAGAAGAAAGAGAAAGAGGAATCACAATATCAACAGCACACGTTGAGTATGAAACTCCAAACAGACACTACGCACACGTTGACTGCCCAGGACATGCTGACTACGTTAAGAACATGATAACAGGAGCAGCACAAATGGACGGAGCAATATTAGTTTGTTCAGCAACAGATGGACCAATGCCACAAACAAGAGAGCATATACTATTATCAAGACAAGTTGGAGTACCATATATAGTAGTATTCTTAAACAAATGTGACATGGTAGATGATGAAGAGTTATTAGAACTAGTAGAAATGGAAGTAAGAGATTTATTAACAGAATATGATTTCCCAGGAGATGATACTCCAATAGTAAGAGGATCAGCATTAATGGCATTAGAAGATCCAAAGAGTGAGTGGGGAAATAAAATAGTAGAATTATTCGAGCAAATAGATGAATATATACCAGCACCAGAAAGAGATACTGACAAACCATTCTTAATGCCAGTAGAAGACGTATTCTCAATCACAGGAAGAGGAACAGTTGCAACAGGAAGAGTGGAAAGAGGAGTATTAAAAGTACAAGACGAAGTAGAATTAGTAGGATTAACAGAAGCACCAAGAAAAGTAGTAGTAACAGGAGTAGAAATGTTCAGAAAATTATTAGACCAAGCACAAGCAGGGGACAATATAGGAGCATTATTAAGAGGAGTACAAAGAAACGAAATAGAAAGAGGACAAGTACTAGCAAAGACTGGATCAGTAAAAGCACACACAAAATTTACTGCAGAAGTATATGTACTTAAAAAAGAAGAAGGTGGAAGACATACACCATTCTTTGATGGATATAGACCACAATTCTATTTCAGAACAACAGATGTAACAGGAGCTTGTAAGTTACCAGATGGAATAGAAATGGTAATGCCTGGAGATAACGTAACAATGGAAGTAGACTTAATAAATTCAATAGTTGTAGAAGAAGGATTAAGATTCTCAATAAGAGAAGGTGGAAGAACAGTAGCTTCAGGAGTTGTTGCTACAATAATAGAGTAATTCTTATTACTAAACTGATGGATTAAAGAATAATAAAAAGAGGGGTTATGCTCCTCTTTTTTTAACATAGAAATACAAAAACATTGACACAGCATAGGATTTTGTGATAACTTATACAAGGTAATGATTATAGGAAGTTAATAATATCTTAAATACTGTAGATTTTTAATAAATACATATTTTAAAGATATTATATTCACATATATTAACAATATATATTATTGTATTACAAAGTTGGAGGTGTATCAGATGAGAGTTAAAGTAACTTTAGCATGTACAGAGTGTAAGCAAAGAAACTACAACACTACTAAGAATAAGAAAAATAATCCAGACAGAATAGAATTACAAAAATATTGTAGATTCTGTAAAAAGCATACAACTCATAAAGAAACAAAATAGTTTTATAAGGATGTGAGTATGGAATGGCTGCCCAAACAAATGACGGTGCAAAAACTAAAAAGAGATTCAGTTTATTTGGTTATTTAAAAGAAACTAAACAAGAATTGAAAAGAGTTACATGGCCGACAAAAAAAGAATTGTTTAAAAACACAGGTATAGTTTTAACTGTAGTTATTTCATGCACTATATTAGTATGGGGTATAGACACTATATTATCTGGTGCACTAGCGTTATTACTAAAATAGACGAAAAGAGGTAAGTTAAATGTCAGAATTACAAGAAGCAAGTTGGTATGTAGTTCATACTTATTCGGGACATGAAAATAAAGTTAAAGCTACAATAGAAAAAGCAGTTAAAACAAGAAGTATGGAAGACTGCATAAGACAAGTAGTTGTTCCAACAGAAGAGGTAGTGGAAACTACTAAAACTGGAAAAGAAAAAACTAGACAACGTAAAGTTTATCCAAGTTATGTTTTGGTTAAAATGATAATAACTGATGAATCTTGGTATGTAGTAAGAAATACTAAGGGAGTTACAGGTTTCGTTGGACCTGGTTCAAAACCAGTACCATTAAGTGAAGAAGAAGTTAAAGCTATGGGTATAGATACAACTGAACCTAAAGTAGTAAATAGTGATATTGACTTTGAAATAGGAGATACAGTAAAGGTATCTCAAGGACCATTTAGTGGACAAGTAGGAAACATAGAAGAAATTGACTTAGAAAACAGAGAAGTTAAAGTGTGCATAAATGCATTTGGTAAAAGGACTCTATTTGTAATAGAGCTTGAAGGTATAGAAAAAATCTAATACTATTATTATAGAAAAATCTGAGGAGGTGCGCTCAAAATGGCTAAAAAAGTTATAGGTCAAATAAAATTACAAATACCTGCAGGAAAGGCTACTCCAGCGCCACCAGTTGGACCAGCATTAGGACAACATGGTGTTAATATAATGGGATTCACAAAAGAATTTAATGCTAAAACTGCAGATCAAGCTGGAATGATAATACCAGTTGTTATAACTGTATATCAAGATAGATCATTCAGTTTTATAACAAAAACTCCACCAGCTGCAGTTTTAATTAAAAAAGCATTAAACTTAAAATCAGGTTCTGGAGAACCAAACAAAAAGAAAGTTGCTAAAATAACTTCAGCTCAAGTAAGAGAAATAGCTGAATTAAAAATGCCTGACTTAAATGCTGCATCAGTAGAAGCTGCTATGAGTATGATAGCTGGTACTGCTAGAAGCATGGGTGTTGTAGTAGAAGACTAATTAAAAGATACACTTTTTTTTATAAAGTGGGAGGCGAAAAGCCGAGATTAACCACAAGGAGGAAAATAAAATGGCTAAAAAAGGTAAAAGATATGCAGGTGCATTACAAAAAGTAGATAGAACTAAGTTCTATGATGCATCAGAAGCATTAACATTAGTTTCAGATATAGCTGGAGCTAAATTTGACGAAACAGTAGAAGCACACATTAAATTAGGTGTTGACTCAAGACATGCTGATCAACAAGTAAGAGGTGCAGTTGTATTACCTCACGGAACTGGTAAAACTAAAAGAGTTTTAGTTTTTGCTAAAGGTGAAAAAGCTAAGGAAGCTGAACAAGCTGGTGCTGATTTTGTAGGAGCTGAAGAATTAGTTCAAAAAATACAAGGTGAAAACTGGTTTGATTTTGATATAGTAGTTGCTACTCCAGACATGATGGGTGTAGTAGGTAGATTAGGTAGAGTATTAGGACCAAAAGGTTTAATGCCAAACCCTAAATCAGGAACAGTTACATTTGATGTAGCTAAAGCTATAGATGAAATAAAAGCTGGTAAAGTTGAATACAGATTAGACAAAACTAACATAATACACGTTCCAGTAGGAAAAGTATCATTTGGTGGAGAAAAATTATCTGAAAACTTTGCTGCATTAATGGATGCTATAATAAAAGCTAAACCAGCTGCTGCTAAAGGACAATATTTAAGAAGTATAACTGTAGCTTCTTCAATGGGACCTGGAGTTAAAATAAACCCAGCAAGAACAGCTGAATAATAAAACTGTTGACACAGGTTGACAAAAATGTTATCATATCATTTGTCAATGTAAAAAAGAATAGATTTGCCGTAGATAGTGGGTGCGAAAGCTTAATATCCCACCGAGGTTTTAGATAAATTGAGATTACTAAAGCTTTTGATGTCTACTTTTGGCAACAAAAGCTTTTTATAATGTTGCGGTAAATACTAAGCCTATTTGGTGAAGGAGGTGCACATCTAGATGAGAAAAGCTATAGAAATTAAATCAGAAGTTGTTTCTGAAATAGTTGAAAAGTTACAAAAATCTTCTGCTGCCGTTGTTGTTGATTACAAAGGGTTAACAGTTGAAGAAGTAACTGAGTTAAGAAAACAAATGAGAGAAGCTGGTGTAGATTACAAAGTATATAAAAATACTTTAGTTAGAAGAGCAGCTAAAGAAGTTGGTATAGAGCAATTCAATGAAGAATTATTAATTGGTACTAATGCTATAGCATTTGGATATGATGATCCAGTTGCTCCAGCTAGAATATTAAAAGGATTCATGGATTCTCATCCAAAGATGAAATTAAAGATGGGTGTTGTAGAAGGTGTATTCTATGACGAAGCTAAGATTGTTGAAATGGCTAACATACCATCAAGAGAAGTTCTTATCGCTAAATTACTTGGTAGCTTAAAAGCTCCAATATCAAACTTTGCATACTTAATAGATGCAATAGCGAAAAAGGCAGAAGGTCAAGAAGAAGCTTAATTGCTTAACTAAAAAATTATAAATATTAATTTGAAAAGAAAATTCGGAGGTGCTAAAAATGACAATAGAACAAATATTAGAAGCTATAGAAAATATGAAAGTTTTAGAATTAAATGAATTAGTTAAAGCTGCTGAAGAAAAATTCGGCGTATCAGCTTCAGCTCCAGTAATGGTAGCTGGTGCAGCTGCTGGTGGACCAGCTGCTGAAGAAAAAACTGAGTTTGATGTAGTATTAGCTGAGGTTGGTTCTTCAAAAGTTGGAGTTATAAAAGCAGTTAGAGAAATAACAGGATTAGGATTAAAAGAAGCTAAAGAAGTAGTTGACAATGCTCCTAAGACAGTTAAAGAAGGAGCTTCTAAAGAAGAAGCTGATCAAATAAAAGAAAAATTAGAAGCTGCTGGAGCTAAAGTAGAAGTTAAGTAGTTTCTTTAAAAAGATACCCATTTGGGTATCTTTTTTTATTTATAAAAAATTGTGAATAAAATATTTCTATAAAATAAAAAAATTTATATAATAGTATTAAATTAAGGGTATCATATAGTGTGTAATGAGATTTTAATTTAATGCTATTAAAGAATCTGTTTTTACTATGTTAAATACAGATGTTAAATTAAAATATAAACAATTATTGTAATGTGCATATATAAGGTGATATAATAAAAGACAAATTATGTAAAACTACATATTGTTTTAAAAATTTACAAAAATACTTTAAAAATAAAATGTAATAAATAATTAATTAACAAATACAAATTTAAAATGAGTGAAATACTTCTAAAAATCGAAATATGTAGATTTTAAGAAATGCATTTAAGGAGGAGTTAATAATGGAAAAATTACAAGGTAAAGTTGCAGTGGTTACTGCAGCAACTAAAGGTATTGGATTAGCATCAGCTGAAATATTGGCACAAAATGGAGCAGTTGTATATTTAGCAGCTCGTTCAGAAGAATTGGCTAATGAAGTTATAGACAGAATAAGTGCAGAAGGCGGGTGTGCTAAGTTTGTTTATTTTAATGCTCGTGAAGAAGAAACGTTTACTTCAATGATAGAAGATGTAGTTAAAAAAGAAGGTAAGATAGATATACTTGTAAATAATTTTGGTTCGACAAATCCCTCACTTGATAAAGACCTTTTAACTGGAGATACAGATAATTTCTTTGATACAGTAAATACTAATTTAAAAAGTGTATATTTACCATGTAAAGCTGCTATTCCTCATATGATAAAGAATGGCAAGGGAAGTATAATAAATATATCTAGTATAGGTTCAGTATTGCCTGACCTATCTAGAATAGCTTATTGTGTATCAAAATCAGCAATCAACTCATTAACTCAAAATATAGCAACACAATATGCAAAAGACAATGTTAGATGTAATGCTGTACTTCCAGGCCTTATTGCAACCAAAGCTGCTTTAGATAATATGTCTCCAGAATTCATAAAGGAGTTCCTAAAGCATGTTCCTTTAAATCGTATAGGGAAACCAGAAGACATAGCAAAAGCTGTTTTATTCTATGCTAGTGATGATTCATCCTTTATAACAGGAGACTTACTTGAAGTAGCTGGAGGATTTGGTTTACCTACGCCACAGTTTGCAGATAATATATTAGGATAATTATATTACTAATATAATAGTAAAAATAAAAAACTTAATTATAGTAGAAATTCTATTTTTATAAAGACTGTAGATATAATTTATGATGGAAATAGTTTAAGATTTAAAACTCCAGATTAAATTCATTTATGGTCTTTATTTTGTATATTTAACAGCTTTTGTATAAATATAATTATTTACTAGTACTTATTTATGAAATTATAATTAAATATGGGTATGGTATTAGAATGTAACTTTTTCTAGAAAATTAAACCGATAAATGAAAAAATTGGATTTTATATTGGAGAATTGTACATAATACATAATATATGCTTAAAATAATTTACAAAAAATCAAAAATAATGCATAGTTTACATATAAGATAAAAAATATATTGAAAAATACTTGACATTATGCTAAAATTATTAGATGCGTTAGAATGAACTATTGTTTTATTTTTAATTATTGAGAGGTGAAAAGTGAATGCCACATCCTGTCACGATAGGTAAAAGAACTAGAATGAGCTTTTCTAAAATTAAGGAAATAGCTGATGTGCCAAATCTTATAGAAATTCAAGTAGATTCCTATGAGTGGTTTTTAAAAGAAGGTTTAAAAGAAGTGTTTGATGATATTTCACCAATAGAAGATTATACTGGTAATCTTATATTGGAATTTGTTGACTACTCTTTAGACGATAAACCAAAGTACGATATAGAAGAGTGTAAAGAGAGAGATGCTACATATTGTGCACCTCTAAAAGTTAAGGTAAGACTTATAAATAAAGAAACAGGTGAAATAAAAGAACAAGAAGTATTTATGGGTGACTTCCCTTTAATGACAGAAAGAGGAACTTTCGTTATAAATGGGGCAGAAAGAGTTATCGTAAGTCAATTAGTTAGATCTCCTGGTGTTTACTATGCGGAAGAGAGAGACAAAACAGGTAAGAGATTAATTTCATCTACTGTAATTCCTAATAGAGGAGCATGGTTAGAATATGAAACAGATTCTAACGATGTAATATCTGTAAGAGTTGATAGAACAAGAAAACAACCAGTTACAGTTTTACTTAGAGCTTTAGGAATAGGGACAGATGCAGAAATAATTGACCTTTTAGGAGAAGACGAAAGATTATCTGCCACATTAGAAAAAGATAATACTAAGACAGTAGAGGAAGGTCTTGTTGAGATATATAAAAAATTAAGACCAGGTGAACCACCTACTGTAGAAAGTGCATCATCTTTACTAAATGCTTTATTCTTTGATCCAAAGAGATATGATTTAGCAAAAGTTGGTAGATACAAATTTAATAAAAAGCTTGCTTTATGCTATAGAATTATGAATAGAATTTCAGCAGAAGACATAATAAATCCTGAAACAGGAGAAGTATTTGTAAAAGCTGGAGAAAAAATAAGCTATGAGTTAGCTAAAGATATACAAAATGCAGGTATAAATGTAGTAAATCTATTAATGGATGATGATAAGAAAGTTAGAGTTATAGGAAATAATTTTGTAGACATTAAGTCTCATATTGATTTTGACATAGATGATTTAAACATAAAAGAAAAAGTGCATTATCCAACATTAAAAGAAATTTTAGATGGATATAGTGATGAAGAAGAAATAAAAGAAGCTATAAAATCAAGAATTAAAGAACTTATACCAAAACATATATTATTAGACGATATAATAGCTTCAATAAGTTATGAATTCAATATCTTCTATAATATAGGAAACATTGATGATATAGACCATTTAGGAAATAGAAGAATAAGATCTGTAGGAGAATTATTACAAAACCAAGTTAGAATTGGTCTTTCAAGAATGGAAAGAGTCATAAAAGAAAGAATGACAGTTCAAGATATGGAAGCTATAACGCCTCAAGCGTTAGTTAACATAAGACCAGTTTCAGCTGCAATAAAAGAATTCTTTGGTAGTTCTCAGTTATCTCAGTTCATGGACCAAACAAATCCTTTATCTGAGTTAACACATAAGAGAAGACTATCAGCTCTTGGGCCTGGAGGTCTTTCAAGAGAAAGAGCTGGATTCGAAGTGCGTGACGTTCACCATTCACACTACGGTAGAATGTGTCCGATAGAGACTCCAGAAGGACCAAACATCGGTCTTATAAACTCTCTTGGAACTTATGCAAAAATAAATGAGTTTGGATTTATAGAATCACCATATAGAAAATTTGATAAAGTAACATCAACAGTTACTGATGAGATACATTATTTAACTGCTGATGAAGAAGATTTATTCGTAAGAGCTCAGGCAAATGAGCCATTAACAGACAATGGTAAATTCTTAAACCATAGAGTTGTTTGTAGAACTGTAAATGGTGCTGTTGAAATGGTTCCTGAAAGCAGAGTAGACTATATGGATATATCTCCTAAGCAGGTTGTATCTGTTGCCACTGCTATGATACCTTTCTTAGAAAATGATGATGCCAACCGTGCCCTTATGGGAGCGAACATGCAACGTCAGGCAGTGCCTCTAGTTAGAAGAGAAGCACCAATTATAGGAACTGGTATAGAATATAGAGCTGCAAAAGACTCTGGAGCAGTTGTTGTTGCTAGAAATTCTGGTATAGCAGAAAGAGTAACAGCGGATGAGATAATTATAAAAAGAGAAGATGGAAACAGAGATAGATATAATCTACTTAAGTTTAAACGTTCAAACTCAGGTACTTGTATAAATCAAACACCTATAATAACTAAAGGTGAGCAAATAGTGCAAGGAGATGTTATAGCAGACGGTCCAGCAACTGATTTAGGAGAAGTAGCACTTGGAAGAAACTGTCTTATAGCATTCATGACTTGGGAAGGTTATAACTACGAAGATGCCATATTAATAAATGAAAGATTAGTTAAAGAAGATAGATTATCAACAATTCATATAGAAGAATATGAATGTGAAGCTAGAGATACAAAACTAGGGCCAGAGGAAATAACTAGAGATATACCTAATGTTGGAGATAGTGCAATTAAGAACTTAGATGACAGAGGTATAATAAGAATAGGTGCAGAAGTAGATTCAGGAGATATACTAGTTGGTAAAGTAACTCCAAAAGGGGAAACTGAACTTACTGCTGAGGAAAGATTACTTCGTGCAATATTTGGTGAAAAGGCTAGAGAAGTTAGAGATACTTCACTTAAAGTACCTCATGGTGAATCTGGTATAATAGTTGATGTAAAAGTATTTACTAGAGAAAATGGAGATGATTTATCTCCAGGAGTAAATGAATTGGTAAGATGTTATATAGCTAAAAAGAGAAAAATAAAAGTTGGAGATAAAATGGCTGGTCGTCATGGGAATAAAGGGGTTATCTCAAGAATATTACCAGAAGAAGATATGCCATTTATGGAAAATGGAACTCCACTAGATATAATACTTAACCCACAAGGTATACCATCACGTATGAACATCGGTCAGGTTTTAGAGGTTCATTTAGGACTTGCTGCTAAGACTTTAGGATGGTATGTTGCAACATCAGTATTTGATGGTGCCAATGAGTATGATATAATGGATGCTCTTGAAGAAGCTGGATATCCTAGAGATGGTAAATTAACTTTATATGATGGTAGAACAGGTGAAACTTTTGATAATAGAATAACTGTTGGATATATGTACTACTTAAAACTACATCATTTAGTTGATGAAAAACTACATGCAAGAAGTACTGGACCATACTCATTAGTTACTCAACAGCCACTAGGTGGTAAAGCACAATTTGGTGGACAAAGATTTGGAGAGATGGAGGTTTGGGCTCTAGAAGCATATGGAGCTGCTCACATACTTCAAGAAATACTTACTGTCAAGTCTGATGATGTTGTAGGTCGAGTTAGAACTTACGAAGCTATAGTTAAAGGTGAAAACATACCTGAGCCAGGAATCCCAGAATCATTTAAGGTTCTTATAAAAGAACTTCAAAGTTTATGCTTAGATGTAAAAGTATTAACAGATGAAGATCAAGAAATAGAAGTAAGAGAATCTGTAGATGAAGATGACACAATAGGTGAATTTGAACTAGATGTTGTAAATAACATGGGAGAAGTTGAAGAAAGTAATATAATAGAAGAAATTGAAGATGATTTTACGGAAACCGTAGAAGATGAGGATATAGAGAATTTAGAAGAATTTGCTGAAGAAGATTTATTTGAAGAAGAAATAGACTTTGATGGTGATGACTTTGATATGTAAATTTAATTAATGTAAATCTCAAATAGAAGGGAGAGAACTCCTTGTTTGAATTAAACAATTTCGAGTCGATAAAAATAGCATTGGCTTCTCCAGAAAAAATAAGACAATGGTCTAGAGGAGAAGTTAAAAAGCCAGAAACTATAAATTACCGTACTTTAAAACCAGAAAAAGATGGTCTTTTCTGTGAAAGAATATTTGGACCACAAAAAGACTGGGAGTGCCATTGTGGTAAATATAGAAGAGTTAGATACAAAGGTGTAGTTTGTGATAGATGTGGAGTAGAAGTAACTAAATCGAAAGTAAGAAGAGAAAGAATGGGACATATAGAGCTAGCAGCTCCTATGTCTCACATCTGGTACTTTAAAGGTATACCAAGTAGAATGGGACTTTTACTTGATATGTCACCAAGATCATTGGAAAAAATACTATACTTTGCTTCATATGTAGTAGTTGATCCAGGAGAAACTGGATTGAATGAGAAGCAGTTATTGACAGAAAAAGAGTATAGAACTGCTCTTGAAAAATATGGATATACTTTTACTGTAGGTATGGGTGCTGAAGCTGTAAAGATATTGTTACAAAACATAGACTTAGAGCAACAAAGCAAAGACCTAAGAGCGGAATTAAAAGACAGTACAGGACAAAAGAAAGTTAGAACAATAAGAAGATTAGAAGTTGTAGAAGCATTTAAAAAATCTGGGAATAAACCAGAATGGATGATTTTAGATGCGATACCAGTAATACCACCAGATTTAAGACCAATGGTACAACTTGATGGTGGAAGATTTGCAACTTCAGACTTAAATGATTTATATAGAAGAGTTATAAACAGAAATAATAGACTTAAGAGATTATTAGAGCTTGGAGCTCCAGATATAATTGTAAGAAATGAAAAGAGAATGCTTCAAGAAGCAGTTGATGCATTAATAGATAATGGTAGAAGAGGTAGACCTGTAACAGGGCCTGGAAATAGACCACTTAAGTCTTTATCAGATATGTTAAAGGGTAAACAAGGTCGTTTCCGTCAAAACTTACTTGGTAAGCGTGTTGACTACTCAGGACGTTCTGTTATAGTTGTTGGACCAGAACTTAAATTCTATCAATGTGGTCTTCCAAAGAAAATGGCACTAGAACTATTTAAGCCATTTGTTATGGATAAACTAGTTAAAGAAGGATATGCACATAATATAAAAAGTGCAAAATCTATAGTAGAAAAAGTTAAGCCAGAAGTTTGGGATGTTTTAGAAGATGTTATAAAAAGCCATCCAGTTCTTCTTAACCGTGCGCCGACTCTGCATAGATTAGGTATACAAGCATTTGAACCAATCTTGGTTGAAGGTAAAGCTATAAAGCTACATCCACTTGTGTGTACAGCTTACAATGCAGACTTCGATGGTGACCAAATGGCAGTCCATGTACCTTTATCAGTAGAAGCACAAGCAGAAGCAAGATTCTTAATGCTTTCTGTAAACAACATTCTTGCTCCTAAAGATGGTTCTCCTATAACTACTCCATCTCAGGATATGGTTTTAGGTTGTTATTATCTAACAATAGAAGCACAAGATGATGCTAAAGGAACAGGAATGGTATTTAAAGACTTTAATGAGCTATTACTTGCTTATTACAATAAATCAGTTCATCTACATGCGTTAGTAAAACTAAAGGTGACTCTTGAAGATGGAAGAAGTTCATTAGTTGAAAGTACAGTTGGTAGATTTATATTTAATGAAAGCATACCTCAAGATTTAGGATTTGTAGATAGAAATGAAAACCCATTTGCTCTAGAAGTTGACTTCTTAGCAGATAAAAAATCTCTTGGTAAAATAATAGATAAGTGCTTTAGAAAACATGGAAATACAGAAACAGCGGAATTACTAGATTATATAAAATCTCTAGGATTTAAATATTCTACATTAGGTGGTATAACAGTTGCTGTTGCTGATATGAGTGTTCCAGAAGAAAAGAAAGTATTTATAGCTGAGGCAGAAGAAAAAGTTGATAAATATGAAAAAGCATACAGAAGAGGTTTAATATCTAATGAAGAAAGATATGAAAAAGTTATAGAGACATGGACAGAAACAACTGATAAGGTTACTGATGCTCTTATGGGTGGACTAGATAGATTAAACAATATATATATAATGGCACATTCAGGAGCCAGAGGTTCTAAAAACCAAATTAGACAGCTAGCAGGTATGCGTGGTCTTATGGCCAATGCATCTGGTAAAACAGTTGAGATACCAGTTAAATCTAATTTCCGTGAAGGTTTATCAGTACTTGAATACTTTACATCTTCACATGGTGCCAGAAAAGGTCTTGCCGATACAGCTATACGTACGGCTGAATCTGGATACTTAACAAGAAGACTTGTTGATGTAAGTCAGGATGTTATTGTAAGAGAAGTAGATTGCGGAACAGAAGATACTACAGAAATTTATGCTATAAAAGAAGGAAATGAAGTTATAGAAGAAATATATGATAGAATTGTAGGAAGATATACTATAGACCCTATATTAAATCCTGAAACTGGTGAAGTTATAGTTGAAGCTGATGCTATGATACAAGAAGATGAAGCAGAAACTATAGTAGATTTAGGAATTGAAAAAATTAGGATAAGAACAGTTCTTAACTGTAAAACTAATCATGGAGTTTGTTCTAAGTGCTATGGTAGAAACTTAGCTACAGGAAAAGAAGTTAATATAGGTGAAGCAGTTGGTATAATAGCAGCTCAATCTATAGGTGAGCCGGGTACTCAGCTTACAATGCGTACATTCCATACTGGAGGGGTTGCAGGAGCCGATATAACTCAAGGTCTTCCAAGGGTTGAAGAATTATTCGAAGCTAGAAAACCAAAAGGTTTAGCTGTAATAACTGAAGTATCTGGTAGAGTTGAAATAGATGAAACTGGAAAGAGAAAAGAAGTAAATGTAATACCAGAAGAAGGCGAAACTCAAACATATGTGATACCATATGGTTCTAGATTAAAAGTTAAGCAAGGACAGATATTAGAAGCTGGAGATCCTTTAACACAAGGATTTATAAATCCTCATGATATAGTAAGAGTAAAAGGTGTTAAAGGTGTTCAAGAATATATAGTTAAAGAAGTTCAAAGGGTTTATAGACTTCAAGGGGTTGATGTTAACGATAAGCATATAGAAGTTATAGTAAGACAAATGCTATCTAAAGTTAAAGTTGAAGACCCAGGAGATACAGATTTATTACCAGGTGGATATGAAGATGTATTAACATTTAATAGATGTAACGAAGAAGCTATAGCTAAAGACTTAAGACCAGCAGTTGCTAAAAGAGTATTACTTGGTATAACTAAAGCATCTCTTGCAACTGATTCATTCTTATCAGCAGCTTCATTCCAGGAAACAACAAGAGTATTAACAGAAGCTGCAATAAAAGGTAAAGAAGACCACCTAATAGGGCTTAAAGAGAATGTTATATTAGGTAAGCTAATACCAGCAGGAACAGGAATGAAGAAATATAGA
Organism: Clostridioides sp. ES-S-0123-01; assembly: GCF_020658415.1. Lineage (NCBI taxonomy): Bacteria > Bacillati > Bacillota > Clostridia > Peptostreptococcales > Peptostreptococcaceae > Clostridioides > Clostridioides sp. ES-S-0123-01. The sequence goes on from NZ_JACVWD010000010.1 coordinate 59,276, forward strand.
AATATAGCTGTTGAAAAAATTGAAGATTAATGGCAGATAGAGTAAAGAAATCTTGACAACCATTATTTGTGGTGTTAAAATAGTAAAGTGTGTTGTTTAAAAGTACACTAAGGGCTTATATGAGCTCTTAGTGACTTTTAAATGGCAATAAACAAGAACTAAAAGCATCAAGCTAGAAAAATGCTAATATCACATATTCATGTGTTATAGACATTAAATTGTAAGTAACAAATGTTACAATCAGTCAGTATGAGTATTCATATTGATGTAGTTGGCGGTCACTGATAAGATCGAAAATTTGGAAGGAGGTGCAGATGATGCCAACAATTAACCAATTAGTTCGTAAAAGTAGAAAAGCAGTTGAAAAGAAATCTACTGCTCCAGCATTACAAAAAGGTTACAACTCTTTAAACAAGAAAGTAACTGACGCTAGTGCTCCACAAAAAAGAGGGGTTTGTACTTCAGTAAAAACAGTTACTCCTAAGAAACCTAACTCAGCTTTAAGAAAAGTTGCCAGAGTTAGATTAACTAATGGTATAGAAGTTTCTGCTTATATACCAGGAGAAGGACATAACTTACAAGAGCATAGTGTTGTTCTTATAAGAGGCGGAAGAGTAAAAGACCTTCCAGGGGTTAGATACCATATACTAAGAGGTACTTTAGATACAGCAGGTGTTGATAAGAGAAGACAATCAAGATCTAAGTATGGTGCTAAGAAACCTAAGGACGCTAAAAAATAAAAACAATTAATGATTGATTATAGTTCGGTGCTTTAAATATATAGATATTTATGGCATCACGGCATTAAATAATTTATGTCGAGTACCTATGATTTAAGTTAAATAATTAAGGAGGGAAGCGAAATGCCAAGAAAAGGTAATGTTCCAAAGAGAGAAGTTTTACCAGATCCTATGTATGGGAGTAAGGTAGTTACTAAATTAATAAATAATTTAATGGTAGACGGAAAAAAAGGAAAGTCTCAAACAATAGTTTATGATGCTTTCACAGTTATTGCTGAAAAAACAGGAGAAGATGCTTTAGAAGTATTTAATAAGGCAATGGATAATATAATGCCTGTTTTAGAAGTAAAAGCAAGAAGAGTTGGTGGGGCAAACTACCAAGTACCAATCGAAGTTAGACCTGAAAGAAGACAAACATTAGGTTTAAGATGGTTAGTAAAATACACTAGAGCTCGTGGAGAAAAAGGAATGGTTGATAAATTAGCTAAAGAAATAATGGACGCAGCTAACAACACAGGAGCTTCAGTTAAGAAAAAAGAAGATACTCATAAAATGGCAGAAGCTAATAAAGCATTTGCTCATTATAGATGGTAGGATATATAGATATCTTATAAAATTGAGGATATCATAAGGAGGATAACCATGGCTAGAAAGTTTCCTTTGGAAAGAACTAGGAATATAGGAATCATGGCTCATATAGATGCAGGGAAAACTACTACTACAGAAAGAATCCTGTTTTATACTGGGCAAACTCATAAGATAGGAGAAACTCATGAAGGGGCTTCTCAAATGGACTGGATGGAGCAAGAAAAGGAAAGAGGTATAACAATAACTTCTGCCGCTACTACTGCTTCATGGAAAGACCATAGAATAAATATAATAGATACTCCTGGACACGTGGACTTCACAGTTGAAGTTGAAAGATCTCTAAGAGTTCTTGACGGTTCAGTTGCTGTATTCTGTGCAAAAGGTGGGGTTGAACCTCAATCTGAGAATGTATGGAGACAAGCTGAAACTTATGGAGTACCTAGAATAGCTTTTGTAAATAAAATGGATATATTAGGCGCAGATTTCTACAATGTTGTAAGCATGATGAAATCTAGATTAAATTCTAATGCAGTTCCTATGCAATTACCAATAGGTAAAGAAGATTCATTTATAGGTATAATAGACTTATTAAAAATGGATGCTGTTATATACAAAGACGACTTAGGTGTTGAAATGGAAGAAACAGACATACCAGAAGATATGAAAGAATTAGCTACAGAGTGGAGAGAAAAATTAGTTGAAGCAGTAGCTGAAACTGACGAAGAGTTAATGATGAAATATCTTGAAGGTGAAGAACCTACTATAGATGAACTAAAAGTTGCTATAAGAAAAGCTACTATAGCGTGTGAGATGAACCCAGTTTTCTGTGGTACAGCTTATAGAAACAAAGGTGTTCAGTTAGTAATAGATGCAGTTTTAGATTACTTACCAGCACCAACTGATATAGCAGCTATAAAAGGTATATTGGAAGATGGAGAGGAAGCTGAAAGACATTCTTCTGATGAAGAGCCATTCTCTGCATTAGCATTCAAAATAATGACTGACCCATTTGTTGGAAAACTAGCGTTCTTCAGAGTTTACTCTGGAACATTAGAATCTGGTTCTTATGTTTTAAATGCAACTAAGAATAAGAGAGAAAGAATTGGTCGTATACTACAAATGCATGCCAATACAAGAGAAGAAATAACTAAAGTTTATGCTGGAGATATAGCAGCAGCAGTAGGATTAAAAGATACTACTACTGGAGACACATTATGTGATCCTGCTAATCCAATAATACTTGAATCTATGGAATTCCCTGAGCCAGTTATATCTGTTGCTATAGAACCAAGTTCTAAAGCAGCTCAAGAAAAAATGGGTATAGCTCTTCAAAAATTAGCTGAAGAAGACCCAACTTTCACAGTTAAAACTGACCAAGAAACAGGACAAACTATAATATCTGGTATGGGTGAATTACACTTAGAGATAATAGTAGATAGATTATTAAGAGAATTTAAAGTAGAAGCTAAAGTTGGTGCTCCACAAGTTGCATATAGAGAAACTATAACTCAACCAGTTGATGTTGAATACAAGTACTCTAAGCAATCAGGTGGTAGAGGACAATATGGTCACGTTAAGATTAGAGTTGCTCCTCAAGAGCCAGGTGAAGGATACAAATTCACAAACAAAACTGTTGGTGGATCTGTACCAAAAGAATATGTTGGTCCAGTTGACATGGGTATACAAGGAGCTATGCAATCTGGTATAGTTGCTGGATATCCAGTTGTAGACGTTGCTGTTGAGTTATATGATGGTTCTTACCATGAAGTTGACTCTTCTGAAATGGCGTTCAAGATGGCTGGTTCAATGGCATTCAAAGATGCTATGAAGAAAGGTAATGCAGTTCTTTTAGAGCCTTACTTTAAAGTAGAAGTTGTTACTCCAGAAGATTACATGGGAGATGTTATGGGTGACTTAAACTCAAGAAGAGGATTAATCCAAGGAATGGAAGCAAGAAGTGGTGCACAAGTTATAAATGCATTTGTTCCACTTTCAGAAATGTTTGGATACTCTACAGACCTAAGATCTTCAACTCAAGGTCGTGCAACTTATACAATGATATTCGATCACTATGAACAAGTTCCAGCTTCAGTTGCTAAAAAGATAGCTGAAGGAAAATAATTTAAAAATTAATTAATAATATAAATATAAAAAATAATCAGCAAGACGAGACTTGTCTCGTCTTGCACAAGATAAAGGGAGGAAATTCAAAATGGCTAAAGCTAAATACGAAAGAACAAAACCTCATGTTAATATAGGGACAATAGGACACGTTGACCATGGTAAAACTACATTAACAGCAGCAATAACAAAAACATTATATGACAGATACCAATTAGGAGAAGCAGTAGATTTCGCAAACATAGATAAAGCTCCAGAAGAAAGAGAAAGAGGAATCACAATATCAACAGCACACGTTGAGTATGAAACTCCAAACAGACACTACGCACACGTTGACTGCCCAGGACATGCTGACTACGTTAAGAACATGATAACAGGAGCAGCACAAATGGACGGAGCAATATTAGTTTGTTCAGCAACAGATGGACCAATGCCACAAACAAGAGAGCATATACTATTATCAAGACAAGTTGGAGTACCATATATAGTAGTATTCTTAAACAAATGTGACATGGTAGATGATGAAGAGTTATTAGAACTAGTAGAAATGGAAGTAAGAGATTTATTAACAGAATATGATTTCCCAGGAGATGATACTCCAATAGTAAGAGGATCAGCATTAATGGCATTAGAAGATCCAAAGAGTGAGTGGGGAAATAAAATAGTAGAATTATTCGAGCAAATAGATGAATATATACCAGCACCAGAAAGAGATACTGACAAACCATTCTTAATGCCAGTAGAAGACGTATTCTCAATCACAGGAAGAGGAACAGTTGCAACAGGAAGAGTGGAAAGAGGAGTATTAAAAGTACAAGACGAAGTAGAATTAGTAGGATTAACAGAAGCACCAAGAAAAGTAGTAGTAACAGGAGTAGAAATGTTCAGAAAATTATTAGACCAAGCACAAGCAGGGGACAATATAGGAGCATTATTAAGAGGAGTACAAAGAAACGAAATAGAAAGAGGACAAGTACTAGCAAAGACTGGATCAGTAAAAGCACACACAAAATTTACTGCAGAAGTATATGTACTTAAAAAAGAAGAAGGTGGAAGACATACACCATTCTTTGATGGATATAGACCACAATTCTATTTCAGAACAACAGATGTAACAGGAGCTTGTAAGTTACCAGATGGAATAGAAATGGTAATGCCTGGAGATAACGTAACAATGGAAGTAGACTTAATAAATTCAATAGTTGTAGAAGAAGGATTAAGATTCTCAATAAGAGAAGGTGGAAGAACAGTAGCTTCAGGAGTTGTTGCTACAATAATCGAATAATCTTTTACTAAGCTAATTGATTTCATATAAAAAAAGAGGGGGTTTAACCTCTCTTTTTTGTTTTTTGTTGACAAGTAGCAATAAAGCATATATACTAAACTAGTGCCTTGAGATAGATTCATAATCAAGTTTAAGGTTATAATGTTGTAAGAGAAAATAAAATTGAAAAAAACATAAAAAAAACTTGAAAAAATGTAACAGATGATATAAAATATAATAGTGTGCTTGAGAGATTAAGAAAATAAGAATTAAATCCTAGTGAAATACGAACTGATGTCGATTTGAAAGTTACAACACACCCGGAGCAGTGTATCGGTATTAGTTGTACGCAACTTGAAAATTAAACACGTGATAAAGGAGGGAAAACAAAATGGCTAAGAATGAAAAAATAAGAATAAGATTAAAATCATATGATCACAAATTATTAGATTTTTCAGCAGGTAAAATAGTTGAAACTGCTAAAAAGGCTGGATCACAAGTTTCAGGACCTGTGCCTCTACCAACAGAAAAACAAATTGTAACTATATTAAGAGCCGTACATAAGTACAAAGACTCTAGAGAACAATTTGAAATAAGAACTCATAAAAGACTAATCGACATAGCTAATCCAACACCTAAAACAGTTGACTCATTAATGAGATTAGACTTACCAGCAGGTGTAGATATAGAAATAAAATTATAAGAACCCCTAAGATATTATCCTATAGGTAACTATCTTAGAATGATTACTTCTAAAATGATGTAATCCGCTGTAAGAATTATAGGAGGTGCTAATATGAATGGAATATTAGGAAAAAAAGTTGGTATGACTCAAATATTCACTGATAAAGGTGTAGTTATACCTGTAACAGCTGTTGAAGCAGGACCTATGGTCGTTACTCAAATAAAAACAGTTGATAAAGATGGATACAATGCTATACAAATAGGTTTTGAAGATGCTAAAGAAAAATCTTTAAACAAGCCTAAAAAAGGACACTTAGCTGCTGCTAATGTTTTAAAGAAACATTTAAAAGAGTTTAGAGTAGATTCTGTAGAAGGATACACAGTTGGACAAGAAATAAAAGCTGATGTATTTGAAGCAGGTGCAAAAATAGATGTTACTGGAATAAGTAAAGGTAAGGGATTCCAAGGTCCAATAAAAAGACATGGACAAAGTAGAGGTCCTGAATCTCACGGTTCTAGATACCACAGAAGACCAGGTTCAATGGGAGCTTGTTCTTACCCAGGTAGAGTATTTAAAAACAAAAAATTAGCTGGACACATGGGAAGCGTAAAGGTAACAGTTCAAAACTTAGAGGTTGTGAAAGTAGATGCTGATAAGAACCTTATATTAGTTAAGGGAGCTATACCAGGAGCTAAAGGTTCAGTAGTAACTATAAAAGAAGCTGTAAAGGTTTCTAAATAATGACTAACCTAGAGAAAGGAGGAATAACAATGCCAAAATTAAATGTACTAAATGTTAGTGGACAAAACGTTGGAGAAATAGAATTATCAGATTCTATATTTGGCGTAGAAGTTAATGGACATGTTTTATATGAAGTTGTAAAAAATCAATTAGCAAATAAGAGACAAGGAACTCAATCTGCTAAGACTAGAGCAGAAGTTAGAGGTGGCGGAAGAAAACCTTGGAAACAAAAAGGAACAGGTAGAGCAAGACAAGGTTCTACAAGATCTGTACAATGGGTAGGTGGAGGAGTTGCTTTTGCACCTAAACCAAGAAGTTACAAATATACATTACCTAAGAAGGTAAGAAGATTAGCTATGAAGAGTGCTTTATCTTCAAAAATACAAAATAGTGAAGTTATAGTATTAGATGCATTAAACATGGATGCTCCTAAAACTAAAGAATTCGCTCAAATATTAAATAATATAAATGCTGCTAAAAAAGCTTTAGTAGTTATAGCTGATAAAAATGATAATGTAATAAAATCAGCTAGAAATATAGAAGGTGTTCAAACTGCATTAGTTAATACTATGAATGTATATGATATATTAAAATATGATTCATTTATAATAACTACAGATGCTGTTAAAAAAGTGGAGGAGGTGTACGCATAATGACTAATCCACATGATGTAATAATAAGACCAGTTGTAACTGAGCACAGTATGGCTGAAATGGGTGAAAAAAAATACACTTTTGTTGTGGCTAAAGATGCGAACAAAACTGAAATAAAAAAAGCAGTAGAAAAAGTATTCGGAGTTAGTGTTGATAAAGTAAATACTTTAAACTACGATGGAAAAGTTAAAAGAATGGGTAGAACTCAAGGAAGAACAGCAAGCTTTAAGAAAGCAGTAGTTAAATTAACTGCTGATAGTAAAGAAATAGAATTCTTCCAAGGAATGTAATATTATAACAAACGAAGGAGGGAAAACAGATGGCTATAAAAAAGTTTAGACCAACTTCTCCTGCCTTAAGACAAATGACAGTTTTAGTTTCTGAGGAAATAACATGTAACCAACCAGAAAGATCTCTTTTAGTTAACTTAAAGAAAAATGCTGGTAGAAACGTACATGGTAGAATAACTGTTCGTCATAGAGGTGGAGGACAAAAAAGAAAATATAGAATAATAGATTTTAAAAGAGATAAAGATGGTATACCTGCTAAGGTTGCTACTATAGAATATGATCCAAACAGAACTGCAAATATTGCATTATTAAACTATGCTGATGGAGAAAAAAGATATATATTAGCTCCAGTTGGAATCAACGTTGGAGATACTATCTTATCAGGATTAGGTGCTGATATAAAACCAGGAAACTGTTTAGCATTAAAAGATATGCCAGTTGGTACTATCATTCATAATATAGAATTAAAGCCAGGAAAAGGAGCTCAATTAGTTAGATCTGCTGGAGTTTCTGCACAATTAATGGCTAAAGAAGGAAAAAATGCTTTATTAAGATTACCATCAGGTGAAATGAGATTAGTAAGCATAAACTGTAAAGCTACTATAGGACAAGTTGGAAATATAGAGCACGGTAACGTAGTTATTGGTAAAGCAGGTAGAAAAAGACATATGGGAATAAGACCTACTGTAAGAGGTTCTGTAATGAACCCTAATGACCATCCACACGGTGGAGGGGAAGGTAGATCTCCAATAGGTAGACCATCTCCTGTTACTCCATGGGGTAAACCAGCTCTTGGATACAAAACTAGAAAGAAAAACAAAGCTTCAAATAAGTTAATAGTATCAAGAAGAACTAAGTAGTAAATTTATTTTTGCTCGGAAAGGAGGAATATAAATGTCAAGATCAACTAAAAAAGGACCTTTTGTCCATGCAAGACTTTTAAAGAAAATAGAAGCTATGAATGCTAGCGGAAATAAAGAAGTTATAAAAACTTGGTCAAGATCTTCAACTGTATTTCCACAAATGGTAGAAAACACTATAGCTGTTCATGATGGAAGAAAACATGTTCCAGTATATATAACAGAAGATATGGTTGGACACAAATTAGGTGAGTTCGTTCCTACTAGAACTTTCAAAGGACATAAGGATGACGAAAAATCTAATAAGAGAAAATAATTAAATTATGACTAAGAAAGGAGGAATAACAATGGAAGCAAAAGCTACTGCTAAATATGTACGTGTATCACCAAGAAAAGCAGGCCAAATCTGTGACCTTGTTAGAGGAAAGAATGTTGATGAAGCATTAGCGATATTAAAGTTCACTCCAAGAGGAGCAGCTTCAATAATAGCTAAAGTTGTAAAGTCAGCTAAAGCTAACGCAGAAAACAATCACGAAATGGATACTGAAAAATTATATATAGCATCAATAGTTGCTAATCAAGGGCCAACAATGAAGAGATTCATGCCTAGAGCTATGGGTCGTGCAACTACAATAAGAAAAAGAACTTCTCATATAGAGGTTGTTGTGAAAGAAAAAAAATAATTAATAGATAGGAGGGAAAGTAATGGGTCAAAAGGTTAATCCACACGGCTTAAGGGTCGGTGTTATAAAAGATTGGGACTCAAGATGGTTCGCTACTGATAAAAAAGAGTTCGGAAACTTATTATTAGAAGACCATAATATACGTAAATTCTTAAAGAAAAGATTATACTCAGCTGGAGTTGCTAGAATAGAAATAGAAAGATCAGCTAATAAAATAAAAATGGACTTACATGTTGCTAAGCCAGGAGTAGTTATAGGAAGAGCTGGTGCTGGAATCGAAGCATTAAAAGTTGAATTAGAAAAAATGACAAAGAAAAGTATAATAGTTAACATAGTAGAAGTAAGAAGTACAGATAAAAATGCTCAATTAGTAGCTGAAAATATAGCTTTAGCTATAGAAAGAAGGGTTGCTTTCAGAAGAGCAATGAAACAAGCTATACAAAGAGCAATGAAATCTGGTGCTAAAGGGATAAAAGTTTCTGCTTCAGGAAGATTAGGTGGAGCTGAAATGGCTAGAACTGAAGGTTATAGTGAAGGAAATGTGCCACTACAAACTTTAAGAGCAGATATAGATTATGGTTTCGCTGAAGCTGATACTACTTATGGAAAAATAGGTATAAAAGTTTGGATATGTAATGGTGAAGTTTTACCAACTAGAGATGGTGTAAATCCAAGAGAAGAAAGCAGAAAGAGCGACAGAAGAGACAACAAGAGAGATAACAGAAGAAACGATAGAAGAGGAAACGATAACAGAGGAAACTACAGAGGACAAAAACCTCAAGGTGGACAAAGACCTCAAGGTGGATCAAGACCTCAAAGAACTGAAAACAAAGGAAATTAATAATAGTTAGGTTCAAGGAAGGAGGAAAAATACTCATGTTAATGCCAAAAAGAGTAAAGCGTCGTAGAGTTCATAGAGGAAGTATGGCTGGGCAAGCTCATAAAGGTAACAAAGTTACTTATGGTGAGTTTGGATTAGTAGCTTTAGAAGCTTCTTGGATAACTTCTAATCAAATAGAAGCTGCCAGAATCGCGATGACTAGATATATAAAAAGAGGGGGAAAGGTTTGGATAAAAATATTCCCTCATAAACCAGTAACAAGAAAACCAGCAGAAACTCGTATGGGTGCAGGGAAAGGTTCTCCAGAATATTGGGTAGCTGTAGTTAAGCCAGGAAGAGTTATGTTTGAATTAGCAGGTGTTTCTGAAGATAAAGCAAGAGAAGCTATGAGACTTGCTGCACATAAATTACCAATCAAATGTAAATTTGTTAAAAAAGAAGATTTAGAAGTAAAGGGTGGTGAATAGGATGAAAGCTAAAGAATTAAGAGATTTAACAAGCGAAGAGCTAATGAACAAATTAAACGACTTCAAAAGTGAATTATTTAGCTTAAGATTCCAATTAGCTACTGGTCAATTAGAAAATACAGCTAGAATAAAGTTTGTTAAGAAGGATATAGCAAAAGTTAAAACTGTTCTTGCTGAAAGAAAGTTATACGAAACTAGAGCTTAATTTGGAAAGGAGGCTTTTTAAACATGGAAAGAGGAAGAAGAAAAGTTAGAATAGGCCGTGTTGTTAGTGATAAGATGGATAAAACAATAGTAGTAGCTGTTGAAGAGTTCGTACGTCATCCACTATATAATAAACGTGTTAAGAGAACTAAGAAATTTAAGGCTCATGATGAAAAGAATATATGTAACATCGGAGATAGAGTTAAAATAATGGAAACTAGACCTTTATCTAAAGATAAGAGATTCAGACTAGTTGAAGTTGTTGAGAAAGTTAAGTAGTTTTTGAAGAAGGAGGGATTACGATATGATACAACAAGAATCACGTCTAAGAGTTGCTGATAACTCAGGAGCTAAAGAACTTTTATGTATACGTGTTCTAGGCGGAAGTAAAAGAAGATATGGTAACATAGGCGACGTTATAGTTGCTACTGTTAAAAGTGCAACACCTGGTGGAGTTGTAAAAAAAGGTAAGGTTGTTAAAGCTGTTATAGTAAGAAGCAAACAAGGCGTAAGACGTAATGACGGAAGCTATATATCTTTTGATGAAAATGCTGCTGTTATAATAAAGGACGATAAAACTCCAGTAGGAACTCGTATATTCGGGCCTGTTGCTAGAGAGTTAAGAGACAATGAATTCATGAAAATAGTTTCTCTTGCTCCAGAAGTACTATAATTAAGGAGGTGCAATAGGACATGATGCGTGTTAAAAAAGGTGACACTGTTGTAGTTATAGCAGGTAAAGATAAAGGTAAAAAAGGTTCAGTTTTAAAGGTATACCCTAAAGCTGATAAAGTATTAGTTGAAGGTGTAAACGTAATAACTAAACATCAAAAACCAAGTGCTATGAACCAACAAGGTGGAATAATAAACAAAGAAGCCCCAATACACATATCTAATGTAATGCCATTTGATCCTGAAACAGGAAAAGGCGTTAGAGTAAGATATGAAGTAAAAGATGGCACAAAAGTAAGAGTATCAGCAAAGAGCGGAAAAGAATTATAATAAATATTGCTTGAAAGGAGGGACCTTAAATGGCTTCTAGATTACAAGAAAAATACATGAAAGAAGTTGCTCCTGCTTTAATGGAGAAATTTGGATATAAAAACGTAATGGAGATACCTAAGTTAAACAAAATAGTTATTAACATGGGTATAGGTGACGCTAGAGAAAATCCAAAAGGATTAGAAAAAGGCGTTGAAGAATTAGAAATAATATCAGGACAAAAGCCTGTTATAACTAAAGCTAGAAAATCTGTTGCTAACTTCAAACTAAGAGAAGGAATGCCAATAGGAACAAAAGTTACATTAAGAGCTGACAAAATGTTCTACTTTATGGACAAATTAGTATCAGTTTCTTTACCAAGAGTTAGAGACTTTAGAGGTGTTAACCCTAATGCTTTTGATGGTAGAGGAAACTATGCTTTAGGAGTTAAAGAACAATTAATATTCCCTGAAATAGAATATGATAAAATTGATAAAGTAAGAGGAATGGATATAATATTCGTTACTACAGCAAAAACTGACGAAGAAGCTCGTGAATTATTAAAATTATTAGGAATGCCATTTTCTAAGTAAGCAAAGGAGGGATTCCCGTGGCTAGAAAAGCGATGGTTGTTAAACAACAAAGAAAGCAAAAGTACGCTACTAGAGAATACACTAGATGTACTATATGCGGAAGACCGCATTCAGTTTTGAAAAAATTTGGTATATGCCGTATATGCTTTAGAGAATTAGCTTATAAAGGTCAAATACCTGGTGTTAGAAAAGCAAGCTGGTAGAAGCTTGATTAGAATGGAAGGAGGGCTACAAAATGACAATGACAGATCCAATTGCAGATATGCTTACTCGTATAAGAAATGCTAATGTTGTTAAGCATGAAACTGTAGATGTTCCAGCTTCTAATATGAAGAAAGAGTTAGCTAGAATCTTATTAGAAGAAGGTTTCATAAGAGGTTATGATGTTATAGAAGATGGAAAACAAGGTATCATAAGAATACAATTAAAGTACGGACAAGAAGGCGAAAGAGTTATCACAGGTCTTAAGAAAATATCTAAGCCTGGAATGAGAGTTTACGCTGCTAACCACGAAATACCAAAAGTATTAAATGGATTAGGAATATCAGTAATATCTACTTCAAAAGGAATATTAACTGACAAGCAAGCTAGAAAAGAAAATGTTGGTGGAGAAGTAATCTGCTACGTTTGGTAATTAATATGAACAATGTAAGGAGGTGCGACCATGTCAAGAATAGGTGTTAAGCCAATAATAATACCAGCAGGTGTTGAAGTTACTATAGCTGAAGGAAATTTAGTTACAGTAAAAGGTCCAAAGGGAACTTTAACTAAACAATTAAGTGCTGAGTTAAATATAAAAAAAGAAGAAAATACAATAATGGTTGAAAGACCAACTGATAATAAAAAACACAGATCTTTACACGGATTAACTAGAACTTTATTAGATAATATGGTTGTAGGTGTAAATACTGGTTTCGAAAAGAAATTAGAACTAAAAGGTGTTGGATACAGAGCTCAAAAACAAGGAAAAAAATTAGTTATGAACTTAGGTTTCTCTCATCCAGTTGAAATGGAAGATCCAGAAGGAATAACTGTTGAAGCTCCAAACCAAACTGAGTTAATAGTAAAAGGTATAGACAAGCAATTAGTAGGAAACTATGCTGCTAAAATAAGAGCTTGGAGAAAGCCAGAGCCATACAAAGGTAAAGGTATAAAATACGTTGATGAAGTAATCAGACGTAAAGAAGGAAAAACTGGTAAAAAATAATACCAAAACTTAAACGCTAGAAAGGAGTGAGCTAGGTGTTAAAAAAGGCTGATAAAAATGCTAATAGACTTCAAAGACATAAGAGAGTTCGTAGAAAAATAAGCGGTACTGCTCAAAGACCAAGATTATGTGTATTTAGAAGTGCTAACAATATATATGCTCAAATAATAGATGACACAAACAGAGTAACTCTAGTTGCTGCATCTTCTTTAGAAGCAGAAGTTAAGAGTGCTGTTAATCATACAGGAAATAAGGAAGCAGCTAAGAAAGTTGGAGAATTAGTTGCTAAAAAAGCTGTTGAAAAAGGAATCACTGAAGTTGTATTTGACAGAGGTGGATACTTATATCATGGAAGAATTCAAGAATTAGCTGAAAGTGCTAGAGAAGCTGGTCTTAAGTTCTAATACGAAGGAGGGAAAAATACATGCTACGTCGTAAGCCGATAGATGCAGGACAACTTGACTTACAAGAAAAAGTTGTTGAAGTAAGACGTGTTACTAAGGTTGTAAAAGGTGGTAGAAACTTCAGATTTGCAGCGTTAGTAGTTGTTGGAGATGAAAACGGACACGTTGGTATAGGTGCTGGGAAAGCAATGGAAGTACCAGATGCTATAAAAAAAGCAGTTGAAGATGCTAAGAAAAATCTAATAGTAGTGCCAATGGTTGGGACTACAATTCCTCACGAAGTACGCGGACACTTTGGTGCTGGAAATATATTAATAATGCCTGCTGTAGAAGGTACAGGAGTAATAGCTGGGGGACCTGCTAGAGCCGTACTTGAGTTAGCTGGACTAAAAGACGTTAGAGCTAAATCTTTAGGATCTAACAATCCAAGAAATATGGTAAATGCTACAATAGAAGGACTTAATTCTCTAAAAACAGTTGAAGATATAGCTAAACTTAGAGGTAAAAAAGTTGAAGAACTTCTAGGGTAAGGAGGTAGTGTAAAATGGCTAAATTACAAATAAAATTAGTTAGAAGTGTTATAGGAACTACTCCTAACCAAAAAAAGAATGTTGAAGCGTTAGGATTAAGAAAAAGAGAACAAGTTATTGTAAAAGAAGACAATGCTCAAGTAAGAGGTATGATAAAAAAAGTAAGTCATTTATTAGAAGTAACTGAAATAGCTGAATAATTTTTAAAAAGTAGTGCAAGGAGGTGCAATCCATGAAGTTACATGAGTTAAAACCTGCTGAAGGTGCAGTGAGAGCTAAGAGAAGATTAGGTAGAGGTACTGCAACTGGACAAGGTAAAACTGCAGGACGTGGACAAAAAGGTCAATGGTCTCGTTCTGGTGGTGGAGTAAGAGTAGGGTTCGAAGGTGGACAAATGCCACTAGCTAGAAGACTTCCTAAGAGAGGTTTCAATAACATATTTAAGAAAGTTTACACAGAAGTTAATGTTGAAGTTTTAAACAGATTTGAAAATGGAACAGAAATAACTGCAGAATTATTAAAATCTACTAAAACTATAAGCAAAATAGGTAAAGATGGAATTAAAATCTTAGGTGAAGGTAATTTAGAAAAAGCTTTAACTGTTAAAGCTGCTAAATTTACAGCTTCAGCTCAAGAAAAAATAGAAAAAGCTGGTGGAAAAGCAGAGTTAGTATAATAACCTGCTAATCTCCTAGCCAGTACAGGCGGGGTGAATTAGCGTGCTGTCAAAATTAAAACAAGCTTGGAAGATTAAAGCAGTAAGAAAAAAAGTAATGTATACACTTATGATGATCGTGATATTCAGAATAGGTACTACAATACCAGTTCCAGGTATAGACACTAGTATTATACAAAAGATGGTAGGCGGCAATAGTCTACTTTCTCTGTATAATATGTTTACTGGTGGAGCATTTAGTAACTTTTCACTATTTGCTTTGGGTATAAGTCCATATATTACTGCATCAATCATAATACAGCTTCTAACAGTAGGTTTTGAAAGTTTAGCAGAACTTCAAAAATCTGGTGAAGAAGGAAAGAAAAAAATCAATAAGTACACTAAATATACAGCACTAGCTCTAGCAGTTGTACAAGCTTTGGGAATTACATTAGGAATTGTAAGAAGTGCTTTAATATCAAATAGTGTGTTTTTTATCACAACTGTTGTAATAACATTAGTTTCAGCAAGTATGTTAGTAATGTGGATTGGGGACAAAATTACCGAAAAAGGAATTGGTAATGGTAGTTCAGTAATAATATTTGCAGGTATTATATCAAGAATACCAACAGATGTTATTAAAATCGCACAACAAGTTAAATCTGGTCAAGTTGCACCTTGGGTAATAATACTTCTAATTGTAGTTATATTACTTACAGTTACAGGGGTTACATTTATACAAGAAGCGACTAGAAAGATACCTGTACAATATGCTAAAAGAGTTGTTGGAAGAAAAATGTATGGAGGACAAAGTTCTCATATACCAATGAAAGTTAACCAATCAGGAGTTATGCCTATAATTTTTGCTAGTTCACTTTTAGCTTTTCCACAAACAATAGCTATGTTTATGGGGGCAGATGCTCAAGCTTTTGTTCAAAAATACTTAAGTATGGCAACAGAACAAGGATTTTGGACATACAGATCAATTGAAATTCTACTTATAATTTTCTTCTCATATTTTTATACAACTGTATCATTCAATACAGAAGATATATCTAAAAATATGAAAAATAATGGTGGATTTATACCAGGTATTAGACCAGGTGAACCTACTATGGATTATTTAAATAGAATCTTAACAAGATTAACTTTAGCTGGAGCTACTTTCTTAGCAATAATTGCTATGGTACCAGCTCTTACAACACATTATATGAATGTCAATATGAGTCTAGCTGGAACTTCATTGCTAATCGTTGTTGGGGTTGCTTTGGAGCTTAAGAGACAGTTAGAGTCAAACTTAGTTATGAGAAGCTATCAAGGTTTCTTAAAATAAAATGGAGATGGATAATATGAGAATAATATTACTTGGACCTCCAGGTGCTGGTAAAGGTACTCAGGCGGCAGGAATAGTAGAAAAATACAATATACCTCATATATCAACAGGAGATATATTCAGAAAGAATATAAAAGAGGGAACAGAACTTGGAAAAAAAGCTAAAGAATACATGGATCAAGGTTTATTAGTACCAGATGAGTTAACTGTAGGTTTAGTTACTGATAGAATATCTCAAGAAGACTGTAAAAATGGATTTATGTTAGATGGATTTCCAAGAAATGTAGCACAAGGTGAGCATTTAGATGTATTCTTAAAAAATGCTGGTATAGTACTGGATAAAGTTGTCAATATTGAAGTTGATAAGAGCATATTAGTATCTAGAGCAGTTGGTAGAAGAATATGCAAGTCTTGTGGAGCTACTTATCATGTTGAGTTTAATCCTCCTAAAGTAAAAGGTGTATGTGATGTATGCCAAGGAGAATTGTATCAAAGAGCTGATGATAATGAAGAAACTGTATCTAAGAGAATACAAGTTTATCTAGATGAAACTAAGCCTTTAGTAGATTATTATAGCAAACAAGGTATAATAGCTGATATAAAAGGTGACCAAGCAATAGATAAAGTATTTGAAGATATTGTTGCAGCTTTAGGAAGTGGAAAATAAATGATTATCTTGAAATCAAAGAAAGAAATAGAACTTTTAAGAGAAGCAGGCAAAATTGTTGCTGATACTCATGAAGTTTTAAGAAAAGCTATTTCTCCGGGAATATCTACTTTAGAATTAGATAAAATAGCTGAAGAGAATATAAGAAAATACAATGCTGAACCTTCTTTTAAAGGATATGGAGGTTTTCCAGGAAGTATATGTGCTTCTATCAATAGAGAAGTTGTACATGGAATTCCAGGTGAGACTCTATTAAAGGAAGGAGACATTGTAAGCTTAGATATAGGAGCCTATTATAAAGGATATCATGGTGATTCTGCGAAAACTCATGGAGTAGGCATGATATCTGAAGAAGATAGGAAATTAATAGAAGTAACTAGAGAAAGCTTCTATGAAGGAATAAAATTTGCTAAATTAGGATATAGACTTTCGGATATCTCACACGCAGTACAAACACACGTTGAGAAACATGGTTTCTCAGTAGTTAGGGATTTGGTAGGACATGGAGTTGGAGCAAATCTTCATGAAGATCCACAGGTACCTAATTATGGACTCCCAGGAAAAGGACCAAGACTTAGAGAAGGAATGGTTATTGCTATAGAGCCAATGGTTAATGCAGGTCGTTATCATGTAAAGACTCTATCAGATGGGTGGACGACTGTTACAATAGATGGAAAAAAATCAGCTCATTATGAGCATACGATAGCAATTACTGAACATGAACCTTTGATATTGACAAAGTTGTAAATTAAGAAGTAGGTGAAAAAAGTGCTATCAGATAATTTAAGTATAGGTCAAGTTGTTAAGGTTTCATTAGGTCGAGATCAAGGAAATTTATTTTTCGTAGTCAAGATAATTAATAATGAATATGTATTAATAGCTGATGGAAAGAAAAGAAAACTTGACAAACCTAAGTTAAAGAAAGTTAAGCACTTAAAAAAATATAATTTTATTAATGATGAAGTTAGAAAAAGAGTAGTATCTGGACAAGAGATTACAGATTCTTTTTTAAGAGCTGAACTTACTAAGTTAAATTAGATAATTTAACTTATTGAAATGGAGGGCTGGTTAGTTAATGGCCAAAAAAGATGTTATAGAATTAGAAGGTACAGTTTCAGAAGCTTTACCTAATGCTATGTTTAAAGTTAAACTAGAAAATGGACATGAGATATTATGCCACATTTCTGGAAAGCTAAGAATGAACTTCATAAGAATTCTTGAAGGTGATAAGGTGAATGTTGAACTTTCTCCATATGACCTTACAAGAGGAAGAATCACTTGGCGTAAGAAGTAGACTATCTTGATATTTAGTCTAAGGAGGGATTAATAATGAAAGTTAGACCATCAGTAAAACCAATATGTGAAAAATGCAAAGTAATAAAAAGAAAAGGAAAAGTAATGGTTATCTGTGAAAATCCAAAGCATAAGCAAAAACAAGGATAAGAAATTATTACTAGTATTTTGTTAAATTTTATAGTATAATACTATATTGTGATGTTAACAAAAGAACGTTAAAATCGTTGAACAATCTGACGTAGGATTGATATATGATATGAAGTTTTAAACACTAAAAACTATGTGTAGGAGGTGCGATCATGGCAAGAATAGCTGGGGTAGATTTACCTAGAGAAAAAAGAGCGGAGATAGGCTTAACTTATATATATGGTATAGGTAAAGCAACTGCTAACGAAATATTAGCTAAAGCTGAGATAAATCCAGATACAAGAATAAAAGATTTATCAGAAGATCAAGTTAATGAGTTAAGAAAAGTTATAGATGACGATTTCTTAGTTGAAGGTGACTTAAGAAGAGAAATTGCTTTAAACATAAAGAGATTAAGAGATATAAAATGTTATAGAGGAATTAGACATGGTAAAGGTCTTCCATTAAGAGGACAAAGAACTAAAACTAATGCTAGAACTAGAAAAGGTCCTAGAAAAACAGTATCTCGTAAAAAGAAAAAATAATTAAATAATAATTAGATGAAGGAGGGAAAAGGAAAATGGCTAAACCAAAAAAGAAAGTTACACGTGTTAGAAGAAGAGAACGTAAAAATATAGAACGTGGTCATGCTCATATACAGTCAACTTTCAACAATACAATAATAACTTTAACTGACGTTCATGGAAATGCTATATCTTGGGCAAGTTCAGGACAATTAGGATTCAAAGGGTCAAGAAAATCAACTCCATTTGCATCTCAAATGGCTGCTGAAACAGCTGCAAAAGCTGCGATGGAACACGGATTAAAAAGTGTTGAGGTATTCGTAAAGGGGCCAGGTTCAGGAAGAGAAGCTGCTATAAGAGCTTTACAAGCAACTGGACTAGAAGTAACTATGATAAAAGATGTTACTCCAATCCCACATAACGGATGTAGACCACCAAAGAGAAGAAGAGTGTAATTAATAAGAGTACAAATAGGAGGTGTAGATAAATGGCAAGATATACAGGTGCATCATGTAGACAATGCCGTAGAGAGGGAATGAAATTATTCCTTAAAGGTGATAGATGTTATACAGATAAATGTGCTATAGTTAAAAGAAACTATGCTCCAGGTCAACATGGCCAAGGGAGAAAGAAAGTTTCTAACTATGGATTACAATTAAGAGAAAAACAAAAAGTTAAAAGAATATATGGAGTTTTAGAAACTCAATTTAGAAACTTATACGAACGTGCTGAAAACATGCCTGGAAAATCAGGTGAGAATTTATTAAGTTTATTAGAGAGAAGATTAGACAATGTAGTTTACAGAATGGGACTAGCATCTTCTAGAAAAGAAGCTAGACAATTAGTAACTCATGGTCATTTCACTTTAAATGGAAATAAAGTAGATATAGCTTCATTAACAGTTAAAGTTGGAGATGTGATAGAAGTTAAAGAAAAATCAAGATCTTCTGCAAAATTCAAAAATTTAGTAGAAGTTAACTCAAGAATAGCTCCTAAATGGTTAGAAGCTAATGTAGAAGGAATGACAGCAAAAGTAGTTGGTGTTCCAACAAGAGAAGATATAGATCTTGAAATAGCAGAGCACTTAATCATAGAACTTTACTCTAAATAATAAGCACACTTTTAAAAATTATTTTAAAATTTTGTTTACCCTCAGTGGATTACTGAATTTTAAGGAGGGTTTTGTCCATGATAGAAATAGAAAAGCCAAAAGTAGATATAGTTGAGCTTAGCGAAGACTATAGATATGGTAAGTTTGTTATAGAACCTCTAGAAAGAGGATATGGAATAACTATAGGTAACGCACTAAGAAGAATATTATTATCATCTTTACCAGGTGTAGCAGTAAATGCTATAAAAATAGATGGAGTTCTTCATGAATTCTCTACAATACCTGGTGTTAAAGAAGATGTTACAGAGATAATATTAACTTTAAAAGAGCTTTCAGCAACTATAGATGGTGAAGGAAGTAGAACACTTAAAATAGAGGCTCAAGGACCATGCTCTATCACAGGTTCAGATATAATCTGTCCTCCAGATGTTGAAATATTAAGCAAAGACTTAGCAATAGCTACATTAGATGATAATGCCAAGTTTAATATGGAAATATTTGTAGATAAAGGTAGAGGTTATGTTTCTGCTGAAGAAAATAAAACAGAGAATGTTCCAATAGGTGTTTTACCTGTGGATTCAATATATACTCCTGTTGAGAAAGTTAGTTATCATGTAGAAAACACAAGAGTTGGTCAAAAAACAGATTATGATAAATTAGTACTAGAAGTTTGGACTAATGGTAGTATAAACCCTCAAGAAGGTATATCATTAGCTGCAAAAGTATTAGTTGAGCATTTAAATCTATTTATAGACTTAACTGAACATGTAAGTAGTGTTGAAATCATGGTAGAAAAAGAAGAAGATCAAAAAGAAAAAGTTCTTGAAATGACTATAGAAGAATTAGATTTATCAGTTAGATCATACAACTGTTTAAAGAGAGCGGGAATTAATACAGTTGAAGAATTAGCTAATAAGTCTGAAGACGATATGATGAAGGTTAGAAACCTAGGTAAAAAGTCATTAGAAGAAGTAATACAAAAACTAGAGGAACTTGGGCTAGGATTAAAACCAAGTGAAGAATAGCGAGCAAAGGAGGGATAAGAATGGCTAAGTACCGTAAATTAGGACGTGAAACAGCTCACAGAAACCTTATGTTAAGAAACTTAGTAACTTGTTTACTAAGAAGTGGAAGAATAGAAACTACAGTAACTAGAGCTAAAGAAACTCGTAGAATGGCTGAAAAGATGATAACTCTTGCTAAAAGAGGAGATCTTCATGCTAGAAGACAAGTTTTAGCTTATGTTATGGATGAAACAGTAGTTAATAACTTATTCACAGATTTAGCTCCAAAATATGCTGAGAGAAATGGTGGATACACTAGAATAATAAAAATAGGGCCAAGAAAAGGCGATGCTGCTGAAATGGCTTTTATAGAATTAGTATAGTAAGGAAAGGATTAGGCTTGATGGCTTAATCTTTTTTTTATTTTTTTGACTAAGGTGTGATATAATAATGTGTAAAATGATTTTTATAAGTTATTGCTTACTAAAAGGAGTATGAATTAATGGATAATATAATAAAAGTAAACAATATTTCATTTGAGTATATTACAGATGAAGCAAAACTTAAAGCAATAGATAATTTAAGCTTAGATGTTAAAAAGGGAGAATTTGTTGCGATAATAGGACATAATGGTTCTGGCAAGTCTACTTTATCTAAAAACTTAAATGCTATTCTTATGCCTACAGAAGGAAATATTCTCATTGATGGAATGGACACCAAAGAAGAAGAAAGATTATGGGATATAAGGCAAACAGCAGGTATGGTATTTCAAAACCCAGATAATCAAATTGTTGCCACAATAGTAGAAGAAGATGTAGCTTTTGGTCCTGAAAACTTAGGTATAGAGCCAAAAGAGATAAGACGAATTGTAGAAGAGTCTTTAAAAAGTGTAGGTATGTATGATTTGAGAGGTAGACAACCGCATTTGTTATCAGGTGGCCAAAAACAGAGGGTTGCAATAGCAGGCATAATTGCCATGAGACCCAAGTGTATAATATTTGATGAAGCAACAGCGATGTTAGACCCATCTGGAAGAAAAGAAGTTATGAAAACAATAAAAAGACTTAATAAAGAAGAAAATATAACTGTTTTACATATAACTCACTTTATGGAAGAAGCTGTAGAAGCTGATAGAGTTGTCGTTATGGAGAAAGGTAAGAAACTTTTAGAAGGGACTCCTAAAGAAGTATTTAGTAAAATAGAGATGTTAAAGGAAATCGGTTTAGATGTGCCTTGTATGACAGAGTTGTCTAGTTTATTAATAGAAGAAGGTATAAATATTAGTAGTGATATATTAACTGTGGATGAGATGGTGATGGAATTATGTCAATTATAGTAAAGAACTTAACACATATATATAATGAAGGGATGCCTTTTGCAAGTAAAGCACTTGATGATGTATCTTTTGAGATTAAAGATAGAGATTTTGTTGGACTTATAGGTCATACAGGTTCAGGAAAGTCTACATTGATACAACATCTAAATGGATTATTAAAACCTTCCTCAGGAGAGATTTTTATAAATGATTTTAACATAACAGATAAGAATTTAAACTTAACTGAGATAAGAAAAAGAGTAGGTGTTGTATTTCAATATCCAGAATATCAATTATTTGAAGAAACAATTGATAAGGATATAGCTTTTGGACCCGCTAATTTAGGTTTAGAAGAGGTTGAGATACATAATAGGGTAAAAGCATCGATGGAAGCTGTAGGACTTGACTATGAGGAATTTAAAGATAAATCTCCATTTGAATTATCAGGAGGTCAAAAGCGTAGAGTTGCAATAGCTGGAGTTATAGCAATGAACCCAGAAGTACTTATATTAGATGAACCAACTGCAGGTCTTGATCCTGGTGGAAGAGATGAAATTTTTAATTTAATAAAAAACTTACATGAAAAAAACAATATGACTATAATATTGTCATCACATAGTATGGATGATATGGCAAAGTTGGCACAAACGTTAATTGTTATGAATCATGGTAAAATAGAATTTATGGGTACTCCTAGAGATGTATTTAAATCGAATGCTATTAAATTAAAAGAAATTGGTTTAGATATTCCACAGGTTTTAGAGCTTGCATTGAAATTAAGAGAACAAGGTTTTGACATTAGTGAAGACATATTGACTTTAGAAGAAGCAAAACAGGAAATATTAAGAGTTGTGAGAGGGCGAGGATTATGTTAAAAGATATAACTATAGGGCAATACTACCCAACAAGTTCTGCTATTCATAAATTAGATCCAAGGATAAAACTTGTAGCAACAATTGTATTTATGGTATCTATATTTGTAGTAAATAAATTTTGGCCTTATATGATAGTTTTATTATGTTTATTAGGTATGATAAAGTTAGCTAATATACCTGTTAAGTATATTGTTAAGGGTGTAAAACCTCTTAAGTGGATTATTTTATTTACATTTATTATAAATATATTTTTCTTACCAGGTGATGAGATATGGTCATTTGGATTTTTAACAATAACAAGTCAAGGCTTGAGACAAGCAATTTTTATGGCAATAAGACTTATATTTTTAGTAATTGGGACATCATTACTTACTTTAACAACTTCACCAATAGAATTGACAGATGGTATAGAGCGATTATTGAATCCCTTTAAGAAAATTGGTTTACCAGTTCATGAGCTTGCAATGATGATGACAATTGCTTTGCGCTTTATTCCTACATTATTAGACGAAACAGATAAAATAATGAAGGCTCAAATGTCTAGAGGTGCAGACTTTGAAAGTAAAAATCTTATAAATAGAGCTAAAAATCTAGTACCTCTTTTAGTTCCACTATTTGTTAGTGCATTTAGAAGAGCTGATGAATTGGCTATGGCCATGGAAGCTAGATGTTATAGAGGTGGACACAATAGAACAAAAATGAGGGAGTCTGTTATAGTAAAAGCAGATTATATAGCATGTGTGTTTCAAGTTATTTATTTAGGATTAATCATAGCTACTAGATTTATAGCGATTTAATAGAAGCATATAGGTGAGGTAAAATATGAGAAATATAAAGATTACAATCCAATATGATGGTAGAAATTATTGTGGATGGCAGAAGCAACCAGATTCTCTAGGGATACAAGGTACAATTGAAAAGGCTATATATGAGATAATGAATGAAGAAGTTAAACTTATAGGCTCAGGTAGAACTGATTCAGGGGTTCATGCTCTTGCACAAACTGCAAATTTTAAAATTAGTTCAAGTATAAGTATAGAAAGTGTACCAATGGCACTAAATGCTAAATTACCAAAAGACATATCAGTTATAGAAGCATGTGAAGTTAATGATGACTTTCATTCAAGATATAGTGCAAAAGGAAAAACATATAAATATTTAATATATAACAGTAAGTTTAGACACCCAATACTTAACAGCATATCATATCAAGTAAAGTATGAACTTGATTTTGAAAAAATGTGTATAGAATCAAAAAGTCTATTGGGTACACATGATTTTAAAGGTTTTATGAGTTCTGGTTCATCTGTAAAAGATACAATACGAACAATATATGATATAAATATAAAAAAAACAGATGATTTGATTACTTTAGAAATTAGTGGAGATGGGTTCTTATATAATATGGTGAGAATTATTGTTGGAACACTTGTTGATATAGGACGTGGTAGAATTAATGAATCATTTTTAGATATAATAGAATCTAAAAACAGATCAAGATGTGGACATACAGCTCCAGCACAAGGATTATTTCTTAAAAAAGTTCATTATTAACTTGACACACCAGGCTACATGTATTAAAATATATGAGAATGTGTTAATAAGTCCACTTGCCCCGGACTTGACATAAACGGTAAAAAATTTTTATGAAAAGTAGTTAAGGAGGGACAGTTATGAAAAGTTATATAGCTAAGCCAGCTGATGTACAAAGAAAATGGTACTTAGTTGATGCTGAAGGAAAAACATTAGGTCGTATAGCAACAGAAATTGCGACAGTATTGAGAGGTAAACATAAACCAACATTTACTCCTCACGTTGATGGTGGAGATTTTGTTGTTGTAGTAAATGCAGAAAAAGTAGTTTTAAGTGGAAAAAAATTAGATCAAAAATATTACAGATACCACACTGGTTATGTAGGTGGATTAAAAGAAATATCTTATAGAGATATGATGGATAAAAAACCAGAAGAAGTTATAGCACATGCTGTAAATGGTATGTTACCTAAAAACAAATTAAGAAGTAGAATGATGACTAGATTAAGAGTATTTGCAGGTGCTGAACACACTCATGCAGCTCAAAATCCAGAAGTTTTAAACTTTAAATAAGATTAATAGGTGAAAGGAGGAGTTTATAATGGCTAACGTTCAATATTATGGAACTGGAAGAAGAAAAAGTTCTGTTGCTAGAGTAAGACTAGTTGCAGGTGAAGGAAATATATTAGTAAATGGAAGAGCATTAGAAAATTATTTTAACTATGAAACATTAATAAGAGATGTTAAACAACCATTAGTTTTAACTGGTAATGAAAATAAATATGATGTTATAGTAAAAGTTGAAGGTGGAGGATTCACTGGACAAGCTGGAGCTATAAGACATGGTATATCTAGAGCTTTATTAAAAGCTGATTTAGATTTAAGACCTGCTTTAAAGAAAGAAGGTTTCTTAACTAGAGATGCTAGAATGAAGGAAAGAAAGAAATACGGATTAAAAGCAGCAAGAAGAGCTCCACAATTCTCAAAAAGATAATTATTTATCTTTTTGGAAAAGCAAAATCCTTTATTTTCTGTTATCCAGAAAATATGGAAGCATGTTGAAATGTTGGGTTTAAGTTAATGATTGATATACAATAAAATAATAAGATATCTTATTAGGATGTTTTTCTATTGAAAAACATCCTTTTTATTGTAATAAAAGATTATATGTTAAAGTTATTGAGATTATAGTTCTATTGAGAAATGGATAAAGAAATTTACAGTAAATATAATTAAAAATTTTACATTTTATAAGTAATAG
This sequence comes from Clostridioides sp. ES-S-0123-01, assembly GCF_020658415.1. Classification (NCBI taxonomy): domain Bacteria; kingdom Bacillati; phylum Bacillota; class Clostridia; order Peptostreptococcales; family Peptostreptococcaceae; genus Clostridioides; species Clostridioides sp. ES-S-0123-01. The sequence goes on from NZ_JACVWD010000010.1 coordinate 84,827, forward strand.
AATTTAGGTTATTAAATAATATAATTCATAATGTAAATTGTCATAATTTATTATACCTGTTATACGATACTAATTAAAAATGGGAATTTAGAGTATATGTGAATATAGCATACTTATGTAATCATATATTAATATTAAAAAATAGAGATAGATAAATACTAAAGTGAAATTTAAATGTTTGTACTAATATTTGGAATATTATAGTGTTTTTATAAGTATACATATACAGGGTGATGTTGTGAGAAAGTACATAAAACATATAATTTTTAGTTTTGTTATGGTATGTCTAGTAATAGTATCAATATTTGAAGTGAAAAATATTTCTGAAGATGTTATTAAATATATGCCAATAACAAATAAAACAATAATTCTAGATGCTGGTCATGGAGGTATTGACCCAGGCGCATTAAACAAGGATAAGAGCACATCTGAGAAAGATATCAACTTAGCAATAACACTTAAGCTTAGAGAGCTTATAGAATCAAGTGGAGGTCTTGTAATATTAACTAGAGAAGATGACAGTAGCCTCTATAAAGAAGAAAATAATAAAACAACAAGACAAAAATATAATGAGAACTTGAAAAATAGAAAAGAAATAATCTCTAATTCCAATGCTAATATGTTTGTATCCATACATCTAAATGCATTCGAACAATCTAAATACTATGGAGCTCAGACATTTTATCCTAAAGATAAGCAAGATAGCAAGGAATTATCAAAGTGTATTCAAGAAGAACTTAAAAGAGTAGTAGATAAAACAAATAACAGAGAAGTTAAGCCACGAGATGACATATACCTTTTGAAAGAAAATAATATTCCATCAGTATTAATAGAATGTGGTTTTCTATCAAATGAAAAAGAATGTAAACTTTTGACAGATGAAACATATCAAGAAAAGATAGCATGGGCAATATACATAGGTATACAGAAATATCTAAGTTGAAATAATTATAAAAATAAGTCTAAATATGTAAATAGCTTGTATTGAGGTGTTTAAAAATGCACTAATATAAGCTATTTTTGTTTTGACAAAAAAATAATTAAAATAAAAGTTAAAAAAGCGTTGACTTGGAATAACATAGATGGTATTATATATGAGTGCCCAAAAGGAGCACAAAAATAAGACAAAAGAACTTTGAAAATTAAACAGTAGGTTAATTTATAAACAAGAAACAAACCATAAAGCCAGATATTTAGATAACAATAGTATCTGAGCCTGATAAACTTTTATTTGAGAGTTTGATCCTGGCTCAGGATGAACGCTGGCGGCGTGCCTAACACATGCAAGTT
>NZ_JACVWD010000011.1:0-50413 GCF_020658415.1 Clostridioides sp. ES-S-0123-01
TTGATAAAGCAGTTTATTATAAGTCTAAAGAACAAAAACTAGATTCTTTTGAATTAATGGTTCATTTAAAATTACATGAAGACCAGTAATACCAACAACGTATAAAGAGTAGTGTGTAATGAAATAAACACTACTTTTTATATGTATTTATTTACTCTATAAAATAATACCCATTCAAAATACTTTTCTTAAATCACTCAAACTAAAATACATATAAGATTATCATTAGTCAGTAAGTATATATTTTTCTACTTTCTAAAAATACATCCAAATCATCAAACTTTTTTAACAATTATTATTTTCAGAAAAGTGTTACTATTGAATATATTAAGAATAGTTAGAGATGGAGGAACTAAGATAGGAGCATAATTGTAATGTGTAGTCGTTGTGGAAAAGAAATAGATAAATATAGAAATAAATATATAACTTATTATGAGAAAAATACCAATGCAGAAATTAAAGTTTGTATAAATTGTGCGTTAGATTTATTAGAAAAAACAAGAGAAAATCAAGAATTGAACATACAAGAGTTTCAAGATACAATAATTCTTTAATAATTTAGGAAAGCACCTGTATAGGTGCTTTTTATGTGTAAATAATTTTATATGTAACTGTATTTTACGGTCTATTTTAAGCTAAACCTATATACTTATTTCTATAAGTTTGAAAAAATAACTAATCCTAAAAATAATACAACAATAATTGTCACAATCAATGCCAATATATTGATAATTTTTATGGTATTATTCTTAAATATTTTCGATAATAGCATAAAAACAGCTATTCCTATGATTCCTCCTAGTGTGTTTCCTATCAAATCAGTTATATCACTTGCACCTAGTGCAAATATATATTGAAGTGTTTCAAATGCTAAACTAACTCCAAAAATAGGTGCGACTTTTTTTATAAAGCTCCATTCTTCTTTTAGCATACACACATATATCCCAAATGGTATAAATATAGCCACATTTAATATAATCTCTGATATATCTACTCTATTATTAATTATAAGTGAACCCGCAAAAGGTACTAAGTTTATACTTCTAAGATTCATCGTTTCAAGAGTTGAAATATCAAATTGCAACTTGAATAGTATTATCCATGTTAAAACAATTATGTAAACTATAAATAATCCTTTTGTAATATTATGTTTTCTAGATTTCATTTATTACCTCCTTACTATATTATTGTATTATTTTATTAATACAATAATATAGTAAGGTAATTTATCTGTCAACTATTTCTTCTAAAATTATATTCCTTTTATAATTTCAATTTCTTTATCATATTTGCATGATTTAAGCTATTGTAGTATTTCATATCTTTCTTTAAAATTTAGTTGGTATTATTTTCTATATTTTTTACTATCAAATACTAAGGAAATAATCACTTTTCTTTATATAATTTTCTACCATCACATAACACTAACATTAAATCAAAACGCTACTCTCAATTGTCTCAAACTAAAAAGATACTGATAGCTTTATTAGTCATCAATATCTTCTTCTTTCAAATTTTTAAAGTATTCTTCTAATTTGTCCAAGCTTTTACTATCTAAAACTTCATCATCATGTAATGCTGAAATAAAACTCTTAAATGAATTGTTATGCATAAAACTAAAGAAACTCTTTGTCTCAACTTTTAAATAATCTTTCTCTTTTATAGCTATAGTATAATATGTACATCTATCTACCTTATCAGTAGTTAAAAATCCTTTGTCTACTAAATTTTTTAGGAATGTTAGTGTTGTACTCTTTTTCCAATCATACTTTAACTTCATAGCTTCTATGACATCCCTTGAGGCTAAGATATCATCCACTCCCCAAATATATTTCATCAGTTTTAGTTCTGCATGTGGTAATTTATTAATCTTCATTAGTTTACACCTCTTACCAATTTATGTATAACTAAATTTTATACCAATAAGAGTGTGTAATCAATTGAATTAGAATATATATTTATTCCAATTTATTCCATATAAAAAATAAGCACTCTTATAAAAAGAGTGCTTTGGTATATGTTAATGTATATATCTAATACAATTATAACATGTCTTATGTTCTAGTATGATAATTTTTGTTCGTTTTATTGTTACAACTTCTACTATAGTTTTATGTATTTCTTTTTAAATAATAAAAAACTACTTATTTTATTAATAATATAGATAAGTAATATTTATAAAATATTTTTTTATATTAAATTTATTTTTTATATTGCATGACAACCATAAAATGTTATATATTCTTAACAAGAAGTTAAAAATACATCACATTGCATAGTATTGGAGGAATTATTAATGAAAAATTTTAAAGAACTAAATAAGCTTGGATTTTTAGGTTTCTTAGGTTTTCTAGGGCTAATTGGTATATTATATACTGGTGAAATACATACAATTAGCTTCTGTGCGTTTTTTGTTTTCTTTAGATACTTTAATATAATGCCAGATGAATTATTTAAAGAAAATTTAAGAAAAGCAGCAACACCAGCATTTTTCTTAACACTTACATCATTATCAGCATCTATGGTTATATCTATTATTTCAGATAAAACTTCTAATATAGAAAATGGACTAGGAATTAGCTTTTCTATAGCAATGATTAGTTTTATAGGAATTTTCGCATATCTACAACATAAAGAAGGAAAAGGATTAGAATAATGATAATTCGTTCAAAAACTAAAGAATATAGAGCAAGGTACAATATGAATCAAGAAGAACTTGCATCATTGGTAGGTGTAAGAAGAGAAACTATTGGCAACCTAGAAAACGGAAAATATAATCCTTCATTGAAACTAGCATTTGATATTGCTAATGTATTTAATGTAAGCATAGAAGAAATTTTTGAATATATAAAGGATTAACAACTTAAATCAAGCGAATTGTAATAATAAAAATATAGTTCTCTTGTTTTTATGTTATAAAAAATGATATTTCTAGTTTTATATAACCTGTTAATATTTGTAATATTTTAGATACTCTTTATACTTACATTGCTGCTATACTTTTATTAAGAAAATTAATACAATATGAATTTGTTATTATAGAAAAGAAAGTAATATGTTAAAGGAGGTTTTTGTATTGAAATTACAAGAAAAATGGATTGATTTATTAAATCCAAGATATATTGAAAATGAAGAAAAAAGAAAGAAAACTCAGATTATAATATTTTTTTCTATAACTTTTGGCTTAACCTATTTATTAGGTTTACTATTATATTTCAATAAATTTATTGACCCAGAAAATTTTGCATCATTCATGATGATATTACCTTTATCTTCTGTTGCTATCGCAAAATTTTATACAGAAGGAAAAACTAATGATAGGTATAAGTTTTATTCATTGATAATATTATTTTTCCTTCTGTACTTTTTATTATTTATTATTGCCTCATTAAAGTTAATAACAAATAATGAATTCTCAATAATAAATGTTGTATTAACCTTTATAAGTAGTTTATGTGTTATTATTTATTCTTCTAAACCAACAGATTTGTATCTTCTAAGAAATCTAAGAATAGGTGCTTTATTAATTGTCTACTTTATATTTTCTCAAATTATCCTTGGATTAATAATAAGCAAAAATAATCTTAATTATAATGGTATTTTATTTTATCTTAATCTTACTATAATATCACTAATATATATTTATCCTTTTTTATCTGAAGAATACGGCTGGAGATGTTTTTTACAAAGTATTTTCTTTGGTAAATTTGGCAAAAAAATAGGTGTTATAATTGTAGGTGTTTGCTGGAGTTTATGGCATTTACCTTTACAATTTACATTCTATAGTCCAGATGCTCCAATAATGGGAAGTGTAATTCATTTAATATATGGAATCGGACTTTCTATATTTTTAGGTTATGTTTATTTGAAAACTAAAAATATATGGTTTTGTTCTATAATTCATGCTTTAATTGATAATTTAGATGTTATTTGTAATAGTTCTGAAATGACATTTAGCTACTATGTTATTTTAGAGAGGCTTATATTTGTATCATTATTTTATCTTCCTTTCCTCTTTGCAAAAGAATATAAAAAACATACATAAAAATTATTTTGTAAAGGAGGTATCCTACTATGAATTTTTGGAATATCAATCTTATACTTATTGGAGTGGGAATTATAGTATTAACTATAATAATATCTTTAATTAAACCTAAAACTAGTTTTTGCAGTGAAAAATATTTTAATAAATTAGAATCAATGTATGGAAATATAGATAAGAAAAAAACTGTTAAACTAGAAGCACTTTATCGCTATGTAACAGGTCTTGAGTATATAGCAATAGGCTTATTTACAAGAAGATTAGATATTACAATAATAGCAATAATATTAGTATATACTATAACAACAATGCTATATTATTTAATTAGAAGGAAATATATAACTATATAAACTATTTATAATAAAACGCTGATATAATCAATAAAGAAGGTAACAACTATCTCCAGTCGCTACCTTCTAATCATCAATTCTTAAGTTTTGATATACTAAAATTTTTAATTTGAGACTTGAATAACTGCTCAATCTCACCGACTACACTCTGTATCTTATTTTCATATCTTGAATCATAATATATATTTATCTCACCTATGCTATTTATACTTATAGAATAGTCTTTTCTTTCTATTATACATATGTTTCCACAATCAGATAAATCATTCTTGCATATTGATTTTAATTGCCTTTTTATCTTTAGAAAGTCTATTGTTGGATAAATATTATTTGGATAAAAACTTTTATCATTTATTAACATCTTATCCACCCCTTATCGTTTTATTTATAAAACTTTATACCTTAATCAAAACGATATTAAACATATTTTTCCATATATTTATAATTCTTTCATATAGTATTCACTTCTATCTATTGATAAAATCTAATATTTTGTAAAGCGTATCAAATCATTACCTTTTATAGCTGTGTACTTCTCTTTGGTTATACAATTAATAAATATAACTAGTTTTACAATTATAATGCCTAGTTTCGCATATCTACTTGTAAAATATTTTTAAAAAAAGTATTATTTAAATAAGATTTTAGATAACATAATATGCATAATTTACTGAATATTTTTTATTTTTCATTTTTTAGGGGGATTGCTTATGTTTAATGATATGATTGATGAATGTATTCACATAATGACTGCATATATTGCTAATTTAAAAGAATATTATTCATTCATAGAAACTCAGCTTGATGATTTCATTAAAAAATATGGAGAAGATATTGTAGAGTCTTGCCTTCATAGAATAATGATTTTGTTGTGCGAGTGTGCTTTAGTATAAAATTTAACCCATTAAAATAGATAAGAAGAATCTTATATAAAATTCGTCTTACCTATTTTAGTGTATGTCAATTCTATAACTTTTCTTTTACAAACGCTCTAGCTCTATCCATAGTTAACCATACATCATCAGCATATATCTGAGTAAACTTTTCTCCTGTGGTCTTACTCATTTCTTTCATCTTATTACAAGTTACTCCACCAATTACATATAGATTTTGTGTTTGGTGTGGCTTATAGTCTTTTATATCTGTAACTAAATAACTTTCTTTTGCTCTCTTATAATATAGTCCTAAAATGTCTGCTGATACTTTATCATCACCGCTGTATACTATTGTATGTTTGACCCTCTTTTTCTCCTCTGTATTATCTATAGTCTTATTTAAAATGCCTTCCGCTATTAACTTAGCAACTATATCTTTATGTCTAATATAATAGTTTGTATCTGCCTTACTATCTACGAAACATACTTCAATTAATATCGCTGGTGCTTTTGTATGACTAAGCCAGTAAAGCCCTCTTGTATCTGTCTTAGCCCCTCTATTTTTAAATACCATTGATAGTTTATCATTGACTCTATTTGCATACATTTTGCCATTATTAGTTTTATATATAGTTTCTGTACCCATAGGATTTAGGGTTGTATTATTTGCATTGAAATGGATTTGCACTGCTAAGTCTATGTCTTGTTTATTTGCTATTTGACATTGTTCTGATAAGTAATTATTAGATTTATCTATCTTACCAGTATATACAGTTGCTCCACCTTGTTTTAACCATTTAACAATTAAATCAGTTAGTATTCTGTTTTCTTTTCCTTCATCTATATAGCCAACTGCTCCTGTTCCTTTACCTGTTAGTGTGTGACCTGGTACTATTGCTATTTTCATTATTTACTTTCCTCCTTTAACATTCAATTCGTCTGTCATTGTATCTAGTAAATTTCCTATTTTCTCTTTTAGTTTTTTGGGCACTGGCAATCCACATAAGTACATATTTTTTAATATACTTACACTTTCATATAGAATAAATAAAATAGAGAAAAATTCGGATATTCCAAGATGATTTAATCGTAAAAAATCAACCCAATCCTGCGGTAACATAAATAAAAAGTTAAACTTTGTAAGTATGTCAACTACTGCTAGAAAAAATATACATGCTATCATTGCAACTTTTCTTATTCCTCCATTTATGCCAAAAGAACTATTAAACTGATGTGTTTTTATTGCTCTTAAACAACCTAGTAATGTATCAAATGCTATTGCTAATATTACTAACTTTATAAATATATTTGTTGCTAAAAAAACTATTGTTATATTCATACATCCTCCTAATTTTGTATTAAAATAGGACTTAGAAATTATCTAAGCCCATAAAAAAAGAACCTATATTGTTGGTTCTTCTCCTTTTACTACTCCACTATGCTCTATAATATAATCCTCTACAGCTTTTCTGTACTCTGTGTTAGTTACATCATCTAACTCAAAAGGTCTATTTTTTAAAGGGTTCAATCCTTTGTTTAATATTCTCTCTGCTAATATTCTTACTACAACATTATTTATATTCATTATAAAATTCCTCCTACCTTTTCATTTTCTGCAATTAGTAATTGATTTTCTAATTCTTGTATTCTTTTTTCTTCTTCTGTTAACTCTACTTTTATTTCTTCCAAAATTGGTTCTTTTGTTTCTACATTTATACCTATTAGCCTATTTCTAGTATAATCTATACTTCCATATGGCAACTCAATAGAATCTATTTTAGGAATATTGATATCTATACTATTACTTACTGTTTTTTCTCCATAAAACATTAATACATCTCCTGTTTTATTATCATAAAAAACTATTCTTCCTATATTTTTCATATCTAGACCTCCTATAAACATTTAATAGCATAATAAAAATAATACTTATCATTAAGTGAATCGTTTGGCATGTCGGAGCAATAAAAACCATTCTCTCTAAATACTGTACCAAAAAATCTAGTAGTATCATTTTCAGAAAAAGAATATTCATCATTAGGGTCACTTTGAATAATAGCCCAACCACGAGAACTATTCATAAAAGAAAAATATTTGTCTGGTGTAGCAATAGTGAGAAGTTGTGTTGATTTAGTCCAGCAGTGGTAAATAACAAAATCAGGTCTAAAGCCACAATCAACAAACCAATGCAATGTAACATCAGTGCTATAAGCATATTTATATTTAGAATTTAATGCACTTATTTGAGTATTTAACTGAGTTATAGTATTATTAGCTTGTGTTAATTGATTCATCAAATCTTGTAAACTAGCGTCTCCACTATCAAAACCTCCCTTAATTTTCTCTGACAACTCAACGAGTGTATTATTTAAACTTGCTTCTATATTCTTTAATGCCAATACATTTATGATACTTGTTTTTCCATTCTTAAACCCTTCTCCAATCTCTACCAATTTAGATGATATATCTTGTAAATTAGCATCTGTTGGAAGTGGCATTATACTCTTACTTATACTTATAACTTTTTCTTCTACAACATTTTCTGCATCAGTTACAACTATTTTTAATGTGTGTATTGCGTTGTCTGTAAGTTCATAGTTTATAGTCTTTTCTGAATACAAGTCTGTAGTAAAAGTCTCTTTTAATGTTTCATCTAAATAACACTCTATTTTTGTCAATTCACTGTATATTTTTGTTACAGTAAACTTAGCTTGTTTGTCAGTTGCACTTGATGTTATATTAATTCCTTTATCCTTTTTCCAAAAAGAGTAAATTCTATAAAAATTATCATAGCCATCATTTAATGTTATTTTTAGTTGATGCGTACTTACAGTAAAAGAATTTATTTGCTCATCTGTAACTATAGCTGTTAAATTAGCGTTATTTGTAACATTATTAAAAGTCTGAATTACTTTATCATCTAAGCTAACATAGACAGTTAAATTAGCATTTGGAGTATCATCATTTACGGAAAAATCAATACTAAATCCTTTACGCTTATCTGAAAGCACATTATCAATTCCTGATATACTAGGTTTTCCTTTTATAGTTATAATTCTATCAGAAGTGTATGGAAATACTTGTTTTGTGCCAACGTGCATACTTTCACAATTATAAGTAAATGTATATTGACCATATCCCCCCAAGCCCCAAACATTTCCTGAACCCCAATTTAATGTTGAGCCATTGTAAGTGCAACTTAAGCAAGTTTCTTCAAACTCACCATTTAGTCCATGGTCACCACCAATCCACCCAAAATTTTGCCTTCCACCTGCAAATGGATTAAATGCAAGATTTTTAGTATATTCTCTTTTGTCAGGTAAATTAAAATAACTCATTGATAACGCCATTTTTTTCACACTCCTTTCTATATAGGTAATATATTATTTATTGTATTTATATTGATTTCATTAAAAGTCTCTATCTTTGCAACAACTTCATCTATTGCCCCTTGCACAGTAGTAGCAGTAAGATTGCTTGTTGCATTGTTATAACTTGTTTTCTCTGCTGTTGTTTCTATACTATCTACGCTAGTTTTTACCTCATTTATTGCACTAACTATATTTGTTTTATCTGTTGTTTCAAGTAGTGTTGTATCTCCTATTTTATTGTTAATCTCCGTCTTAGCAGTTTCTATATTGCTTGTTAACTCCGTTTTAGTTGTATCAATTTTAGTGTCAACAGTATCTATTTTAGCATCTAAATCCTGTATATCTTTAAGTGTCGCAAGTATAACAGTTGGGTCTACTTTTAGATTAATATTAGCCACATTAGATACAACTAATATAACTTTTATTAATAGTTCTTTTACAGTTCCCGAATCTGCTTTAGGTTTGTATGTTACTGGATAACTAGAAATCGCTAATAATTGGTTTTTAGAATCGAATAGACCAACTTCTCTTATTTCAAATCCTCCAACATCTCCTGGTATGAATTTTTGTATTACTACCCAATTTGGATTGTCTTTATCTGATTGTGCATGTTCAAGTGTACTTTCCCAAACTACATTTTTTAAAGCTATTTGGCTCTCTGTTGGAGTATAAGAAGTCCCTCCACCATCTCCGACCTTTATCTTTGCAAAATCTACTTTTTCACCTGTGATACTTGCATTTGCTATTGCTGCCTTGCCAATGTCAGTCACTAAAGTAAAATATTGTTGTTCTGCCAACTTTATCACCTCATTTCTATTTTTTAGGATACAATGTTACTTTTTCTAATGCTCTATCATTTCCACTACAAATAGCTATTTCTCCAAAGCTTTCTAAATTTCTAGGTACATAAGGGTATATTGTAACTGTTTCTCCTGTGCTCATTGTTGCTCCTGTATAAAGCCCATTTTTATTAAATAGTATTCTCTCAAATTTGTGTTCAAGATGTGCAGGTTTTATTTCTTCTATTTTCTTATCTAATTCTAAAATAGTGTTATAACTGCAATTATTTGTTATAAAACTAAGTGTAAAACTAAATAGATTACTGAACACTTCTACATCAACATTAGTCTTTGTATAAGCCTCTCCTATCACTTTTATAACTTCTATTGTAGTTGTACCCTTGCCTCTCATTTTCGCTTTTATATTACTTCTTCTATCTTCTATGCTTAAATCAAATCTATTTTTAATAGATAAAATATTTTCCCAGTAATCTAATCCCCATGTTGCAGTATCAACAAAGAATTGGTCAAAAGTATCGTCATAAGTTTCTCTAAGTGTTTCTAGCTCTATATCATAAGCTTCTTGTATTTTTCTAGTAATATCATTGTTGTAAAAAGAAGGGAGCTTATCAATTAACTTCATTAAGCTACCACCTCACTAAATTCAAGCGTCGTAACACTTGGGACTTTGTCTTCTTCAAAACTTATATTTTCAGCTTTATTATTTAAAAGTAAATTACTAAAGTCATGTAGACCTTCCGTACTTGCAAGTATTGCACTTACTTTGGTGTAAATTATTTCTTTATTAACATTTATTAAATAGCTATTAATGCTTTCTAAGAAACTTTCTTTTACAAAATCTAGTGTATATCCTGCTTCTAATTTTATAGATGCACTTATACTTATATCAAGTGACGAAGGTGTTGCAACTGTTAGTGTAGCCCCAATCGGCATTTCTGCTTCGATATGCTCTCTACATCTTTCAATTACTTCTAAGTCAACAGCTTGATTATTTTCTCCAAAGATTAATACTTTCACCGTTCCTGCTCCATCCCAACGTGGATAAATTTTAGCATTATATACTCCTTCAACTTCTAAAGCCCATTCCTCATAGTGTGCTTTATTTCCGCTTGTAGCTTGATTTTTCTGTATTTTATAGAATCTTTCTTTTAATTCTTCGTCTGTTTCTATTTCTGTGCCACCTTTAAAATCTGCATTATTATAAATTTTAGTTATACCGTTTATTTCGTCTTGTAGCTTAAATTCTGTGTTTGCAGGTATATTATATCTAATTCCAATTTCTAAAGCCTGTATGGGGCTTGTATTTCGTTCGATTTCCGAACTAATTTCTATATCTTTAATTACCACGAATAATAGCTCATTGTAAGATATAATAGTTCCATTTTGAACAACTGTCCCGACTTTTCCCTCGAACATCACTTCTCCTGTCGCTTCTGTTCCTAACTTTCTGTATACTCCAAATTCATTTACTCTCTTATCTAAAAAATCATAGAAGTTGTCTTCTATAAAAGCTTTTTTATGAAGGTAGGAAAGTTCTATATAGAATTTTGCTAATTCACTATTAACAGGAGATACCATATCACTTAAAAAAGAACCCTCGCCTTTATAGATATTTAAATCTATATTGGATAGAGTTCTGCTTTTAACAACATCATATGTTTGACTACTATACATTAACTTCCACCTCCCCATAAATTGTATTTATAGTTATGTCTACACTTAATAAATCATCTGTAAATTTTGTATTTGCAACATTAACATCTAGTATATATGGATTAACTAGTAAAGACTCCTTTATATACCTAGATGCTTCACTTTCTGTAAGCCCTTTACTGTATTTTTGACCTATTAATTCAGATAGCTCTGTTCCATATCCCCAACTATAAATTTCATGCTCATACCTATTTGTTTTAATACACTTGTATACCCAAACTTTGATAGCTTCATTTCCTTCAACAATCTTAAAATCTCCATTTTCTAAAACAGGCTCATCTTTTTCAAAGTTCCATGCTACTTCTCTGAATAATTCTAACTCTTTTTCTTTTGATACTTCATAATCTGCTGGCACTCCTATGAATGGGAATATTGTACTCATTATAAACTCACCAACTTACTTACAACAGCAAATTTATTACCTATTTTAAACATTATTACTGTGTCCTCTTCCTCAAAAGTATCTATAAACGGATTTTTTACTTCATGTTTATGTTGTTGGCTTGTTTCTGTATTAAATGTTTCTATCTGTCTATCAAGAATCCAACTATCTATTAAAATATCTTCTTTTTCTAATACAATGCTATTTGTCTCTATTTTTAAATCTGGTAATTTACTTTTAATTTTTCCAATAAAAAAAGAAGGTTCATTGTAATGTTTCCCTTCCTCTCTTATTATTCCTATAAATTCATTTATTGGATTAGCCACTATATCACCATCCTTATAATACTCTCCTTGCCGTATTAAAATCTTTTCTAACACTTAACTTACTTATTTTAACCACATCACCTTTTTGTGGGGCGTGTAGATACTCTCCATTGCCTATATATAAACCAACATGACTAACTGGATTATGGAAAAATACTAAGTCTCCTGCCTGTAAATTATTTTTCTCTACTTTCTTGCCTTTAGTTGCTTGCTGACTTGAAGTCCTTGGCAGATTAACATTAACTTTCTTAAAGCAATATACCATCAATCCCGAACAGTCAAAATTACTAGGTCCATTTCCACCCCATTTATAAGGCTTACCTAAATGTTTCTTTGCCTCCACTATTACTGTACTTGCTTTTCCTGTTGCATTTGTATATCCTGTACCATCACCTATAATTACAGTTCCTTTTCTTCTTCCAAAATCATTACATTCTTTTTCACTAGACATTAATATATCTATTCTATACACTCCATTTTTTAAGTCAATTGCTCCACCTCTATCTGTTACTGTATAAGTTTTGCCATCAATTTTAGTGCCAGGACATTTTGCTTGAATTTGTGTCTTGAATTTAAGTTTACTAGGTGCAGCACAAGTATTGTTTGAAGGTACAAGTCTTTTGTTGTCCATCGCTTGATAATATCCACCCTCAAGTGGATTATTAGATGGATAATAAGCTGTAAATTCTGCTTTTACTTCTTTCCCATTCAGAGTGCCTTCGCCACCACTAAAATCTGAGCTTTCTTCTTTTTGCTCGTCTTGTCCTGCGGTCTTTTCATCCATAATATTTTGGAAGTTCAAATCTAAGTCTATCTCATAATTTCCAGAACTGTCCCAGTTATGTTTATCTGTGTCTATATAAAATAGACCTACAAGTCCTGTATAGCTATCCTTTACTTTTACACCTCTGCCAGTTATACAACTTACGTCACCATATCCTTTCAGATTACAAGTCTGCTCTATTCCTTTAAACTCACTTTCTATATCTGTTGTATTATTTTCTTGTTGTTGTATAACTTTTTGCATGATTACTCCAACATCTTTGAAAATCTCGTCGTTGACCTTCTCACTTATTTTATTGCCATACTGGTCTACAACTAATACCTTATTTTTTACATTTTCCATACTTTCTGAGAAGCTTGTATTTATAAGGTTAAACCCTTCTTCAAAAATAACATTTAGTGTAACTGTACCTTTTTCAATGACATTAAATTTATCTACATTAGCTTCTATCATATACTTTTTTTTAGTTGTCTTACTAGCTTCTGTATATGCACTCATTATAGTATCATAGCCAGTTACACCAATAAACATCTTCGTATATTTAACATTAGTTTTAGGTATATTTCCAATTGCAAGTTTATTGTCATTAAAAACTTGTTTTGCAATATCTTCAACCAACTTATCTTTAAAATTGTATGATACCTCGCTTTGAGTAAGTAAAAATCCCATGTCTTTTGATGTGAGGCTAATACTATTATTACTAGAGTCTTTAGACCTATTAATTATCATTCCTCGATAGATTTCTTTATCATCTACATAAAAACAAACCGTACTAGCTATTGGTATATCTATCTGTCTAAAATTAATATCAGAAGCTGACTGGACTATAGAAAACTCTAATGTCCTTGATGGTGACTTATAATCACCTGACCATGTAATTTTTTCTACTATATCGGTTATGTTGTATATAGCTCCATTTTTTATATGGACCTGTAATTTTATATTATTGATTAAAATCACCTCACTTACTCTACACATATAAAAACACCACCAAAAATGATAAAATATACCATGAAAGGAGGTGTTTTTATGTATGACTTCAAACCTGTAACAGGTTATTGCCCTTTTTTAGAAAAGGATATTACTGTTACTTGTAAATTTCTCTTAGTACATAAACCTAGAGAGCTTAATCCTGGTAAAAAATTCATGGGACATAATTGTTCACAAGAAAAATGCACTTATGATGGTAAATCCTGTCCTTTGGCTAATCTAGGGAGAGAAACTTATTAATTAGTCTATAAAACCTGCACCTGGACACATTCTTACTCCTGTAATTTTTGATAATTTTATGAATGTGTCCCAGTGTGCATAACCATATCCACTTTTAAAACATTCTCTTTCATACTTACAAGTTTGGCAAGGGTCTAATATATCATGTTCTTCTCTAAAACATCTCTTTATAACGTTTATTTGAATATGTTTTGCCATACAATATAAGTCTTTTTCTGTTAAATCTTCTTTCGTTAGACCATAGTTTTCTGGTATTATTCTTACTTTTTGCAACTCTATCACCTCGCTTAAGGAATTACTAAAACCCATCCATCTTTTATTATGTCAGGATTTTTAATTAATTTTTTATTTGCATCATAAATTTTCTTCCACAAATCTCCATCGCCATAATATTTTTTTGCAAGTGACCAAAGACTGTCGCCTTTACCCACTTTATGAGTCTTTTGTTTATTTTTAACTTCAAATCCCTTCGTCAAAGGTAAATCAAGTTTTGAAGATATCTTATCATTTGAACTCGTATTGATTTTAGGTATCTGTATTCTTTTATACTCTTTTAAATTTAAAGTGAAATATACATCTCCTGTACAGTCTTTTTCTTCATATTTAAAACTGTCTATTATTACTTCCATGTTTATATTAGTTTCTGTAATGGTATATCTTAATATAAGCCCCTCGTTCATCCACTTCTGAATTTTATTTACACAGTCGTATGGTGTTGGGAAACCTGTATAATCACAGTAACTTGCTTCGTTTTTAGGAAAGAAACTAGATATTTCTGTAGTTCTTAAACCTACACCTCCAAATACTGCAATTTCTCCTGTTTTCAAGATATTTGAGGTATTTACTATTGCCTTACTGTTTATCTCAAAAGAGCTTGGGAAAACAGGAAATCTAAAGGTGTCATTTGCTTGTCTAATCCACATTTCCAACTACATCACCTCTATATCTATTCTAAAGATATTAAAAACTTAGCTTCATCAATTATAGTTTTTTCAAAAGCTTTATCCAAATTTTCATACCTAGCAATATCTTCTTCATTATTTGAATACTCATGTATATCTTTAATTAAATTTTCTTTTGCTTGTATTAAGAAATTTAATCGCTTTAATGAGCCAATAAACTTTATGCCTTTATTCAACACAATCACCTCCATAATAAAAGCACCTACATGTTTGCAAGTGCTTTCTGTATATTATAAATTTAATAATTCTTTTTTCTTAGCATTAAATTCTTCTTCTGTTACTGCCCCCATGTCCAACAATTCCTTTAATGTTTTTATTTGCTCTAATGAACTATTACTTTCTGTATTTTTTTCTATACTATTTTCATTATTTCCGTTTTGAATTATAGATAACATAGATAATATTTGTTGTGCAGAATCATATGCATTTTTATATATAAAAGAATCTGTTTTTGTTTGTGTTGTAACCAAATTGATATATACATTTGGATAATTTAAGTTATTAAGTGTTATTTTTATTTTGAGACTATTTACAACTGTCTTTGTATTCTTTTTCCCTGTTACGCCTCCAACTACAGCTCCTACTCCTCCAAATAACACTCCCCCTGCTATTGCTTTGCCTAAACCACCTTTTATTATACTTTCTTCATCTTCTACTAGTTCATATTCTACAATCTCATCAAAAGAAAAAATTTTAGGGTTTATTTTTTTCCCTATAGAACCATCTGGTATTAGACATTTTCTTTGTACTTCATCAATTTCTAAATAAACAGATACTTGTTTTGTAGTGTTGAAGTTATCTAACTCCTCTAGATTATCACCTCTTTTTTCAAGAAGACCTAGAATGTCCTCCTTTGTAACTTCTTTATTTTTTTTATTTAAAAATGCTGAACCAAAAGCAGGATTAAGGACATATTCTATTCCTGTACATCTTTGCAAACATTTTTTACATACATATCCATCTTTAATTTTCAGATTTTTAGTTTTTTCTCCACATATTACACAATTTTCTTTAGAACTAAATAATGCCATATATTTATCCCCCCTAAAATATAATGATATACTACAATTATAGCACATACTCACATATTTTAGAGTTCTATGTTTCTATACACCACCTGCTAAATTTAACTTTATTTCATTAACTAACATCTTAGTTAATTTAGTCATATCAGCTTCTTCTTTAACTGTAACACCACCCCAATTTATATTAATGGTAATATTATTACTTTCTTTATTATTAGTAGTTTTACTATCAGTTTTATTGATGGTATTTTGCTGAGTTCTTTGTGTTATAGCTTCTTTATACTTACTTGTATAGTCACTTTCTTCAATTTCTTGTGGTTTGTACATTCTCTGAGTTAAATTACTAACTACATTGTCAATATTACTCTTCAAACTTGGTAATTCTACTTTTATACCTTCCCAAATTCCTAAAGGAAGGAATCTCCCTACTAAATCTCTTAATTTCCAAGAAGGGGAATGTACTCCAAATCCATTTTTAAATCCATCTATTACACCCTTTGCAAAATCATTTACTTTTCCTTTTAACCAGTCACCAGCTCCAGTTATACCATCCCATAACCCTTTAACAACATTTTTCCCTATGTCCAAAACTTTTTTAGGTAGTGCTTTTAAAGTGTCCACCACTGTGTCAACTAACTTTTTAGCTCCTTCTCTACCCTTGGTAGCCATTTGGCTTCCCCAACTCACTACTTTTTGAACTGTATTTGTAAGCCAAGTCCAAACTCTGCCAGGTAAGGTTTGAAAAAACACCACTATATTATTAATAATCATCCTAGCATATATTTGAGCATAAGTTATCATAGCCATGCCCCATTGCCCAATTTTTTGTACTGTATTTACTAACCAAGTCCAAATTTTATTAGGAAGTTGAGCAAAGAATGTTCCTATATTATTAATCCATATAGGAACATTTGTAACTAAGTAAGTCCAAACAGAAATACCCCAAGAAATTATTTTGCCTAATGCAAATCCTAATCCATAGCCAATTTTTGCAGGTAATTGTCCAAACCACACTCCAATATTATTTATCCATGTTGGAATAGTTTGAGTAAAGAAAGCTACAATAGCATTCCAACCATTTACAAAAGTCTGTTTTATGTTGTTCCACATCTGTACAAACCAAGTTCCTGCATTTGAAAAACTTGTACATAGACTTTCCCAAGCTTGTGGAATAGTTTGTGTAAAGAAATTACATATACTTCCCCAAACTTTTGTTGCTGTTTCTTTTATATTATTCCAAGCTTTTATAACAAAATCTCTAAATCCTTTATTTGTATTCCATAAGACTACTAAACCTGCAACTAAAGCGACTATAGCAATTATAGCAACACCAACTGGTCCTCCTAACGTAGCTAAAGTAGCACTCCAAACTTGTGTTACACCTTGAGCTATAGTCATCTCTCCAGTTAAAACTCCAACTAAAACTTGAAATCCGCTTAATACTGTGCCTGCTTCTGCCATGCCTGCTATATAGATTCTTACTGCTAATTTAGCTGCAACCCATGCTTTTTTTAGTGCAACAATGCTTTTAACTACACTAGTCATAATAGAAGCTGCTTTTATGCTTACAAAAATACTTGCAATTGTGCTTCCGTTTTTTAAAATCCAACTTAAAGACTTTATCAAAGGTGGTAATGCTTTTGTTGCAATCTTTACAGCATTAGATAATCCACTTTCAATTTCTTTAGCAAAGCTATTTATTGACTTAACACCATCATTTTTCAACCAATTCGCAAACTCATTTAAAGCAGGTAACATTCGTTGACCAAGCGGTATCAGTACATCTGCATTTATAATTCTGCCAATACCTTGTAAACCTTGCGAGAAGGAAGCATATTTAATTTTGTTTATTTCATCCATAGTATTTTTTGTTTCATCAAACTTATCTCCTATATTGCCAAGTTGCCTACAAACGTCTGGTCCTAAATCTTCCCACATAGTCTTAAAAAGCTGAGCTCCAATAGTACTTTGCTTCAAAGGGTCATTTACATCACCTATAGCTTTCATAGTGTCCATAAAAGCTTTCTTAGCAGATTCGCCTCCTCCTGCAAATTTCTTAGCCATATCGTCAGCGTTGAAACCTAGTTTCTTAAAAGCATCTACAGTAGTATTAGAACCATCGATTGCGTTTACAGAAAGTTCTTTTATTGCATCTCCAACTTTGTCAAGGTTGAATGCTCCACTATTCATGCCTGTTTCAAAAATATTGAACATGTCTGTAGCAGTAAACCCAAATTTTTTAAATTGAACCGAATATTCATTAATATTATCGAGTAATTCGCCCGAATAATCTAATCCTCTCTGTTGACCTTGTGCCATTAAATTAAATGCTTCATCGCCACTTATACCAAAATTTTGTATCAGTGCATCTGCTGACCTAATACTTTCAGATACCTCGTATCCGAATGTATCTCTGAATCCGATTGCTTTTTCAGTTAAACCTTGTATGTTTCCAGTTGCTCCTGCTAGGCTTTTGTCCACTATAGACATAGCATTTGCTATATCTGCAAAATCCTCGCCAAAATTATTTTTATATACTCCAAGCATAGCCCCTTTTAAATGTTCCATGCCTTGTACTGTATTTCCTGTTGAAGCTTGTATCTGATTCAGAGCCTTTTGATAATCTTCATTTGCTTTAATTGCCATTCCACCAATTGACACTACTCCTGCACCTAGCCCTGCACATGCTTTAGATGCTATTTCCCCAACTTTTTTTAACTGTTCTTGCAATCTTTCTTGTGCCTGTGATGTTGTATCAGTTTGGTTTTGGAGGGCTCTAGTAGCATCTCTAACTTGTTGCAAAGTTCTACTAGCTTCATCTCGCATTCTTATAACAGCTTCTAAAGCTCTACTACCTGCTGACATACTCTATAGCCCCCCTCCAAAATTCTTTATTTCTTCTATTTTTTCATCCATTTCTTGATACATAAAAGCTCTAATTACATGTTTTTCACCATATTTAAGCTTAAAAAAATCGGATGGCATCATATTATGGTATCTAAACATTAGATACATTAAATTAACTTCTCCATCCGATTTGATTAGTTTTTTATTTTTTCTTCTATTCTCTTATCTTTTTCAGAATTAGATTCGCTATATCCGTTTAGCTCGCATATTTTGTTATATAAATCATTGATTTCACCTGCCAACAACATTTTTCTTAATAACTCTTTTGGTGTTGGAGATTTAAAATGTTTTAATAACGCCTTATCTTTAAATGTTTTGCAAGAAGCTAATATAATGTTTGTTTTCATCTTAAAATTGTCTAAATCTTTAAGTGAACCATTTTCTATTTTTAATCCACTTGACTGTAATTCGTCAAAAGTTTCAGGTTCCAATGCTGTACATTCAAAAGGTATTTCTATACCTACTTTTTTACAAAATATTGTACATGTCATGCTTGGCATTTTAATTTCGCCTGCATCCATTTTGAGCAATAATTCTACTATATTCTTCACTTCTGTTGTTTCTTTTTTCTCTATTATTTCTTTTTCTAATTTATTTTCACTCATATTAATTCTCCTTTTTATTGTTAATTATTTTTTATGCTGCATCTAATATCTCAAAATCTTCAAAAGTGAAAGACGCTTCAATTTCTCCTTCTTTTCCAATCTCCCAGTCTATAATAGAAAGCCCATCAAAACTTACACCTGTTAAGCAAATCCTTTCTACCCCTATACCATCAGGGTCAGCTAATTTACTAATAATAGTGAATTTAGGCTCTCTACCTTCTTTTATAATTTGTGTTATATATTTTAACATCTTTGAATCTACATGATATAAT
Source organism: Clostridioides sp. ES-S-0123-01 (assembly GCF_020658415.1). NCBI lineage: Bacteria > Bacillati > Bacillota > Clostridia > Peptostreptococcales > Peptostreptococcaceae > Clostridioides > Clostridioides sp. ES-S-0123-01. The sequence goes on from NZ_JACVWD010000011.1 coordinate 19,645, forward strand.
GTTATAGAACCTTCGGCACTAGCACCTATTACTTTTTGACCTTTAATCATTTTCCTAGGTCTAACTATTTCAGCTTTATCAAGTTTAATTTCAGCTTTTAATGCTTTACACTCTGCTATCTGTTCTTCATTTAACCAACATTCTCCAAAAGTACCATTCATAACTTGATTTGATTCATAATTTGTAGCCAACATTCTCACCTACCTTCTACATTTGGACTCTTATATTTATATCTTCCATTGCATCTACTAATTTTAAATTTATTAAATAAAATCCATTTGAACCTGTATTTGCTTCTTTTATCTCATTTTCTTTCATCTTACTTGTATCTATTTTTTTACCTTCTAAATACTCTTTTTGCTTTACTAAGTCAATCTCAACTGTAAAATTAGAGTCAATTAATTCTTGTTTCGCTAATCCAGTTAAATATGACTGTACAGCTACTATGAATAAGCATTTATTGTCATAAGTGTTTGGACATTTACGTAAATATTTCTCGACATAAACATTTTTTATATCTTTGCTTATCAAATCTTTTGTATCGACAAGCTTAATCTTTTGAAATATTTCTCCTTTTTCTGCTGTTAAAGTTGTAAGAGAATTTACTCCCCTAGCAATTCTAATCTTACCTGATAATCTTCTTAAAATTAATTCTCCCGATTGTACTTTAGCGTCTGCACTAGCTTTGTCTATCTTTGTAATAGATTCAACTTCATCAAGAGGAGCATAAGTAACAGATTGTGTGCCAGGTGTAGAGGCTATAAGAGAAGCAATACGTGGCGTGTATTTTTCTGCTGTTATTTCTTCACCATCAACTACTACATTTTCAGTAAAATTAATAATTGCTTCATTATCAGCTTTGATATTTGCAAGAACCGCTTTAGCCTCTGTGCTTTCTTCCTCTCTTATTTTCTTAATCCATTTTGCAATTGTTTGTTTTTCTGATTCTATAGCTTCTGGCATACATAAGTAATTAAATTCTACAGATTCTAATTCTTCTAGTATATCCTCAACTTTTCCATCTTCTGTGAAAGTGCTTATAATAACTTTACTTGGTTTTAGTATCTTCTCATTGTCAGTAGAACCCATAAAAGCATATTTTATATATTTTTTATTAGAATCACTTAACGATGTTGATATATCATCTTCGCTTGTAAGCTCTTTATACATCTTTGTTGTATCTTTCAATACAATTACTACTATTCCAGCTCGGGAACGTTGTATAAAGCTTGTAGCCAACTCTTTAAACTCTATATTTATGTTAACTAATCCAGCCATTTAATCACTCCTTTCAAATCTCATATTTAGTTCTTCCATCAACTCATGTTTTTCTTCTTCAAAATAAATTTGCTCATGATAATTTATAGATATAAGAAATTGAACATAATTTCCTATCTCATCTTTTTCTATACTTCCACTTTTCTTACTGAAAGTTAAATATCTATCTTTTACTTTTATATTTCTAGTGAATATGTTCTCTAATTTATTTAGAATGTCAAATAAATCAGTTTTCTTTTTCTTCCAGTTTGGCAAATACTTTATATCAACTAAAAAACCTTTTATATCAGTCCTTTTAGTTGCTGAATTACTTTCTTCTGGCAATATCTGCACAAAAAAACAAGACTTTTTATTGTCTTGTATGTTATATCCTTCTACAAATATATCTTCATTAAAATTTTTAGATATTTCTTTAGTGAATGAGTATAGTATATCTTTGTAGCTTAACAACATATCACCTCTAATTGTAAAAATCTATTATTATTTGATTTAGTTCATTGTCAATTATACTGTTTATTTCATCAACACTTTTTGCTAGCATAAAAACACCTTCAACAAATCTTATACCACCTTCTTTTGGTCTGTAGTTTTCGCTAGTTCCTGTTCCTTGTCTAGTTCTATGACCAAATTCTAAGTGGTTGATATACTCTGTGTTATTAAATACAACTCCATCAAAAGTATTAAGTTCCTTATATTTCCAATTTTTTCTTGCTGTTCCACCATCCTTTGGAGCTACTGGTGTTTTCTGCTTTACTTTTCTAAGAAGTTGATTGCCTATTTTGTTTTTAGCTTTTCTAATGTTCTTAGTTAATTCTTTTTCTTGTCTCTCTAAATCTCTTATTAAATCATCTAGACTATTAAACTCTATCATTAGTATCTTTCCTTCAAAGTTAGATTAGTTTGTAGGTGACTTAAGTGAGAGAAAGGTTTAGATGCAATAAATGTTTCTACATTCCCATTTTCTAAAGTTATATCAAGTATATCTCCAACTCTCAAATCTATTTCGGGTCTACAGTATAACTCAAATACTGAAATGGAGCTTGTTATATCTGTATCTATAATATTGGGTACATTCCCATTTATAGCACATGGTATATCTTCTACAATTACAACATTCTCATCAAAATCCGTAACTCCTGTCTCCTCATTTTTAATACTTACACATCTTCTTATTGTCATTTTACAAAAGTATGTCAATGCTAATATATCTGCTTCTGTCATTTTACCACCTAACTTTTCTAAAATTATTCAAAATATTTTTATCCTTTTGAGATAATTTTATTTCCATTAATTCATCTGTTGTTTTAGCTGTTGCAACATTGTAAGTAACAGAATAACCACCCCTAGAAACTGAACTAACTTTGCCATTATCAGCACTATTATTACTTAATAGTGTTTCTTTTAATTTAACAATGACTTTATCTTCTATGATATTTTCAAGAGTATCATTAAGTGTTTCTATATTGCAGTATGCAAGAACTAGAGTAGTGTATTTTTTAATGTACAACTTTATTAAATTATCATGAGTATCATCTTTTAAATTTAGAATTAACTTTATATTTTCTAACATCTAACCACCTCAAATAAAAATAGAGAAACTAAATATTATTTAATTTCTCTATTAATTCATCTTTTTTCAGTTTTGAATAACCTTCTATACCATTTTCTTTTGCTAAGCTTTTCAGTTCTTCAAGAGTTGAATTTTCTATATCAATACTTTTCTTATCTTCTAGTAACTTAAATCCATCTTGTATTAGCTTATCTTTTAAAAAAGATTCTTCTACTCTACGTTCTATATTTTCTTTAATTAATATAAACATTTAAATCACTTCCTAGGCTGTAGGTTTAGCATCTTTAAAATTAGCATATACAGAGTTAACTTTGTTATCAAGGACCCACAATTCATGGTATCTTCTATAGTCCATAGACCATCCATCTGCTGTTTGATTTGTATCAGGGTCAAAGATTCTCATTTTATCTTGTTTCGTAACAGCAATAGGCACATCTATTGGAGCTATTATAAAGTTAGCATCTATTGCTTTTGTCCCTTTTGAATAACCTCCCTCTGTCTGGTTAGAAGAAGTACCATCATTAAGTATTATTGATGAATACATTCTGTTTTGAGGTGTTTTTATAAGAGGGCATCCATCGATTGAAGGTACTTGTGTTTCTATACCACCTTGTATAAAAGTAACAGAAGATAGCTTTTCTAACACTTTTTCTTCTACTGCAAACATACTATCATAATTCAAGTGACAAACTAAAGGTCCATTATATCCATTTTCTCTAATTACTTTTATACCAGCTTTTATCTTATTTATTATTGTACTTGAATTTACTGTGTATCCATATTCAACGTTAGTGTCTCCTGCTACATTCATAGCAGTAGTAGCTAATTTAGATAATCTATAAGCATCAATTTCTGGAATAACCTTTAATCTTTGGAACTCGCCCATAATATTTGTTGCAGTTACTAAAAAGTTAGTTTCATCCACATCCATAGAATCTAATGTGAATTTTCTTCCTCTATCTTGTGTCATAACCTTAGTTTCATATTCAAATTTAACATCCCCATTAACATAAGCATCAGACGAACCTCTTGCATAATCACCCAAGCCATCTGTAGAAAGCTTACCTATTTTTACTTCTTTTCCCCCTGTGTATTTTATTTGTTTTGCGTTAGAATCCATCCATCCAGTTAATAATTCTTGTGTTACTTGTTTGTCTAAGCCTTGTTGTAGAGCTTGCCCATACGCTAATATATTAGCCATATAATCATCATCCTTTCTTAATCACATTAATTTATTTAACTCCTAATATTTCATTTACCATCGCTTCCATATTTACATTCTCGTTTGTTTCTCCACTACCACCTGGTACATACTTGTAAAAAGACTGTGCATTTGTTTGTTTAGCAGTTTCAGTAACATTAGATTCAAACAAATCTTGGTAGCTTTCTTGTAACTCTTTTAATTGTTCCTCTATGCCTGTTATTTTGCCATCCTCACCCACACTTATTTTTTCTAAGTCAAACTTATTTGTTAATAAATCAGTATGCTTAGCTTTGTTAGTTAATAAAGCTTTCTCAACAGCACTTAATTTTCTTGTCTTTATACTCTCGCTTTGTATTCTTTCAACTTCTAGCTTATGATTTTCTTCTATCTTTTTAATTTCTGTTTGATGCTCTGTTTTAAGCTTCTCAATATCATCTTGAGTCATTTTACCATTAAAGCTTTTTATAGTCTTATCTGCTTCTTTTAGTTGTTCATTTACCTTATTGAAAGTTTCTTTAGGTACTGCGTGTTTGGGAAATTCAGTATTAACACTTTTTAATATTTCCTCGATATCAAGCTTATTTTCTTCGATTTTAATACCTTCTAATATTTTTCTTAACCATTCCATTTCCTCATCATCCCTTCTTATTTTCTCTATAGATTTTTATAGTTGCTCTCCAACTGTGAGAGTTTCTTTGTTCTTTATGCTCTACAACTTTTTTAAAACGAGCAAAATAAAAAAGTCCTTATAGACTTTTATCTAACGATTTATTTAGTTCTTCTTTTACCTTCTTTAAAATTTCATCATAAACTTTATCTATATTAGCTTTATTTTCTTTTTTTAATTTATTGCAAAGAATACCTACGTTAAGATTAGCAATACAATTAATAACGATTTGTACTACACAAACTACAACTATAATTTGAGTTAATATACACATTAAAATCACCTACCTTTTTTATCTAATAATTTATCTTAGTTTTCCCTTCTTTAGCAAAACGTGCTTTTATATCTTTAGATGCTAGCTCTCTTATATACTTCAAATCCTCATCAGAAAGTCGCTTTGCAGGACTTTTTATTTTTATTTTTGTTTCATTAATTTTTTCTTTTCCAAATATTCTATTTAAATTTTCTTCTAAATTTCTCACTGCTTCGTTAAATATGTCAATTTCTTTTGTAGCACTTTTTATATTTTCCTCAAAATCTGTTGTATCTAGCTCCAACTTAGCTGAAAATTCTAAGTTATTTTTCTTAACCTTTTCTTTATCAATGTATCTATGCTTTTGTTCTAAATTTTCAGCGTAGTTTGTTAAATTTTCAATAGTTGCAGTATATTCTACTTTTTGATATGTCATTTCAAATATATCTGCTTTACATGGATATATTTCTCCTTTTACACCTTGTATAATATAATCTCCTTTATTAGCTCTCATAGTACCTTCTAATGTTTCTAAGTCACAACTCACATTACCACCAATACATTTTTCTTGTATAAAATTACAGACTCTATCATTCTCAATAAACCATTTTGGTTCTACATCATAACCTAGTTTAAAAGCTTCTACTTCAACTGCTTTCTTCACAAACTTAGCCATATCACTTATTCCTCCTTGAATTTTTACACAATAAAACACTTGCTATTTAAACTTAACAAGTGCTCCTTATACAACTTCTATATTTTTTATTACATGTTCCTTGTACCATTCATTATAAGTCAAGTTTGCTGGAACTTCATAAGTTTTACCTTTTGGTAGTCGTGCTGTTCTTGTTTCCTCTTGCTCATGCGGGAAATATGGTATAGTTGTACACCTGCAACGTGGATGCATTGGAGGATAATTTTTTGTTTCTATAGCGTCCTTAACTAAAAATACTTTCATATCTACATTTCTACATTTTTCACAAGTATTCCCCTGTAATGTAGCCAAGAATTGATATTTATCTACGTTTTGACTTTCGTATGCTCTTTTATCAGCTTCCCCCATAAAATGTCCATGTTCAGTTTGAACTAATCTTATTGCATTTTCATAGCTAGAGTCCATTTTCTCTGATACTCTATTAGCAATCTTTTTCAAACTCTCCCCTCTTATAACCATCTGAGTAATTTCTTCTTTGATAACTTCACTTAATAAATATCTATTTTTCCAAATTCTTTCTGAATAGTTTTTACCACTCCAAGGATATGTAATTATATCCTTTAAAATATCTTTATCAAGTCTAGCGAAGCTTACACCAACACCAACACGCTTTTGAGTTTCATATATACTCTTATAGTAACTATCTTTTACAGATTCCTCTAATAGCTTTTCTACTCTATTATTTTGAATATCAAATGTATTATATATCTCTTTAGATATTTGATAGAATAGTTCTTCTAACCTATTTATTCTACTTTTCATAGCTAATGTATTAAGTTCTAATAGTAGTCTTTCATCAACAGTTTGTTCTATTAATTTAATATATTGCTTAATGTCCATACGCCATGCCTTAAACTCATTATTAGTTAAATATTTTTGTGTTTCTGCATATGTTAGTTTATTCTGCTCAGCATATTTGTAAAATAAATTAGCAATTTCTTTCTCTATGTTTTTCATTGCAATTTTATATTGTTTATCTAGTTCATTTAATACCTTTTTTTCATCTTTTAATCTTGCATTTAATCTTTGCTTTTCTCTTTCTTTCCAATATTCAGTATTATTATTTTCCATATTAAATACCTACATTGAACCTTCAAGTATTTTTTTAGCTTCATCTTTTGTCACACCTATAGCTATAGATATTACATTTATAGCTTGACCTAATGTTAGTGTTCCTGCTGAATATTGAGACAATACACCTACTAGTGATTGTGTCTGAGCACCATTTAAAGTTTTACCTGCTACTTCCTCTGCGTTGTCTATAGTATCATTCACAGTGCCATTTTCTTCTACATCTCCCTTTTTATTTGGTAAATTTTCAAAGTCGTAATCATCAGAAACGGAAGCTGCTTGTACTTGTTTTTCTTCTAAATAAAGTCTCTCAGCTTCCTCGGGGTCGTCAATCCAAGGATGATGTCTAAAAATAATTTTGGTAGGTATTATTCCCATACTTTTGGTTGCTATGTCTGCATCTTCTAAATCATTAGACATCATGTTACGTGTATATGTCTGTTGTACCTTTTTATAATCTGTAACTCCTAAAAAATATAGTATAGCTTTAATTAGTTTATCAAAAGAGGTTCTAAACTCAGTTTCAAGTAATCCACTTTTTAGTTCTAGCTTTCTATAAAAGAATTTAAGTGCTACACCACTTGCATTCCCAAACGATTCAGTATCTTGTTGTAATCCTTGACCGCTTTCATATATTTGCTTTTTAAGTATCTCTAATATTATACGTCTAGCTTCCGTAGGTATTTCTATTTGCATAGTTTTAAGACCACCACTATCTCCTTCTGAGTCCGTTTCAGTCTTTATTGTTTTATATCTTTTTAATTCTTTTAAAAACTCTGAGGTATCTTCTCCTCCAAAATTTTCAAGTATATAAATTATTTGTTGTATATCTTCTAAATCATTTGCAAAGCCACTCATAACTCGGTCGTATAGGTCCAATATTTTTTTATACTTAGATAAATCGCTTTGTTTTTTAATATTATTGGCAAATTCAATGAAAGGCACTGAGTTAAATCTATGAAATACTGTTATATGCTCTACTCGAGAACCACAACATGATACTCCAAAGAATTTATATTTATTTAATACTTTATCTGTCCAAAATTCAACATAAGTATATGGTTGTTTCTGTATCTGTCTTTCTACATCTTCTAACTGAACATAATATCTTATAACAGCTTCTAATTCTCTTTCAATACCATTTCTGTATATAGGAATAATTTCTTCTGTATTCACTACCCCATACTTGAATGTTTGGGCTATTATCTGTTCATTACTATATTCTTCATCTATCCAATAATGCAACCATGCTGTGCCACAATTTGATGCTTCTATAGCTAAATTCTTAGCTTTTCTAGTAAACTCATTCCCTAGAACATCTGTTACTTTCTCATTCAATTCCTTGTTATTGTCAATGTCGAATAAAACTGGATAAGTAAACATATAAGAAGCTTTTTCATCAACAAGTATTTCGTGAAAGTTATGACTAATTCTATTGTCAGCATTTCTGAGAGGATTTTCGTCTCTATTTTGAACAACTACACCCTTTTTCAAGATATCATTTTCATTATAATAATATGATTTAGCTTGTAATATTTCTTGTCTTCTAGCTATATCAGCACTTATTATTGCTCTTATTTTTTCTAACTCCACATCATCACCACCACCTATATTTCTACTTAAATACTGATAATCCTTGACCTTTTAATGCTTTTTCTGCAACTCCCGTTGTAGCATCACAATTAGACACCAAAAAACCATGAGCATAGTACACATGGTTTCCTTCAACAGTTAAATTATAAACTTTTACTTTTTTGCTTTCTATTAATGTGGTTGAGTCTATTTGAACATGACTTTGAACATGTTTGTCTTTCTTTGGAAGATGCCTTGTATTTTGTGCCAACAAATTCTGCTCCACATATAATACATTTTGATGTATATTTGATTCGTCTGTTTTTACCTCTCCATCTTTCTCCACATTTATCTGAACAGAATTGAGATGTTTGTACTTTGCTTTCAAAATAGTCCCCACATTCTTTACATTTACATTTATATTTTTCAAGATTTTTTGAAATCTGTTTTGCATGCTCTGAGTGCCATTTTCTACCTTCTTCACTTTTATGCCATTCAGTGGCTTTTTCTCTTGCTTTATTGAGATTGTTAATAGTTGCTTTGTAAAATTCTTCATCTTCAAGATTTTTCTTTGCATGTAGCGATAAGTGTTGTTTATACGGAATACATTCCAAGTTGTCAATGTTGTTATTAAGAGGATTAAAATCTTTATGATGAATATGATAGCCTTCTGGAACTTCCCTTTTATTATTAAACTCCCAGATTGCCACATGAAGTCCTTTAGCATGTTTTCTTTTTTCATTTTTACTTGACTGACTAAGATAATACTTTTTTTGTCCCATAAGTTTATATTCTTCTCCATTGAATATAACAGTTTCTTGTACTTCCATAATATCAACTCCTTTAGTGATATTATACTAGTTTCTGATATACCTGTCAATTTATCAAGACTTATAAAACCATTGATATAACTAAATACTTTGTGATTTCTAGTAGCTTTTATCCCTAGTTTATTTATAGTTTCTTTTTCTCCTGTACAACCTGACCATAATACTTTTCTAAGACCGAATGGAGTAAATACATATTCCCCTTCTTTTATTTTCTCTATGGATTTATTACCAAACAATGTTGATATTTGTGTTCCTTCTTCAAAACATGCATCATCATGTTTGTTCTTCCCTTCTCTTTGATAACTCACCATTGCCTTATAATAATCTTGCCATCTGTCTCTCCAATTAACTGGAAAATATATGTGTTCCATTACCCATGAGCTATTAGATAATATTCTAGCTTCTTTATTTTTCGACTGATGAAACCATTTAATAATAGTTTTATTACTTTTAAACTTTTCCTTCAATATTCTTTGTACATTTCTTGCAAAAGCTCTACCACCACTATTACTTTCTATATCAGCTTTGTTAACTTCATTTTCATAGAACATCTTAGCTGTTTTATACTCTGTTATTTCCATACTTTCCTTAGTATATAAAACATCTAGTATATAAGCTTCTTTGTTATATACTCCATATACAATTGAACATAAATAGTCTGCTCCCTCATCTGCTGTATCTACATAAGCTTTAATGGATGTAAATAGTAAATTGCCTTTATTATCAGCAGGAAGCTTGTCATATGTCTTAAATCTAGTGTATAAACATCCTTTAAGGTCAATAGGCTCTTGTTGATAGTTAGCACTTGCAATATCTTCGCCCATAGCTCTTACTTTTGATTTATAACTATTTAGAGATAATACTTCTTCACAAAGCATATTTCCATCTTCCTGCAATGCTTTCATATTAATATGTTTTACTTTCTTACCTTCTTCTTTGTAATGTTCTAATGCTCTACCAGCCAAGTCCTTACTAGACCATCTAGTCATTATAATTATTATTTTCCCACCTTCTTCAAGTCTTGATAGCATTGTATTAGTAAACCAATCCCAGTGTTTTTCAAGAACATTTTCATTATAGGCTTCCTCTGCATTTTTAATTAAATCATCTACAATCATCAAGGAACATCCAAAGCCTGTTGCTGTCCCACTCGGAGAAGTTGCTAAATAATTATTATAACCACCTTCTAATGACCATAAATTCATAGCTCCATCACCATGTTTGATTTTTGTGTTAGGAAATATATCACTATAGATAATAGTGTCTATATCAGCTTTTTCTTCTTGAATAGCATTTCTAACATTCTTTGAAAACATAGTTGAAAGAGTTTCATTATAACTACCAGTCATTATTTTTTCATTTTTATTTTTACCTAAAATCCATTCTACAAATAAACCTGCACTTCTACTCTTCCCATGCCTAGGTGGCATATTTATAATTAAAACTTCATCATCTGAATAATAAAAATCTTGAAGCTTATTACAGGTTTCAACTAAATACGCTCTATCTTCTTTATAAAAGTTTGGTGCTAATAAATTGCAAAAATAAAAGAACTCACGTCTCGCAAGTTCCTTCTTAGCTTCTAACTGTATTAATTTTTTATCCATCATCTAATTTTGCCAACCTTTTTAATTCCTCTGTAGATAGTTCTTTAAATGGATTATTTATTGTAATTTCATTAGTTGATTCTACTATTTGTTTATCACGCCATTCAACTGGCTTTCTATTTTTCAACCAAAATATTTGTGCTGTTGTATCAGGTACTACATGTTTAGTCACTCTTTTAGTTTCTTGACCTTCTTCATATGTTATTTCATCATATTCATAACCTAACGCTCTTTTTAACAAAGCATTTTCAACCTGCCTGTCAATTATTTCTTTTCCCTTTTTTAAGGCATTACAAATATTACTATACTTCTTTTTCCAGTCATATAGTGTTTTGACATTTATTCCAATATTAAATGCTATTTGTTCATCTGTAAGCCCATCTCTTGCCCATCCTTCAATCTTAATTAATCCTTCTTCTGTTATCCAGTATTCATATTTTGCCACACCACCACCTCGTTTTTGTCGTTTTGGGAATAAAAAAAGACCTAGAATTTTATATCTTCTAATTTAAGGCCTCCTATTCTAAATACCACTAGTTCCTTCAATATTTCTCATTTGTCTATCTAAAGTTCTTTTTCTAAGCCACATCAAGCATTCTTCTAACTTCTCTATAGCCTTCTCATTCTCTTTACAAGCATATTCGCTATCTTGAAATGCTTGTAATCTTGTTATAACTGCTAATATTACATCTTCATTATTAATTCCATTGACGCCACATTCTTTTACAGCTCCTTCTTGAAAACTAAGATATTGAATTGGTTCTATACAATCATCCTCGCAATCTGCTCTTCCTAATATAAAATAGCATGGGGCATTATACTTCCATTCGTCTTTATCTTCACAATAAAGCTTAGTATAATTTTGTGTACATAAACTATTTTTAATCTCCATTATATAATTCTCCTTTTAATTTATTGTATAAAAATAGACCATCCATCAAGATAGTCATTTAAATCATTTCTATTAATTCCTTAATCTTTTTATATACCTCTTTATAATTCATATCTTTATCTATTAACTTAGGTAACTTCATAGATATAATTCTTTCAAGTGCTTGTATATCAAACAGTTCGCTTTGATTTAACTCATCTCTTTTTACACCCTTTGGTATACCTAATTTCTTTCTCACAAGTTCAGTAAAATGTTTATAATGCATCTGAGGTTTATTGCTTCCTTGACCAGTAGCATAATAAACAAACTCTTGTATTTCATCTGTAAAATCTTTTCTAACCTTTTTACCTTCTGTTCTTATACCTAACCATTCTTCATCTTTTTCATTAGCTATATAGTATCCATTTTCTTTTATAGAATGTATAACTTCATATACCCAATCAAAATATTCATCAGAAACAGGCATATTAGATTTTCTTACTATAGCATAGATTCCTTTTTCATTGTACATATATATTTTCTTAGCATTTTTATTTTTATATATCGACCCCTCAATTTGAGCCCCCGTTATTTCAATAGATTTTCCTTTCATATACTCAAAGTTTCTATTATGTATATTTTCTATCGCTTTACTTGGGTTAGAATATTTAAGAGCATGACCTAGTTGTGTTCTGCTCATAAATATTTCTTTTTCTTCATTCATGTAAAAGTCGCATGTTGTCCCTAAAAATTTTCCTTTTTTAACAAGTTTTAGTTTCATAAAATCAACCTCCTGGATATTTGAATTTTAGATATGCACATTATGCATATCCGAATAGTGCATATTATGCATTTTTAATAGACCTTTTCAGATGTCGGTAACTCCGACATCTGAAATTTATTAATTTTTGTATAAAAAAAGACCTAGAAATTAATCTAAGCCTTATTTGAGCCATCTTTTGCTTTCATATTTACTATATAATTTGCCATAAGCACTACTCCCCTTATCAATAAATCTTCACTAATAGCACTTTTTCCTATAAAACTCTCAACATATTCAACTCCATAATCTAAAAATTCATCATCTGCATCTATATTAAATTCATCTAATTCTTTTATTATCTTTCCTCTTAAATCATTCATATTGTCATACTCCTGTAAAAAAATAAAAGACTAAACTTACCCAAACTTAGTCTTTTTAGTGGGGGATATTCTATACACTTGTTTCATACTACCATTATAGCTTATATAAAGTAACAATAAAATATCATCATTTTATCATAGTTTTATTTTTAGACCATCTACTCCAAATAGGTATATTCCAAGTTCTTTAACCATTTCATTTACCCAACGTCTCACTGTTGCTACTCCACAATGTAAAAGTTCTGCTATATCCTCATAAGTTTTTTCTTTAAAAAAATATAACTCTAAAGCTTTGTATTTTTCTAAAGACTGCAACTTATTTTGTGTTGCTTTTAAGGTTTCTAATGCCATATCTATATGTGCTACCATAATTAAGGTTTTTGCTTTACTTCTTTTAATGCTTAATATATATAAATCTTCTGTATCTAAACATAATAAATCATCATAATCACTTTTAACATCTTCAATATCACTAATAGAATTTGCAATATGACTTTTTAAATCATTATAATGTTTAAGCAAAAGTTTAGTATTATGAAAGACTTCCCTTTTTTTATTTTCTTTTTCTTCTTTTCTTAATTCTCTTACAATTTCTTTTATACTTTCTTTATCCACTTAAACCACTCCCTCTTGCTCTCTTTGAACAACTTCTACTGCAATACTCAACTTTAGATTTATCTACCTTATAAAATCTTCTACCACACCAAGCACATCTTACTATTTTACCTGGGCTTATAAGTTCCATCTTTTCTTTTTACTTTCATACTCTCACTCCCTATATTTTAATCATAGTTATTAACCCAACTAATTCTGGGCTTTTATGTTCTCCAATATTTTTAAATAAACCTACTATATCATTTCTATTTTTAAACCTAAACTCACACCCTAATTTTTTAAAATAACTATATCGTTTATAATCTAGTGCTACATCATAGATACTTCCATCTGAAAGCTTTACATTTTTAAAAGTTATCCTGTTATTCTCTTTATCTATATTAAAATTACAATTTACATCACTACTTCCATAATCCCTATAATAGACAAACTTAGTAAAAGAACTATTCTCTTTTTCATAATATTTATCTTGCAAATTATTATAGGAACTTATATAACCCTTAGTTGCAATATCTTCTCTAAAGATAAAATTACCTGTCCCTATAAAAGTATTGTGATTTATTATTACACTGAATCCTCGAGCTTGAGGTTTAAAAATATTTCTAGGTTGTACCTTTTTATCTATTTGTATATTCATACTCTCACTCCTTATATTCTTTTAACTTCGCTTTAACTGCTTCAAGTAATGAACTCTGTCCTTTATCCTTATTCTCCAAAGCTTCCATTACTTGTTCATCTATTGTATCTTTACAGATTAGATGATGAATAATAACATTTTTCATTTGGCCTTGTCTATAAAGCCTTGCATTAGCTTGTTGATACAGTTCTAAACTCCAGGTTAATCCAAACCAAACAATTATACTTCCACCTGATTGTAAATTAAGGCCATGTCCTGTACTTGCTGGATGACAAAGTAATAATTGTATTTTGCCATTATTCCAATCCTGTATATCTTTTGAATTTTCTATTGTTCTTGGTTTCAAATTCTTAAACTCTTTCATTAAACGACTATAATCATGTTTATAGTTATAAAAAACTATAATGGGTTTACCATTTGAAACATCTATAATTTCTTTTAGGGCTTCTAATTTTTCTCTATGAAATTCCTTTACATTTTTATCATTATCATAAATTGCTCCGTTAGCTAATTGTAAAAGTTTATTTGCTACTGCAGCTGCTGATGAAGCTGTTATTATATCTTTATCTAATTCTAATATCTTCTCTCTTTCTAGTTCTTTGTAATATTTAAGTATTTTCCTATCAAGGTGTATTTCAATTTTATTATCTATTTTTCTAGGCATATTCAAATAATCTTCTGCTTTTAAGCTTATACAAATATCTTTTATTTTATTATGTATTGCCTTTTCTGCTCCATCTTTAAGCTGCCAATTATATATAGCTCCTGTTTGATAATTTTTTTGTCCTGGTTCAAAATATCGTTCTTTATATCCTGTAATAGTTTTGCCTAACCTTTCACCTCTATCAAGTAAATACATCTGTGGCCACAAATCTATTAAACTATTTGGTGCTGGTGTACCAGTAAGCCCAACTACTCTTTTAGTTAAAGGCAATATTTTCTTTAAACTTTTAAATCGTTGTGCTTTATTTGATTTAAAAGAACTAAGTTCATCTATCACAACCATATCAAATGGCCATTTTCTTTTATAAAAATCCACTATCCAAGATACCATTTCTCTATTTATTATATAAATATCTGAATCTGTACTTAAAGCTTTCACTCTATCTGATTTACTACCAAGAACTTTAGACACTTTTAGATGCTTTAGATGCTCCCATTTTTTTATTTCACTACTCCAGGTATCTCTTGCGACTCTTAGAGGTGCTATAACCAAAACTTTTGATATATCAAAGTAATCATACATTAATTCATTTATAGCTGTTAAAGTACAAACTGTTTTACCCAATCCCATATCTAATAATAAACCTATATTATTATTGTCTATAGTTTTTCTAATTGTGTATTCTTGGTATGGATGTGGTTTAAATTCCATCCCTTGACCTCCTTGACAAAATCATCTATTTCTTTTAATGTACTTACACATTTAACTTTAAATCCTAATTCTTTTAATTCTTGCATTTTATACTTTTGAAGCTTTCTTGGCTTTTTACCTGGTGCTTTAAGTTCTACGAATATAACATGTCCTTGTGGTAATAAGACAATCCTATCTGGCACACCTGCTTCCCCTGGTGAAATAAACTTCATAGCCTTACCTCCTAACAACTCAATCTCTTTTTTAAATCTTTTTTCTATTCGTGATTCTAACAAAATATCACTTCCTTAAATTTAGGTGTCTACAATGTCTACAGATTTTCTATATATATGTATATATGCATATTAGGCATACATATATATATACGTATATGCCTAATATTACTTTTATTACTTTATATATAATTTTTGTAGACATTGTAGACGTTAGTATTCTATACATTGCAATATCTATATTTTAGGTGTCTACAGAAGTGTCTACAAAGCTATTTTTTCTGTAGACATTGTAGACACCTACCTATTTTACATAAATTTAGTAAAACTTACTTTGTAGACACTATTTTGTTCTAATATATGCTCTTTGTTTACCATACACTTTTCCAAATCTTAGATGACTACTGTGTGGCTCCCACCCATCTAAACCTTTTAATATGTCATTAATTTCTCTTGATAAGATAGGCGTGAGTTGTTTAGGTTCTCCATTAAATAGCTCAACCCATATCTCCATAACACATGTTTTTTCTCTTAATATTATTCCTTCTTTTAACTCTCCAAAATCTGAACCATGGATATATTCTCTTTTTTCTGAAATACTTAAATCATACCAATTCTCAGTAATAGGTTTATTTAAATATTCTTCAATAATTCCAGATTTAGCATTTTCTTCTGAGTGGTTTTTTTGTTGTTTTTCAGCTTCCTTTTTCTCTTTATCTGATAAATATAAAGGTTCATTAGCTTTATATAATTCTAATGCTTCTGCCCAAATCTGATTTCTTTCATTATCAAGTTGACCATTAAATATATTTTTATTATTCTTCTTTACTCCTGTATCTATTGGCCAAAACCTTCTATTACCAGTCTTATCTCTTAAAAACTCTTTATCATTAGTTGTACCTATAACTACACATTGACGTAAAAATCTTGATGTTCTTTTCCCATAGGCAACCCTATATATATCCTCTGATTTACTTAGAAAATGCTTAACTGCCTCAATATCCGCTTTTTTAGTAGCCATCATTTCACCCATTTCAAGCAACCACACTCCTTGTAATTGTTCGTATGCTTCCTTACCTTGTACTGTAGTTAAACTATCAGAATACCACTCCCCACCAAGTTTTTTAATAAAAGTACTTTTTCCTATTCCTTGAGGACCAGATAAAACCATCATATTATCAAACTTTATTCCTGGATTAAATACTCTAGCTACTGCTGCTACTAAAACTTTTCTTATTATTGTTCTTGTATAATGAATATCTTCTGCACCTAAATAATCAATTAAAAGAGTGTCCAGCCTCTTAATACCATCCCATTTTAAAGAATTTAAATAATCTTTTATGGGATGAAACGTATTATTTTCAAAAGCAATTACTAGAGCATCATTTACTTTTGATGGTGATGAAACAGTGTAAATTGTTTCTATATGATGTCTAAGCCCAGAATCATCACTATCATTCCAATCATTTAATTTATCATCTTTTCTCCAAGGTAATTTACCTAAGACAACAGCTCTATTTGAAAATTCATTATATGCTATTTTATCTTTTAAATAGGGGTCATTTTCTATAAACATTAAAATATTATTTGTTGTTTTCTTATAGCTTCCTTTGTTATCATATTCTAACTTAGTTAACCATTCATCATCTTCAAAATCTATATCACCAAAATCATCTTTAGCCTTATCAATATTTTCTCTACCTATAGTCTTTCGTACTTTAGAGTCACTACTTGCAAATTCACTCATTCGAGTAAATGAAGGCAATCTATTTATAGGTGTTTCTGGTTTAGCATCTTCATCAAGTTCTCCAAATTTATGTATCCTAACTAAATCAAAAGCATTACATAAGATACCACTTGCTGGATCTGTACCATGATGACTATAGGAAAACTTATCATCATAAATAACTACTCCACCACTTGTACTACCTTCTGCATAAGTGTATCTAGTTTCATCAATACCAGGAATATACAATTCATCTAAGAAAATATCTATAGATTCTGTGATACTATAGGACCTGCAAAAGGCACCTATAATTCCATCTTTTTCAAGAGGGTTTTGTTGCTTTTTTAATTGTGTATTAAACTTTTGTCTCTCTCTTGAACTTTCTGGCCAATAACTTACATCTGTCCAATCCAAATATAAATCTAGTATTTCATTTGGGTTTAAAAATTCACCATCTTGAAATTTAAATATATATTCTCCATCAATTGAAGTACTTGGAAAGTACATAAGCCTATGAGGTTGATATGTAGTATCATCAAACATATCTATTCCTATAGCATCTGCTATCATCCTAGAAATTGCTTGATACTCTTCTGGTAATACTGGTCTAGCTAAAGGTATTAGCAGTCTGTATCTAGGATTACTCTCAGTATGTGAGTGTGTAGAGTACATAAGGCAAGCATAATCATTTAATAGTGTAATATCATCCCATATAGCCTTATCTGCATAGTCTATATCCAAAGTTATAATACTTCTATTTGCAATATTCTCTGCTTTTCGTCTACCATTTTTTAAACTTCCACCTACAAATCCACCAACATCTTTCACTCTATCTTTTTCAGTTTTTGACATCTTCTTATATTCTGTATAGGTTTCTTGAGTTCTTAATGTTTTGCTTAATCTATTTACAAGTTCGGACCATAAAATACTTTTATTCTTCCAATGAGTTTCTAACTTACTTTTTCCTATGGCCAGCATGAGTTGGCCATCATGTTTTACATTTATGTGTTCAATTTCACTGGCCTTTGCATCCATAAATTAATCACCTAGTCTTTCTTATAATAATCACATTCATATCCATCTGCTTTAAGTGGGAGTCCTTTAGCCCAAGAGATTTCTTTTCCCATAATTCTGTTAACTTCTTCTAAGGAGCCATATTTTTTATCTACATCAAGTACAAGTTCATCATGCACATGCATTACAATGTCATAGCCTGCATCTGTTACATTAAACATAGCTTCTCTTAGACAATCTCTAGCTGTAGCTTGAACAATATTCTCAACTAACTTAGGTCCATAGGTATCTACTCTTTTCCACTGTTTACTTGTCTGTTCCATACCTTCATATGTTATCTTATCTCCACTAAATGTAGTATGTGGCTCTATCTTAGGTCTTAAATATGATAATCTTCTACCACTTGGTAGTTCTATAAATAAAACTCCTGGATTATAAATAAATTTAATCCCATGTTGAAATTCTACTATAGTCCTATCTTTTATAGCTTTTTTAGCTGCCTTATCTACATCCCACCAAAATTTAGTTATATTTGGATTAGCATTTCTCCATGTTGTTACAAGAGGTTGAAGTTCATCTTCGTCAAGACCCATTTTTATAGCTCCCATTGATATTAATGCTCCTATACTTCCTCCATATCCAAGAGCCAGCTCTGAAATCTTACCTTTTTGTCTAAGTGGGTCACCTTTTTTAATACTTTCTATTGGAATTTTAAACATCTGACTGGCACTAGCTTCATATATTTTTCCATGAGAATTAAATACATCTAATCTCCACTTCTCACCAGCAAGCCAAGCTATAACCCTAGCTTCTATTGCACTAAAATCTGACACTATAAATCTATGTCCTTCACTTGGTATAAAAGCTGTTCTTATTAACTGACTTAAGACATCTGGTACACTATCATACAAAAGCTCTATTAAATCAAAGTCACCTTCTTTTAATAGGTTTCTAGCTAGGTCTAAATCTTCTATATGATTTTGTGGTAGATTCTGTACCTGTACTAATCTTCCTGCCCATCTGCCTGTCCTATTAGCCCCATAAAACTGTAGCAGACCTCTTACTCTATTATCATTACCTTTAGCTAATTTCATAGCCTCATACTTCTTTATAGAGGTTTTAGACATTAATTTTCTAAGTTCTAAAACCCTAATTACATTTTCATCCTCAACTTGTTTTAATATTTCTGGAATACTTTCTTTTGTTAGACTTGTAACCTCAAAGCCCGATTTATCACTTAACCATTTTTTTAATTGAGCAGGACTATTTGGATTATTTAGACCAGTTATTTCAATTGCTTCTTTTGTAAGTTTTTCAGTATATCTTTTATCACACTCTATTGCATTTTCTATTAGCTGTGTATCTACTCTGATGCCAGTATCATTAATTATTTGGTCTAAATACCATAACTTATTTTCTCTTTCAGTAGTCTTATACTTGCTAAGTTTATTTCTTATTTCTCTTTCAACTACAACATCTTGTTTACAATATTCTTTAAATTTATTCCACTTTTCCATATCGTGTATTGGTAAATTTCTAGTTCTTCCTTTGTTAGTTTTTGTAGCTTTACAAGGCTTACAGAAATATTGTATTAATGACTTACCTTCTTTCATTTTCTGCTTATCTTCATTAAACTTTAAAGCCTTAGATACACTATCTAAGCTTCCTGGAAGTCCCAGTGTTAAAGCTTTTATCATTGTACATGACCACTCATCTGGTTTTAAATCAATGCCCAAAAATTTACTTATTGCTATTCTTTCAAAGTTAGCATTAAATGCTGATTTTATAATAGTGTTATCTTTTAAAGCTTCTATTACTTCGTTTGGTAACTCTTCATCATTTACTAAATCAATAACTCTTACTTCTTCTTCATCAAAAGCATAGGCAAATAACAGTATCTCAAAATTAGTAGAGTCTACATATCTGTAGACTCCAACTTTTTTTATATCTAAATCACTATATGTCTCTATATCAATTGATAATGTTCTCATTAACTTAAGAAGTCCTCTTCTTCATCTTCAAAATCATCTGAGAAATCTGCTTCTGCACTAGCTCTAGCTCCTCCAAGTACTTCTCCATCTGCTAACTTTTGAACATTTTGCAACCCACAACCTATTCCTTTATTTCCTGCACTATTATATGGGAAAAAGTTTATACTAACTCTTCCATAACAACCACTATATACTTCTGTATTATCTAATATTTCATTTAAGTCTTTATCAACTACTCCTGGCTTTTGAGTACTATTTGCATTTAGAAAATACATTCCTATATATTCCTCTGCTTCATCAGCTCTTTCGTCATCTCCATCACGAAGAGGTGTTTTTAAATTACCTGGTAACTTTCCACCCCATTTAGAAGTTTTACCTTGTTCTTTTGCTACATCAATAGCCTTCTTTATTCTTCCTAAAGTCACCTTGTCTGATTTTGGTATTAAAATACAAACTGAATACTTGGGCTCTGCACCTTCTACCATTGCTCTGCTTTTAAAAATATTACAATAACTTAATCTCACCTTTCCTGTTACCACCTTTGTTGATTGTACTGAATTACTCATAATTTTCTTCCTCCTAATATTTTTATATTTTATAAATAGATATTATCTAAACATAATTCTCTTAAATTCTTTTTTGCACTGTATACCCCATTTTCTACATTTTTTCTTTTATATTTTAATAGTTTAGATATCTGTATAACCTCAAAACCTTCTGCATATAATCTCATTACCTTTTGTTGCTTTTCTGGTAAATAATTAATATAATTAATTACTTTTTTTGAAATATATGTGTTTATTACTTCATCTTCTACTAGTGTATTGCCATTAGACAGTACTTCATAATGTTTTGGTTCTATAGAAATTCCTTCATTCAAAAATGTATGTTTTTTTCTCAACTTACTTTTAATATAAGCATACATTTTGTATCTAATACATTTCTTAAAATATGCTTTAGGGTAAGTCTCTCCTTCTGTCTTCAGATTTTTTATCCCCTCATATATTCCAATATATCCAGATTGAATTAAGTCATCTTTATCTATATAAGTTTTATTTTTATTGTTTTTTAACAATATATTGGTTGTTATCTTTACTTCTTTATCAAACTCTCTTAGTAATGTTTCAAATGCTAATTCATTTCCATTTTTGAATTCTAGTACTAGTTTAATTATTTCTTGATTATCCATAAAACTATATCCCCTTTTTATACTTTTTATAGCTACTAGGAATTAAATATTTTTAATTATCCTTTACTCTTACTGATACAAAGCATACTGGACTAACCTTTATATGTTCTGGTATATACACTCTATCAAGATGATTGTCATTCACTTCAAAGAAAGTTGACATCACTTTATCTTTTATTAAACTTTCTCTTTTAAAATCCATTACTATAGCTTTTGCATTTTCTTCTACTGAATTATACTCTGTAATATTTAATCTCTTTAACATATCTAACAAGTTGTCTTTTTCATAAACCAAATTTTCTTCAATACTCTTTTTTCTTTCCTTTAAGTCTAAAATCAAACTTATACTCTCTTCCAATTTATCTTTTGTAGCTTCATCTAATGACATATAATACACCCCCTAATTTATATTCCAAAATCTTTTTTAGCTGAATCTATACTATTAATTTCTGGCCTTTTATCACTTTCTAGAACTAAAGTAGCTTTGCCAACAGGTTTTATAATTAAATCATTTAAGAGATTAACAAAGTCTTTTTTACCTATAGCTTTTTCCATATCAGTAATTCCTTTTAATACTCTTGGCTTATAAATTTTATCTTCCTCATAATCTGAATTTAATAAAACATTAGCAACCTCTTGTTCATCCACATACTTTCTATTACTTCTACCTTCTACAAGCTTATATCCTGGATATTTAACACCATGCTTTTCAGCTTGTTCTAGTGCATAACTTTGAACATCCTTTAACCAATCTTGAATATTCTTAGAAAAACCTAAAATATCTGCAATCTCATATTCATTAAGAGTAAATGTGTCAGCAAAATCATATTTTCTAGCTAGTTTAAGGTTATTCTCAGCTCTTTTTCTACAATCATTTTTAGCTCTACAAAATCCACAATGACTACCACTTACAAAATCACCCTCACCATTAAAAGCCATTTGAGCCTTCTTTTTAACATTCTCTGCCCATGTAAGTAACTTGGTAACTTCTATTTCTTCGCTTGATATGTTATCAAGTCTGGGTTGAATTATTGTTGTTTTAACTAAATCAATATCATATAGCATTTCAAACTGATTATATGCACCTAAACCATATAGTCTAAGTTGAGGGTTCTCTATAGCTGAAACTTCCACACCTTTTCCATACTTTAGGTCTATAACTTGAAGTATTCCATCAGATATTACAACAACATCTCCTGTTCCAAATCCTTCTGGAACCCACTCACTAAAATCGAGTCTCTCTTCTAACATTACTATTACATCATCACATATAGCTTTACTATCATTTACTAATTCAACTACATTCTCAACATAAGACTGTATGTAATCCTCCATTTCTGAGTTATAGTACTCACTTTTCTGTATGTTTTTAATTCTTGCATTATATGCTTTTTTACTTATTTTTTCATACTCTAGCATTAATTTAGCTTCTGCTAATTCATGTGCTATTGTCCCTTCTTCTGCATATATACTAGTTGATGGTGGATAGTTTTCCTCTAACTTTATACTAGGAGTACAGCGAAGCCATCTATGGGCTCCACTTGCACTAAGTCTTGCATGTTGTACTGACATTTATGTACCCCCCTTATAAACTCTCTAATTTATCCATAAAGACTGGGTAATCTTCTTCTTTTACTTCGCTTAACTTACTAGCCCCAAATTCACCAAATAACTCTTTAAGCTTATCCTTCTTACCCGCCTTACTTACTTGTGCTGCCTTAGTTCTTACCTCTTCTTTTGTGTATTTAACCTCATCAGTTGTATCTTCACTACCCTTTGTCACTTCTTCCTTGACTTCTGTTTTTTCTTCTTTAACATCTTCTTTTACTTTTACATTTTTAGTCTTTTCAGTTTTCTTAGCTTCAACTTTCTTCTCTTCTTTCATATCTGTTATATTTATAGGTTCTATCTGCATTGCTTGCCCTAGATTAAGTCCTCCCAAAGCATTTGCTACTACTAATAGTGCATTTGTGAATTCTGGTGCTTCTACCTTAACTTTTACATTTACATTAACTTCAACCATTTTAAATCTCTCCTTTTTATGTTATAATTTTATTAACTTTTTTTATTTTGTGTGTTGGTTACTTTGACCAGCACTTTTTTTATTTAATGTTCTAACTGATATTTTCTTACCAGTTTCAACATCCTTAAATACTATATCTGCTAAAGACTTACCATCTTTTTTAAGTGTTACTATGTTCTTATTACTAATATTAAGACTCAGCAATTTCATCACCTTCTTTCAAATACACTTTAATATTTTTATTCCTAGTTGTTTAAAAATAGTTGTCCAATTTTCTTCTATGAGAAAGTGCTAAGCATTAGCAACTTCTCTATTTTTTTAACTTTCTACTGTCTCAGCTTTCTTCATTGCTATATTAATAGCTACTTCTTTGGCTACTTCATCAAACTCTTTCCATCTTCTCCTGTTCTCTTCATCAGATATACGTGGATATACTATATAAACTTCTGTGTTTTGATTAGCTATAATTTTTTCATCATATTCAATATTTTTTTCTTCATCATACTTGTATGGTTTAAATTGTTGTAGTATTTTCATAACATCACCCCTTGTTATAAAATATGAGCTCATAAACTTGTCTTATACTTATTTAATTATTGCAATTTTTAATCTTCATGTACTTCATAAAATAGAGTATCTAACATATATAGCAGAGGACTATTTTTATCTATAGCTAGTTCTTCTTCATCTTTAATATAAAATTTTATTAAGTCTTCATCTATGCAATAAGTTATATAATTATCTTCACCTATGCACATACCTACTTCTTTTTCTATCTTATTTTGGTCTGCTATTTTTATATCTGCTATTGCATCAAGTGTATCTACTATTTTATAAAATATCCTTTCTCTATCATTCAATTTATAACTTTCTTCTTCCTCTCCTATATAAACAAGATATTTGAGTAATTCATCTTCTTCTATATCACCAAAAAACTTTAGCATAAACTTAAAAGTAAAATCATCAAATAGTTTTTCATCTATTTCTGAATACTCAAAATTCATTTTTTTGTAGTTTAAAGCTGTATTTAATGCAATTTTATCTAAAATATCTCTATCCATTTCTAAAAGAGCATAATCATTAGCTATCTCATTGTTAACACCATTCATAGCTTTCTTGAAATCATCTATCATATTCAATTCCTTAACTGTTAAATCCATTTCACTTTCAACTCCAACACTCACTATATCCTCATTTATAGCACTCACTATTCTGTTATTTTCTTTCATTTTTTTTATTCCTCCTTAAATTTAGTTTTCAAAAGCATTTAAAGCTTTTTCTAGAACTGGTATTACATTTTCATAGTATCTAAAATTTTCCACCTGTTTATTTGAATGCTTAGCCTTATCCCATACCTTAATTCCATATTCATCTATTTTTAGATTATAAGCATTTGCTAATCCTCCAACTTTTTTTGATGAAATACCTAACATCGCTCCTATTTCTGTAGCTGAGTAAGTTTTTCTTTCCATCTTAGGTAATGGTATTAATGCTTCTCCAGAAATAAGTTCTGTAGTCTTTGAATACATAATCTGTTTATATTCTTTTATGTCTACTTTGTCAGCTAATTCCAGATATATCTTTGCCTCCCTCGCTCTTGCATTTTTTAATCTTGCTTGAGCATTCATGTATTTTATTTCTGATTCATCTTTAACATTTTTAGGATTATTACTATATGTACCTGTTTTTCTTATTGATGGTAGTACTTCATCTGTAACCCAATCTTGAAATTTCTCTGCTTCTTCTTTTCTTGATTTAAAGATTAATTTATATACTCCACTTTCAGTAAGAAAATTTTCTCCTGTATTATGCAATTTTCTAAAGTGACTATCTGTCACAATTGAATTAGTTAATTTAATCACTTGATTCTTATTCATTCTAGTAACTGCTTTTCTAACTCCTTCATTACCAATTCCTAAGCAATTTCCACAATGATATGGATTAAATAAAATTTCACCTTCAAATTCAAACACTTCAACTTCTTTTCCTTCAAACATCATCAAATTATTACTCATAATTTATTCCTCCCTAGTTTTAATTTTCTAAAGTAAACACTACTGATTTTGTAATTAATCTATACATATCGCCTTCTGGTATTACATTTACTTCCAAAGTCTTAGTTTTACTTTGTGGATGTGGTATGTGGTGTTTCACCACCCACTTACAATGTTGTTTAATTGCATTAGTTGTATCTTTATAACCTAAACATCTAGCAATATCTGTTGCTACAAAATATGGTTTACCATCAATTTCAACTGTTCTTATTTCTCCAAAGTCACTATTTTTAAATGCTTGTAAATTATTACTCATAATTTCTACCTCCCTAATTATTTATTTTGGTGTCGCTTTGAACGACGCCTAATAAACCTACTCCAGTCATCTTTCGACCACAAGTGGGCGAAATCGCATTTCAGCTCTGTGTTTTTGTATCAATTATTTATAGTTGATTTTTCTAAAAGCTCATTTGACACTTTCATACCATCAGCCATAGCAGCAATATAATCTTGCTGTTCTAAATTTAACTTTTTAAACAAAAGAGTCATTTGAATAAGCTTTCTGTCATCATCATCTAAAATCAAATTATTTAAATGATGATTCGTTTTTTGTGTTTTCATTTCAGCACCTCCTTGTGTTATAAACACAGTATATCATCTTATTTTTGTGTAGTCAACACTTATTTTCATATATTTTTGTGTTTTTACCACAACATTTATATTGACTAATTCTTTTTTGTGTTATACTATCTAATTAATAACATAATTATTAGGAGGAAAATCATGCATGAACGTATATATAAAATAAGAACATCCTTAAAAATGTCTCAACGTGAATTTGGTGAAAAACTTGGTGTAAGCAGAGATGTCATAAGTAATATTGAATATAACAGGGTTACACCTAAACCTGTATTTATACAACACTTATGCGACCTATATAATGTCAATAAAGCTTGGTTAGAAACTGGCGAAGGAGAAATGTTTATAGAGTTCTCTGAAAATGAAAAAGTACTAAAAATAGCAACTGACATTATAAATGAAGACGATAAGTTTATGAAAAATATATTATTTACTTTTAGCAAACTAAGTGATGAACAAAAAGAATTTCTCATAAACTTAATGAAAAATATGACACAATAAAACCACCCAAAAGGGTGGCTATTTTTTTATGTTTGGCTTTAAATTTGTTGCAACTATATTTATGTACTTTAAATGTTCTATATCTAATGCGTCCCTAAATTTTAAAATTTGATTTATTCCTATGTTTGCTAGCTTTTCTGCATCATCAATTAATCTTTTTCTTTCTTCATCCATTGCTACATTCCTCCAACTCATAAATATTTTATATTACCCCTCATATTATAGATATACACTTAAATACACCTAATATTAAACACCACCAATCCTTTTATTTTTAAATACACTATATGTAGTCGTCTCTTATATATTATTTCCTTCTTTGTATAAATTTAGTATATTATTCATATTTTCATCTAAACCACATCCTTATATATTTATTCTTTATTCTCTTGTCTTCTTTAAACGTTTTATATCTCCTATTTTCATATAAAATTAAGAAATATTAAGTTTTTAAGAACTCACGTTCGTATAAATAGTTATAAAAATCCCCTTAATTTACAACTCTAGTAAATTTATTTCAACAAATTATCTATTTAAGATTTCTTAAAATTGCTTTGTAAATATATTATATAGAGTTCCTAAAATTGTTGCAACCTAGGCAATATGTCTTTTTAGTACTCATTTTATTTTTCATTTTAAAAATATTTTACTTTATTGTATATATGTGTATAAATCCGTATTTTTGAGTATTTTTCTTACTATATCAAAATTCATAATTTTAATTTCAATTTTTTTTATTACAATTTTTTACATTCTTTTTATGTCTATTTTTTTATTCTACTACGATAAAATTTTATCTCAAGTACATTTTACCATATTCTACCATTAAAAAATGATGCTAATACCCGCATTTATTTTATAATTCTACAAATAATATCATATATAAAATTTAATAAAAGGAGATTTTATATATGCTAAAAAAACTAAGAAAAGAAAGAGGTCTGACTCAAATAGAATTAGCTAAAAAAGCAAATTATAGTAGAGCATATATTTCTGATTTAGAAAATAAAAGATATAAAAATATTAATATTTCTACAATTATAGATTTATCACTTGCTTTAGAAATAGATTTTTTAGAATTGTGTAGATATTATTGCGAAGAAGAATTAATAAAAAGGAAATTAATATAAAATATACTTATGAATAAAAAATAGAGTAGTTCAAATTACTCTATTCTTGTCCACATAGTCAATATAAAACTCAACCCTTAATTAATATAGCTGTAGTATAGTTTTGTTTGTCTGCAATTACACCAGCAGTTTCGTATTTATCTGCACCTTTAATTGATTCAATTTTATCAAGAGCATTTGCAGATATAGGGCAACTAGCAATAAACATAGATAAAGATAACCCTATTGTTAATAATTTTTTAATTTTCATAATATCTCCTTCTCTTAAATATTTTCACCTAAATTATATAATACTTTTCAGGAAAATGTTACCATAAATTAAAAAAAATTATTATTACTTAATATAATATTAATTAAAATATCATTCTTAAATTAATGACTTTGGTAGAATATGGTGATAAAATAAAATTAGTGAGAGACAATATAAGGGGGATTATATTATGATAATCAGTAAAAAAATAACAGCAATATTAGTATCATCTTTAATTATGATATCAATGGTTGGATGTGCTCCAAAAGAAAGTGCTACAGAAGTAGCTAAAAAGTACCTTGATAGTATAGAAATCAAAGACTACGAAGTAGCATATAATTTATTAAGTAAAGACAGTAAGGAAAGTGTCAGTCTAGAAAAATTTGAAGAATATCAAGATACTTTATTTAAACTTCAAACCCTAAAAGATTATAAACTTGGTGAAGAAAATAAAGTAGAGAAATACAAATATTCTAATAAAGAGTATACAAATCTTGTTAAAATAAAAGAAACTGATACTATAAAATATATCACTGAAAATAAAGAAGATACTGCAAATTTTGATAGATATTTTATAATCGAAGATAATGAATATAAATTATTATGGCATAAAGACTTTAAAAGAGCTCTTAGCTCTAATTATGTCAAAATCGCTAGGTTAGAAACAAAAAAAGATGAAGATAAGGATTATAATAAAGCTGCTATTGATATCAAAAAAGCTATAGAAATTGATGATAAAAATCCACCTGCATATTATACACAATCATATATTTATATAGAGTTACAACGATATGATGAGGCTTTAAAG
This sequence comes from Clostridioides sp. ES-S-0123-01, assembly GCF_020658415.1. NCBI lineage: Bacteria > Bacillati > Bacillota > Clostridia > Peptostreptococcales > Peptostreptococcaceae > Clostridioides > Clostridioides sp. ES-S-0123-01. The sequence goes on from NZ_JACVWD010000011.1 coordinate 48,530, forward strand.
TCAATTGATAAATCCTTAGAATATCTAGATAAAAATAATGAGGCTTATAAAATAGACGCTAGTGATGCTTACAATTTAAGAGGTGTTATTTTTATGAGTAAATCAGAATTTAATAAAGCTAGAGAATCTTACAATAAGGCGCTTGAACTTAACCCAGATAATGAATATGCAAAAACTAATCTAAATGATATTAAAGGATTATAAGGCATTAATATTATAGAAAATAAGTATGTTGAAAGTTAAATTAACTTTTGACATGCTTATTTTTTATATTTTAAACTCTATTGATTTACTATATAATAGTACCTAAGGAGTGTGATTACTTATTATGAGTGTTGCCATATACTTAAGAAAATCCCGTGCTGATGAAGAGGCAGAAAAACAAGGCGAATTTGAAACTTTAAGTAGACATAAATCAACCCTACTAAAACTAGCAAAAGAACAAAACTTAGATGTAATTGAAATAAAAGAAGAATTAGTTTCTGGTGAAAGTATAATACATAGACCTAAAATGATTGAACTCCTAAAAGAAGTAGAAGAAAATAAATATGATGCAGTCCTAGTAATGGATTTAGATAGACTTGGACGTGGAGACATGAAAGACCAAGGTGTCATACTAGAAACTTTCAAAGAAAGTAAAACCAAAATCATCACACCTAGAAAAACATACGACCTAACAGATGAATTTGATGAAGAGTACTCAGAATTTGAAGCATTTATGGCAAGAAAAGAATTAAAACTTATATCAAGAAGAATGCAAAGAGGTAGAATAAAATCAGTTGAAGAAGGTAATTTCATAGGAACTTCTGCTCCATTTGGATATGATGCTGTAACAACAGGCAGAAAAGAAAGAATACTTGTACCAAATAAGGATGCTGATATAGTTAGAACTATCTTTAACTTATATATTAATGAGGATATGGGTTGTAGTAAAATATCTAAATATCTAAATAACTTAGGCATTAAAACTGCTACAGGTGCTAATTGGTACAATTCTGCAATTACAAATATAATAAAAAATAAGGTCTACTGTGGCTACATTCAGTGGCAAAAAAAGGACTATAAAAAATCTAAAAATCCAAATAAAATAAAAACAGTTAAACTAAGACCTAAAGATGAATGGATTGAAGCAAAAGGAAAGCATGAACCTTTAATAAGTGAAATAACATGGAAAAAGGCTCAAAATATACTCAAAAAAAATGGTCATGTCAGCTATGGTAATCAAATAAAAAATCCACTTGCAGGAATAGTGATTTGCAAAAATTGTGGTAGACCATTAGTATATAGACCATATGCAGACCATGACTATATAATTTGTTATCATCCTGGTTGCAATAAAAGTTCTCGATTTGAATTTATTGAAGCTGCCATTTTAAAATCTTTGGAAGACACTGTAAAAAAATATCAATTAAAAGCATCTGATATAGACTTAGATAAAAATAATAAAGATAGTAATATAGAATTTCAAAAACGAGTCTTAAAGGGCTTAGAAACTGAATTAAAAGAATTAGGCAAGCAAAAAAATAAGTTATATGATTTACTAGAACGAGGAATATATGATGAAGATACATTTATTGAAAGGTCCAACAATATAATTTCAAGAACTGAAGAAATTAACGATTCAATTAAGACAGTAAAAAATAGATTGAGTACTGTTAAAAAAGACAATGCTAAAATAATAGAAGATATTAAAACTGTGTTATCACTTTACCATGATTCAGATTCCCTTGGAAAAAATAAACTCCTAAAATCTGTAATTGATAAAGCAGTTTATTATAAGTCTAAAGAACAAAAACTAGATTCTTTTGAATTAATGGTTCATTTAAAATTACATGAAGACCAGTAATACCAACAACGTATAAAGAGTAGTGTGTAATGAAATAA
>NZ_JACVWD010000012.1:0-36955 GCF_020658415.1 Clostridioides sp. ES-S-0123-01
AAGCATAATAAAACATAAACAACAAAACTGACATTAATAAATTATTGAAATACCAACACTTGTTAAAAAATAACAACAATAAACAAACAAAATAGATAAATATATCCAATTAAGGTATAATTAAGTTGTATTAGTTAGATTTATAATTAATATATTATATGAATTAGAGTTGCTATAAAACTGAAAGTATTGAAATTACAACGATATAAGCGATTGTATAAAGTTAATGACTTTAGCTTTTAAAATAGATAAATGAGAGTTTGCCACCCATTTGCCACCGTAGTATATTTTTGGGTGGCAAACTAGTTTGTAATTCTTTCAAATATATCTACAGTTTCATTTTTCATTTTATCTGTTACATGTGAATAGGTATCCATTGTAGTTGATAATTGACTATGACCTAAACGGTTTTGAATGTCTTTAATGTTAGCCCCATTTTCTAATAGTAAGGTAGCATGTGTATGTCTTAGACAATGGAAATGGAAGTCATTGTTTAAGGCTTCTCTAATTTGTCTTACTATAGTATCCATAGTGTGAATAGTTACTTGTTGACCATTTTCTTTAGTACATACCCAATCACTATCAAAGTAAAATTCACCATATTTTAATTTCATTTTCTTTTGATATAGTTTATGTTCTTTTAATGCTCTTACTAAGGTATCACCTGTAAATATAGTTCTACAAGAGCTTTCTGTTTTTGGTTGGCTTAATTCAAACATTCCATTCTTCTTTTTAATCAGAGTATGTTTTACTGTGATAGTTTTATTATCAAAGTCTATATCATCCCATGTTAGTGCAATAATTTCACCTCTTCGCATACCAGTATAAAATCCAATTAGTAAGACTATACGCTGAAATGAATCTTGAGGAAATATATTTAATGTTTGATTAAATTCTTCTAGTGTAATAGTTTTAACTTTTTTAGGTTCTATTTTAGACTTAGTTTTTGGTATACTTACATATTGCATAGGATTTTCTCGTATGTGTTTGTAAGGGTAGACTGCTGATTTTAATGACCTATGTAATATAGCTTTTAATACTTGTAATGTACTCTGAGAATAATCTTCTTTGTACTTTTTGTTTATGAAATTTTGTAGTATTGCTGGTGTTAGAGCTTTTACTTTATAAACTCCTAATTTTGGTTTTATATGTTTTTCTATGTTTATTCGGTAGCTTTCTTGAGTGTTGTATTTACAGTTAAGTAAAACATATTCTTTGTACCAAAAGTCAAGATAGTCTGATAAGCTGATGTTGCTTTCTTCAAATACTATGCCAGAGTTTTCATATTCATTTAGTGCTTCTCTTAGTGCTTTTTCTGCTTCTTTTTTTGTATTTCCACCAACTCTTTCTACTTTTTTTCTTTTTCCTTCTACTATACCTAGGTCAAAGTAGTAATACCACTTGTTGCTTCTTTTTCTTACTCCACCTTTCATAATAGTACCCCCTTTTTAGAATGTATGTTTGTTTTATGTTTATATAAAAGAGCAGAATGACTGCTCTTTATATACTTTTTTGTTATGTATAAGATGACTTTAAGTTTATTTGTTTAATTTAAACTCATTTATTTTCTTAATATTCTTATAATTTTTTTGTTTTTATGACAGTTTATTACAATGATGTTAAAATATATAATTATTAAATTATAATCTATAAAAGTAGAATAAAGGAGTTTAAAAAATATCCTCATATATGTAGAAATTTGGTAAATTAGTTAATACTAAAAATCTATTGTTTCCTAAATCTAACATGTTTTTCTTTCTTGATAGAAATTCTAATCTTTTTAATAAGAATTCGATACTAACTTGTAATTCTTCGGCTATTTCGTATACGCTTGTTGTATGTGAGTTAATAACATGTATTATTTCTTCTTCTGTTATAAGAAATTCACATGCCCATCTTAAGGCTTTGTTTTCAGTTTTATCTATCAAGATTTTGTTTTTATAGATGTTTTTTGAAGATACATAATTTCCAACACTGGTAAAATGATGTCCCAATTCTTCTGCCAGTATTTCTGTTAGCTTAGTCTTGTTTTGCTTTAATGAGTTAAGCAATGATATAATTTTTAGCCCTTGTTTGTTTATATACAATCCTTTTATGTCATCTGCTATTTTGTCAGTGTAGTAAATTTCTATCTCTTCATTATTTGCTAAGTCTAAAAGTGCGTCTAGTTTGTTCATGGAAATCCCCCTATAAAAAGAATGTATTTTTGATTTTTGTTATATATAAAGAGCAGGTGTTAACTGCTCTAAATATTCATTTTTTATCCAAAAAAGATTGGATAATTTTAGCTGTAGACAAAATATGGATTATAGTATATGATTATAATATAATTACATATAATATATGTAAGCACTTACAAATGTGTGTTAGTATAGTTAGCACTAAATTTGTATTTGTGCTTAAAGCGATTAAAGGAGTTTTGGAGCGGTGGGTAGAGTTTTACTCACTATAACCAAGACTCTTTTGCATATTAGAGTATTTCATGTAGTCATATATTCTAATAAGCCTTCTTAAATTTGTTTTTTCACTTGTTTTTGCAGACTCTAAAATATTAGGATTTTCCTCAAATATTTTCTTAAGTAGATTTTCTAACTGCTCAGTGTCAATTTCTTTTTCTTCTAAAAAAGCAATAAGTCTTGTAGCTTTTTCAAATGATTGATGTTCATCATTCCAAATACCATAAACACTTCTATTTTTTATGTAAGTATTATTTCTATTTTTTTTAATACTATTGCTTATAATATTTTCAAAGTCACTTTCTAGTGCAATTGTCCTATAATCTGGAAATTCAAGTGTACTATTAAAAAGATGTTTGTTTAATGGTAATTTATTATATTGTTTAATTAAAGATGGATAAGCGTATTCAAGTAATTCATCTGATGAAAATTCTAAGTCATTCATGACTATATCACGATACCATTCATCAAAACTTAATCCTTTTAATCCTTTAAGACCAAAATCACTTGCCTTGCCAACTGCTAAAACTAAATCTTCATCTTTTATTCTTGTATCATCAACACTACCAACCCGAATTTTAGCAGTAGGTTTGTTAGTAATTGTGAAATCGTAAAATTCTTGTTTGAACATTCTTAATATTCTAACTGGTAATTTTGATTTTTTTTCAGATAATGCATCATAGAGTAAATTAAAATCTTCCAGTTTAATTTTAGTCATAGTAATCATTTTATTATCAAAAGCAATTGTATGACTTGATATTTCTATATCATTAAAGTTTTTTTCATATTCAATGAATATGAAACGTTCCTCAAGTTTTTTAGCATTTTCATTAGATAGACAATTAACTATAGCATTAAGTATTTTTTTTATATTTACATCTGTAACAGAGTAACCAATAAATATGATAGGAAACTCAACAAATATAGTCATTAGTTTAGCCGCCAAGTAGGCACTTTTGCTGTCAAAGTCTATATAATCAGCTTCATTTATTACAATACTATTTGGTGAAGAAACACATCCATGAATTTTATAAATTTCTGCAATACCTTGTATAGATGAAAAAACTAAATTTTCTTGACCTATATATGTTGTATAATTATCAACGATAGTTTCTAAAAAACAATCATAATTTGTTGTAATAAATCCTGACAAACTTTTTTTAGAGATATTACTAAGTTTTTGAACTTCATCCTGATATTTATCTACTATTTTAGAATTATTTTTAATATACATAGCAATTTCTGCCTTAAATGGAGAAACTCCTGATTTAACAATATCTAAATACTTAGAGTCTAAGCTTCGTATAGAAGAATCTGAAAACCATTTTTTATTAAAATCATTTTCAATAAGTTCTGCAATTCTAGGATTTATACCCATTTTTGGATTCTCTGATTTTGCTTTATTTTTATAACTTGTATATATAAAGTCATCATTACTAATTTTTTCTGCAAAGACTTTTAGTAAATCCTCCCAATTTGGAAGATTATAGTATCTTCTAGTTAAACCTGAACCAACAAATAAAAATGGTGTAGCATTAAATCGGTTTATGACATCTGATATTAAAGATTTCATATAATTTATCACCTACTTTTAATTTATTTTTTGTATTTATTCATTAAAAATTCAATATAATCATTAAGCTGTTCTTGTGCTTCCTCAGGTAAATCCTCATGTGGATTTGCTTTGTGTGCAGCTACAGTATCTATATGATTTCTAACAAGTGTTGTGCCTAAAAGATAATCTGTTGTAACATCAAAATAATTAGCAAGTTTTACAATATCATCACTTGGAGGTGCACTAAGATTATTTTTATATTTGTATAATAAATCTTCTTCTATTTTTACTTCTTGACTTAATATATCTAATGATATTTTTTTTTCTTGCATTAATCCATTTAATCTTTTTGAAAAAATGGGATTTAAAGGTTGATTTATTTTAAAAGAATCATCATGTTTTATTTGTGTAGAGACACCTTTTCCAATTTTGCCTAATTTAAGAAGTAGTTCATCCAATGTTAAATTTAAGGCTAGACTGATTTTTTCTAATGCATCAAGTGTGGGTTCAACTGCTTTTCCATTTCGAGGGTCTTTACCCTTTTCAAGTTTATCTATATAAGTATGACTAAGATTACATAAGTTAGAAAAATCTCTAAGAGAGAGCTTATTTTTTTCTCTATATTCCTTTATTATTTGACCCAGTTTTTGCATATATTTCACCTCTTATGATTTGATTTAATATGATTATATCAGAAAAGTGTTAACTATTGTTGACAAATTTTGAAAAAATAGTAAAACATAGTTGACATAAAAATAAAAACACTGTATACTATGGTTAACAGGAGGCGAGGAGGTGGCTAAAATAACTAATAATTTATATAAAGCAAGAAAAGAGCTAAATTTTTCGCAAAGTAAATTAGCACAAAAGGTAGGAATATCAAGACCATATCTATCAAAAATTGAAAATGGTATGGTTAAACCTTCAGCAGAAATAACATATAGAATATCTATAGAATTAGGAAAAAGTATAGAAGAAATTTTTTTTACAGATTCAGTAAATTATGATTTACAAGATAGGGGGAAATAATTATGAATAATTTGCAAGTTATAATTAAAAATGGAAAATTTTTAGTTGAAAGTAGAGAAGTTGCAGAATTGATAGAAAGAGAACATAAGCATCTGATGAGAGATATAAGAGGATACATAGAGGTACTTAATAAATCTCACAGTCCAAGATTGGACAGTGAAAAATTTTTTATAGAAAGTACATATCTAAATACAAGAAACCAGGTTCAACCTTGTTATCTATTGACTAAAAAAGGTTGTGATATGGTAGCTAATAAAATGACTGGAGAAAAAGGAATCATATTTACTGCTATTTATGTGGCTAAGTTTGATGAAATGGAAAAGTCTTTAAAAAATGAACCACAACCTAAACTACCAACTACATACAAAGAAGCATTACAACATCTTATAGAGCAAGTAGAAGTAAATGAGAAGTTACAACTAGAAGGTAAAATGAAAGACCAAGTAATAAAAGAGTTAAAGCCAAAAGCAGATTACACAGATATGATACTTAAAAACAAAGGTCTTGTCACTATAACTCAAATAGCAAAAGACTATGGAATGAGTGGAAAAGAAATGAATAAAATACTTCATGAAAGAGGGATTCAATACAAACAAAGTGGGCAATGGCTTTTATATAAACAGTATCAAGGCAAGGGATACACTCATTCAGAAACAATAGATATAACTAGAAGTGATGGAATGACTGATGTAAAAATGACAACTAAATGGACTCAAAAAGGAAGATTGTTTTTATATGATTTATTAAAAGTAAATAATATATTGCCAGATATAGAAAAAGAGTATAGTTATCAAACTTCAATGTTGGGTTAGTACTTTGAAAAATAAATACAGAATATTCAAAAAGAGGTGATTAGGTAGAAATGAAAAATAAAAAAACTCCAAAGGTAGTACCTAAGGAGCTATCAAATTTAACTGTGATGATTGTACCTAAAAATGAAGATAGTTTAATTATTAAAATAAATAAAATTAAATTCTTAATAGATGAATTAAACAAAGAGATTAGTACAATACCATCTGAGTTTAAATCATATTTAAAACTTTAGATTAGATTTTAAATATTCTTTTGTAGCAGTAATAAGGATTTTACCCCATGTAGAACTGAGGTGAATCCAATGTTGATAGGCGACAATATAAGCCAAATCCTAAGAAAAAGAGATATAAAACCTTATAAATTGGCAAAAGAATTGAATATAGATATAAGTGGTCTATATAAATTGTTGAAGAATAAAAATTCTAATCCAACTATAGATACTCTAATAAAATTAGCTGATTTTTTAGATATTACATTAGACGAATTAGTTGGAAGATAAATAATTGAAAAGAGGGGAGAGAATTTTAACATGGATATTTCTGAAAGTATAACAAAGCAATTTAGTGATAGTTTAAAAAGTTTAATAGAAATAGAGATAAATAAACAAGAGACAGATAGAGTTAAGAGTCAAACTGTTGAACAAAAGGTAAAAGTACTGGAGCCTAAAGATATAGTTGTCTTGATAAAAAGAGGTTATCCAAATTACTTGATAACAGTAGAAGAAGCAAGGGGAATTTTAAAATTAGATACAGTTTTTATGCGTAGGTTAGTGAGCACAGGTTTGATAAAATCACTGGCTAGAGGTGATGGTAGAAAAATTTCAAGATATGAAGTTGATGATTTTATTGAAAGAAATCAAGGTAGAAATTTGGATGAACTTTTAAAAGAAGCAGAAAAAGAAATAATCTAAAAAATTACTTTAAGGGGGTAAGTTACATGGAAGGATTAATAATAAGATTTGATTTAGATAAGTTTAAGGTAGGAAATGTAGTAAAAATAAGCTCTAAAAGACTTAATTTTGAAGGGAATTGTCTAATTGTACATGCTTCTACACATGAACTAAATTTAGCATACTATGACAAAGAAAGAGGCAGTATGGAGTATCAAGCTCTAACAATAGAAGATATAGAATGCAGTGATTATGAAATTAAATTTCTAAACTAAAAGGGGGCAAGTTATATGGAAACAGCTAGATTAATCGCAATAGGTCAAATTAGACAAGCAGAAAAGGAAATAAAAAAATTAAAGGAGCTAGAAGAGTTTGAAACTAGTAGTTTGAACTGGTGGGAGGCTGTAAAGTTTGCTAGTCAAAATATCTTAGAAGGACTAGAATTTGATATTAAATTAGAAGCTTCTGTTGAGTTTAGAGAGGTTATGATGTATCAAGAAGAACTTGAAAGAGATAGAGCGATAGATGTTCAGATATAAAGAAAAGAGCCTTTGCACAGGCTCAATAAAAAATAATATAAAATATAAGCTAATTATAGCACAAGGGGGAATAAATGAAAACAAGAAATGAAATAATTAAAGATTTAGAAGATAGATTATTTTTATTAAAATTCATGTCAGTGGATGAAGTAGACTATGATGTAAAATTTGGACAAATATCAGCATTAGAATCTTGCATAGATAAACATAGAAAAGGATGGACTTTGAAACAATTTAAAAAGCATTTAGAAGAATACCAATTACAAGGGGGTTGTGGTGATTACATAGATGGTTTTATGTCAGTTTTAGAAAGAAATACTAGAGAAATGGAGGGGGAAGTTGATGGAAGTGAATAATATTTACATAAAATTGATGGATGTAAGAATTAAGTTTAATAAATTAGATATAAAAAAGAGTGGTCAAAACAAGTTTGCTAACTTTAAATATTTTGAGTTAGCAGACTTCTTACCTCAAGCAACAGAGTTATTACAAGAAGCTAAATTATGCCCTATAGTGACCTTTACAAATGATTATGCAACCCTAACATTGATTAATGGAGAAAAACCAACAGAAGAGATAATATTTACTTCTCCAATGAGAGAATTACAATTAAAAGGTTCTAATGAGTTACAAGCATTAGGAGGAATTGAAACATATCAGACAAGGTATTTGTACATTCAGTTATTAAACATTACAGAAAATGATACTTTTGATGCTACTAGTGGAAAAGAAGATTATAAAAGAAATGACTTAATAAACTCCTCTGGTAAAGCAAATGAAAATGGTCAAATTAAGATAAGTCAAAATCAGATAAAAAGGTTGTTTTCAATAGCAAATACAATAGGGAAGGATTCAGATAGAGTAAAAAGTGAAGTATATTATAAGTTTAATAAAGAAGTTAAGGACTTAAGTAAACAGGAATATGACCAGATATGTGTTGGATATGAGAAATTACAAAAGGAAAAAGGAATAATTAAGTAGGTGAGTTTCTTGAGGGACAGAGACAAAGCAACTATAGAAAAAGGAAATATACTAAGTGATGGATATGGTCTTTCCCCACAATTAGTAGCTAGAGATTCATGGTTAACAACAGGAGCAAGAGCATTATATTTCTATCTATCCAGTTTTGCAGGAGCAAGTGGGACATGTTATCCATCAAGGGATATTATGACTCATGAACTTGGTATAAATAAAGATACTTTTAGTAAATATCTAAATGAACTAAAGACGAGTGGCTATATAAAAGTATATAAAAATAAAACTAGAGAGGGAAGGATGCAAAATAATATATATGAAATAGTGTTTGATAGAAGTTATATAGAAGGTCATATATCCATTAGATGCAAGAAAGAAAATAAAAAAAAACCATGTCCGAAAAAAGCAGACATGGAACCATGTCCGAATTTACCGGACATGGCTCAACCGGACATGGAAAAGTCGGACACTATAAGTAACAGTATTATAAATAACAGTATTAAAAGTAGTATGTATATAGAGCAACCTGTGGATAACTATTTAAAAGAATTTAAGAAGCTCTATGAAGAAAATATAGGAGTAGTATATCCAGTCACAGCAGAATGGTTATTAGAAGTATCTAATGAAGTAGATATAAAAGTATTTAAAAGAGCCATAGAGATATGTGCTGAAAGAATGAGTATGAACTTATCATATTTAAAAGGCATTCTTAAAAAGTGGAAAGATGCAAACATAACTACATATGAGCAATTAGAATTATATAAATTACAACATGAAAATAAAAAATCAAGAAAATCTAGCAATCAAACAAATAAAAATAAGTTTGCTAATTTTGAACAAACATTTACTCAATATAGTAACAAAGAACTAGATGAAATTATAAAGAAAAGCCAAAAGGCTAAATTTAAATAATAATAGTGGAGGTATTAAAATGAATCAAGTTGTATTAGTTGGGAGATTAACTAGAGACCCAGAACTAAAATACATACCAGGAAAAGGTACAGCAGTAGCATCATTTACAATAGCAGTAGACAGAAATTATATAAATAAAGATGGAAAAAGGGATACTGACTTTATACCAATAGAGGTAATAGGTAAATCAGCTGAATACTGTGCAAATTACATAACAAAAGGGAAGCTAGTAGCATTAGAAGGAAATATAAGAGTTGACAATTATCAAACTCAATCAGGAGAAAAGAGAACATTTACAAAAGTAAGTACAAAATCAGTACAATCATTAGAAAGTAAGAGTAAATCAAGTAATTCATATAAAGAGAGTGTACAAGATGAAACAATAGGACTAGACCCTCAAGGATTTGAAATTATAGATGATGATGAGTTACCATTTTAATCTGAAAAGTTAAATATGAGGTGAAATAAATGTTTAAAGTAGAAAGGTATTTTAGTGGCTCAGTAGTGGACAACCTTATTGAAGATGACCTTACATGTAGAAACTACTTAGCATTATATTGTTGTTTGTTAGGAGTTATAAAAAATGGAAAAAGAGTGTATCCTAAGCCAGAAAAGATACTGGCTGAATTTGGAGTTAAGAAGGACAGAAAAATAAAAAAAGAATTGCCAGTAAGAATTAGAAATGTTAATACAGGTGAGGTAAAAGAATTTGAGTCTATAGATGGTGCAGCCTGTTTTTTAAGATTAAAATATCAAGCAGTTTATCAAGCTATTAAAAAGAAAAGTAAAACTAGAAGTGGCTGGAAAGTTGAATACATTGAGGAGGAATAATGGAAGTTTCAAGGACAGAATACACAATTAAGAGAGCAAAAGAGTTATATGACAATGGAGAGGATATATTTATTGCTATAGATAAGGCTAGAGAAGAATATGAGGAGATGATTAAAAGTGAATATCTTAGCTAGTGTGATATTAGTAATAGGAAGTTTCATAGCTGGTAGGGTTTATGAGTATAGATTGAATCTAAAAGAGTGCGAAAATTGTGATAATAAGTATAATGAAAAATAAGAAAGAAGTGATTCTATGAATAAAAGAATAATTTGCAATTGGTGTGGTAAGTTATTTTACATTCCAAAAGAGTCTAAAAGAATTTACTGTTGTAAAAAATGCGAGAGAAAGTCTAATAAAAGCAATAGAGAGCATCAAAATTAATTTTAAATTAGTAAAACTATGGAGGAATAGCAATGAATAAGTTTCAAAAAGCAGTTTCTCAAATGGTAAAGCAAGAGGAAAAAGAAAACTTATGGCAAGGATACGAAAATTGTAGGGTAGGTAGAAGTATACCAAGTTCAATAAGAATATATGTAAAAGGATTTAAAAGGTTTGGATATAGTGTACATGAGGTTTATAACTTTATAAATGATATTAATAAGTATTAGTAATTTTTAAGAGATAAAGGAATTATTTAATTGAGTAAATACAATAATAAGAAAATTATAATAGATGGAATTAAATTTGATAGCAAAGATGAATCAGAATATTATCTATATTTAAAAGAAAAGAAAGAAAATGGAGAAATTAAAGATTTTGGACTACAACAAAAGTTTGAATTACAGCCTAAATTTAAGAAGGATGGAAAGAACTATAGAGCTATTACATATACAGTTGATTTTGCCATATACAAATGGGATGGTGAAGTTGTTTATATAGATGTGAAAGGATACAGCACACAGCAAGGTGAACTTAGAAAAAAGCTTTTTGATTACAAATATCAAGATAAAAAATTGATATGGATTGCTAAGAGTAAAAAATATGGAGTAGATGGTTGGATAGAATATAGTGAACTTAAGAAAAAGAGAAAAGAAAATAAGAAAAAGGTAGTTTAAGTAAATAGGGGTGATGTTATGGCAAGTAAAGTTAAAAAGGAGTTTTTTATGGCAACAAAAAAGCACCTTGAGAACTACAAACAATTACATATTAATATTGAAAGTCTAAAACTTCAAATAAAAAATCTTAAAGAGTGCCATTTAGGTGATTTTATGCAAGGTTTAAGCTATGACAGCATTCCTATAAGTAAGACTAATTCAATAAGTAATCAAGTTGAAAATGAGTTAATTATTCTTGAAGAAAAGATAATAGAAAAACAGATAGAACTATATGAAATGGAAGCACTAAAATATACAATAGATGCATCCATAAGCAATTTAAAACCTATACATAAACAAATTATAAGGTATAGGTATATTGAAGGCTTAGAATGGAGTTTAATAGTTGATAAAGTATATCTAGAAGAGAGACAATTAAGAGAAAGAGCTAACCAAGCTATTAGTTCAATATCAATAGCCTTATTTGGTAAAAAGGCATTAATAGAACAAGAACCGTTATTTAAAATGTTAGATTTATAGGCAGTTAACAGCTGTCTATTTTTTTACTAAAAAAAGGAAAAAAGTATTGATTATATCGGTACGACATGATATACTATAAATATAGAAAGGAGGTGAAAGAAGTGGTCAAAAAAATAAAAGAGTTCGGCAAAGTTATCAAAGCCCTTACCGAACTTGTCCTTGAAATAGGTACACTAATAGCCGTTATAAAAATGGTATTAGATAGCCTATAAGACTTTAGAAGGGAAGTCAGCACCTTCCCTTCTAATTAAATAATAATACATGACCACTCAAAATACAATGGGAAAATATAAGGAATTAATTACAGAGTTAGGGAAATTAAGTTTTGGTATAGTTAAATTAATTGGTGCAATAGCATTATTAATATTTGCTATAAAATATTTATTTTCCTAGAGGGAGAGAAAGAAATGGAGAAAAGAATATTGAAAGTACTCTTATCAAAAAGTGGCTCAGGTTCACTAAGTCCTAAAATAACTCTACCAGCCACATGGATTAAAGAAATGAATATAACACAAGAGGAGAGAGAAGTTGAAGTTTATTTTGAAAACAATGAAATTAGGATTAAAAAGAAGGACCTAGATTAAATTCTAGGTCTTTTTATTGCCGTTTTTCTGCCGATTTTACAATTTAAAATATGAGATAATAGTATTGTGGAAATGAATATTTCTCTCTCAAAACTAAATATATATGTGGGCTAGGTTAAGGGATTCACCTAGCTTATATGAACAGACTAGGCAGGGCATGAGGATGCTGTAAGTTCAATTCTTACTATGTTCAAACTTATTAATACACTATATGTAGATATGTTGGATTAAATCCGAATTTAATTCAAATGTCTAAAAGGGTGGGGCTTGGTAACCTCACTCAATTTGCAAGTACTGGTGTGTAATCTTAGGTTCGATTCCTAAAACTTGCTCCCTTAAATATAATATGTATCCCCTAAAAATAAGACTTTAGATTAATTTTAAAGTCTTATTTTTTTATTTATAAAACAAATAAAGAGGTGGTGGTATGGCAAATTTGACTGAAAAACAAAAAAGGTTCTGTGATTATTATATTGAAACTGGTAATGCAACAGAAGCATACAAAAAAGCATACAAAAATAACAATCAAAGAGCATCAGAAAGCAATGGAAGTAGACTGCTGAGCAATGATAAGGTTAAAAATTACATTGATGAAAGATTAAAGCAAATTGAATCAAAGAGGATAGCAGATGCAAAAGAAGTTATGGAGTATCTAACAAAAATATTAAGAAATCAGGAAAAAGAAGAGGTTGTAATAGTATCTGAAAATGGTCCTGAAATAATAAAAAAAGATGTAAGTATAAAAGATAGAAATAAGGCTGCTGAATTATTAGGGAAAAGATATGCTTTATGGACTGAAAAAGTTGACCTAGATGGAAATGTTGGTGTAACCATAATTGATGATGTAGGTAACTTAAATGATGAATAAAAAATTATCTGAAATAATAAATAAAAATTTCTATGAATTTTGGAAAGTAAGTAATAGCAATAAATATTTATATCATGTATTAAAAGGTGGAAGAGCTTCAGCAAAGTCAACTCATATAGCCTTTTGGCTAACTTTAGCTATGGTTAAATATCCTGTAAATACTGTTTGCTTTAGAAAGGTTGGTAACACAATCATGGATAGTGTTTATGAGCAATTAAAAGAAACTATAGAGATATTTGGTTTAACACATTTATTTCAGTTTAAAAAATCTCCAATGGAAATTATTTTTATTCCAAGAGGAAATAAATTTATATTTAGAGGTCTTGATGACCCACAAAAGATAAAATCTATAAAGTCAGCTAAATATCCAATTGCTTTTGCATGGTTTGAAGAGGTTGCAGAAATAAAAACAGAAGATGAGTTATCTATGGTAATTAATTCAGTGTTACGTGGAGAATTACCTAATAAATTGAATTATAAAATATTTTTATCATACAATCCTCCAAAAAGAAAGCAATCATGGGTTAATAAGAAATTTGAAACACATACATTACCTAAAAATACATATGTTCATCATAGTATTTATTTAGATAATCCTCATATATCAAAAGCTTTCATTGAGGAAGCTAATGAAATTAAAATAAGAAATGAGTTTAAATATAGATGGGAGTACTTAGGAGAGCCTATTGGTTCTGGAGTAGTCCCTTTTTCTAATTTAGAGTTTAAAACAATAACAAATGAAGAAATATTTCACTTTGATAACATAAGGCAAGGTAATGACTTTGGATATGCAACAGACCCTATGGCATTTGTAAGGCTTCATTATGATAAAAAGAAAAGAATTATATATTTTATAGATGAAATATTTGGAGTGAAAATGTCTATAAGAGAATTAGCTTCTAAGATTAAATTAAAAGGGTATGACGATTTTAATGTTGTCTGTGATAGTGCGGAACCAAGAAGTATTGCAGAACTTAGAGAGTATGGCATAAGAGCATTAAAAGCTAAAAAAGGACCTGGTTCAATAGAATTTGGAGAGAACTGGTTAGATGATTTGCAAGCAATAGTAATAGACCCAAATAGAACTCCAAATGTCGCTAGAGAATTTGAAAATATAGATTATCAAACAGATAAAGATGGAAATGTAAGAGCTAAGTTAGAAGATAAAGACAATCATTCAATTGATGCAACAAGGTATGCACTAGAGTTAGATATGAAAACACATGGAAGAGAAAGACAATATAACAGTAGATAGGGGGTGTAACATGCTAGATTTGATAGATATAATTCAGATGGAACTTACAGGCTTATATGGACAAGAAGTAATACGAGAAATGGGTGAAATTATAAGGCTGTATGATAAGTACGAAGGTGCAGGACAACATTGGATAGAAGAGGAACAAGACTATAAGCAAACAAGAAAAAGAACCAATTATATTAAAAAGCTAATTAAAGAGGAAGCAAGGTTTTTATTTGGAAAGACACCAATATTTACAATTAGCCCAGAAAATGACTTAGATAAAGAAAAAGCGGAAGAAATAAACAAATGCATTAACAAAATTCTAAAGAGAAATTTATTTTCAGATAAATTAATTAAGGCAGCTAGAGATTGCTTTATTGGAAAAAGGATAGCTATAAAACTACATGCAGATAAAGAAAGTAAGAGTTTAAAGATAATGTTTGTACCCAGTTTAGAATTTATATATGAGCCATTCGATAACCAATTTGATGAACTTAAGAAAATCGTATTTTTCCATCAAACAAATCAAGAAGTGGAAAAAGATAAACAGAGAATTTGGAAACAAAAATATGAAATGGTAAATGGTAAATGTATATTAAGTGAAGGTATTTATAATGGTTATGGATTATGTATAGAAGAAATAGTAAGTGATACAGATTTAAAACTTAGTGGAATACCTTGTTATGTAATTCTTAATGATGGTTTACTTGGTGATTTAAAGGGTGAGAGTGACATAGAAGAGATATTTGATAATCAAATGGCTTATAATAAGCTTGCTTCTGAGGATATAGATACTCTTAAAAAAGGAATGAATCGTATTATATATGGGGTTGATGTTGAAGAAGAGTCAAGTAAACATTTTAAAATAAAGCCAGGTGCTTATTGGGATGTAGAAACATCTCAAACTGCTGACCAAAAACAAGCACAAATTAATACAATTCCTACTGATTTTGGATATGATAACAGAATAGAAAATTCACTTAATAGAATTAAATCAGATATGCATGAGGTATTGAATATACCGCTTATAAATAATCAAGACCTTAAAGGTATGATGACATCAGGCAAATCAATGAAGGCTTTGTATTGGCAACTAATAACTAGATGTGAAGAAAAAATGAAATCATGGGGTCCAGCTCTTGAATGGCTAATAAGAGCTATGATAGAGATGACAGAAGTATATAACATAGCTCAAATACCTAAATTAGATGCAGATTCCTATGAAGTGCTGGTTGAAAATCAGTATCCATTACAAGAGGATGAGGATTCTGAGAAATTACTTGATATACAACAAGTAAATGCTCAAGCAATGTCTAGGAAGACTTTCATTAAGAAGTGGGCTGATACTAATGATAATATAGCAGATGAAGAATTACAACAAATGTCAATAGAAAGACAAATATTAGAAGAAAGCTTCAATCTGGAAGAAGAATCAGAAGCTACAGATATAGAAGAATCAGAGGAAGAAACTGCTGAAAAAGAACCAAAAGAAGTAGTTGATGACTAATGACAAATAAGTTCAATAAGTCTATGAAGAATGCTGAAAGATTCAGAGATATATCTTCAAATAAAACTACTAAGAAGATAAGACAATTATATAAAGATATAGCTAATAAATATGTAAAAAAATTAAATAAAGTGAATTCTAACACATTAACTGAACAATATTTAAGAGAAAGTATAGTTTATTTAAATAAAGAATATGACAGGTTAGGAAAAAAGCTAAAAAAAGATATTGAAAGTGAAATATTAAAAGTAATAAAAACTACTACAGATGAACAATTAAGCTTTTTTAATAACATATGTGATAACTATTCAGTTAATTTAAAGCCACAATTTACTGAAATGTTTAGTAAAATCCATGAAGATGTATTAAGGCAAGTTATATCTGGTAGTATGTATAAAGATAAACTTAAATTAAGTGATAGAATTTGGAGTAACATAGATAAAACTAAGAAGGATTTAGATTACATTGTAAGTAGAGGATTAGCAGAAAAAAGAGGTAGTTATGATATAGCAAAAGATTTAGAAAAATATGTTAATCCAAAGGTAAAGAAAGATTATGAGTGGTCAAAGATATATCCTAAAAGTAATAAAAAGATAGATTTTAATGCATATAGATTAGCATCTACATATATAACTCATGCGTATCAAAAGACAGCTAAAGAAAGCTGTAAGAAGAATCCATTTGTTAAAGGAATTAAGTGGATGTCATCACATCATCCTAGAATGTGTAAAGTTTGTGCAGATAGAAATGGAAAAACATACATTCCAGAAGAATTGCCATTAGAACATCCTCTAGGAAAGTGTACATTTGAATATGATATTCCAATGAGTATGGAGGATATAGGTAAAGAGTTAAGAAACTGGATAGATGGAGAAGAAAACTCTAAACTTGATGAATGGTTTAATGAATATGGATTAGAGTTTGCAGGAATAGATAATAAAAAGTATAATAGTAATAAGAAGAATAATTCTAGCTCTAGGTCAAGTGGAGCTATAAGCAGAAAACTACTTGATGAAGATGGAGTTTATTTTAGAAAAGAAAAGCATGCTGAGTTGTATTATGAGGAGATAAGAAAAAGAACTTCTGATATATCTACTATAGCAAAAAATACAGGTTATAGTGAAAAGGTAATAGAAAATATAAAAAATCATGTTTTTATGAATAAGTATAACTTAGATAATGGATATAAAAGATTTGACCCAAGTTACGATATGGCTTTATCATGGCAGAGATTGATAGATGGCAAAAACATAAAGGAAAGTGATTTAATTCTTTTAAAACATGAAAGACTGGAAAAGTTTATTATGGATAGATATGGATACAATTATAAAGAAGCTCATAATATAGTTGTTAGAAAATATAATTATGATAAGAGTTTAAAAAAGGAGGGATTAATTTGGTAGAACTATTTAGAATATTTAATGATGAAAACTTTGTTAGATATGAATATGTAAATGATGGGATAAAAGAAGAATCTGGTATAATAGCTTTAAATAAGAAAACAAAGGAAGTTATATTTGAAAAAAGGGCTAAAAATGGAACTTCACTAACCTTCAGAGGAAGAACAAAATATAGATTATTAAAATATGCTGAAGAAAATGTTTATCCAGAAGAAGATTATATAGCAATATATTAAGGACACTTACTTAAATTAAAGATTAGTAGGTGTTTTTTTATTGCCTTTTTTAGCTATATGTAGGCGTAAAAGAAATAAATAGCAAACTATACTAGAGAAGCAAAACTCGTAT
This sequence comes from Clostridioides sp. ES-S-0123-01, assembly GCF_020658415.1. Classification (NCBI taxonomy): domain Bacteria; kingdom Bacillati; phylum Bacillota; class Clostridia; order Peptostreptococcales; family Peptostreptococcaceae; genus Clostridioides; species Clostridioides sp. ES-S-0123-01. Next base: position 17,521 of record NZ_JACVWD010000012.1, read on the forward strand.
AAAAGCGTAGTGTAGGAGGTAATAATGGAAGAATTATTAAAAAAATTAGGCTACCAAGACATAGACATAAAAAACATAATTGAGGGTATGAAAAAAGATAAAATTTACACTTCTAAGGAAGAAAACATAGATGAAAGATACAATAAGTTAAAAGAACAAAAAATAGCCTTAGAAGAGCAAATAAAAGGTGCAAATGATACTATATCAGATTTGAAAAAAAATAGTAAAAGCAGTGAAGATATAGAAGCAAAAGTGAAAGAATGGGAAAACAAATATAACGAACTTGATAGTACAAGTAAAGCCAAAATAAAAAATATGACTATAGACTATGCTATAAATTCTAAATTATCTGGAGTAAATGAAAAATATAGGAAGCTCTTATGCAAAGAATTTGATACTGATAAGATGGAAGTAAAAGATACTGGAGAAATTATAGGTTTAGATGAACAATTTAAAAACATATCAGAAACATATAAAGAATGGTTTGAAAGTTCTACTCCAAGTAATACTGGTTCACCAGGTAATTTCCCAAGAAAATCAAATATAGTCAATAATCCTTTTATAAAAGAAACATTCAATTTAACAGAACAAGGAAAATTATTAAAAGAAAACCCTGATAAAGCTAAAGAATTTGCAGCTCAAGCAGGAATAAATTTATAAGAAAGAGAGTGATTTAAATGGCAGTAACAAAATTAAGTGATGTAATAGTACCAGAATTATTTAACCCATATGTAATAAACAAGAGCATGGAGTTATCAGCTCTATATCAAAGTGGAATAATTACAAATGATGCAAGTTTGAATGCTTTAGCTTCTCAAGCTGCACCAGTTGTAAATATGCCTTTCTTTGAAGATTTAAGTGGAGAATCAGAACAAATAATAGAAGATGCTGATTTAACACCAAATAAAATTACTTCAAGTCAAGATGCAGCAGCTATATTAAGAAGAGCAAAAATGTGGGCAGCTACTGATTTATCAGCAGCTATGGCAGGAAAAGACCCAATGGCAGCAATAGCAAGTTTAGTTGGAAGTTTCTGGGCTAGAGATATGCAAAAAGAACTTATAGCAGTTTTAAATGGTATATTCTTATCTGCAAATATGACAACAAATAAATTAGATATATCAGCCGCAACAGGAAATGCAGCAAAATGGTCACCAGCAGCTTTTATAGATGCACAACAGTTATTAGGTGATGCACAAGAACAATTAAAGGCTATAGCAATGCATTCAGCTACAAAATCAGCACTTAAAAAGCAAAATTTAATAGAAACTATTAGACCAGATGCAGGTCCAGACTTTGACGTTTATCAAGATAAATTAGTTATAGTTGATGATGGCTGTCCTGTATCTAAAGAAGGTGTTTATACTTCTTATCTATTTGGTAGTGGAGCAATAGCTTTAGGAAATGGTAATCCAGTAGGATTTGTAGCTACTGAGATAGATAGAGATAAGAAAAAAGGTTCTGGAGTAGATTATTTAATTAATAGAAAAACATATATACTACATCCAAGAGGTATAAAATTTACTAATGCAAGTGTTGCAAAAACAGAAGGACCTTCAAGATTAGAGTTAGCAAAAGGTGAAAACTGGACAAGAGTTTATGAACCTAAACAAATAAGAATAGTTGAATTTAAACATAAATTATAAAATGTAGATTTAGTAGGTGATAGTATGGATTTAGAAGTTTTAAAAAATATAAAAATAGAACTTAGAGAAGAACAATCACCTTTTTTTTCTGATGATGAAATTACTTATTACTATAATAAAAACAATCAAGATTTTAAAAGTACTATGTATGAGTTATGTATATTAAAGGCTGAAAATGATAGTATCACTTTACCTGGAGGATTAAGCATGCCAGAAAATAAACTATACTGGTTAACTTTAGCAAAAAAATATAAGACAAATGGAAGTAGATGTCTATGATAGCTCAGAAAGTAAAACCAAAGATAATTAAGGCTATAAATAAGATGCCAACAGAAGGTATAGTAAAAAGAGTTGGAGTAAATGAGTTTGGAGAGCCTTCAGATGAAGAAAATATAATTTGCAATGTAATAGGATTATATCATGAAGGAAGTAGCTCTATAAGTCAAATAACAAAGGATAAAGGTGTTGTTATAAAAGATAAAGAGCAATATTTAATGGTTGTTTATGATGAAGATACAATAAAAATAAAACAAGGTGATTTTATGTATTTGGATAATAATAAGTTTGTTATACAGGACCTTGGAAATCAAAATAGAATGAATATTTATTTTGATTTAAAGTTAGGAAAGGTGAGATAGTATGAGCAATGGATTTAAATTTGATGCTAACAAACTACTTAATGCCTTAGTAAGTAGAGAAATGAAAACCAAAGCTGCACTAGGAGCTTATGCAGATACTTCATCTCAGTTACTAGAAAGTAATGCTAAAAATGATAGACCATGGAAAGACCATACTCATGAGGCTAAAAACAGGCTACATGGTAGTTGGGAATGGCAAGGAGATACTATAAGGATAGCACTTAGTCATGGAGTTGACTATGGATTATACTTAGAAAAAGGTACAGGACCACATGTTATAGAAGCAAGACCAGGAAGTTACTTATTTTGGGATGGAGCATCACATCCTGTTAAAAAAGTTAATCATCCAGGAAGTAGACCATATCCAATTATAATGCCAACTATAGAGAAATGTGGACCAAGTATTATAAGGGGTCTTGATGTGATTTTAAAGTAGGTGAAACATGTTTAAAAAAATATATAAACATTTAAAAAGTAAAGGTTTTAATGTGTATTCAATTGGGCAACATCAAGGATTATGCATAGAGCCTTTTTTAGTTATATTTGAAAAAGGCTCACTACAAACAACAGAAAAAAATATAATAAAAGATTTATTTGAGATATATGTATTTTATCCAATTGGACAGTATTCTAAAGTAAGTGAATACAAGACAAATATTGAAAATGTAATGGATGAAATAGTAGGAATAAAACAAGCTTATGAAGCTTTACCTATTCTTATAGATGATGAGAAACAAGCTTATTTTACAAGATTAAGTTATTATGAAAACAAACAAATTAGGAGGTAATAAATATGGCAGTACAAATATTAAATCAATACCCACTTACAGATGTTGTATTAGTTCAAATTGAAACAGTTGAACAAAATCCAGTTACATATACATTTGATACATCTGATGAGATAGGGACAGAGGAAATCATTTCTGAAGGTGAAGAATTAACATTAAAAATAAAGAAAAAAATAATAGCAAATAGAGCAGCAGAAGATACAAGCTTAGGATATGATTTAACATTAAAAGATAATGTGTTTTGTCCAGAAATACTTCAAATAATGCAAGGTGGAACAATAGAAAAAGAGGAAGATGGTAGCTTTAAGAGATACTTAGCACCTGAAGTAGGAAAGACTTTTTCTAAGAAATCTTTTAAAACAATAATCTATAGTTCAGTTGTTGGACCAGGAGGAGATACTGGGCAATTTGCTAAGACTACTTTCCCAAATTGTAAAGGAAAATCTGTTCCACTAAACTTTAAAGATGGAGAATATTACTCAAATGAATATGTTATAAATAGTAGACCTAATACAGGGCAATCTCCTTATGAGGTTGAAATAGTAGAAGAGTTGCCTAATGGTTATGAAGCTACAAAAGTATTTTTAGACAGTGCATCTGTATCAGGAGCAACAGCAGGAGATAAAAAGATAACAGGATTAACAACAGGTAAAATATATAAGGTTACAGTTAATAGTAATATAAAATATACTTTAGCAGATGGAACATTAACAGATACTGAGTCTGATAAAGCAGCATTAACAGGAACAGAGATAATAGGATTAACAAATGGAGAAACATATAAAGTTGAAGAAGTTAGTGTAAGTATATAAATAGATTAAAGCTCTAGTAATTAACTAGAGCTTTTTTTAGAAAGGGGACACAAATATGAATGAACTTAAAGTAACAAGTTTAGAAGAATTAAAGAAAATAAAATTGACTGAGGTAATTGAGGTTGGAAGATTTTTAGATGGAACTATGTTAGTTGCAGAAGTAAAACAACCAGACTTAATGGCTCTTGCAATGGCTGGTAAGATACCAAACAGCCTAATGACAGCATCAATGAGTTTAGTTGAAGAGAAGGAAAGTAAAGATAGTACAGGAGAAAAAGTACTAAAGAAGATGAATGATGAGTCTAATTTCTCTAAAGAAATGTTTGAAATGATGGATATAGTGGCTAAAGAAGTGCTAGTTAACCCTACATATGCTCAGATTAAAAAAATAGGATTGGAACTTTCTATTGAACAAAGATTAACATTATTTAATCGTATTCAAGGAGGTACAAAGTCACTAGAAAACTTTCATCAAGAGTCCACAGATATTGAGGATTCTAAATCAAGTGATAATGTACAACAAGATGCCTAGTGAGATATTAAGAATTAAAGATGAATATACTTCTTTTTGTTTTGATGAAGCTTGTATGTTTTTAGTAGATGCTATAAAAAATGATAAAAAGCTTAAATTTGAAAATGATGAAAAGAAAACTATAGATAAAAATGAGAGAAAAACTTTTGTCCAAATAGCATTAGAGAAAAAGAAAAAAGTTAATAGGTAAAATATTCTAAATGAATAGAATAAATTAATGTTAATTTATGATATAATGATAATATAGATATTTTGCAGTGTTCAATTTCTTATATACATTGGATGTAATCATTGAAAGTACTATGATATAAGCATATTTTGTGATATATCAAAAACACTACTGGTTACTCACTGCAATTTTAATATGGTTTTATATGTGTAAGGATTTAAAATGCTCAATTTATTTTGGGGTATTATATTAACTATGTGGTATGTAAAGAAAGGAATAGATGCAATCAAAAAATTAGGTGGCACAGTATTATATTAACTATGTGGTATGTAAAGAAAGGATTTAATGAGGTTCAAATAACAACTAGTGATTGTATTATATTAACTATGTGGTATGTAAAGTTAGCTGTGCTATGCATAGTACTCATAATTTCATTAAGTATTATATTAACTATGTGGTATGTAAAGTTAGCTGTGCTATGCATAGTACTCATAATTTCATTAAGTATTATATTAACTATGTGGTATGTAAAGAAAGAAGAACGAATAAAAATTGAAACTAATGTAAGTGTATTATATTAACTAAGTGGTATGTAAAGGTCGGACTTATTATCATAGATATCCCTTTTGCCAAAAGTATTATATTAACTATGTGGTATGTAAAAATTGTTTTAAATTGATTAAGTACATCTGTTGATTTATATTATATTAACTATGTATTGTACAATTAAATTAAAAAATATATTTGAGTTAGAGAGGTAGTATTTTATGTCGTTATTTGGAAGTAAAATTACAAAAGAAGAAAAAGAGAAAAATCGAGAAGAAACTGCAAAGTATTATGAAAGACTTAAAAATATGACAAAAGAAGAAAAAAAAGAGTATGAAATTCAAGAATTTATGAAGAAATATCAGTTAGAAAATTTAGATGAAAAAGATTTAATAGTGTTAAAGAGAATAGCAAGTGATTTGTTTGGAAATGGTCTTATTAAGGCAGGTATGGCTTTAAGCTTTACTGATGCAAAGGAACAAGCAAAAATAGGATACCTTAGTGCTTTAACAGAACAAAATTGGATGATAATTAGACAGTTAGCTCAGCTGAATACCAATATAGAAAAACTTATAGAAGATAAAAAAGAATAAATTGAAAATAGCAATACAGACACTTACTTAAATAGTAGGTGTTTTTTTATATGGAATTTTGAGGAAGGGAGGGAAAAATATGTCCTTAGAATTAGGAACAGCAGTAGGTTATCTAGATTTAGATGGAGGGAAGTTTTTTAAAGCTCTTGCAGATGCAGCTAAACAACTTAGTCAATTTAATTCAAGTACAAAAACCACAGGTAGTGCAATGACAGCTATGGGAAAGCAAATTGCTGACACAGCAAATTCTTTGACACAAATAGGTAGACAATCAGCATTAGCAGCATCAGAATTAAATAAAATAGCATCAACTTCAAGTGGACCATTTTCATCACTAAAAAACTCTATAAAACAGACTGAGAATGAACTAAAAACAGCTAGAAACACAATAGATGCATATGCTCAAGGTATATCTAAACTTACAAGTGAAATAGATAAGTCGAAGCAAAAGTATACAGAAATAGGAAACAAAATAGAAAGATATGAACAACAATTAGAACGTTGTAACAGTATGTATGGAGAAAGTTCAGAGCAGTCACAAAGATATAGAGAAGCAATTGAAAGACTTAAAAATTCTCAAACTCAATTAGGTAATGAAATCGAAAATGGAGAAGATTCTTTAACTGATATGAGAACAGCTATGAATAATGCAGAGGCAGAAGCTAATAGACTTAGTGATTCATTAAGAAGTATGCCATTTGATGCTATTGGTGGCAAAATGAGAGATATTGGTCAAACACTAACTTCTACAGTTACAACTGGATTAGTTGCAATGGGAACAGCAGCAATAACAGCAGCTACAAACACAGAACAAGCAATGTCGATTGTTAATTCTATATTACAACTAAATACAGAAAAAGTTCAAGGTGGTAAAAGTGAGTGGGATGCTTATGCAAGCACATTAAAAGAAGGTGCTAATGAAATTGGAATGGCTTATGATGAATATGCTAACTCTGCATATAATGCGATATCTGCGAGTGTAAAGCAAGCAGATGTAACTGAATTCTTAGCACAAGCAGATAAACTAGCAACATCAGGTTTAACAGATTTAGCAAAAGCTACAGATGTGTTGACAACTATTCAAAATGCGTATGGGATGTCCCAAAAGGATATGGCTCATGTAAGTGATGTTCTTATACAGACCCAAAATAAAGGCAAAATTACGGTGGATGAGTTAGCAAGTTCTATGGGTAAAATAATTCCAACTGCAAAAAGTCTGAATGTATCAGTTGAGCAACTAGGAGCTGGATATGCTATATTAACTGCAAAAGGAATTGCTGGCGCAGAAGCAACAACTTACATGAATGCGATGTTCAATGAACTTGGGAAAAGTGGGAGTAAAGCAGATAAAATACTTAAAAAATTAACAGATAAAGGATTTGCTGATTTGCAAAAAGAAGGAAAATCAACAGCAGATGTATTATTAATATTAAATGATTATGCAAAGAAAAATAGCTTATCTCTATCAGACCTATTTGGCTCGGCAGAAGGTGCAAAGGCAGCTAATGTTTTACTAGGTGATGCAGTTAATGAAACTACAGGAGAAATAATTGAAGGTACAAAGAGTGCTGATTCATTTAATCAAATGCTTAATGATATGAAAAATTCTACTGGACTTTGTGATAAAGCGTTTGAGCAACTGGATAATACTACAAAGACTAAACTTGAAGATGCACTCAATTCAGCAAAGAATATGTTATCTGACTTAGGTGAAGTTATGATGCCTGTAGTTGCTAAAGTGGCTGAAATGGCAACTGCTTTTATGAAAAGTGTCAGCGAAATGGCAAAGAGTAATCCTAGTTTCTCTAGAATAATTGTATCGATAGGAGCTGTAGTCGCAGCAATAGGACCTTTATTAGTAGTCCTTGGGACAATGGCAATCACAATACCTAAGGCCATTGCTGCAATCGGTACAGCAGGAAAAGCATTTACATTTCTATCCACAAGTTTTGCTATTGCAAGAGAAATAATAACACCTGCAAGTGTAGGAGCAAGTGCAGGAATGATAAAAATGTCTAAGGCTATGACAGCATTAATGGGTCCCATGGGTTTAGTAGTAGCTGGGATAGTAGCTTTAGGAGTGGCTTTTGTAGCTTTAAATAAACACATGTCACAAGACTCAATTCAAGTTTCAGAAAGGTTTGGAAAAAACATATCAGATGGAACACAAAAAGCGGTTGGAGCTTTTATGGATTTGGAAGAACAAACAACAACAACCTTAAACCAAATGTTGTGGTCTGGAGAAACTGTTTCGACTGAAATGAAGGATACTTTAATAAGTAACTTTGACTCTATGTCTAGTCAAATAACATCAAAGTTAAATGAAACAAAAGAAAGCAGTAAAGCAACATTACAAGAAATGTTTGTTAGCTCAACCACTTTATCAGACAAAGAAAAAGAAGCTTTAATAAAAAATACTGATAAAGTTTATAGTAACAAAGAAAAGAAAGTAGAAGAAAGTACAGCTAGAGTAAAAGAAATTTTAACTAAAGCAAGTGAAGAAAATAGAAGTCTGACACAATTTGAAGCAGATGAAATAAATCGTATTAAAACAGAAATGTTAAATACAGCTGTAAATGTCATGTCTGAAAGTGAAGCAGAACAAGCAGCAATAATGGAAAAAATGAGAGCTAACGCTACAAATCTCTCAGCAAAACAAGCAGCAGATGTTGTGAAAAATTCTATAAAGCAAAGAGATGAAACTGTAAAATCAGCAAATGAAGAGTACAATGAGAGACTCAAGTTAGCAGCTCAACTTAGAGCTGAGGGCGGGAAAGAAAATGAAGAACTTGCAAATAAAGTAATTCAAGAAGCTACAAAACAAAAAGATGAAGCAGTAAAAAAAGCACAAGAAATGCACAAAGAAATTGTTTCAGAAGCTCAAAAACAAGCAGAAGGTCAAGTGGAAAAAATTGATTGGACAACAGGAGAAATAAAATCGAGATGGGAAGTATTAAGAGATGAAATCAAGAAGAATATTGATACATCTCAAAGCGATTTCGACACTTGGTGTAGTAATACAGACAAAGGATTCGCTGATACGTGGAATAAAATAACTCAAGGAGTTTCAAATGCTTGGAATAGCATAACAGAGAGTTTATCAAATGCATGGAGCAGTATAACAGAAGGATGCAACAGTTTGTGGACAAGTATATCTGAAGGTGTTAGCAATGTGTGGAATAGCATTTTAGAATGGACAACAACTATATGGACTAATATAACAAGTTTTTTAGGCGAGTTATGGGAAAGTATTAAAGAAATGGCTACAAACGCATGGAATGGTATTGTTAGTTCAGTAACAGATGCATGGAATAGTATAATAGAATTTTTAAGTCCAGTTATCTCGTTCATTAGCGAAATGGTAAGTATGGCATGGGAATCAATTAAAGAAACAGGTACAACTATATGGCAATCTATTTCTGATATAATACAGAGCGTTTGGGATTTTATAAAGGCAATTATAGGACTTGGCGTGGAAATAGTAAAAGCATTAGTAAGAGCTGCGTGGCAAGGTATAAAAGATATAACTTCATCAATATGGGAAGGTATAAAAAGCGTAATACAAAGTGTTTGGGATGCAATAAAACCATATGTAATGGGTGCAGTAGATGCTGTAAAAGCAGTTGTAACAAATGCGTGGAATAGTATAAAGGATATATCAAGTACAATTTGGAATGGAATTAAGACAGTTGTAACAAACGCATGGAATGGAATAAAATCAATTGCTAGTAGTGTGTCGAATGCGGTCAAGTCGGTAGTGTCAAGTGCATGGAATGGAATAAAAAATGTAACATCTTCGATATGGAATGGAATCAAAACAGCAGTATCAAATGCATGGAATAATATTAAATCGAGTGCTACAAGCTCAGTATCAAATGTAAAAAATACAACAACATCAGGGTTTAATTCCTTAAAATCAGCGGTTACAACTATATGGAATAATATAAAAACAGCAATATCAAATGTATGGAGTAATATAAAAACAGCAGTAAGTAATGGTGCAAATGCAGTAAAATCAGTATGTTCAAGTGTATTTAGTACAATATCTAATATTTTGACAGCTCCATTTAAAGCTGCACAAAAAGCAATAAGCGGTATACTTGGAGGAATTACAAGTAAAATAAATGGAATAAAAGATAAAGTAAGTGGACTTTTTAGAAGTGGTTCTATGATTCCTCAAAATAGCAATAATTTTATTCAGCAAGATATGTTACCAACATCAAGAATATTTAGAGCATCAATGGAAGGTTTTACATCAAGTAGAGGAAGTATACTAGACTCTATTAGCAAACTTTCTAATACTATGACAAAAGGTATAGGTAGTTCTTCATCAGGAATAGCCTCACAATTTAAAAAAGCAGGAGAAAACTCAGCAAAAGCGTATTTAGATGGATTATCAAACATAGAAGAAGGATTAACAAATACACTTAGAACAGTCCAAGCAATAATAGGTAATGGAAACATAAAAGAAGCTCAAGAAATTAAGAAGTTTAATAAGGAAGTTCAAAAACTACAAGAAGAAAAAGCTGAAGAAATAGCAGAATTAGATAAAGAACATAAGAAAAAACAAAAAGAAAGAAATGAAAAAGAAAACGAAGAAATAAAGGAAGCAGAAGCAAAGAAATATAAGAATAAAAAAGAAAAATTAGCAGCTTTAAAGAAGATTAAAGATAAATATAATAAGGAGTCTGTAAAAGACCAAGAAGAATATAGAGAAAAACTTGAAAAAATAAATAAAAAGTATGATAAAAAAGAAAAAGAAGATACTGAAAAGCATCAAGAAGAACTACAAAAACTCAGAGAAGAGAAAATAAAAGCTGAAAGAGATTTCAATAAAAAATATAATGATATTAAAGAAGATTATGCTGAAAAAGTAGCAAACTTAGATAAGAAATATATTGAGGACCAAAAGAAACTAAATGAAGAATATCAAAAGATATATGACTCAAGAGTAAAATCTTTAATGGATTATACAGACTTATTTTCTTCTGTAACATTTGAAGAAATTGACAATGATGAGTTAATGGAAAACCTAGAAGAGCAAGTTGATGTACTTAGAAAATGGGACACTGATATGGCAGATTTATCTACAAAAGTAGGTAAAGATTTGTATGAAGAATTATTAGCTAAAGGACCACAAGCTCATAATGAGATAGAAGCCATTAACAAGATGTCAAAAGAGCAACTAGAAGAATACGAAAGATTATATCAAGAAAAGAAGAAAATAGCTGAAAGAAGAGCCAAAGAAGATACAGAAGATGAAAAGTATAGAATAGAAAAAGAAATTGAAGAATTGAAAAAAACTTATGATGCAGAATATAGAAAACTAGGTCAAGAAATGCAAAAAAGTATAGAGGAACAAATTGAAAGTTTTAAGGATAAATTTGGAGTAGTACCAGCTATGTTTATGGAAACTGGTAAAGATTCTATGCAGGGCATGATAGATGGTATTAAATCTATGCAAGGAGCATTGGGTAAGATTTTAAGTGACATAGTTAATTCTATAAATAAACAACTTTCTAATATAGGATTTAAAGATGTAAATATACCTACAGGAGGAAGAAAAGAAGCAGCAAGGTTTAGAAATGAAATAGAAAACTTACAAAGTATAGCATACTCAGATACTCTAGCAAGAGGGATAGCCTCAAATAATTTACTGAAGGATGCAACTGTTAATATAAATAATAATAGTAAAGTTGATAACGAAAAAAGTAGTGATAAAAGAGTTGAGTTAACTTTACATATAGAAAAGTTTATAAATAATACTAAACAAGATATAGAGCAAATAGGTTCTGAAATAGCATTTATTACAAATCGAAAATTAAAGTTTTAGTGTTACAAATACCTTTGTAATATCCAAATTGTGGTATAATAACTTTAGCAAGAAGATGAAACCTATAATCTAAGAGTGGAGTTCATACTGAGATAAAACCTACTTTCTAATGAAAGGAGGTGGTAAGTATGAACAACTTTTTACTTAATGTAATAGCTGGTATTATTGCCAGTTTAATATTTTGCTTAATAAGTAAGATATTTGCAAAAGTAAAAAGCCACTCTGTGCGAAAGAGTGGCTGGGAGTTTGATTTAAAAATCAAATTCCATAAAAAATAATTAGCTTTTAATTATGAACTCCGCTCTACTGACAATAGATTGTAGTTCTTCTTGCTTTTATTATATCACATTTTGATAAAAATATGCAAAGTAAATGGAAGGTGATGTATCAAAAGAAAAATTTGAAGCATCTCTTTTTTTATGTATAGGAGGTGATAATTTGGCTTTACAATACTGTGTCAGTGAAAATGAACTAGTTTCTTTTCAATATGGAAAAATAAATAGTAGAGATTTTGGTATTGTAATTACAGATATTAATGAACTTGCATCACCAGAACGTAGGTTTGAAAGAATAGAGATACCAGGGAGGAATGGCAGTCTTATTTTAGATGAAGGTTGTTATAGTAATTTTAATCTTGAAATAGAATGTTATATAGATGTAGATGGTAAAGATATTAACATACTAGCATCTGAAATAAAGATGTGGTTACAAACAGACTTTTCCTATAAAAATCTTATTATAAGTAGTGACCCAAACTATTATAGAGAAGCAGTTTGTATTAATAAACTTGATTTAGAAGAAGTTATAAAAGATTTAGGATATTTTAAGATTACATTTGAATGCAAACCACTCAAAAAACAGTTAATTAGTAATTTAATTACAATAAATGAATCAAATTCTAAGTTAATAAATACTGGAATGGCTTCGTATCCTCTTATAAAAGTATTTGGAAATGGTGATATAGAATTAAAAATAAATAATGAAATAATAGAACTTACAGAAGTTCAAGGACATATATATATTGATTGTGAACTTATGAATGCTTATAAGATAGATATTCATACAAATGATATAGCTAATGAGAATAGTAGAATGTTTGGAGATTTTCCAACATTTGAACATGGTGAAAATATAATAACATACACTGGAGATGTAGAAAAAATAGAGATAGAACCTAGATGGGTGGTGTTATAGATTGCTTAGGTTATATAATGCAAATGAAACAAATTTTAAAAACAATGGATTAGGAATATTAAAAGATGCAGTTGAAGCAAAGGTTACAGAAGAATTAAATGGGTTGTTTGAGTTAGAGTTTACATATTATGTGGGCTCTTTTTTATTTGATGAAATTGATTATAATAAAATAGTTATGGCTGATGCTTCTCCAAAACTTAAAAATCAGTTATTTAGGATTTACTATATTTCTAAAGAACTTGATGGAAAAATATTAGTTAAAGCAGAACATATTAGTTATGACTTGTTAAATAATTTTATAGAGACTTTAGAACTTAAAAATGTTACTTGTGAAGAGGTTCTTAATCAAATATTTAGGTCCTGTACTGAAGAAAATAGATTTGTAGGATATTCAGATATAACTGGAAATAAAGATTTTTCAATATCATGTGTAAGTCCACACAATGCTATATCTGATATTAAAGAGTTATTTAACAACAAATCTAAATTAAAGAGAGATAATTTTAATATAAGCTTATTAAATAATATTGGAGAAAGTAATAATGTATTACTAGCATATAGGAAGAATATAACAGGTCTTACAGCAACTTATGATACACAGGAAGTCATAACTAAGATATATCCATATGCAACTAAAAAAAGTGGTAAAAATAAAAAAATTACACTATCAGAAAAATATATAGAAAGCAAATATATAAATAATTATCCAACTCAAAGAATTGTTGCAGTTGATTTTACAGATGATGATGTGAAGAATGAAGAGAGTTTAAGGAATAAGTGTAAAGACTATTTTACCAAAAATAATGTTGATTTACCTAAAGTTACTTATAAAGTTGAATTTGTAGATTTATCAACTACAGAAGATTATAAGAATTATAAAATGCTTGAGACTGTTAATATGGATGATGAAATAATAGTTAGAGATTATAACTTAGGTATAAATGCTACTGCAAGGGTAGTAAAAACTGAATATAATCCAGTATTAAAGAAATACAATTCGGTTGAAATTGGTGACTTAGTAAATCATTTTAAAGATGAAAGAATAGATGATTTAGAAGAAAAAATAGATAAGGTTCAAAATAATGTAGATAATATTGTAATTGAAAGTGATAATTTTCCAGATACACTTCCAGAGCCTTCAAATGTAATAGCACTAGGGTTATGGAGTATGATTCAGTTAGATTGGACTTTTGATAATAAACTATATTATAACTATGAAGTATATGCATCCCAAATAAAAGGATTTGAACCAGATACTGTAGGATATACAAATAGGATATATGTGGGTCAAGCAAGTTCATTACTTCATGAAGTTAAGCCTATGCAGACTTGGTATTATAGAGTAAGAGCAGGGAATACACATGATAACTATAATGAATTTTCAAATGAAGTTAGTGCAACAACAAGGAAGTTAAGTGATGCAGCTGAATATTTTGAAGAAGCAGCTATAGGTCATGCAGTTATAAGAGATTTAGATGCAGATAAGATAAATGTAGGAAAAGTAAAAGGACAGTATATTGAAGCTAAAAATTTAGTTGTAGTTGATGGAAACAGTCAAACAACTTTAAATATAGACAGTTTTGGAAATGTTCATATAGGTGCAACAACATTTACATTAAAAGGCAAGTCACTGGAGTCTATTATTGGTGGAGAAATAGATAATATAACTCAACTTGAGATATTTAATAAATTAACTAATAATGGTCTTGCTAAGGGACTATATATGGTTGGGAATGAGTTATACCTAAATGCTAGTTATATAAAAACTGGTACTTTAGAAGGGCAATTTATAAATGGTAGAAATTTAACTGTGAGAGATAATGATGGATATACAACGCTACAAGTCGATAGTAATGGAAAAGTCAATATAAGAGCTAATGAGTTATCTATAGGTGATAAAAACAACTATGAAAGTGTTTTAACTAGTGACCAAAAAGCAGTATTTGATGCATTAACAGGGAACCGAAATTGTGGAATATATTTAAGTGGAAGTAGATTATATATAAATGCTGATTATATAGATACAGGTACTATTTTATGTGACAGAATAGGTGCTAGTTCATCAAATCCAAGAATACTACTTTTTTCAGGTAATGGAGCTGAATGTGCAATAGATGCTACTGCATTAAATGGTGTTGGTATAGGTAAATCAATTAGATTTCAGTATGATAGAAGCCATTATGTAGCTGTAGATGGCTCTTCAATAAACTTTTATATAGGTAGTACAACTATTTATAATAACTTTTCTCGTTCAAAAGTTTATTTTTATCAAGATGAAATTAGATGGGATAGTGCAGTTTTTGATATGTCTGGAGCTTTAAGACTGTATACAGAGAGTGAAGAGACTGGTTTTGTAGCATGGAATGATGGAACTGCTGCAATTTATTGTGATGGAAGAGAAAGACACGCTTTTTATGATGATGGGACTAAAAAAGGAGGTTCTATTGAAATTGATGGGACTATTTTTGGTATGTCACCAGTTGACAGTCCTCAAACATTAATAGAAGATATTTTATTTGATGTAGAAGTAGAAGAAACAGGAACTATAGTTAAATTAGACAGTACTTATGCTAAAGCTATTTCAAGATATGCAGTATTTCCTTCTAATGGAAAAGTTGAAGTTGTAGAAAAGCAGAATGGATATTTTAAAGTATCTGGATATACTGGGAAAGTAGACTTTAGTGTAAAGGGAAGTAGAATTGATAAAGAAGATGAATATTTTTCAATAATGGGAGGAGAAGAACAACATGGCAATTTCTAAGGATATAACAAATGCAATGGGTCAAACTGCTAACTATTGGAGGATAACAACAATAAATAGTAGTTATGGTGCAAAAAAGTGTAATGTATTTATTGCTGGATATAAAGATGAGCAAAGAAGATTAGATAATAAGCAACCAATAATTGTTAAAAACTATATGATGAAGGAAGATGATTTTGCTTTATATTTAGATACAAATACGCTGGATATAAGTGGAGTAAATCAAGTTCAAGCTTGCTACAATTGGTTAAAAGAAAGTGTTGAAGAGTTTAATGGAGGAATAGATGCATAGAGAGGATGTGATAAATCTTGAGAGATAGAATTTATATTGTAGACATCAATACAAAGATGTATCAAATAGCTAGATATAAGCAAAATGACAACGATGTATTTTATAACATGAGGATAGTACAGGATTCTATAGATGTTGACTTAACTGGATATACAGCATTAGCATTTTTTAGTTTACCAAGTGGAAGAGTTACTCAGAAAAATTGTACTATAGAAGGTTCAACTGTTTATACTGAATTAAGTCATATAGAGCTTTCAGAGGAAGGTGATGTTGCTTCTGAGATAACTTTATATAAAGATGACAAGGTAGTTACTACATTTTCTACAATAATAAAAGTTGAAAAAAGTATAAATAGAAATGCAATAGAGGATGAGCCTAGTTGGGATATAATAAAAGACATATTAAATGTATTAAGTTATGAAGAAGAAAGACAAGAAAATGAAAATGTAAGAAAATCTAATGAAGAAATTAGAATAAGTTCTGAAAATGTAAGAGTTGGTAATGAGAATATAAGAATTGAAAGTGAAAATCAAAGAAAAGATAATGAAGCTGAAAGATGTGAGAATGAGGAAACAAGAAAAACGCAAGAGCTTACCAGGGAAACTAATGAAGAAACTAGAAAGACAAATGAAATAACAAGGGAAGCAAATGAGGAATTTAGAAAGACAAATGAAACAACAAGAGAAGCAAATGAAGAGATAAGAAAAAATAATGAGATAGTCAGAGAGTCAAGTGAAGAAACTAGAAATACAAATGAAGAAACAAGAGAAAATAATGAGACAGTTAGAGAATCAAATGAGGGAATAAGAAAAACTAGTGAAGAAACAAGAGAATCAAATGAAAATACTAGAAAAGCAAGTGAAGAAGTAAGAAATACAAGTGAAGAAACAAGAGTTACTAATGAAGTAGATAGGCAAGAATCAGAAACTAAAAGGGAAGAAAGTGAAGAGCTTAGAAAAAGTAATGAAGAGATAAGAGAAGAAAATGAAGAACTAAGAAAAAGTAATGAAAATACTAGAAAAGCAAGTGAAGAAGTAAGAAATACTAGCGAAGAAACTAGAAATATAAATGAAGAAGCTAGAAAAACAAGTGAAGAATTAAGAAAAAATAATGAAATAACTAGAAATACAAATGAAGAAGCTAGAAAAGTTAGTGAAACAACAAGGGAAACTAATGAAGAAACAAGAAAAACAAATGAAATAACAAGACAAAGTTCAGAAACTAAAAGAGAAGAGAATGAAAAACTAAGAAAAAGTAATGAGGAAACTAGAGAATTAAATGAATCAACTAGGCAAACATCTATAATTAATATGCAGAAAAAAGTAGATGATAAAGTAGATGAGGTTGATAATAAAATAATTGAAGTAGATACTGCTAAAACAGATATGACAACCACTGTTAGCAATAAAATAACTGAGTTTGAAAAAAGGTTCAATGAATTAGAAAATTTAGATACAGCAGGAGAAATATTACAATCAAAAGAAACAACAGATGGTCAGATAAAAGATACTTTAAAAGAGAGACTAACTTATGATTTTAATAAATTAGATTTAAAGATAGAGCAACTTATTGCTGGTGGAATAAATGTAGCATTTAATAAATCATATGATGTATCTGAATGGATTGAAGTTGATGGAGGATTTGAACTTTCAGTAGAGCATAACCTTGTTACTCAAAAAATATTAGTTTCTTCAATAGATAAACTTAATAACAAAAGTTTGATTACATCTTACAAAATTATAGATGATAATAATATAGTACTATTTAATGAAGTTGCTATAGACATTGAAGTTACTGTAGTTAATGGTGGTTCAACTATTGAACTTATAAAATTCACTATTAATGATGATATAGAATCTCTTGAAAGTACTTACTCTAGCATAGAGATAAAAAGACTATTAAAAGATGGATTAGATAAAAAAGCTAATTTAGAACATGTTCATAGTATATATGTTGAAAAAGTGGAAGGGAAAGGACTTTCTACAGAAGATTATACAACTGAAGAAAAAGAAAAACTTTCTGAATTAGATACTTTTAAAAATAAAGAGACAAAATTTAATACAAATGGCTCTATAACAGAGGTATTAGATAATAATATCAAGTATATTACAAAGTTTAATGCTAATGGTTCTATATCAAAAGAAAAATATATAAATGATATATTAATCAGTACAACAATAACTAATTTTGAAAATGGAATGATACAAGAATCTGTTACAAGTGAAGGGGTGATTTAATGAGCTGGTCAGAGGTATATAAGGTAAACAGTGACATACAAGGTGAACCTTTGAATTTTTTAAACTATTTGAATGATTTAAAACTAAATGAACTAGACAGTTATGTACTTTATGATGGTAATATTAGAATATGGGAAGAGCTATATTTAAATAGTCTATACTTATTTTCTAATCGAGGAATTAGAGAAGTAGTATATGCAGCTTTTTCAGAAATGGATATTGATAATCTATTTGATAAAAGTACCAAGCTAGGGGAACAATTAAATGCTTTTTATAGAACAGATATATTTAGTTTAGGAAATGCTGATAATGTAGTAAAAGGAATGACTGTAGAGCATTATAATTCATTAGAGGAAAAATTTAAAGCAGGGTATGATAGATATGTTACAAGGGAACAAGAAAAGTCAAGCATAGGCATGTGGTTTAATTCTACTTTCAATTTAAATAATACTGATTTAGAAAGTCTTACAACTATAGAGGAAATATTGGCAAATACAGAAGCTACTAATGCAATACTTAATAATAGTAATGCAATAGTAGCTTTAACTATGTGTAAATCGAGCATGGATGCAGTTGTGGCAACTTCAAATGCTATGGATTTACTTGGACAATATATTTTAAGAGTTACAGCAGAACCAGCAGTTATAAGGGCAATTTTAAAAAATAATGTAATTAGAGAAGCTATAATCAATAGTACTGAAGCAATGACTCATATAGCAACAAATCAGGAATCTATATCATATATATTTAAAAATTTAGAAGCAATACAGTTATTACTAGCTAATCAAGAAAGTTTAAATTTAGTATTAGGAAATCAGAATGTAGTAAAAAATATATTAGCAAATATTTTAAAAACATATAATGCTTTGTATGTTATAGAGTCAAATAAAACAAATTTGATTTCAAATTCAAATACTACTTATAATTCAACAAATTTCGTGGTTGAGGGAGAACTTTTCTATTTAATAAAAGATATAAACATTGGATATAAAAGTCTGAAGGAAACTTTAGTAGTAATTGGAGAAGATACAGTAGAAGCACTTAATATTTGTAAAAGTATAGAAAATAATCTAAGTATTATGACAGCTATAGCAAATAATCAAGAAGCTTTTAATTCTGTAAAAGAAGTTGATTTAGCAATATCAAAAATAGTAGCGAAGCTGGCAGGTTTAGATAATGCAACTATCTACACTTCGGATGCGTTAGCTAGAAGTGATAAATACATGAATGCTGTAGCAAGCTCAAGCACAGCAATGAATGCTGTAGCAAGCTCAAGCACAGCAATGAATGCTGTAGCAAGCTCAAGCACAGCAATGAATGCTGTAGCAAGCTCAAGCACAGCAATGAATGCTGTAGCAAGCTCAAGCACAGCAATGAATGCTGTAGCAAGCTCA
>NZ_JACVWD010000013.1:0-15325 GCF_020658415.1 Clostridioides sp. ES-S-0123-01
ATTTATCTTAATATCTATTATTTACATTTGATTGAAACAGTTTTATATCTCTCATAGATTTTTTAGAAGCTTTCACAATATCAGTTATAAATCTTATTTCATAGTCATTACAATCCTTCAAAACTTCTTCTAACTCATTCTCAAAGATAGCTTTAGAACTTAAGATTGTATCACATAATAATTCATCAACTGACACTTCAAGAGTATTTGCAATGGCAACAAGTGTAGCTAAACTTACACTCGAATTTCCTGTCTCAATATTGCTGACATGTTGTGGGCTAACATTAATTTTCTCTGATAAAACTTCTTGTGTTAGCTTTTTCTTTATTCTTGCAATTTTTATCCTTTGACCTATAACTTTAAAATCAAGCTCCATATGCGTATTTCCTTCCTACAAGTATTCACACATATTTTAACCTTTCCAAAAGTATATTATAACAAACTAATAGAATGTTTCATTATGATAGTTATAGTACACAGAAAGGAATTATAATGAATATACTAAAGATACCCGAAGCTGAGTTCAAAATAATGAGATTTGTTTGGAGTAAAAACGATATAGTCACTTCTAAAGAAGTCATAAAGGCAATGCAAATTGAATATAATTGGAAGCCAACAACAACACTAACGCTTTTATCAAGACTTGTTGTTAAACGCTTTTTAGCATCTGAACGGATAAGTAGAATTACACACTATACAATACTTATAACAAAAAAAGACTACCTAAAATTTGAAACAAGACGGTTTTTAAATGATATACATTCAAATTCATTAAAAAGCCTTTTAAGCTCTTTGAAAGATTGCAATATTACACATAAAAAAAAGTACACCTGTATAAATAATATAACTTATACAAGTGTACTTTTTTATATGTTGTTCACTTAATCATCTTTTAAGTTTATGTAAATACTTATGTTGATGGTTTTTAATTTCGATTGATTTAATTATTTTCCATTCGCTCCTGCAATAATGTTTTAAAGAGTTTCTTAACTTTTGTAAGTGCAATCTTCTTTTATTAATATTTTTGAGATGTACTTATTAATGTTTTTGACTCATTTTCAGCAGTAATTATTGCAACACCTCTATAAGTATGTCCCTTTGTCACAGAATATGAATTTAAAACAGAACAAGTTTTTCCTCCAGTTTTCTTCGCAGATATTTTTAAATCTACCCAACTTCCACCTTTTAATTCTTGCAATTTAGTTACAATAGATGTTTTAGTTACTCCAGATTTCCCAACAACAGAAGCATTTACATTTGCTTTCCCATTATTAAATGATAAATTACACCTACCATTTAATATGTAAACTGAAAAAGGACTTATTTCTTCTTGACCATCTTCCATAAAAATAATATCAGATGAATTAAACTCATCAGCAAAACTAACAACTTTTACTGACATTATCATTATTAATACACATACAAATATTGAGATTATGTTTTTTACTCTCATTAAATACCTCCTTATAAAATATTATTTATTCAATATAACAACTAACTAGTAATATTTTAGACAAAAACTTACTTAATATTTTCTGCGATTTTAATAAACTCTTTTTTATCTTTTCTAGTTATTTTTTTTGTAGGTAGTTCTTTAGACAACATATAAATATTATTTTTATCATGCCACAGTAATTGTTGAGTATTTTCTTTTTCAACATATTGTGCATACTTATTATTAAATTTTATATTCTCAACAAGCGCATCCTCTGTATCCAATACTATAACATCCCTAGAATATAGCATCATTTGATAAATTATATAATTATCTGATTTGTCTTTATATGATATTGATAGATAATTCTCTTCTTCAATTCTTTCAACCTCTTTATATCCAGTAGAAATATATTTAGGTTCTATATATTTAAATGATACATTTGATTTATGAGGGTTTATAAAGTTATAGTCTGTAAATTCTTTATATACCTTCTTCATTATTCTCATTAAATTTTCTGGAAAAGCTTCTGTTTTTATAGTAGTTATAGTGACTATACTTGATAAAATTATTATAAAAACTATAGCAATTCTTTTTAAATTTTTATAAGAGTTCTTTTTTACTCTTTTCTCATTTTCTTTTATAAGCTTATCCATTTTACTTTTAAATTCTATAGAAAATTCATAGTCAATATCTTCATCACAAGGTAATTCATGTAGAATTTTTTCTTCTATTTCTGGAAGCTGTTCATACAATAATTTTTCTATATCTAACTTATCTTTATTCATTTGAAAATGCCTCCATTTCATTTAAAATTTTTTTTAGTTTTTCTAATGCTCTTTTATTTTTCTTATACAAATTAACCTCTTTTATATTCAATATTTTAGAAATCTCTTTGATAGAAAAACCATGACTGTATTTTAAAAGAATAACCTGTAAATCTGTTTCTGATAGTTTTTTTAAAGCTTCTACTAAATAACTACACTCACCTAAATTTTCAATTGATAAATCTAAAGAGTTAAATTTATAGCTCTCATCATTAATATCATTTATTTCCTCTTTTTTTCTTTTATTATATATATTTATTGAAATCCTTTTTACTATAATAACAACAAAACCTTTAGTTTTTGGACTATTCACATCACTTACTTTATTAAGATTATCAATTATCTTTAAAAATGCACTATGAACAGCATCCTCTGATAAAGCATCATCTCTTAGAATTTGATTGGCTACATAAAACATTAACTTCTTGTATTTAATATATATTTCTTCAAATTTAATTCTTTCTTCTTCTGAATCTATGATAGCTAAATATATTAACATAAATTATTCTCCCTTAAAAAAAATTATCCTTAAAAAAATTATATACAATTTATAAAAAATTATATATAAATGTCTAAAAATAAAAACTTCATTTGTTATATATATAAATACAAACATAAAGGATGGTGTTTTATATGAAATCAAAAAGAATAAACAGAATGTTAGCAACTACAATGACAATGGCAATGCTAGCAATGCCAGCAGTAACAGCAACATCATATGCAATGGAATCAACAGGGTTAGAGACAGAATATACATATAATAATGAATCTAAACAACAAGAAGAATGGATTAAATCGTTTGATACTGAAACAGGAAAAGAAATATTATTAAATAAAATTACTAACGAAAAAGTTTCCGAAGTATATGAAACTATAGATGGAAAATTGATTAAATTAAATATTAATGAAGCATTAGAAAAATTTAATTTAAATGAAGAAACTATCACAAAATCTCCTAAGTCTATTTTTGGAGTATCAAGTGTTAAAAAAGTTACTGGTTCTGCACGCAAAATATCACAAGATGTATCAGGAGGTAAATCAGGAGCAACTATCTCAATAGGAAATTCAACAACTGTATCTGAAAGCTTCTCCGTTGGAGGAACTACAGAAGCAATAAAAGCAGTTGTAAGAGCAAACTCAGGATTCACATGGAGTCGTTCTTTAACAAGAAGTGTCACAACTACACACAAAGTACCTGCAGGTAAAATAGGATATGTAGCATTTAAACCATACTTCAAAGAAGTAAGAGGTACTGTAAATGGAGTAGTGGCAGGAACTCCTATAACTCAAAAAATAGTAGCACAAAGCCCTATTAAAGCAGGAAATGTTTGTGATGGGTTAGAATATCTTGCATATAAATAATAATAGAAAGAGTTGATTAAAATGGAAAATAAAAATATGTATTTAGTATTTAGTTTAATATTAATAATAATAGGTTTTATAATATTATTTTTTAATGTTGACTTGGCATTATCACTAAAAACAGTATATCTATCTGATAAAGGATTTGGAGAAGCAATTGAAAATCAAATATTTAGAAACTACTCTTATATGTTTTTAATAATAGGTGGAGTGTTATTTTCCAGAGGAATTTATAATTTAACTAAACCTGAGATAATCAAATTAATTACAAATAAAAAATAAATAATAAAAGGACTTATAAATTATAAGTCCTTTTATTAAGCCTAAAACTTGCTATTTTACTTTTATTCAGTCCTTTACTAACTCTAAAATATTGCTTCCAGGCCAATACGTTAAAACCTTAAATAGAAAACAAGACCACGTCCCCCTCGTTATCCGTACCCCAGAGTTGTTATAGAGTTCATCATAAACTGTTCCCTTAAATAAGGAACAGGACTACGTCCCCTTAATACAAAGCGACGTTTCAGTTGACAAACTATAAAGACTTTAAAAGTTTACTTACTGCTTGTCTACTTATTCCAATATTTCTTGCTATTTCACTTTGATTCAACCCTTTACTTTTTAGTTCTAATATCTTATATATTCTATCTTGCTTCTCCTGCTCTCTACTTGTTAATCCATTTTCATTTCTTCTAGCCAATTTTTTAGTTTCTTTTTCTCTTTCATTAGCTTCTTTTTTGCCTATTATGGTTTTTAGATATTTTTGTTCTTCTTCTGTTATTCCCAATAAATCTATCAATGTACTATTCTTAAATTTATATTTTTTGCCCTTGTAAGCCGTTTCTGCGCTCTTTGTATGTTTTACTACCTCATTATTTCTTAGTGGCTTTACAAACTGTTTATTTAGCTCTAAGGTACATTCTAATGCTTGTATTTCATCCTCCATAAAACAACAAGTAAAATATCTATATAAAAACAAGGTTACTTCTCTACACCCTTCCATATCATAACTTCTAAGTTCACATATTTTTATTAAGTCATTAAGTCTAGCATGATATAAACTATATTCATTAAATAAGCTAATGACCTTTTTGGGTCTACCTTTACTCTTCTGTTTCTTTTCCTTTAACTCTGGTAAATAATTTTCTTGTATTTCTTTCAAAGTATATGTATATCCATCATAATCAATTATTTTAACTTCTGTTTGTGTCTTAGAATTAAGTGTTCCTGTGGCTCGTAACACACGTGTAGGGTCTAAGGCTTTCGCATCTGCTCCAAATTCTTTTAATTGATTATATATATATCTTTGTATTGCATACCAAAGTGGCAAGGCTTTACTTGGTACTGGTTCAAGCTTCAATACATAATATAATCCTCTTCCACTATCAACTAACATAGTTGGGTTTGGTATTATTCCATTTAAATCTTTTTCTATAAAAAATCTGACTGCTTCTTTCGTATAATTTGTATTGTAACAATCTATATCTATAAATATAGCATTTAATTCTTTTATATTTTCAATTCTTCTCTGTGGCTTATAAAAGGTATTATGACTTATATAAACATTTACTTTATTATATATAAGTTCCAAATATCTCTCTTCTAATTCATTTATTTTATAGTGCCATTGAGTGAATTTTTGCTCTTTTTTGCTTGCTAATGTTATGTATCCTTTTGACTTACTATGTATTACTTCTAAGTTACTTATATCATTTAACAGTATATTCTTTGCATTTGAACAAATCATATTTTCCCCCTTATTTTTAGGAGTCAATTAAGTTTTAACAAGCTATATATTTACATTCTTTTGTAAATCCCGTATAATTAATATATTAAAAGGATATATTTATCCTACATGTTTACATGTTAATTAAACTTTAGTAGTTTTAATTGACTCTATTGTTTTATTGTTGAAAGAATGAGTGGTTGCCGTCAAACAAATACTCATTCTTTTTCTATTTTTTGTTAATTAATATTATATCATTATTAAAATTATAATTCATTGTTTAGAATTATTTTTCTGACAGTTTTAATGTATATTTTTAATTTCTTTTCAAGCATAGTTTTTTATCTAAGTCTATAAATCCCGCCCTTAATAAATCATCTTTTATTACTTTCAACTCTCCTTTTTATTTATATTTAATCCTTTTGCACCCTATTGTTTGTTTTGTAATCTTATATTTTTAGTTAAGTTTCGTTAGGTTTTTAATATCTCTTTTTCAATAAAATATTTTGTTAACTCTAACACATCAACTTAAAGTGCTTTTGTTAGTTCAATTATCAGCTTTATTGTTGGACTATGATAAAAACATTCTCTCTCTAGTTTTGATATATAACTTTGGCTTATATTGGTCATTTTACTAAGTTGATTTTGAGTTATTTTTTTATTTGTACGAGATATTTTTAATATATTTTCTATTTTTAATTACTCCCAGTATTTTACATTTATACTTATAATATTAACTATGTACGATAATGTTTGTCAATAGTTAAATTGCGTGCAATACATATCTTGTGTAATATGTATTTATATAACTAATGATTATAAGGAGGTTAATATGTATATACAATTAAATGAATTATTAATGTCTAGAGGTAAAAGTAAATACTGGTTATCAAAGCAAACGGGAATAACACCTCAAAATATTGGTCGATTAGCTTCAAATCAAACCACATCTATTAAATTCGATTCTTTAGAAAAAATTTGTATGGCTCTTAAGTGTTCGCCTAATGAATTGTTAGGTTGGGACAAATAAAAATATTAATTCTAAAGGGTTTATTTATAACTACTAGAAAGCTACTTTAGTAGTTATTTTATTTTGGAGGTCTAAGCATGGATAGATATACA
This sequence comes from Clostridioides sp. ES-S-0123-01, assembly GCF_020658415.1. Lineage (NCBI taxonomy): Bacteria > Bacillati > Bacillota > Clostridia > Peptostreptococcales > Peptostreptococcaceae > Clostridioides > Clostridioides sp. ES-S-0123-01. The sequence continues at coordinate 6,473 of NZ_JACVWD010000013.1, forward strand.
TTTGATAATTTACCTATCAAGGAGCAAATACAATATATTAATAATAAGCTCCTAGAGGGCGATACACTAACTAACACATGTAAAGATATTGGTATTGGTCGTACAACTATAAGAAATAGATTTAAACAACATGGTTATGAATTTAATCAAGCTAAGAAGCTATACATATCTATTGTTGAAGTTGTTGAATTAGAAGGTAGTTCAAAAGTAGTTATGCAAGAAAGTAGTAATAAAGTAGTTGGGGCTGATACTAATAATATTAATAACTTGAAGGACATTTTATATAATTTTAATGAGATGAATACTAAGTTAAATGAAGTATATAGTTGGTATGAATCACAAAGTAGTAATAAAGTAGTTGGTGCTGATAAACTAAATATAGACGACTTCAAGGGCAATATAGTTACTAGAAGCTATAAGGTTTATGAGAATGTTCAAAAGGAGTTTGTAGCCTTCTGCGAAGCTAATAAGAAGTATAGAGTGCAAGATATTGTTAGTCAAGCTCTTAAAGATTTTATGGATAAATATAACAATTAATATGATATAATAAATACAATAACAAGGAAATGAAAAATACAATCTATAGAGTGAAGTTCATATGTAATCGAATTACCTACTTCCTAATGAAAGGAGGTGGGAAGTATGGACAACTTTTTACTTAGTGTATTGGCTAGTTTAATAGCTAGTTTTATTGGATATATTGTTTGTGTATGTATCAAAAAAGTAAAAAGTCACTCTAGTGCAAAGAGTGACTTAGACATTGAACTTAAATTTTTATTTAAATTCAAAAAACATTAACTACTTAATGAAACTTCACTCTACCGCTAAATAGATTGTAGTTTCCTTGTTATTTTTATTATACCATATATATTTTAAAATATTCATACAAAATATCTTTAGGAGATATTTTACTTGTTGAATATGGTAGAAGCATATACTCATCAAAACATAGCATTAGTTTGATTATTATATTTCTATTTGCTTTAAGCTTCTATATGTAATTTATCTCTCAACATATTGTGATTACTTGCTTCTTTAGTTTTCATATTAATATTTAAATTATTCCTTTTCAAAGGTGCTCTAAGTGCTATATAGACATTGCAACTTATATACTTTTTAGGGTTGAAGTTGCATATGCAAACTCTTTATTTCCCAACATTTAACCTGTTGTAAATATTTATATCCTTTATTAGCTAATTATTGCACTTTTTTGTGGTGAATCAAATAGCCTTATATATATTGGTATAGCTTCGTTTAAAGCCCTTAATTGAATTGTTTCAATCTAAATTAAGTGAGTTTTAATAAGATAAAATATATAGGTTGCAACTTTATTTCAAAAGTATAATAATATTCTTTTCAGTGGCTATATAATTCAGTAAAATAAATAGATATATCCATTTTATTTAGTAATTATATTAAATGATGCAAAACTATATATATGTTGGTATCACTAGCTTATAGTCTTGTAATTAAGTTTGTATTTTAAATATTCGAGTTGTTTTTTTCTTTCATTATTCAATATGAAATATCCCTTATATCTTATTGCAATCTAACTTTATTTAATAAAGTAGTTTCGTTATGCAATGTCCCCGTATATACTGATTTTACTGTAATTAAGCAATGTATTCGAGTTTGATTTTTCATTTAGTTTAGTAGTTTAGAAATATTATGAGCTATCGCCACAATAATACATTCTGATAGAATATTTTCTAGTGCGACAGCTCCTTTCTTATTTAAAGTACGTTCATATTTGCACATTTATAGCATTATATTTTCTCTAACAACATAACTATTTTGCTCTCCATATATTCCAAATAAAGAGCTAATCGTTCTAAATGCTACGCTATATTTTTTAATAATTAAAACTTGTACTTGATTTCTTTCATTTATACCAATTACTAATAAATCCCCTGGTTCTCCATTATATACAACATTATCTTCAGTAAAGTATAGTCTATATTCTGATCTATCTGGATCATTTTCTCTCGCATCGTACCAAGTTAAGCTTCCAATCCCATCGATTTGATGCTCATCTGATATATAGCAAAATGTAGCATTTAATATTTGTCTATCATATCCAAATAATCTTTTTAATGAAGCTACCCCATTAAATTCATGCTGATTACTAGATGAACTATCTACTTCAACAGCTCTTAATGTTTTTGCAGCTGCGTTTATAAATCTAATATTAATCATTCTCTTTCTCCTCTTCCTTACTTGTGCATAACTCAATAAACTTACTTATATTATATTTTTCTTCATTACAATATATATTAATAACTTCATTTATATCAAGTTTTATCAAGTTAATACACGTTAGATTTTCAATTCCATTTAAAAAATCTAACTTTACAGTTCCTAAGCTATATGTATCCTTGAAACTTGGTATCATAAATACATTTATACATTTGGTTATGGTATTTTGATTACAATATTCTTTTAATGCTAGTTCATACATATATTGCTTTGATATGTCACCCATTCCCGGATTATTTATAACCTCATTTTGACTTATAAAATTGAGATCATAATATTTTGCATCTAATATAAGCAATATTGTCTCTCCATTATTTTTAACTACTTTTAATGTATCTGGGTTTAATATATTTTTTCTACCTTTTCTCTTTTTAGAAATATTAATTTCTGCACTTTTATCTTTAGTCCACACAGGCTCTTTTAATTTAAATTTCTTGTATCTTCCATTACCTACAAATTCATTTCCTAATATATCTGAGCATATATTCTCCCATATATTTTCAAAATTAGTACTTCCAAATGCCTCTAACCTATCTTGCTGACTACCATTATTCTGAGTTAAAAAAGACTTTATCGCATGTAGTACCCTTACTTTTCTATCTTCATATTGAATAGCTAATTCTTGATCTATTAAATTTATAAACATTTCTTCATCATAATCAATATCATAATCACTATCAATTTCACAGATACCTTCATATCCTAATAACTTATCTAAATTATACTCTTTACAAAAACTTATACATTTGTTTACTACTGCCTTATGTATCTTTGTTACTATATAATTCTCATCACATATATTTTCACTGCTTAAGTAATCCATATATATCACTTGATTTCTATCTATGTATGGTATAAATGTGTCCATAGTCTCATCCCACTCTGTATCTCCACATCCATTTAATTCAAGTATATCTAGCTCATTCTTATAAACACCATACTCATTAAAGTCGTCAATTATATAACTCATTGTCGATAATATATTAGACTCACTATCTTGTTCAAAGTTTAATGTTTGTAACTCTTCATTTAATAAACTTTCTCTCTTACTGTAGTTTTTAAATAAATTTATAATATTTGATAGAAACTCTAAATATAAATTTTTATTACAAATTTGTTCAGTCGGATATATTTTAGGAACAAAAAATAAAACATTCTGTTTATATATAAGGATACCTACATATGAAAAACTAATATTATCTTTTTTGTTTATTTTGATAATTTTCTTAACTTGAGCTTTATAAAAAAAATCATTAAATTCATTTTCTTCTAAGCCCATTTTATTTATTAATTCTTCTCTAGTATACTCCTCATATTCTTTTAAAAATATTGCATTCATGCATCGTCCCCTCTTCTTAGACTCTATCATTCTTACAATCGTCTAAATTAAATGTGAAGAATGCCCCATCTTTATATGATTTTGCTATTTCCGAAAACGACTTTTTCTTTACTGTAAATAAGCTACTATTCTTATGTTTTAATACATCCTCAAATAAATACATTAATACTTTACCTTTAAATAACTCATCAAATTGTTCCTGTTGTAAAGTTAATTCTTTTTCATCTAAGAAAAATGGACCTATTAACTTATCCTCTAATACATTTTCTTTTAATAATATTTTATTTATTTCTCTTCTTATTTCATTCCATGAGTACTCTTCATAATCTCCGTCATTTGGACCTGATTTTAATTTTATTCTATTGTATGGTTTTGATATTAACTTATCTTGATTATCATCTACACCAATATATTCAAACGACCATCTTCTTTTAAATGCTGAATCCATTGGATATATACCTTGATCTGCACTATTCATTGTTGCCCATATAAAAAGATTTCCTGGCAACGTTATTTCTTCTATGTTAACACCTAAGCTATCCTCTTTTCTAAAGAATCCCTTTAATTCCTCTGAGATATTTATTGGATATGTACTCATACCATCTTTATCTCTATCTAATAACTGGAATAAATCTCCAAATACTGATGCTGGGTTTGCTCTATTTATTTCTTCTATTATCAGTAGATAATTTTTATCTGGATTTTTTACTGCTTTTATAAAACCTCTTATAAATGGTCCTGGTACATAATCATATGTAACTCTTTCTTCATTACCTATTGCTTTAGTTACAGGCTTATATGACCCTACAAAGTTATTGTAATTATATTTACTATAGAATGTTACTCTTTCATATTCATCAAATTTATCTATCTCTAAATTTAATTTAAAACTCTTTCCTGTTCCCGGTGCTCCAAATATAATTCTATTGTGCATAAAATTTAATTTAGATTTTATTTTCTTTAATTTGTATACAGATGTATCTTCTAATATTTTTGATAAATCTTCATTCCTCAATAAAAACATCGCTAGATTTCCTATAAAACCACTAGATTCATTTTGTATCTCTAACATGTTTATTATAGGAGCCTTGACAGAATCTGTTCTCTCTATAGTCTTACTTCCTAACCAATATTCATAATTGCATACATACTGTTTTATATATTCACTTGCTTTAATTTTATTTTCTATTCCGAATTCATCTAAAGACTCATCAATTTCATCAACATAACCATTGCTGAAATCTTGTATATATAAGTACTTATCTTCCGCATCCTTATATCCATCTCTAATCTGTGTGAATATATCAGTTAACTTGTCTGCATTTTTTGTTGAAGAACCGCTATACTTTCCATTTTGAATTATTTTATTCGCTATTGCTAATGCTATATTCTTGTATACTTCTATTTGTTCATAGTACTCATGCGGGCATATATTTGCTAATATAAACCATTGATTTGGAAAATAAACTTTATTACTCTTCCCTTTATTTTCTGTTGTAACAACAGTTGTATACTCTAAGAACTCAATTTGTTTTGCACTCGGTAATTGATTAACTCTTTCTTTACAAATATCTTTGAATTCATCAGATAATAATACTTCTCTATTTTCATACCTATCTTTTTTTAATTTCCAAATATCTACCAACGGTTTTAAATCTTTTAATTCCATATCTATGGCTCCTTTTTATAAATATACCTTTATATTTTATAACCAAAATTATACCATTAATTGCCTTTAATTCTATAAATATTTACATTTAGATTATATTTGTGTTATTATTAGGACATAATGACCTAAAGGAGGCTCAACTTATGTATGGAGATAGAATAAAAGCAAAGCGTCTTCGTCTAGATATGACACAAAAAGAATTTTCAGATAGTTTAGGTCTTGGAAGAAATGGAGAACGTACTCTTAGACGTTGGGAAAATAATGAAACTTCACCATCAACAATTGAACTTAATATGATACTTAATTATCCTGAAATTCATCCATTTGGAGTTGATGAGGATTTTAATGAAGATTTTACTTTTATAGATTTATTTTGTGGAGTTGGAGGTATTCGTCTTCCTTTTCAACAATTAGGTGGTAAATGTGTGTTTAGTTCTGAGTGGGACAAGTTTGCTCAAAAAACATACTACAGAAATTATGGGGAAAGACCTCATGGTGATATAACTGAAATAACAAATGAGCAAATTCCTGCTCATGATATCCTACTAGCTGGTTTCCCATGCCAACCCTTCTCTCAAGCAGGTCTTGGTCTTGGATTTGAAGATACTAGAGGAACTTTATTTTTTGAAATTGAGCGTATTATAGAAGGACATAGACCTATGGCTTTCTTGCTTGAAAATGTTAAAAAACTTCGAACTCATGATCAAGGAAATACGTTAAAAGTTATAAGGGAGCATCTAGAAAATTTAAACTATGAACTATATATAGATGTCCTAAGAGCTGCAGACTTTGGACTCCCTCAAAATAGAGAAAGATTATTCATAGTTGGATTTGATAAAGAATTACTTGATGACCCAGAAAATGATAGTTTTAATTTTACGTTCCCCGAACCAACGGGAATTCCTACTCGTTTAGGAGATATACTACAAGAATATGTAGATGAGTTATATACTATAAGTGATACACTATATGCAGGACATTTAAGGAGACTAGAACAACATAGAGAACGTGGTAATGGATTTGGTTTTTCTTTATTTAACCATGATTCTGTATATACAAATACACTCAGTGCTCGATACTATAAAGATGGTAGTGAAATATTAATTGATCAAGGTCCTAGAGCAAACCCGAGGAAATTAACTCCAAGAGAATGTGCTAGACTTCAAGGTTTTCCTGATGAGTTTACCATTCCAGTATCTAATACACAAGCTTATAAGCAGTTTGGGAATTCAGTCCCTGTAAATGTTATTAGAGCTATCGCTAGACGAATGAAAGATACACTTGAACCATATTTAGATTAAAAAAGAAGAGTTTAAACTCTTCTTTTTTATATTACCCATTATTATAATCATTTAACTATAAATTGCTATTACAATTTATTTATTACTTTGATACTATATGGTCTATTTCAAAGTAATATAGTTATTTTCCTTTCTTTCTTGGTATTCAAATATTCCAATATAGTTTTTATTTTTTAATACATAGTCTACCTTCTACTTTGAAAACCCATACTTAGCTCCTATCTTCGCTAATGAAAGCTCATTGGACCTTAGTCTAAATATATCTTTAACTATTTTAGCTTCTTCTTTATCTGTTTCAAATTTACCCTGTTTATTTCCTTTGTATCCAAATGCTGGCTTACCAACCCATTTGTTTTCATTAAGTCTTGCTATTCTTCTATTCTAGTTCCTTCATTTATAACTGCTCTTTCAAACTCTGCAAAGCTCTATAGCATTTGTAAGAACAATAGCCTTTATGTGTTTATGTACAAACATCTCTGTTACACTTACTTACATCATTCTCCTGTAGCTCATAAATCATTGCTAACAAATTGTATAAGCTTTTATTTGTCCTATCATTTTTATAAACTATTGTATTTCTATATCATACTGCTCTTTTTTTCATATTATCTTCCAAGTTGTAATTTATTAATATCTTTCCATTTAATTTTTAGATTTTATAATAAATTAATAATGCAATTTAAATGTAAAAAACTCAAGTTTGTTGGCTTTAAAAACGCACAACTTATCTTTTTAAATACATCTTCTAATTTTATTTTTCTTAACTCTATGTTAGTGATTTTCTTATAACCTCTTTTAGTTCCCTTCATAAAATCTCCCTTAGATATTCTTAATACAAAAGCATGTATATTTAGACTCATTTGTATTAATCTACCTAATTAACCTTAATTTTGGTAATAAAAAAAGCCTAATAAAATTAAACTTTATGATTTATCAATGCAAAGTATATACCATTTGTGTATGAATTGTGTGTATATTTTATATTTTTTTGTTGTATAAATCTTTAGATATTTAATCAAAGGTTTACTTAATAATATATCAAAGCAACTACCTAACAACTCTTTTTATTTCTCCACCCTCGAATATTTTTATCCACTCGTACAATGTAGTTCTTCCAATATTTAATATCTTTGCCATTTCATTCTTTTTTAAGCTTCCATCAAGGATTTTATTATAATATTTTATAAACTCTTTGTTAGTTTGTAAAAGCTCCTTAGTTACTTTTTGTCTACCAAACCATTTCCCTGTCTTTGTGTTTATCTCCCCTTTTTCCTTATCCTCTTTTAACTGGTCTATTTTCTGCTGAGTTCTCTCTTGAATTGTTTCTCTCTCCATTTCGGCTACTGCTCCAAAGATGGCAAGTAACATTTTATAGGTACTATTTCCTGTATCTATCCCCTCTTTTAATATTTTTACCCTTACACCCTTTTGAACTAATGTATCTATAATATCTATTAAATCCTTTAAATTCCTACCTAATCGGCTTATAGATTCACAATAGACAATATCACCCTCACTTACTTCTGTTAACATTATGCTTAATGCTTCTCTTTCTTTTGTAGCTCCTGTTATTACATCTTTATATATTTTATCAAACTTAATTCCTTCACTTTCTAAAACTCTCTCTTGTCTGCTATTATCTTGTTTTCTTGTACTTATCCTTTCATATACTATTATCATAACCTTCTCCCCATTTATATTGTTATAATAATTATACAACATATTTTTTGTTCGGCTAAATTATGTTTTCCATATTTACAATACCGAACATATTTTATTGTTAATTTTCAATGATTCTATGTAAAAATAATCTAAATATTACATGTACGGTCAAACGTTAGTTTTTCCGAACACGAACATGAACTCTATTTTTTTAACATTAAATATATTTTTATACATATTAAAATTATTTCTAAAATTGCTTTTACTATTTTGGCTATTTTTTTAATCTTATCTTTTTTCTTAGCTTTAGCTATTCTTTTTGCGTTAGTTCTCGTTATAAAAAAACACCTCCTTATCCTGCCGTTTGCAATATGATAGATTTAGAGATTTCTTTTTATAACTTTTATTTGCACTATTAGTTAAATATTTTATCTAAACTAGTAAAAATTTATTTGGACATAAAAAAAGCTTCAATAGTAATCAAACTATCAAAGCTTATATTTATCTTAATATCTATTATTTACATTTGATTGAAACAGTTTTATATCTCTCATAGATTTTTTAGAAGCTTTCACAATATCAGTTATAAATCTTATTTCATAGTCATTACAATCCTTCAAAACTTC
>NZ_JACVWD010000014.1:0-9441 GCF_020658415.1 Clostridioides sp. ES-S-0123-01
ATCAAACTCTCAAATAAAAGTTTATCAGGCTCAGATACTATTGTTATCTAAATATCTGGCTTTATGGTTTGTTTCTTGTTTTTATAAATTAACCTACTGTTTAATTTTCAAAGTTCATTTTTCATGTCTGCCCTTTTCTTAAGGACAAGTAATACTATATCAGCTTTATTTGTCTAAGTCAATATAATTTTTTATTTTTTTTTAGATTTTTAATTTTTCTATGTTTTATCAGCTTAACTCTCAGAAATTAATAATAAACAAAAGTCTCTATTTCATAGGACTAATATATATTTTATGCCCAATTTTCCTTTTTATTCTATATTTAAATTTTTTATTTGTAGCAATACACATTTTTTTAAAATTAATTTACATTTCTTTCACTTGTAATTTTTGTAATCTTGTATTAGATTATTATTAAAAAATGATTTATCAATAATTTGATTGAGAACGACATTTTTACACATCAAAATATTATATAAATACTATGCTACATTTTAGGAGGATTTTATTATGAGCAAGAAAGTATTAATCATGTCTGCTTCTACAGGTGGTGGACATAATAGAGCGGCTCTAGCTATTAAAGAAGAACTTACATCCAAAACAATTGATGGAGAGCCAGTTGAGTGCGAAATAATAGACAGTTTGAAATTAGTCAATAACATAATGGATAAAATAATTTCAAGAGGATATGAAAAATCCGCCATATATACACCCAAAGCATATGGAAGTGTATATAGATTATCTGAAACAAACCTTTTATCGAAAAATGAATTTAAAGATAATCTAATCATTACATTTATGGCAAAAAAATTTAAAAAACTCATTAAAAACACTAAGCCAGATTTAATTATAGGTACACATCCTTTTCCAATGATTGCTCTAAGTACATTGAAAAAAAATTTTAACTTACATAATAATGAAATAAATGCTTCTACTGATCATTTTTATAAGCATCATACAAGTACTATTAATGTTCCTCCACTTATTTCTGTACTAACTGATTATACTACTCATTCCACATGGATACAAAATGAGATTGACTACTATATTGTTGGTCATGAGTATGTAAAGGAATTATTAGTATTTGATGGAGTCGAGCCTAGCAAAATTAGAACATTTGGAATCCCTGTTGAAAAATCATTCCATTCTCATAGAGATAAAAAAATTGTTCTTTCTGAACTAAATTTATCTCCTGATAAATTAACTGTTTTACTTATGGGTGGCAGTTTTGGAGCTGGGAATATAAAAGAAACTCTTGATGAGTTATTAGATACAGATAGAGATTTTCAGATACTCGTAATAACTGGTAGAAATGAAAGTTTAAAAGAGAAAATTGAAAAAAAACTTGTATCTCGTTATCATGACAAAAATGTATGTGTACTTGGATACACTAATAAAATGAATGATATTTTAGCTTCTATCGATGTTTTAGTCAGTAAGCCTGGTGGACTTACTACAACTGAAGCACTATTAAAAGATGTACCCATGATAGTTCCATATTATATCCCTGGACAAGAAGAAGAAAATCTTGATTTCTTATCCAATTGTGGTGCAGCACTTAGAACTACAAAGAAATATAATTTATCAATATTATTAAAAGTTTTAATAGATGACTCTAGTAGGCTAGAAATGTTAAAGAAAAATATAAAATCTATAAGAAAGTCAAATTCAGCCCAAAACATAGCTAATTTAGTATTAAGTATAATTTCTGATTAATAAAATAAATAAAATCCCTATAGTATACCTATTAGGGATTTTTTATCTTCTAATTATTTAATTGCTAGATTGGTTCATAAAAATCTTCTTCATAATCATACTGATAGTTTTTATAGTTATTTCTGAATTCAGTATTTTTATTTTTTGGAGTTTTCTTAGTTTTTTTCTTGTTAGAAAAACTGATCTCCTCAAAATCATCATATTTAGGCTTGTCTTTTGATTTCATTTTTTTAATTCTTTTTTCTTTCATTGCATTATGTTCTTCTAAGTTCATAATTGGTTTCATGTTGCACCCCTATCAAAATTTTTAAATGATTTATACAACAAATTATACAATACAGAAGAGATTTATTCAATAAATCTAAATCAAAATTAATCTGAATTTAACTCCAAAAAATTACAAAAATCGAGGTAGTAACCTCGATTTTTATATTTCTCTTCTGCCTTCCAATGCTTTCGATATTGTAACTTCATCTGCATATTCTAAATCGCCTCCAACAGGAAGACCATGAGCTATCCTAGTAACTTTTATTCCCATTGGCTTTACTAATCTTGCAATATACATAGCTGTAGCTTCTCCTTCAATAGTAGGATTTGTAGCCATTATTATTTCTCTTACATCTTGATTACCAAGCCTTTGTATAAGCTCTTTTATTTTTAGCATATCTGGTCCAATACCATCCATTGGAGAAATAACCCCATTTAATACATGATATTGCCCTTTAAACTCTCTTATTCTCTCCATAGCTGCAACATCTCTCGGATCTTCTACCACACATATAGTACTAGAATCCCTATTCTTATTTGAGCACATACTACATGGGTCTGTATCTGTTATATTGCAACAAATTGAACAATACTTTATCTCTCTTTTTGCGTCTATAATTGCCTTAGATAAAGCCTCCACATCATTAGTATTCATATTAATAATATGAAAAGCCAACCTTTGAGCAGTCTTTCTTCCAACTCCTGGAAGCTTTGAAAATTCTTCTATTAGTCTCGTTATCGGACCTGTATAAACTTGCATAAATATCACCTACTAGAATAACCCTGGTATATTCATACCTCCAGTTACCTTACTCATTTGATTTGCTTGTATATCATCAATATTTCTCAATGCTTGATTTACTGCACTTAAAACTAAATCCTGTAACATTTCTATATCGTCTGGATCAACAACTTCTGGTTTAATAGTTATATCTAAAACTTCTTTTTTACCATTAACTTTTACAGTAACTGCTCCTCCACCAACTGAAGCTTCTACTTCTTTATTTTCTAACTCTTGTTGAGCTTTTTGCATGTTTTCTTGCATCTTTTGAGCCTGTTTTAATAAATTATTCATATTTCCACCACCAGGCATCATTCCGCCTCCAAAACCTTTTTTAGCCATAAACACTATTCCTCCTAAACTTATTTTCATTTTATTATTATATCATAATAGTATTTTATTATTTACTTTCATTTTCATCAATACTATCTTTTATTTCTAGTATATCTTCGTTTACTATGTTCTTTAGTATCTCTTCACCAATGTCTTTTTTTTCTTTAACTTCAAGATTTATATCTTTGACTTCTGATGACAATACTATTTTTACACTAAAGCTTCTATTTAAAACTTCTCTTATAGTCTTCTCTAGATAATTTATTGTATCTGGGGAGCTTAATCTAGTTTTTGCAAAATCAAATTTATCATCAAATATTACATATAACATGTTAGAATATACATTAAAACTTTTTACCTCACTTAAAAGAGCGTATATTGGCATTTTTTTATCTTTTTTAATTTGTTTAAGTATATTTTTCCATGATGATTCTATAAGTAGAACATCTTCATTTTTTACCTCTTCATAAACTATACTTTCTTTTTTTGAATCTATTTCTCTATTATCCTCATATTCCTTTTCTTTACCACTATCATTATTTGTAATTTTAAAGCTACCCATTTCAATCATTTTTTCCAAATTCTCAACCCTTTTAATAAGAGCTTCTTTACTTTCATCAAACATTGGCTGAGCAATCTTCATTATAGTTATTTCTACTAAGACTCTTGGATTTGAAGATGATTTTATATCATCTTGAGTTGTTGACAGTATATTTAAAATTCTTATTAAATCATTCATATCTATGTCCTCAGATTGAGATTTAAGTTGCTCTATAGTTTCTTCTGGTAATGAGATTATTTCATCTAATTCTGATGATACTTTGCAAACCATTAAATTTCTAAAATGATCTATTAAATCATTTATAAGGTTTCTTATATCTTTACCCCATAAAACAAATTCATTTAATATTTCAAGAGATTTTTTAGTATCTTGTGCTACAATACATTGAGACAACTCAAATAATTGTTCTATATTCACGCTTCCCATCAACTCAACAACATCTTTATAGTCTACTGTATTTTCTCCAAATGATATACACTGATCTAATATGCTAAGAGCATCTCTAAGTGCTCCTTGAGAGTTTCTAGATATCAGATTAAGAGCTTTTTCATCTATGTCAATTCCTTCATCTTCACAAATTTTTTTCATCCTAAGAGTCATATCTTTAACAGTAACTCTTTTAAAATCGTATCTTTGGCAACGTGATAAAATAGTTGCAGGTATCTTATGAGGTTCCGTAGTAGCTAATATAAAGATTACATATGAGGGAGGTTCTTCTAATGTCTTTAACAATGCATTAAAAGCTCCTTGAGACAACATATGAACCTCATCTATTATATATACTTTATATTTAGCATTAGCTGGAGAATATTTTACACTTTCTCTAAGCTCTCTTATATCATCTACACTATTATTTGATGCTGCATCTATTTCTACAACATCCATTGTATTATCTTTTAATATTGATTCACATATTTCACACTCATTGCAAGGTTCTTCATTCAATTTATTTAAACAATTTACTGCTCTTGAAAAAATTTTTGCAGTAGATGTCTTTCCAGTACCTCTTGTACCACAAAACAAATAGGCATGTCCTATATTATCATTGTATATTTGATTTTTTAAAGTCTTAATAATATGTTCTTGACCAACAACATCATCAAATCTTTGTGGCCTATATGCTCTATATAATGCTTTATGCATCTTTTTACCTCTCTTTAGTAAAATTAATAAAAAAATCCCTCATTATCTAAGGGATTAGTCTTTTATATATTAAATGCTGTACACCATCTATCGACTTAATTCCATAGGCGTTACCAAAACAGTTAGCTCAACTTAGGCACCCCCGCGGCACACAAAAGTGATCACTTACCGCTGCTTCCTTCCGGATCTGACGGGGTTCATGAGCTTTCATTGCGCAGGACCTAAGCATCAACACCACTTATTCAGGGCGGCCCTACAAAAAATAAGCCTTTAGATGGAATTCAATCCTGCTATAGCGGATTGCAGGTTACAGGGCACCGCTACCTCCCCATCTAGTACAGCAAAATTACAACCATATTTAATTACTTTTATTTATTGTTTCTGGCGGAGAGAGTGGGATTTGAACCCACGATACAGTTTTACCCATATACTCGCTTTCCAGGCGAGCGCCTTCGACCACTCGACCACCTCTCCTTAATCTCTTTTTCTTAATGCCTTAAAAAATTCTTGCAATATGATCGAGCATTCTTCTTGCAAAACATCAAAAGCCACTTTTACATTATTATTATCAAAATAATCTAATTTAAACTCATGCTGTTTCTCTATATATGAATTTTTTATATGTCTTGTCCCTATTATAAGCTTTTTTATTCTAGAATTAACTATTGCACCACTACACATTATACAAGGCTCTAGTGTAACATACAAATCACAATCTGTCAATCTCCATCCACCTAATTTTTCTGATGCTTGCTTTATCGCTAAAATTTCTGCATGAGCTGTAGAATCTTTCAATGTTTCTGTAAGGTTATGAGCCCTTGCTATTATCTGATTATCTTTAACTATAACAGCACCTATTGGTGTTTCTCTCTTATTATATGCTTTATATGCTTCTTTTAATGCTTCTTTCATATAAAATGAACTTTCCATAATTCCTCCCAAAACTTATAACAAACTTATCTTATCATAATTCATTTTATAATTCAACTTAATTTTATTTTGTTTATTTAATATATTGCTATACATAGCTACATTTAATTTAAATTAACCTAAAAAAATTTTTTCAACGTCTAATTAAATGTTGATTTATGAAAATATTTAGCTTTTTATGATGAATATTCTATTATATATATTAACATAAAAAAGTTATGAAATTATTAAATCTCATAACTTTTTCTAATTTACTATTTACTTACAGTATATTTTTAATCTTAAAATATATTATCACTTATATAATATTAATACATAATTATTTTATAACATCAACACCCATATAAGGTCTTAATTCTTCTGGAACCACTACAGAGCCATCTGCTTGTTGATAATTTTCTAATATAGCAGCTAAACATCTTCCTATAGCCAATCCAGAACCATTTAATGTATGAACATATTCTGCTTTTGATTTTTTATCCCTTTTAAATCTTATTCCCGCTCTTCTTGCTTGGAAATCTTCAAAGTTTGAACAAGAAGATATTTCTACATATCTATTATAACTTGGCATCCAAACTTCTAAATCATATTTAAAAGCAGCTGTAAATCCTAAGTCTCCTGTACATATTCTTACAACTCTATATGGAAGACCTAACATTTGTAACATAGTTTCAGCATCATGAGTTAATGATTCTAATTCCTTATAAGAATCCTCTGGTTTAACAAATTTAACTAATTCAACTTTATTGAATTGATGCTGTCTAACTAAACCTCTTGTGTCTCTTCCTGCTGAACCAGCTTCAGATCTAAAGCAAGGAGTATATGCACAATATTTTATTGGAAGTTCTGCAACATCTAATATCTCATTAGCATGTATATTTGTCACAGGTACTTCAGCTGTTGGTATTAAGAAATACTCTAGCCCTTCTATTTTAAACATATCTTCCTCAAATTTAGGAAGTTGGCCAGTGCCTATAAAACTATTTCTATTAGCCATAAATGGAGGTAAAACTTCTGTATATCCATGTTTAGCTGTATGAGTATTTAAGAAGAAATTCATTAAAGATCTTTCTAATCTAGCACCTAATCCTCTATATAAAGTAAATCTTGAACCAGTTATTTTTCCAGCTGTTTCAAAGTCTAATATCCCTAAACCAGTTCCTATATCCCAGTGAGCTTTATGTTCAAAATCAAATTTTGTAGGTTCTCCCCAAGTTCTTACTTGAACATTATCTTCATCTGTTTCACCTTGTGGCACATCTGGATGAGGTACATTTGGAATTCTCATCAATGCATATTCCATTTTTCCTTCAACTTCTTTTACTTTCTCATCAATACCTTTTATCTTGTCTGATAATTCTTTTAATCTTGCTTTTTCCTCTTCTACATCTTTTCCTTCTTTTATTAATTGTGGTATCTTTTTAGAGTTTACATTTAATTCATTTTTCATAACTTCAACTTCTTGAAGTATCTCTCTTCTTTTATTATCTAATTCCACTACAGCATCAAGGTCGAATTCTTTTTCGCCTCTTATTTCCATAGCTTTTTTAATATCATCTAAATTTTCTCTTATTCTTTTAATATCTAACATATTAATTCCTCCTAATAATTTTTATAATATAAATTAATAATTCCAATTTAAATTAAAACATTTTTAACTGCAAATTCTTAGTTTAAACAAATTTTGAAAATAAAAAAAGACCTCCGTTTACCCTATAAAAGGGACGAAAATCTTTTATCCGCGTTGCCACCCTAATTGATTATACCCATATGTACAATCCTCTCAGACCTGTAACGTAGGTAAACGTCTAGCTTTAACTAGAAGCTCTAGAGTAGATTCAAAAACCATTGTAATGAGTTCTCACCATCCACTCATTCTCTGAATACAACCTGTTTTTTACTATTTTCTTTCAATGCTTTTAACTAATTGTTTTATTTGATAATCATTATATTATATATATTAACATCTTTCAATACTATTATTCAATTTTTTTTAGAATTTTCTTTAATTTGTTATCTTGAATTTGATTTTTTTGTTTAATTGAAATATTATCTTTTATCTAAAGAATTTAAATTACTTGTGTTATTAAACAATAATGAAGCAGGAATAAATGGAACTTCTATTTTATTTTCATCAAATTTCTTTTTAACTTTTTCCATTATATCAAAGTATACATCCCAGTAATCATCAGTTTTAACCCAAGGCCTAGCAACTATTTGCATAGTATTATTACCTATAGAGTTTAACCCTATGATTGGCTTTGGATCATCTAGTATCCTTTTTTCATTTGTAAAAATTTCATTTAATATAGATTTAACCATATCTATATCACTGTCATAAGAAATATTATACGAAAAATCTATTCTTCTTTTATTTTGATGTGTGTAATTAATTATATTATTACTTGTCAATTGAAAATTTGGTATTATTATAGTTTTATTATCTGGAGTTTTAAGAACAGTGCTAAATATTTGTATATCAGAAACTGTACCTTCCACACCTGACCCTTGAATATAATCACCTATATTGAATGGCTTAAAAAACAAAATAATCATGCCTGAACCTAGGTTTGATAATATTTCTTTAAATGCTAATCCTATACTAAATCCAGCTGCTCCTAAGACCGCTACAACTGATGTAGTTTGTATTCCTATAATACCTAAACTTATCAGTGATATGATGGATAGCATTGATATATATATACCATATACAATAAAATTATTTACACCTTTACTCATTCCATATTTAATTAGAAATTTAGAAACCATCTTTCTTACTATCTTAGCTATATAAATACCTATTATAAATATTGTTATTGCATATATAATATTTGGTATATTATCACTGAAATTATTAAGCATATTTTCTAAAGTTCTCTTCGTTATATTACTATTTGTTGAAGTAGTCTTAGCCAATGACAAAAAATTCATTTAACTCCTCCTTATGATAATATTCCACTGTCATCTAGTTTTTTTATTATATCTTCAATAGTTTTTTCTTTGAGTGCTTCAATTGTATGAATATGACTACATTCTGTTAAAACTGATAATTGTTTAAACTCATTTGTTTCAACTTTTATCATAAAATCATCTATATCCATTTTAGAATAAATATTAAGTTCCGCAGTTATTTGACCATATGTCGGATGATTTACAATAACATCTTTTACAATTCCACCCAAATCTACAATAATTCTTAGTTCTTCATAAATTTCTTGGGGATTTCTATGATTTTTACACTTTATTTGTCTGGAAAAATATGGTTGATTATATATTATATATCCTTGAGGTGTCGCTATTATTTCAAAACCTTTAGCTCTTATAAGCGCTATATCTTGTACTATTACTTGTCTGCTTACATTTAATAGCTCTGCTAGCACTCCACCTTTTACAGGATGCTTGGATTCCTTTAAAATATCTATTAATTTGTTTCTTCTTTCATTAGAATTCATATCATACCTTCTTTCTAAATCAAAACTTTTTGTCTATATTATATAATTCTATATTTTATCTTAGTATAAATCAATACAGAGTTTATATTCTGTTTAATTTTAGATTTTATAGCAAACAATAAAAAAAGACTACGTGGCTACGTCCTACTCTCCCAGGCAGTTTCCCACCAAGTACCATCAGCGCTAGAGAGCTTAACTTCTGTGTTCGGAATGGGAACAGGTGTATCCTCTCTGCTATTGTAACCACATAATCTTTA
>NZ_JACVWD010000015.1:0-8923 GCF_020658415.1 Clostridioides sp. ES-S-0123-01
AAGCTCAAGCACAGCAATGAATGCTGTAGCAAGCTCAAGCACAGCAATGAATGCTGTAGCAAGCTCAAGCACAGCAATGAATGCTGTAGCAAGCTCAAGCACAGCAATGAATGCTGTAGCAAGCTCACAAATTGGCGTGAATACAATAATAAATAATCAAGGGTTCTTAAACATAGTAATCTCCAGCTCGACAGCCATGTCTGCCATCGCAGGAAGCTCGACAGCCATGTCTGCCATCGCAGGAAGCTCGACAGCCATGTCTGCCATCGCAGGAAGCTCGACAGCCATGTCTGCCATCGCAGGAAAACCTGTTGCTATAAGTGCAATAATAAAATCTACAATGGCATGTAGTAAGATTGATTCAAAAATACAATCATACAGAAGTACACTTATAAATTCTCTTAATAATGCATCATATTTTACAAAGACTACTGAAATTAGTTCAAACAGTAATGGAAATGGTACAGCTTTAGATAGAACTTTATATACTGGAAATAAAATAATAATTCCAATTCAATTCCGAGACAAAGGTTCTGGAGCTAATACAATAACATTATATTCAAGTAGTACTAATATTCAAATTTATAATACTACAATAACACAGACAACAGTTAGTATAACAAGTGGAGTAGCACTTCGTGGAGTTAGAGAATTACATGGAACATATTTCCCAAATGAAAATGAAATAACATATGATGTTTATACAGTAAGATAACTTTTATTAAAAGAAGGTGATTAATTGTTAAATGAAGATGTAGTAAAAAATATTAATAAATTAAATAATGAACAGGATAATATTAACCTAGAACTTAGTAAGAAAGCAAGCAAAGAAGATTTAGACAAATTAATTCAAGGTGGCACTAATATAGCAACATCTAAGTTTATAGTTAAAGATGATTGGATTTTAGAAGATGATAATTATAAAACTTTAGTTGAACATAACCTTGTAACAAGAAAGATACTTGTAAATGTAATAGATACTGCTACAAATGAATCTATATTAGCATCATATAGAATAATTGATGATAATAAGATAGAGCTTTTTAATGAATCTAATATTGACTGTGAATGTATAGTTGTAAATGGAAACTCTGCTATAAACGTTGTAACAGCTAATAAAATAACTATAGATGATACAGCTGATAATTTTGAAAGTAGTACTGTGGAAGGTGCTTTGGGAGAACTTTTTCAGTCTGTCAGTAATGGAAAAGAATTAATCGCTACTGCTATTACTGACAAAAAAGTTCCAACTAACAGTAGTGATACATTTCAAACTATGGCAAGTAATATTAGTAATATAAAACAAATGCCAGATATGCCCAATGATGTTGAAGAAATATGGAAATTTACTGGTCATACAGAGACTGTATATTCAGTATGTGTAGATTATGATAATAACATAATCAGTGGTGGTATTGATAAAACTGTAAGAAAAATATCGTCAAGTGGTACTGAAATATGGCAGTTTATAGGTCATACAAGTCTTGTTAGATGTGTATGTATAGACTCACAAAATAATATATATAGTGGTAGTCAAGATAAAACAGTAAGAAAAATATCTCCTAATGGTACTGAGATATGGAATTTTACTGTACTTATGGGTAGTATATTGTCAGTATGTGTAGATTATGATAATAACATAATCAGTGGTGGTATTGATAAAACTGTAAGAAAAATATCGTCAAGTGGTACTGAAATATGGCAGTTTATAGGTCATACAAATAGTGTAACCTCAGTACGTGTAGACTCACAAAATAATATAGTAAGTAGCAGTTATGATAAAACAGTAAGGAAAATATCCACAAGTGGTACTGAAATATGGAATTTTACTGGTCATACGAGTGCTATACAATCAATACATACAGACTCACAAGACAATATAATAAGTGCAAGTAGTGATAAAACAGTAAGAAAAATATCTCCTAATGGTACTGAGATATGGAATTTTATAGGTCATACGAGTGCTGTGTATTCAGTATTTGTAGACCTACAAGATAGCATTATTAGTGGTGGTGATAAAACAATAAGAAAAATATCGTCAAGTGGTATTGAAATTTGGAATTTTGATGGTCATACAGATAGTGTGTATTCAGTATGTATAGACCTACAAGATAACATTATCAGTGGTGGTATTGATAAAACTGTAAGAAAGTTACAACAAAACTATGGTATTTTAGTTACAAAAGATAATAAAAATGAAATACACAAAATAACTAAACTAGATACTATTGTGAAAGAGGTTTTACCTGCTCCTATTGAAGTATGGAATATTAAAATTAATACTAATGAGGTATGCTCAGTGTGTATAGATTCTGAAGATTATATTTACAGCGGAAGTGTTGATAAATCATTAAGGAAAATATCAAAAGAAGGTAATGAAATATGGAAATATATAGGTCACACAAATATCATATATTCAGTATGCCTAGATTCTCAAAATAATGTAATTTCTGGCAGTAGTGACAATACTATTGGAAAAACCTCTTCATCAGGAATTAAAATTAATAAATATACTATGCCAAAGAGAGATGAATCTATACAAGCTATATGTGTAGATTCTAAAGATAATATTTATAGTGCAAGTACTGGGAAAATAGTAAGAAAGATAACAAAAGAAGGTAGTGGTGTATGGGAGTTTACAGGACATACAAGTTATGTAAACTCTATATGTATTGACTCTGAAGACAATATTTATAGTGGAGATTATAAAGGCATTATAAAGAAAATATCTTCCAATGGAAATGAAATTTGGACTTTTACAGAACATACTAAAGGTGTAGGCACACTCTGCGTAGATTCTAAAAATAATATATATAGTGGTAGTCAAGATAAAACTTTAAAGAAAATAACTTCTAAAGGAAATGAAATTTGGACTTTTATAGGACATAATGAAAATGTTAATTGCTTATGTGTAGACCAACAAGACAATATTTATAGTGGGAGCTGGGATAAAAGTTTAAGAAAAATATCTTCTAATGGAAGCGAGTTCTGGAATTTTTTTGTTTATACTGAAGATTTAATTTATTTAAATTGTCTTGATATAGATTCCAAATATAATATTATAGTAGGAGGTAGAGATTATACAACAAGAAAATTCAAAAATACACATGAAACACAAAGAATAGCTTATTATAATTAAAATTTAGGAGGAAATAAAATGCAAAAATATTTAACAGGATTAGAATATAAAGAAGATAATATATATAAGGTAAATTTAATTCACAATATGCCTTTTGACCAAACATATGGATTAAATAAATCAGTGCAAGAATTAGAATTAAGTGGAGTATTGGTCGATGAAGTAATAGAAGCAGAACAAAGGGAAGGGTTTACACCTATTATGTATGTAGACAAGGCAACAAAAGAGATTACATATGAATATGTAGAAATACCCTTGACACCAGAACAAGAAACACTAAAAAAGATTAAGGAATTAGAACAAGAAAATGCAAACATAAACTATAGTTTAATGATGGGAGGATTAATATAATGTTAGGATTTGAAAAAATAAAATACTACTACGATAATAAAATGTGGACTAAAGAGATGGTCAAAAACTCAGTAGTTAAGAATAAGATAACAGAAATAGAATATAAGCAAATAATAGGTGAGAGCTATATGGTATAGTTCTTTTTTTATTGTAATAAATGGAGAACTACATTAATATGCGGTTCTCTAAACACTTTAAAGAGGTGATAATTTGAAAAATAAAGATATTATAAAAAAACTAAAACATATACCAAATAATACAAATAAAAGATTTGAAGATATAGAAAACTTGAAAGAGATAGAAAGCGTAAATCACAGCATAGCCACAGGAGAATATATAATAGAAAATAGTAAAAAGGGTTATCTAACTAATTTTAATATACAAGGCAAGACACTAATTGATTTATGGGGAAAAACTAGTTCAGACTTTTCTTTATGGAAAGCAACGTTTTTAGATGGAAAAATAAACATACTAACAGAACATGATATAAGATATTCTAATTTTTTTACGACCAATTATACTTTATATAAACCAGATACTATATATACAATAATAGTTGATGTTGATAAAAACACTTTACCTAGTACAAGTGGAATATATATTCATAGTTTAGGCGAAGAAAATTCAGTATTTATTCCTAATCTGACAAATATAGCTATATTAGGAGGAGTAATTGGTAAATTCAGATATACATTTACAACAATATCAGATTTAAGTAATTGTAACATTGTTTTAAGGAGTGTTTTAGATAATGATACACTTGCATCTGGTTATGAAGTAAGTTTGAAAATTACCATATTAGAAGGAGATTATACAGATATTAATATAGATTACTCTAACGAACTATTAAGTGTTGGACAAAGAGATAAAATAGAACTTTTAAGTTATCAATATAGTGGAATTAATATCTTTAATAAAAATGCCGATTTTAAAGATAATTATATTTTACAATACCTTAATGGAGAAGAACTTATTTCTGAAGCTAGCAATCATAAATATACATTAGATTATATAGAAATAGAACCAAATACAGAGTATACTTTTTATAATTGTAGTAGAAATATTTGTTGGTATGATATAAATAAGAGTTTTATACAAGCACCATTAAATGAAAGAATAATAGGAGATAAAGATATTTTTTATGTTACTAGAAGCCCTCAAAATGCAAAATATCTAAGAGTTACTATAATAAAAGATTTGCATGATGATGGTAATAAAACAATTATAACTAAAGGAAATGAATATGATAAAAAGACAATTCCATATACATTAAGAAGCTTACCAAATGGAATAAGAGATGAAATAGTCTACAAAAATGGTTCATATAAACTAATACAAAGATGTGAAGAAATAGTTTTTAATGGTAATGAAAATTGGATAGAAGTTCATGGAATGTATGAGTTTAGATTAAATTTAGATATATCTGTATTAAGATTAGATATGTCTAAGTTTGTAACTAACTTATACAAGCAATCTCATGTGGATTATATATATAATGTTCAAACTGAATCAGCATTATCTATATCAACAGAAAATGGAATAGGTGTAATAGATATAGTAGATACTTCGATATCTCCTTTTAGCATTGCCAATTTTAAAGAGAAATTAAAGAAAAATCCTTTAAAAATAATTTATGAATTAGAAATACCAAGAGAAATTGAGTTAAGTTACTTGAATTTAGAACAATATGATACTCAAACTAAATTTATCTGTGACTCTGGGGTTATAACTCCAAGTATCAACTTTGAAAGTACACAAAATTTAGGTAGTCATATAGAAGCTATCAGAGATAATATAAAAAACTCTAATATCAGAACTGATTTTCCATTTTCAATAAACTTTCTTAATGGATGGCAACCATATCTTGGATATACTAGTTCTGTTGTAAACTATTGCACAAACAATAACTTTGTAACAATTAATGCAACAATTAATGGAGGTGTTACAACAGCAGGTACTATTATTGGAAAGATACCTTTAAAATATGCACCTCGTAAAGGCATAATAGTAATATTTCAAACAACAGATGGAAAGTATTATAACGGAATCATTCGTACAAATGGAGAAATTGAGATATATTATAATGATATAACTTATAGAAGTTGGTTGTATTTATATGTAAATTATTTAATTTAGAAAGGAAAAAATATGTTAAATATAAAAAAGAAAAAAGAAATTTTAATAAAATATGGTTTTGAAAATGATTTAAATAATATAGATAATTATTTTGTTACAGAAGATAAACAATTATTTACTCCTTCAATAAAAAATGGGGTAGTAAATAAAGCGGGTGAACAAGTTTACAATGAATGGTTAGAACTTCGAAATAATCCAATTGAATCAGAAACATCAATTGATGAAATAAATACAAATAAGATTATAAGTTTAAAAGAAAATCAAAAGGAGCAAGACAATATGTTAATAGATAATGCTTACAGAATAGCTATGTTAGAACTTAACACAAATAATGTGCTATAAAGTTATAAAAATTTGGAGGTAAGAATATGTATAATATTTTAAAAAGAATGATTGAACAAAAAAATTATGAAACTAAAGAAGAGTTGCAAAACAAGTTAGATGTATTCTATGCATTAAATAGAATTAAAGACAATGAATATACAGAATTAATAAACATGATAAATAAAGAAGAAGTACCAAAAGAACCTATTATCTAAAATACACAGGTTCTTTTTTTATATCAATTTTAGTAGGAGGTCATCATGGAAAAATTATTAACAGAATTAAGTAGTTTAGGAGCAATAGGAATCTTATGTGCTTTATTATTCAAAAATACTATGCAAGAGAAAAAAGAAGATAGAGACATGTATAAAAAGACAGTAGAAAACTTTATTGAACTATCTACACAACAACAGGAAATCAATAAAAATATACTTGTTGAAATGGGAGCAATGAAAACTGATGTGGAGGAAATAAAGGAAGATGTAACAGATATAAAGGTGATGCTACAGAAAGAAGGTGATAAATGATGAAAGTAGCAATAGTACCAGGGCATACTCTAACAGGAAAAGGAACTGGAGCAGTAGGTTATATAGATGAAGGAAAAGAAAATAGAATACTAACTGACTTAATAGTAAAATGGTTAAAACAGGGTGGAGCAACTGTCTATACAGGTAAGATAGATAAATCCAATAATTACTTAGCAGAACAATGTCAAATAGCCAACAGACAAGATGTAGATTTAGCAGTGCAAATTCATTTTAATGCAAACAGTACAACCTTAAATCCAATGGGTACAGAAACAATATATAAAACTAATAATGGTAAAACATATGCTGAGAGAGTTAATTCAAAATTATCAACTGTATTTAAAAATAGGGGTGCAAAAACAGATGCAAGAGGTCTTTACTGGCTTAGTCACACAAAAGCACCAGCAATATTAATTGAAACTTGTTTTGTAGATAGTAAGGCTGATACAGATTATTATATTAAATACAAAAATACAGTAGCGAGATTAATTGCAGAAGGCATATTAAATAAAAATATAAATAGTGAGGATAAAATCATGTATAAACATACAATAGTTTATGATGGCGAAGTTGATAAGATACCTGCGACTGTAATTGGTTGGGGATATAAAAAAGAAGAATGCTTAGTTTGTGATATAAAAGATTATAAACCCTCCAAAACCGAAAATCTATATGTTGTAGGGGGAGGAGCATGTAATAAGATAAGTTCCATAACGACAGAAAAATATACTATGATAAAGGGTAATGATAGATTTGACACTCTTTATAAGGCATTAGATTTTATAAACAAATAAACTGATTAGGAGGTAGTAACTAAAAATAGTTACTACCTCCTTTTTTTAATCATTCTCAGCTTTCTCAATAGTTATTTTACCATCTTCTAGTGTAACTATAACTTTTCTTTCTTCTTGAGAGATGCCCAGTTCTTTAACCCAATTGATAGGTAAAGATAATCTAGTGGTAGTGTATCCATTTCCACTCTTATGAAAACTTATATTTAATTCTCTTTGCTCCATTTAATTTCCATCCTTTTTTAATTCTTTTGTAAAGAAAACTAATAGTGAGATACTTATTAATAAGCCAATGATATTCCATATATCAAAACTTTTTATTAAGAGTATTACATCAAATACTATAGTTATTAAAACAACAGCAATACATATTTTGTAAAATTTTCTATTCATGGTATTTTAGAAAGTATGCTATAATATTAGAAAGAAACCACCTAGAAGGAAGTGCATTTCCTTCTAGGCTTAACTCTTATAGTTCTTTAATTAGTCTTAAAACTGTAAGAGCTATATTTAGTATTAATAATATAAAAGAGAGAACTTTTTTAAGTATATTAAATTTGTTCTCTTTTTTATTTTTTCTTCTTTCTAATCTCCCCACTCTCTTTGTCCTCCTTTCTTAGTTTTTAATTTTGTCACCTCCTTGTCTATAAATATATTATAACATTACGGGACGTACTGTGCAACACTTTTATCCATATTTTTCAATAAATTTATAAAATCTATTAGCATAAAATACAAAATTTAATAAAAATAAGTAGATGCTTACATTACACCTACTTATTTTAAAATTATTCCTCATCGGCTTTTTTTATTATAATCTCATCTTCCTTAAAAATAACTACTGCCTTACGTTTTTCCCTTGTAAATCCCATTTTTTCAAGTTGGCTTAAAGGTAAAGAAATTTTAGCAGAATAAGTACCTGAGCCACCTTTACTATAAACTATTTTAGATTCTTTTTGCTCCAAACTATTTCCCTCCTTTTTTATATTGTAATGTAACAAACATTAACAATAAAATGCTTATTATTAATCCTATTATATTGCTAGTATTAAAATGTAAAAATAAAAGTATTATGTCTATTACTATAGTTATAGCAACTATGACAATACAGACTTTGTAAACTTTATCACTCATATTTTATAGAAAATGTGTTATAATATTTAGAAAGAAGTCACTAGGAAGAAGATTAAATTCTTCCTAGCTTACAAAACTATAAGTCTTTTAATAATTTAATTAGTTTATCAATTAAATTTATTAAAATAGGTAAGATAGAGAGAGCAGTTTTAACTTTGGCGAGTTTGTTTTCTCTATCTTTTTTTCTTCTTTCTATTCTACTCATTTTCCTTTTCACCTCCTTTCTATATTTATATTATAACATGCCGAACCGGCAAAAACAATACTTATTTCCATATTTTTCAATAAATTTATATTAATGAACTATATTTCTTAAAAATAAAAATAAATGGTGGCAAAACCTAACTTGCCACCATCTTGCCACCGAAAATAAAGAATAGAATAAATTTAAATTAAGCATAATAAAACATAAACAACAAAACTGACATTAATAAATTATTGAAATACCAACACTTGTTAAAAAATAACAACAATAAACAAACAAAATAGATAAATATATCCAATTAAGGTATAATTAAGTT
>NZ_JACVWD010000016.1:0-5631 GCF_020658415.1 Clostridioides sp. ES-S-0123-01
GGTTACAATAGCAGAGAGGATACACCTGTTCCCATTCCGAACACAGAAGTTAAGCTCTCTAGCGCTGATGGTACTTGGTGGGAAACTGCCTGGGAGAGTAGGACGTAGCCACGTAATTTTTTTATTTGTTATATTGAGTTAAAATTTAAAATAAAATTCTAGCTTAATATAACAAATAAAATAAAAACCTATTGGTATGAAAATCAATAGGTTTTTATTTTATTTAAGTTTTTAATTACGATGTTAAATATATTATATAGATACACAATCTATTAATTTATCATCTAATATCTTATATTTAAAAATTGTTTGATTAAAATTATTATGCCATTATCTTAGATACAAATTCTTTTAATTTATCTAATCCAGCCAAGAAAGTATTCTCATTACAAGCATAAGATATACGAATATATTTATCCATACCAAATGCTATGCCAGGAACAACTGCTACATTGTATTCTTCTAAAAACTGATTACAAAATTCTATAGAAAAACTATCTTTATATTTAAAGTTTTCAGCTATCTTAGAAAGGTCTATAAAAGCATAAAACGCACCATCTGGATTTACGTAATCTACATTTTCGATAGAATCTAATTTAGATGTGATTAAATCTCTTCTAGATTTATATGTTTCCACCATATCATCTATATCAGTTGAACAATCTTTTAAGGCTCCATATGCTATGTATTGTGATGTTAAGCTTGGATGTGATATAAGATGTCCTTGTATGGAACTCATTGCTTTAGCTATGGTTTTATTAGAAGCAGTATAGCCTAATCTTAATCCAGTCATAGCAGCTGATTTAGAAAAACCATTTATAGTTATAGTTATATCTTTTGCTTCTTCGTTTAATGAAGCAACTGATGTGAAATTTCCAGTGTAACATATTTTTTCATATATTTCATCTGCCAAAATATATATTTTGTTCTGTATACACACTTTTACGATTTCAATTAGCTCATCTCTTGTATAGACACTACCAGTAGGATTTGAAGGATTATTTATTACAAGAATCTTTGTTTTGCTTGTTATAGATTTTTCAAGTTCTTCTTTTGTTAATTTGAATCCATTTTCTTTTCTGGTATCAATAAAAATTGGAACAGCATTAACTAATTTAACCATTTCAGGGTAACTAACCCAATATGGTTTTGGCAATAACACTTCATCTCCCTCATCTGTTAACGCTAGTAAAGTGTTTGTTATAGAATTTTTAGCTCCACTTGATATAACTATTTCATCTATTGAATATTTACAGTTATTTTCTTCAATAAGTTTTTTACAGATTTCTTCTCTAAGTATTTTCAATCCAGGAACTAAATCATATTTAGTACAATCTTTATTTAAAGAGTCAATTCCGTAAGATTTTGCAACATTAGGTACATTAAAATCAGGTTCTCCTATACTAAGGTTGATTACTTTAATTCCGTCACTTTCCATTTCTTTAACTTTTGAACTAATACCTATTGTATAGGATGGAGTTATAAAGTTTAGTCTTTTTGATAACATAAAATGCCCCCTTTTAAATTATTATTTATATTATACGACAAATTTGAAAAATGTACATAAGGAAATTTGTAGATATATACATTAATACATATGAAAATGAGTATTTTTTGCCTAAAATTAGTGTAAAAAAAAGAGAAAAAAGTTTTGACTTCCAAAGTTGTTACAAACGCTGATGTTCAAAATATCTACATAGTATTTGCAATGATTTGCGTTAGTTTGACTATTATGTACAAATTTGGTAATCTTAATATAGTAATTATTAAGATAATCCCTTTAACTTAGTTGAAGGGGATTTTTTTAGACTTAATATACTACATATAGTGGTATGTAGATTAATAAAATACAATATATAGTAATAGGGGGTTTTTTTAATTGGTTGAGTTTGTAAAAAAGAGAGATGGAAGAGTGATTCCATTTAATGAAGATAGAATAACAAGGGCTATATTTTTAGCAGCAACAAATGTTGCAGAAAGAGAAGGTATTGTACCTGATTATAAGTTATCTGAGCAACTAACTCAGGAAGTAATAAAGTTGATAAATCATAAATATTCTGAATCAGTTCCAAGTGTTGAAGACATACAAAATTCTGTAGTTAAGGTTCTTATAGAAACAGGTCATGCAAAAACTAGTGAAGAGTACATAGTATATAGAACTGAAAGAAGTAGAATAAGAAATTCAAAAACACGATTAATGAAGGCAATAGAAGAAATTACCTTTGAGGATGCAGAAGATGCTGATATAAAAAGAGAAAATGCAAATATCAATGGTAATACAGCTATGGGAACAATGTTACAATATGGAAGTACTGTATCCAAAGAATTTTGCAAGACTCATATATTAAAGCCAGAACATTCTTTCGCACATGATAATGGAGATATACATATACATGACATGGACTTTTTAAATATGGGGACATTAACTTGTTGCCAGATAGATGTTAAAAAACTATTTGAGGATGGTTTTTCAACTGGTCATGGTTTCTTAAGAGAACCACAAGATATAATGAGTTATGGAGCTCTAGCCGCAATTGCGATACAAAGTAATCAAAATGATCAACATGGAGGTCAAAGCATACCATTTTTCGATTATGGTTTGTCTGAAGGTGTGTATAAGACATTTAAAAAATTCTACATAGGAAACTTAGCTAAAGCATTAAAATTATTTAAAGGAATTGAAAATAATGAAGCAATAAAGGACATAGTATATAGAACAGAGAAAGAAACAAATAAAAAAGTTGGTCTTAAAAAAGATGAATTGTATTTAAACTCTGAAAAAGAAAAACTAAAAGAAATGTTTAATATTGATGAAGAACTTATAAAGAACATGCAAAACTTTGCATTTGAAGAGTCATATAAAGAAACTGATAAAAAAACATATCAATCTATGGAAGCATTTATACATAACTTAAATACAATGCATTCTAGAGCAGGTGCACAAGTACCATTTTCAAGTGTAAATTTTGGAACAGATATTTCAGAAGAAGGAAGAATGGTAACTAAGAATCTATTATTATCACAAGAAAGAGGTTTAGGTAATGGAGAGACCCCAATTTTCCCAATATTGATATTTAAAGTTAAAGAAGGTGTAAATTTAAATCCTGAAGATCCTAATTATGATTTATTTAAGTTATCATGCAGGGTATCAGCTAAAAGATTATTTCCTAACTTTAGCTTTTTAGATGCTCCTTTTAATGCTAAATATTATAAAGCAGGAGATCCAGATACAGAAGCTACATATATGGGTTGTAGAACAAGAGTACTTAGTAATGTATGTGGGCCAGAAACAGTTAGTGGCAGAGGAAATATATCTTTTACTACTGTCAATCTTCCAAGATTAGGTATAAAGCATGGAATTATAAAAAATGAGAAAACTAATTTAGATGAATTTTTTAAAGAACTAGATGAGAAAATAGACTTAATTATAGAACAATTATTAGAGCGTCTTGAAGTTCAAGGAAATAAAAAAATGAAAAACTTTCCGTTTTTAATGGGGCAAGGCGTATGGAAAGATTCTGATGATTTGGGCCCAGAAGATACATTAAAAGAAGTAATAAAGCAAGGAACATTGACTATTGGGTTTATAGGTTTAGCAGAATGCCTTATTGCTCTTACAGGTAAACATCATGGAGAAAGCAAGGAAGCTCAAGAATTAGGACTAAAAATAGTGTCATATATGAGACATAAAATGGATGAAGCTACAGACAAATATAAATTAAATTTCTCTTTAATGGGTACTCCAGCAGAAGGTCTTTCAGGAAGATTTACTAAAATAGATAAGAAAGTATATGGAGAAATTAAAGGTATTACAGATAAAGAGTATTATACTAATTCATTCCATGTTCCAGTTTATTATAATATAAGTGCATATGACAAAATTGAGATAGAAGCTCCATATCATGAATTTACTAATGCAGGTCATATAACATATGTAGAACTAGATGGAGATCCATCTGATAACTTAGAAGCTTTTGAAACTATCATAAAAGCAATGAAAGATTTGGGCATAGGATACGGAAGTATAAATCATCCTGTAGATAGAGATCCTATATGTGGTTTCTCGGGAGTAATAGCAAGTAATATATGTCCTGTATGTGGAAGAAATGAAGACGAAAGTGATATTAAATTTGAAAGAATCAGACGAATAACAGGATATTTAGTTGGTACAGTTGATAGATTTAATAATGCCAAAAAAGCGGAAGTTAAAGATAGGGTAAAACATAGATAGTTTTATTTGGAGGAATAAGTTATGAAGATAAGAATGTCATCTACTATAAGTCATGACAGTATAGTTGATGGACCAGGGTTAAGAATGGTAATATGGACTCAAGGATGTGTTCATAATTGTAAAGGATGTCATAATCCTCAAACACATAATTTATGTGGTGGATTTTATATGGATACAAAAGAAATTATAAATAAGATAAAGTCACTAAAATTACAAAAAGGTATTACACTATCAGGTGGAGAGCCATTTTTACAGCCAGAACCATTAGAAGAAATAGCAAAAGAAGCCAAAAAGACTGGCTTAGATGTATGGTCCTATACAGGATTTACATTTGAACAACTACTAGATAAAAAAAATAGTGCATATTTTAAAAACTTGAACCTATTAAAGCAGATTGATGTTTTAGTAGATGGAAGATTTGTAGATGAAAAAAAAGATATAAGTCTAAAATTTAGAGGTTCATCAAATCAAAGAATAATTGATGTTCAGAAGAGCTTAAAGTATAAAAAAGTATTTTTAATTGAGCAGTATATGAAGGATGATTTATCTATAGCAGAATAGAACATAAATAGACGAAAGTAAATGTAAAAACATATTTACTTTCGTCTATTTTTATGTAAAAAGTTTTTCTTTAATTATGTATTATATAAAATGTATTTATATTAGACTGACTATTGTAGCTTTTATAGCTTTAGTTTTATAATATATTAGTTTGTTTTGATTTATATTCTTTTAAAAGAAAGTTTTACAAATTGTTTAATTGATACTCGGCTATGAAACTAAAGTATTTAATTTGATTATGAAAGTTTTTAGTTAATATATAAATTTACAAAGTAAAGTAGTAAGGGGTTGATAAATACTTTAATAAAATTATATGCTCATGTACTATTATCACTACTAATATCATTATTAATGCTTTTGAGAGGAAATAATGCTGCTATTAAAGTAAGCATTTTCAACCAAGGTTTTCAAGTTGTAAACATATTGTATCATATAGATAAATGGACTAATGAGAAGTGATTATACATATGGATTTATCTTTATTCAAAAAATAATAAATTATGTAATATGTGGATAAATATGTTTATAATGTGGATAATATTTAATGTAATAAGTTAAAACAATATGAATCAGTTGTTTATAATGTGGATAATATTATAATAGAGAGGTAAAGTGATAATTTAAAAATAAAAAAAGTAAAAAAAGTTGTTGACTCTAAAAGAAAAAGTTGGTATAGTAATACTTGTCCTCAAGAAAAGGACATAAACATAAAGAACTTTGAAAATTAAACAGTAGGTTAATTTATAAAACAAGAAACAAACCATAAAGCCAGATATTTAGATAACAATAGTATCTGAGCCTGATAAACTTTTATTTGAGAGTTTGATCCTGGCTCAGGA
>NZ_JACVWD010000017.1:0-4575 GCF_020658415.1 Clostridioides sp. ES-S-0123-01
CGGGAACTTTACGTGTTTTGAGAGGCGTTTTTGTTCCATCCATATTAAGTTCAATATCATAAATATTTTTTATAGTAGCTGGTCTTTTAGATAGTATTGCAACTTTATCTGATATGCTTATTGCTTCTGCCATCGCTACAAAAGTGCGACCTATCAGACAACGAAACTAAGTCATCTATGTCAGCACCCATATAAACAATGCTAAGAGTGTTGCTAGAACTATCCCAAACTATAGAATCAATAATAGTAGACAACAATAACTTCTTATTATCCAAATTAGCATCATCAACCATATTGTTAAACTTTTCTAAATTACTAACAACAATATCTAAATTAACACTGGCATTTTTAATATCAGCATTGTTATCTTCTAAGTTTCTAACCTTAACTTTTAATTCTTCAATTTCACTATTTAAACTTTCAATCTGAGAGATAATATAATTAGAAGCAACACTACCAGTATTTTTAGCAAGTTCTATAACTAAATTACTGATGATTTTTTCTTTATCCTTAATAAAATTCCTAAATAAATTAATCTCACTATTAATACTATTTGATGCATTATCAACTTTAATCTTATTTTCATGAAAAGCATCTATAATAGATTCTACATTGCAATTTTTAATTCTTTCAATAACAATAGCTTCAACTAAAGGTCCTTTAAGATTTTTACAATTACAAGCATCAACACCAAGATTCTTTTTAGTACCACATACATAATAATACTTTAATTCTTTATCAGTTCGTTTGCCTTTATAAGTAATTCTCATATTAGAACCACACTTAGAACATTTTAAAATTCCTGATAATAAAGCAACTTTACCAGTAGCAATTCTTGGACTCTTATCACGATTAGCATCAAGTAAACCTTGAACTTCAAGCCAAGTAGTAGAATCTATAATTCCTTTATGTTTAGCAATAGCTGCTATAGGTGTAGATGTATTTTTAGCATAAGTAAGTATTCCACATTCATTATCAGGAGTACCGATAACTTCCATATTATTATTTCTAAGATATTCTACAACAACATCATTAGCTTTTACATAAACAGGACTTCTAAGTATACCAGATAATGAACTAGGGTCAAATTTACCACCACGAGGACCTTTTATTCCATTGTGATAAACATATTTGTATAATTGAGATAAAGATCTAAGTTCTAGATACTTAGCATAAACTATTTTAACAACTTCCATCTCATCATCACTAACTTCTAACTGATACATACTTCTTTCTTTTAGGTTTTCATCTAAGTATTTGATTTTTTTACTGCTAAATCCATGAGGTGTTTTACCACCTAGCCATCTCCCAGTACGAGCAAGTTCATACATATTATCTTTTATACGTTCAGCTATTGTTTCTCTTTCAAGCTGTGCAAATACACTAGATATAAACATCATAGCTCTTCCCATTGGAGTAGAAGTGTCAAATTGCTCTTTGATAGATATAAAAGATATATCTAGTTTATTTAATTTTTCTATTAGAGTAGAGAAGTCAGATACATTTCTTGATATTCTATCCAATCTATAGCACACAAGATAATCAAATTTGTTTGCTTTTGCATCTTGCATCATTTTTTTAAACTGAGGTCTATCTATATTACCACCACTAAAGCCTTCATCTTCATATATTAAAAAATCTTTTATACCAACAGATTTAGCATAGTCCATACATAGTTGTATTTGATTTTCTATAGATTCACCTTTGCCCGTAAATTTTGATTTTCTTGAATAAATTGCAGCCTTCATAAGTTTAACCCCCTTAAACTTTGGTATAAATTGACTTGAATAAGTAATATTCTGGTATTCAACTTCATATCACAAAAGAGTAGATGTATTTATCAGAGCACCCATTATAGTAGTATTTTCAATACGTATAGGTATTAATAGTGTTTTATTATTTACTTATATATAAATATATGATGTAAAGAATACATTAAATGTTAATAATACATTTTTATTGCATCATATGAAAAAATACTGATTTCGTTTTCATAGAGAAACTTGAGACTTAATTAGTTGTGTCAAGACAAGTCTATAACCTCATAGATTAATATAATAACTCAATTAAGGCATAGGGGGGTTATATATGGATATAAAAGTTGTGGAGATTTTTCCTACAAATCCACTAGAACTAAAAAAAATAGAATCAGCTAAAGCTATATGGTTTGTAAATGCATTAAGAAAAAAGTATCCTGAGGAAGTTTTAGATAAAGCCTTTAAGATACTAGAAGAAGATTTGGAAAAAAGTGAAGCTAAAGCTTAAAATCTTGATAAGGTATACATATGATATAAGAGAGGAAAAACAAATGAGAAAATATTTGGATTCACATATATTTTATGAGACTAATGCATTAAAAGAGAAGAGTGGTTAGAAAAAAGAAAATCGGAAATCTCCCCCCTACGTTTAAAAATAGACGTAGGGGCATTAATATTTATTTTTTATAAAGAAGTTTCTCTTAAAACTAAATTTTCATTTCTTTCAATTAGATGTCTAATAGACCATTCATTTTGAAATAACAATACTGGATTGCTATTTTTATCTTCAACTAGTATTGTATCCATTGGTATTGAAAGCTTATCCGATTTGAAAGTATCAGGTTCAATCCAACGTATGTGACGATAAGGTAGTGTATTCATTATCATATCAACACCATATTCTTGTTTTAGACGATATTCTAAAACTTCAAATTGAAGAACTCCAACGACTCCTACAATAAGTTCTTCCATACCAAAATTAGGTTGTTTGTATATCTGTATAGTACCTTCTTCTGATAATTGTGTAAGACCTTTTAAGAACTGTTTTCTTTTAAGAGCATTCTTTGTAGATACTCTTACAAAATGTTCAGGAGCAAATTGTGGTATACCAGTGTATTGTAAATTTGATTTTTTTTCACTTAATGTATCACCAATATTAAATATTCCTGGATCATGTATCCCTATAATGTCCCCTGGATAAGCTGAATCTATTATAACACGGTCTTGGGCTACAAACTGTTGAGGTTGTGAAAGTTTAACCTTTTTATTTCTTTGTACATGAGTTACTGTCATACCTTTTTCAAATTTACCAGAGCAAATTCTTAAAAATGCAATTCTATCTCTATGAGATTTATCCATATTAGCTTGAATTTTAAATATAAATCCTGAGAAGCTATTAGAATTAGGGTCAATATCACCTAAATTACTGCTACGAGGATTTGGTGGAGGTGTTATTTCTAAGAACGATTCTAAAAATGGTTCTACACCAAAGTTGGTAAGGGCACTTCCGAAGAACACAGGCGTCAATTCACCATTTAATACTCCGTCTAAATTAAAATTATCTCCAGCAATATCTAAAAGTTCAATATCCTCTAGTAGTTTTTCATGAAGAGCATCACCTAATAAAGTATTAAATTTTTCATCAGATATATCTCCAGTTGTAGATTTAGCAATAGATTGTCCATGGTTACCATCATCAAATAGTTCAACTTGATTTTTATGACGGTTAAACACACCTTTGAACTCTTTACCAGAACCAATTGGCCAGTTTACTGGACAAGAGCGAATTCCTAGAACATTTTCAATATCTTCAAGTAGTTCAAAGGGATCCTTTCCTTGACGGTCCATTTTATTTATAAAAGTGAAAATTGGTATTCCTCTCATTTTACAAACTTGGAATAATTTCTTTGTCTGATCCTCGACACCTTTAGCAGAGTCAATAACCATTACTGCACAGTCTGCTGCCATAAGAGTCCTATAAGTGTCCTCACTAAAATCTTGATGCCCTGGAGTATCAAGAATATTTATACAAAAGTTGTTATATTCAAATTGAAGAACACTTGATGCAACAGATATACCTCTTTGTTTTTCAATTTCCATCCAGTCAGATACTGCATGTTTTTGAGATCTTCTTGATTTAACTGATCCTGCTTCACGAATGGCACCACCATATAATAGAAACTTTTCAGTTAATGTAGTTTTTCCTGCATCGGGATGGGAAATGATTGCAAAGGTTCTTCTTCTTTTAACTTCATCAATCAAGCTTAAATTTTGTTCTGTCATTTTTTATCATCCTTTATTTTAATTTTACGATTATCCAAATATAAAAAATTATATTTATTAATAGTTTTAAAATGAACATAATTTTCCATATGCTATAAAAAACTACAATCCTATTAATATTATAACTTTATTGCAAAACTGTCAATATGAAAACCTTATGAAAATAGCTTTACTATCTTACTGTATAGCACAAACCCCTTTTTAAGATTAAAAGGACTTTTTTATAATTCCTAGCTCGTTAGAAGCAATAGCACCCTCAACTATTCTACATTTCATACATATTAAGATTGACTATAACAACTTCATATTTATGAGTATTATCATGAAAAATATCTGAGTTAGAATCTAAATGGATGGATTTAAATAAAATAGATTAATTCCTAAAGTTGCACTTTTATAGAAAGTGCATCTGCCATCGCTACAAAAGTGCGACCTATCAGACAACGAAACTAAGTCATCTATGTCAGCACCCATATAAACAATGCTAAGAGTGTTGCTAGAACTATCCCAAACTATAGAATCAATAATAGTAGAC
>NZ_JACVWD010000018.1:0-2844 GCF_020658415.1 Clostridioides sp. ES-S-0123-01
GATAAGCTGCGATAAGCTTCGGGGAGTTGCACGTAAACTTTGATCCGAAGATTTCCGAATGAGGAAACTCACTTAGAGTAATGTCTAAGTATCATTAAGTGAATACATAGCTTAATGAGGGGAACTCAGGGAACTGAAACATCTAAGTACCTGAAGGAAGAGAAAGAAATTCGATTCCGTAAGTAGCGGCGAGCGAACGCGGAATAGCCCAAACCAATAAAGTTTTCTTTATTGGGGTTGCGGACATATCTTAAACGAAGAGGTATCGTAATTGAAGAGGTTTGGAAAGACCCACCACAGAAGGTAATAGTCCTGTATGTCAAACGAGAAAACTTCAGATATGATCCAGAGTACCACGGGACACGTGAAACCCTGTGGGAAGCAGGAGGGACCACCCTCCAAGGCTAAATACTACCTAGTGACCGATAGCGTATAGTACCGTGAGGGAAAGGTGAAAAGAACCCCGGGAGGGGAGTGAAATAGAACCTGAAACCCTGCACTTACAAGCTGTGGAAGCACATTTCTTGTGTGACCGCGTACTTTTTGTAGAACGGGCCAACGAGTTACGTTAAGTAGCAAGGTTAAGCACTTAAGGTGTGGAGCCGTAGCGAAAGCGAGTTTTAACTGAGCGTTCAGTTACTTGACGTAGACCCGAAACCGGGCGACCTACCCATGAGCAGGATGAAGCGAAAGTAAAATTTCGTGGAGGTCCGAACCCACGAGCGTTGAAAAGCTCGGGGATGACTTGTGGGTAGCGGTGAAATTCCAATCGAGCCCGGAGATAGCTGGTTCTCCCCGAAATAGCTTTAGGGCTAGCCTCAAGGTGAGAGATACGGAGGTAGAGCACTGAATGTCCTAGGGGGTATTGCACCTACCGAAGACTATCAAACTCCGAATGCCGTCATCTTATACTTGGGAGTCAGACTGTGGGTGATAAGATTCATAGTCGAAAGGGCAACAGCCCAGATCGTCAGCTAAGGTCCCTAAATGTAAGTTAAGTGGTAAAGGATGTGGGATTGCACAGACAACCAGGATGTTGGCTTAGAAGCAGCCACTCATTCAAAGAGTGCGTAATAGCTCACTGGTCGAGTGATCCTGCGCCGAAGATTTCCGGGGCTAAAACTTACTACCGAAGCTACGGCATCAGTAATGATGGGTAGGGGAGCTTCCCATACGGGTTGAAGCATGACCGTAAGGACATGTGGACAGTATGGGAGTGAGAATGTTGGCATGAGTAGCGAGATGTGGGTGAGAATCCCACAGGCCGTAAACCCAAGGTTTCCAGGGGAAGGTTCGTCCGCCCTGGGTTAGTCGGGACCTAAGCTGAGGCCGAAAGGCGTAGGTGATGGACAACAGGTTGATATTCCTGTACTACCGATAACCGTTTGAGAGATGGGATGACACAGTAGGATAAGCTAAGCACACTGTTGGTTATGTGTGCCCAAGCATTGAGGCAGTCAGAGTAGGTAAATCCGCTTTGATAATGCTGGGATGTGATGGGGAGCGAAATTTAGTAGCGAAGTAGCTGATTTCACACTGTCAAGAAAAGTCTCTATCGAGGTTAAAGGTACCCGTACCGCAAACCGACACAGGTGGGTGAGGAGAGTATCCTAAGGCCCGCGAGAGAACTGTTGTTAAGGAACTCGGCAAAATGACCCCGTAACTTAGGGATAAGGGGTGCCACCATACGGTGGCCGCAGAGAATAGGCCCAAGCGACTGTTTACCAAAAACATAGGTTTCTGCTAAGTCGCAAGACGATGTATAGGAGCTGACGCCTGCCCGGTGCTGGAAGGTTAAGGGGATCTGTTAGAGTAATCGAAGCAGTGAACTTAAGCCCCAGTAAACGGCGGCCGTAACTATAACGGTCCTAAGGTAGCGAAATTCCTTGTCGGGTAAGTTCCGACCCGCACGAAAGGCGTAACGATTTGGGCACTGTCTCAACAACAGACTCGGTGAAATTGTAATTCCGGTGAAGATGCCGGATACCTGCGACAGGACGGAAAGACCCCATGGAGCTTTACTGTAGCTTGACATTGGGTCTTGGTACTACATGTACAGGATAGGTGGGAGGCTTTGAAACCAGGACGCCAGTTTTGGCGGAGCCATCCTTGGGATACCACCCTTGTAGTACTGGGACTCTAACCATAGGCCATGAATCTGGTCTTGGGACACTGTCAGGTGGGCAGTTTGACTGGGGCGGTCGCCTCCCAAAAGGTAACGGAGGCGCTCAAAGGTTCTCTCAGTACGGTCGGAAATCGTACGTAGAGTGTAAAGGCAAAAGAGAGCTTGATTGCAAGACATACAGGTCGAGCAAGGATGAAAATCGGACTTAGTGATCCGGTGGTTCTGCGTGGAAGGGCCATCGCTCAACGGATAAAAGCTACCCTGGGGATAACAGGCTTATCTCCCCCAAGAGTCCACATCGACGGGGAGGTTTGGCACCTCGATGTCGGCTCATCACATCCTGGGGCTGTAGTAGGTCCCAAGGGTTGGGCTGTTCGCCCATTAAAGTGGTACGCGAGCTGGGTTCAGAACGTCGTGAGACAGTTCGGTCCCTATCCGTCGCAGGCGTAGGAAATTTGAGGAGACCTGTCCTTAGTACGAGAGGACCGGGATGGACGTACCTCTGGTGTACCAGTTGTTCTGCCAAGGGCATGGCTGGGTAGCTATGTACGGAATGGATAAGCGCTGAAAGCATCTAAGCGCGAAGCCAACTTCAAGATAAGATTTCCCACCGCAAGGGTAAGACCCCAGAAAGACTATCTGGTTGATAGGTCGAAGGTGTAAGTGCAGCAATGTATTTAGCTTATCGATACTAATAGGTCGAGGACTTGACCAATATT
>NZ_JACVWD010000019.1:0-1642 GCF_020658415.1 Clostridioides sp. ES-S-0123-01
AGCCAGGATCAAACTCTCAAATAAAAGTTTATCAGGCTCAGATACTATTGTTATCTAAATATCTGGCTTTATGGTTTGTTTCTTGTTTTATAAATTAACCTACTGTTTAATTTTCAAAGTTCTTTATTGATATAGTTAGATGGTAGCGGTAATAGGAGTCGAACCTATGACCTTTCGGGTATGAACCGAACGCTCTAGCCAACTAAGCTATACCGCCGTATTTCTGGTGCCCAGAGGCGGAATCGAACCACCGACACGGGGATTTTCAGTCCCCTGCTCTACCGACTGAGCTATCTGGGCAAATGGTGGGCCTAGCTGGACTCGAACCAGCGACCTCACGCTTATCAGGCGTGCGCTCTAACCACCTGAGCTATAGGCCCTTACTTGGTCGAGGTGAAGGGACTCGAACCCCCGGCCCCATGGTCCCAAACCATGTGCGCTACCAAACTGCGCTACACCTCGAAATATTATTTACTATCTTATATTACTCTAAAACTCATTTTTTTTCAAGTCCTTTTTATTTGGCAGGGGTGGAGGGACTCGAACCCCCGGCGCAC
This sequence comes from Clostridioides sp. ES-S-0123-01, assembly GCF_020658415.1. NCBI lineage: Bacteria > Bacillati > Bacillota > Clostridia > Peptostreptococcales > Peptostreptococcaceae > Clostridioides > Clostridioides sp. ES-S-0123-01. The sequence goes on from NZ_JACVWD010000019.1 coordinate 558, forward strand.
GGTTTTGGAGACCGACGCTCTACCAACTGAGCTACACCCCTATGAAGAATAATGGACCTTCAGGGACTCGAACCCCAGACCTACCGGTTATGAGCCGGGCGCTCTAACCAACTGAGCTAAAGGTCCTAGTTGGTCGAGGTGAAGGGACTCGAACCCCCGGCCCCATGGTCCCAAACCATGTGCGCTACCAAACTGCGCTACACCTCGTTTTTTTAAATGGCGGAGAAGGAGGGATTCGAACCCTCGCACCGGTTACCCAGCCTAATCCCTTAGCAGGGGATCCTCTTGAGCCACTTGAGTACTTCTCCAAATTTAGTCCTATTATTTTAGTTTGGCGGAGAGGGTGGGATTCGAACCCACGGCCCCTTTCGAAGTCACTGGTTTTCAAGACCAGCTCCTTAAACCACTCGGACACCTCTCCATTGGTGATCTATCCGCGACTCGAACGCGGGACACCCTGATTAAAAGTCAGGTGCTCTACCGACTGAGCTAATAGACCATATTTTTATTTGGCTGGGGATGCAGGACTCGAACCTACGCATACATGAGTCAAAGTCATGTGCCTTACCGACTTGGCTAATCCCCAATATATATGTGGTGAGCGCACAGGGATTCGAACCCCGGACACACGCCTTAGAAGGGCGTTGCTCTATCCAGCTGAGCTATGCACCCACGCTTTTTGGAGCGGGTGAAGGGGATCGAACCCTCACAGCTGGCTTGGAAGGCCAGAACTCTACCATTGAGCTACACCCGCATATTTAATTTAATTGGTGGAGGATGGTGGATTCGAACCACCGAAGTCGATGACAACAGATTTACAGTCTGCCCCCTTTGGCCGCTCGGGAAATCCTCCGTATTAATTTTACATGGAGCTGGTGATAGGAATCGAACCTACAACCTGCTGATTACAAGTCAGCTGCTCTACCGTTGAGCCACACCAGCATTTTTTATATTTTATTTTGGCGACCTGGAAGGGGTTCGAACCCTCGACCTCCAGCGTGACAGGCTGGCATTCTAACCAACTGAACTACCAGGCCGCAAATGGTGGGACCAGCAGGGCTCGAACCTGCGACCCCCTGCTTGTA
>NZ_JACVWD010000020.1:0-1328 GCF_020658415.1 Clostridioides sp. ES-S-0123-01
TAGGTTCGATTCCTATCACCAGCTCCATGTAAAATTAATACGGAGGATTTCCCGAGCGGCCAAAGGGGGCAGACTGTAAATCTGTTGTCATCGACTTCGGTGGTTCGAATCCACCATCCTCCACCAAAAAAATGCGCGGATGTGGCGGAATTGGCAGACGCACTAGACTTAGGATCTAGCGCCATTGGCGTGGGGGTTCGACTCCCTTCATCCGCACCATTTTTTATTTAATTTATACATATTTATTGTGGGTGCATAGCTCAGCTGGATAGAGCAACGCCCTTCTAAGGCGTGTGTCCGGGGTTCGAATCCCTGTGCGCTCACCACATATATTGGGGATTAGCCAAGTCGGTAAGGCACATGACTTTGACTCATGTATGCGTAGGTTCAAGTCCTGCATCCCCAGCCATTAAATATTAAAGTTAAGGTTCATTAGCTCAGCTGGCAGAGCACCTGACTCTTAATCAGGGTGTCCCGAGTTCGATCCTCGGATGAATCATTGGAAGTAGAATATGGAGAGGTGTCCGAGTGGTTTAAGGAGCTGGTCTTGAAAACCAGTGACTTCGAAAGGGGCCGTGGGTTCGAATCCCACCCTCTCCGCCAAATGCCCAGATAGCTCAGTCGGTAGAGCAGGGGACTGAAAATCCCCGTGTCGGTGGTTCGATTCCGCCTCTGGGCACCAAGAATATGGCGGTATAGCTTAGTTGGCTAGAGCGTTCGGTTCATACCCGAAAGGTCATAGGTTCGACTCCTATTACCGCTACTAAAATTTAATGTGGGCCATTAGCTCAGTTGGTTAGAGCGCCCGGCTCATAACCGGTAGGTCTGGGGTTCGAGTCCCTGATGGCCCACCACATTAAATTAATAAAATTTCGAGGTGTAGCGCAGTTTGGTAGCGCACATGGTTTGGGACCATGGGGCCGGGGGTTCGAGTCCCTTCACCTCGACCAATATAATGGTGGGTATAGCTCAGTTGGTTAGAGCGCCAGATTGTGGCTCTGGAGGTCGTGAGTTCGACTCTCATTATCCACCCCAACTAATATGGTCTATTAGCTCAGTCGGTAGAGCACCTGACTTTTAATCAGGGTGTCCCGCGTTCGAGTCGCGGATAGATCACCAAAAAGGCGGCGACATAGCCAAGTGGTAAGGCAGTGGACTGCAACTCCTTGATCCCCAGTTCGAATCTGGGTGTCGCCTCCAAAATATTCCAAGGTAGCTCAACGGTGGAGCAACCGGCTGTTAACCGGTAGGCTGTGGGTTCGAGCCCCACCCTTGGAGCCAAAAAAGCCGAAGTGGCGGAACTGGCAGACGCACAGGACTTAAAATCC
>NZ_JACVWD010000021.1:0-1068 GCF_020658415.1 Clostridioides sp. ES-S-0123-01
GAGTTCCCCTCATTAAGCTATGTATTCACTTAATGATACTTAGACATTACTCTAAGTGAGTTTCCTCATTCGGAAATCTTCGGATCAAAGTTTACGTGCAACTCCCCGAAGCTTATCGCAGCTTATCGCGTCCTTCATCGGCTCCTAGTGCCAAGGCATCCGCCCTGCACCCTTAATAACTTGACCAGTTAAAAAGGTTTGATAGATTAGAAGCTATCAACTTCGATAATTTTTAAAAGTTATCAGCTTTATATATTACAAATTAGATGTCATATCACTAAATATATATATGCAGTTTTCAAAGTGCTAACGCACATAGCTTGTCTAAAGATAAGCTAAAAGTGCATGTAAGAGGCTACTAGATAAATCAAAGATTTAAGTAATATACTCTTAATGGTGGAGATGAGGAGAGTCGAACTCCTGACCCCTTGCTTGCAAGGCAAGTGCTCTCCCAACTGAGCTACACCCCCAAATATGAAGTTCATAAAGAACTTTCAAAATTAAACAGTAGGCAATTCTCCTTAGAAAGGAGGTGATCCAGCCGCACCTTCCGATACGGCTACCTTGTTACGACTTCACCCCAGTTATTGATTCCACCTTCGACGACTTCTTCCAAAAGGTTAGATAATCGGCTTCGGGCGTCTCCAACTCCCGTGGTGTGACGGGCGGTGTGTACAAGACCCGGGAACGCATTCACCGCAGCATTCTGATCTGCGATTACTAGTAACTCCAGCTTCATGTAGGCGAGTTTCAGCCTACAATCCGAACTGAGAGTAGCTTTAAGGGATTAGCTCCACCTTACGGCTTGGCAACCCTCTGTACTACCCATTGTAGCACGTGTGTAGCCCTAAGCATAAGGGGCATGATGATTTGACGTCATCCCCACCTTCCTCCAGGTTATCCCTGGCAGTCTCTCTAGAGTGCCCAACTTAATGATGGCAACTAAAGACAAGGGTTGCGCTCGTTGCGGGACTTAACCCAACATCTCACGACACGAGCTGACGACAACCATGCACCACCTGTCACCAATGTCCCCGAAGGGAACTCTCCGATTAAGGAGATGTCATT
>NZ_JACVWD010000022.1:0-702 GCF_020658415.1 Clostridioides sp. ES-S-0123-01
GATAGGTCGAAGGTGTAAGTGCAGCAATGTATTTAGCTTATCGATACTAATAGGTCGAGGACTTGACCAATATTATTTGATGTTCATTAATTAAAATATATATGTAGTTTTTAGAGTGTTAACTCTATGTATTTAAATTTGTCAATAATTAGAGATTTTTAAGAATTTTATAAGCTTAAAATCGAATAAATAAAGTATTGACATAATAAGACAAATATGTTATTATAATACTTGTCTTAGAAAAAAGATAAATGAAAATTTAGACAATAATCTGGTTATAATAGCAGAGAGGATACACCTGTTCCCATTCCGAACACAGAAGTTAAGCTCTCTAGCGCTGATGGTACTTGGTGGGAAACTGCCTGGGAGAGTAGGACATAGCCAGGTGATGTGCCGAAGTGGCGGAACTGGCAGACGCACAGGACTTAAAATCCTGCGGGACTTACCTCTCGTACCGGTTCGATTCCGGTCTTCGGCACCAAATTATTGTGGGCCATTAGCTCAGTTGGTTAGAGCGCCCGGCTCATAACCGGTAGGTCTGGGGTTCGAGTCCCTGATGGCCCACCACAATAATTTAAAGAACTTTGAAAATTAAACAGTAGGTTAATTTATAAAACAAGAAACAAACCATAAAGCCAGATATTTAGATAACAATAGTATCTGAGCCTGATAAACTTTTATTTGAGAGTTTGATCCTGGCTC
>NZ_JACVWD010000023.1:0-621 GCF_020658415.1 Clostridioides sp. ES-S-0123-01
ATTTCCCACCGCAAGGGTAAGACCCCAGAAAGACTATCTGGTTGATAGGTCGAAGGTGTAAGTGCAGCAATGTATTTAGCTTATCGATACTAATAGGTCGAGGACTTGACCAATATTATTTGATGTTTATTGATTAAAATATATATGTAGTTTTTAGAGTGTTAACTCTATGTAAAGTACTAACTTCAATTAATAGAAGATATTTAATAAAAAACTATTATTATTTAGTACTTTAAAAGTATTGACATTTAAAAATAAAGATGTTAATATAATACTTGTCTTATAAATAGGCAATATGTGGTTATAATAGCAAAGAGGATACACCTGTTCCCATTCCGAACACAGAAGTTAAGCTCTTTAGCGCTGATGGTACTTGGTGGGAAACTGCCTGGGAGAGTAGGACATAGCCACGTGAATATTCCAAGGTAGCTCAACGGTGGAGCAACCGGCTGTTAACCGGTAGGCTGTGGGTTCGAGCCCCACCCTTGGAGCCAAAAAAAGCCGAAGTGGCGGAACTGGCAGACGCACAGGACTTAAAATCCTGCGGGACTTACCTCTCGTACCGGTTCGATTCCGGTCTTCGGCACTTATAAAACAATATCGCGGAGTGGAGCAGTTGGC
>NZ_JACVWD010000024.1:0-617 GCF_020658415.1 Clostridioides sp. ES-S-0123-01
GATAGGTCGAAGGTGTAAGTGCAGCAATGTATTTAGCTTATCGATACTAATAGGTCGAGGACTTGACCAATATTTATTTGATGTTCATTAATTAAAATATATATGTAGTTTTTAGAGTGTTAACTCTGAAAAAAAGTATGAAAAAAGTATTGACAAAAATAACAAAAAATGTTAATATTATACTTGTCCTAGCAACAAAAAAGAAATGTGGTTATAATAGCAGAGAAGATACACCTGTTTCCATTCCGAACACAGAAGTTAAGTTCTCTAGCGCTGATGGTACTTGGTGGGAAACTGCCTGGGAGAGTAGGACATAGCCACGTTAGATGTTCCAAGGTAGCTCAACGGTGGAGCAACCGGCTGTTAACCGGTAGGCTGTGGGTTCGAGCCCCACCCTTGGAGCCAATAAATGGCTCGTTGGTCAAGAGGTTAAGACACCGCCCTTTCACGGCGGTAACAGGGGTTCAATTCCCCTACGAGTCACCATTTGTGGGATCATAGCTCAGCTGGGAGAGCACCTGCCTTACAAGCAGGGGGTCGCAGGTTCGAGCCCTGCTGGTCCCACCATTTGCGGCCTGGTAGTTCAGTTGGTTAGAATGCCAGCCTGTCACGCTGGA